>NZ_CAWOOJ010000002.1:0-697030 GCF_963883145.1 Escherichia sp. E4385
GGAGGCGCATTATAGGGAGTCGGCTCAGGAAGACAAGCGGAAAAATGCATTTTTATTTCAACCGCTCATCTTTTAGTCATTACGCCGATTTTTGCTGCTTTTTTATCGCTTGCGGCAGGTCTGCCAGGCTATTTAACACCCAATCCGCCGCATTTTCGGCTTCAGGGGTAATAGGTTTACCCGTACGCACCAGCACTTTTGTTCCCACGTTCGCCGCAGCCGCTGCCTGCATATCTTCTAATTTATCGCCCACCATATAAGAAGCGGCCATATCAATATGCAAATAATCGCGTGCCGACAAAAGCATCCCCGGATGTGGTTTGCGGCAGTCGCAGACCTGGCGAAACTCTTCAACACTACCCTGCGGATGATGCGGGCAATAATAGATGCCATCCAGATCAACATCGCGGTCCGCCAGCGACCAGTCCATCCACTCGGTCAGCGTTTCAAACTGTGCTTCAGTAAATTTACCGCGAGCAATGCCAGACTGGTTAGTTACTACCACCAGCGCGAAGCCCATTTTTTTTAGCTCGCGCATGGCGTCAATAACACCGTCGATAAACTCAAAGTTGTCGATCTCATGGACATAGCCGTGATCGACATTAATGGTGCCATCACGGTCAAGAAAAATTGCGGGTACGCTCTTCGCCACCTTTTATAGCTCCTTAATAAGGCATGTGACGCTAGTATCGCATGTTTCGACCAGCAAGAAAGTGCTCTTCGCATAAACCTGATTGATTTAGACGTCTGGATGCCTTAACATCCATTTCATTGACGGCGTTGCCCGTTCCAGGCATTCGAAATGCCACGACTAACTTAATGACGATAATAAATAATCAATGATAAAACTTTCGAATATCACCAAAGTGTTCCACCAGGGCACCCGCACCATCCAGGCGTTGAACAACGTCAGCCTGCATGTGCCAGCTGGACAAATTTATGGCGTTATCGGTGCCTCAGGCGCGGGTAAGAGTACGCTTATACGTTGTGTAAACCTGCTGGAGCGCCCAACCGAGGGTAGCGTGCTGGTCGATGGCCAGGAGCTGACCACGCTGTCAGAATCTGAGTTGACTAAAGCTCGCCGCCAGATTGGTATGATTTTCCAGCATTTTAACCTGCTCTCTTCGCGTACTGTTTTTGGCAACGTGGCTCTGCCGCTGGAGCTGGACAATACGCCGAAAGACGAGATCAAACGTCGCGTGACGGAATTGCTGTCATTGGTTGGACTTGGTGATAAGCATGATAGCTATCCGTCGAACCTTTCCGGTGGGCAGAAACAGCGTGTGGCGATTGCCCGTGCATTAGCCAGCAATCCCAAAGTATTGCTGTGTGATGAAGCCACCAGCGCGCTGGACCCGGCAACGACACGTTCTATTCTCGAACTGCTGAAAGATATCAACCGCCGTCTGGGTTTGACGATTCTGTTGATCACCCACGAAATGGACGTTGTGAAGCGCATTTGTGATTGCGTGGCGGTCATCAGCAATGGCGAACTGATCGAGCAGGACAAGGTAAGTGAAGTGTTCTCGCATCCGAAAACGCCGCTGGCGCAAAAATTTATTCAGTCGACTCTGCATCTGGATATCCCGGAAGATTACCAGGAACGTCTGCAAGCGGAGCCGTTCACTGACTGCGTGCCTATGCTGCGTCTGGAGTTTACCGGTCAGTCGGTCGATGCCCCACTGCTCTCCGAAACCGCGCGTCGTTTCAACGTTAATAACAACATTATTAGCGCGCAGATGGATTACGCCGGTGGCGTTAAGTTCGGCATCATGCTGACTGAAATGCACGGCACACAACAAGATACGCAAGCCGCCATTGCCTGGCTGCAGGAACACCATGTAAAAGTAGAGGTACTGGGTTATGTCTGAGCCGATGATGTGGCTGCTGGTTCGTGGCGTATGGGAAACGCTGGCAATGACCTTCGTATCCGGTTTTTTTGGGTTTGTGATTGGTCTGCCGGTTGGCGTTCTGCTTTATGTCACGCGTCCGGGGCAAATTATTGCTAACGCGAAGCTGTATCGTACCGTTTCTGCGATTGTGAACATTTTCCGTTCCATCCCGTTCATTATCTTGCTGGTATGGATGATTCCATTTACCCGCGTTATTGTCGGTACATCGATTGGTTTGCAGGCAGCGATTGTTCCGTTAACCGTTGGTGCAGCACCGTTTATTGCCCGTATGGTCGAGAACGCCCTGCTGGAGATCCCAACCGGGTTAATTGAAGCTTCCCGCGCAATGGGTGCCACGCCAATGCAGATCGTCCGTAAAGTGCTGTTACCGGAAGCGTTGCCAGGTCTGGTAAATGCGGCAACTATTACCCTGATTACCCTAGTCGGTTATTCCGCGATGGGTGGTGCAGTCGGTGCCGGTGGGTTGGGTCAGATTGGCTATCAATATGGTTACATCGGCTATAACGCGACTGTCATGAACACGGTACTGGTATTGCTGGTCATTCTGGTTTATTTAATTCAGTTCGCAGGCGACCGCATCGTCCGGGCTGTCACTCGCAAGTAACGTTCAACACAACATAAATAATTGAAGAAGGAATAAGGTATGGCGTTCAAATTCAAAACCTTTGCGGCAGTGGGAGCCCTGATTGGATCACTGGCACTGGTAGGCTGCGGCCAGGATGAAAAAGATCCAAACCACATTAAAGTCGGCGTGATTGTTGGTGCCGAACAGCAGGTTGCAGAAGTCGCGCAGAAAGTTGCGAAAGACAAATATGGCCTGGACGTTGAGCTGGTAACCTTCAACGACTATGTTCTGCCAAACGAAGCATTGAGCAAAGGCGATATCGACGCCAACGCCTTCCAGCATAAACCGTACCTTGATCAGCAACTGAAAGATCGTGGCTACAAACTGGTCGCAGTAGGCAACACTTTTGTTTATCCAATTGCTGGCTACTCCAAGAAGATCAAATCACTGGATGAATTGCAGGATGGTTCGCAGGTTGCCGTGCCAAACGACCCAACTAACCTTGGCCGTTCTCTGCTGCTGCTGCAAAAAGTGGGCTTGATCAAACTGAAAGATGGCGTTGGCCTGCTGCCGACCGTTCTTGATGTTGTTGAGAACCCAAAAAATCTGAAAATTGTTGAGCTGGAAGCACCGCAGCTGCCTCGCTCTCTGGACGACGCGCAAATCGCTCTGGCAGTTATCAATACCACCTATGCCAGCCAGATTGGCCTGACTCCAGCGAAAGACGGTATCTTTGTCGAAGATAAAGACTCCCCGTACGTAAACCTGATCGTGACGCGTGAAGATAACAAAGACGCAGAGAACGTGAAGAAATTCGTCCAGGCCTATCAGTCTGACGAAGTTTACGAAGCAGCAAACAAAGTGTTTAACGGCGGCGCTGTTAAAGGCTGGTAATTTTTAGGCTGTTTCCACAATTTGTAATATCATTCAGGACGGGCGCTTGCCCGTCTTGTCATTTTTACAAGCTCCTGATTCAATATTGACGTTTTGATCATACATTGAGGAAATACTATGCGTGCTTTACCGATCTGTTTAGTAGCACTCATGCTAAGCGGCTGTTCCATGTTAAGCAGATCCCCTGTCGAACCCGTTCAAAGCACTGCACCCCAGCCGAAAGCGGAGCCTGCAAAACCGAAAGCGCCGCGCGCCACGCCGGTCCGAATTTATACCAATGCAGAAGAATTAGTCGGCAAACCGTTCCGCGATCTCGGTGAAGTCAGTGGCGACTCATGCCAGGCCTCTAATCAGGACTCTCCGCCGAGCATTCCAACCGCGCGTAAGCGGATGCAAATCAATGCCTCTAAAATGAAAGCCAATGCGGTATTACTGCATAGCTGCGAAGTCACCAGCGGTACGCCAGGCTGCTATCGTCAGGCTGTATGTATCGGTTCTGCGCTTAACATTACGGCGAAATGAGCAGTTTCCAGTTCGAGCAAATAGGCGTTATTCGCTCGCCCTATAAAGAAAAATTCGCCGTTCCGCGCCAGCCTGGTCTGGTAAAAAGCGCCAACGGTGAACTGCATCTCATTGCTCCCTACAACCAGGCCGACGCCGTTCGCGGCCTGGAAGCGTTCAGCCATTTATGGATTCTTTTCGTCTTTCATCAAACGATGGAAGGCGGCTGGCGTCCGACTGTGCGTCCACCGCGCCTCGGCGGTAACACCAGAATGGGGGTTTTCGCTACGCGCTCCACTTTCCGCCCTAACCCGATTGGTATGTCGCTGGTAGAGCTGAAAGAGGTTGTTTGCCATAAAGACAGCGTGATTCTGAAGCTCGGCAGTCTGGATCTCGTCGATGGTACGCCGGTGGTGGATATCAAACCGTATCTCCCCTTTGCCGAATCGCTTCCCGATGCCAGCGCCAGCTATGCGCAAAATGCGCCAGCGGCAGAAATGGCGGTGAGATTTACCGCAGAGGTCGAAAAGCAGCTTTTGACACTGGAGAAGCGTTATCCGCAGTTAACGCTGTTTATCCGCGAAGTACTGGCGCAGGACCCGCGCCCGGCCTATCGTAAAGGTGAGGAAACGGGTAAAACCTATGCCGTCTGGCTACATGATTTTAACGTTCGCTGGCGCGTCACCGACGCAGGTTTTGAAGTCTTTGCGCTGGAACCGCGTTAAATTCACGCCCTTCTCTTTTGACATTTCTTTTGCACTGGTAAACTAAATCACTTTTTTTGTCCCAGGCTCGCCTTGAGCCTGTTCTACCTTCCAACTGGAACCGTAACAACATGCGTACTAGCCAATACCTGCTCTCCACTCTCAAGGAGACACCTGCCGACGCCGAGGTGATCAGCCATCAGCTGATGCTGCGCGCCGGGATGATCCGCAAGCTGGCCTCCGGGTTATATACCTGGCTGCCGACCGGCGTGCGCGTTCTGAAAAAAGTCGAAAACATCGTGCGTGAAGAGATGAACAACGCCGGTGCGATCGAGGTGTCGATGCCGGTGGTTCAGCCAGCCGATTTGTGGCAAGAGAGTGGTCGTTGGGAACAGTACGGTCCGGAACTGCTGCGTTTTGTTGACCGTGGCGAGCGTCCGTTCGTACTCGGCCCAACTCATGAAGAAGTTATCACTGACCTGATTCGTAACGAGCTTAGCTCTTACAAACAGCTGCCGCTGAACTTCTATCAGATCCAGACCAAGTTCCGCGACGAAGTGCGTCCGCGTTTCGGCGTCATGCGTTCCCGCGAATTCCTGATGAAAGATGCTTACTCTTTCCATACTTCTCAGGAATCCCTGCAGGAAACCTACGATGCAATGTATGCGGCCTACAGCAAAATCTTCAGCCGCATGGGGCTGGATTTCCGCGCCGTACAGGCCGACACCGGTTCTATCGGCGGCAGCGCCTCTCACGAATTCCAGGTGCTGGCGCAGAGCGGTGAAGACGATGTGGTCTTCTCCGACACCTCTGACTATGCAGCGAACATTGAACTGGCAGAAGCTATCGCGCCGAAAGAACCGCGCGCTGCTGCTACCCAAGAGATGACGCTGGTTGATACGCCGAACGCGAAAACCATCGCGGAACTGGTTGAACAGTTCAATCTGCCGATTGAGAAAACGGTTAAGACTCTGCTGGTTAAAGCGGTTGAAGGCAGTAGCTTCCCGCTGGTTGCGCTGCTGGTGCGCGGTGATCACGAGCTGAACGAAGTTAAAGCAGAAAAACTGCCGCAGGTTGCCAGCCCGCTGACTTTCGCGACCGAAGAAGAAATTCGTGCCGTGGTTAAAGCCGGTCCGGGTTCACTGGGTCCGGTAAACATGCCGATTCCGGTGGTGATTGACCGTACCGTTGCGGCGATGAGTGATTTCGCTGCTGGTGCTAACATCGATGGTAAACACTACTTCGGTATCAACTGGGATCGCGATGTCGCTACCCCAGAAATTGCGGATATCCGTAACGTGGTGGCTGGCGATCCAAGCCCGGATGGTCAGGGTACGCTGCTGATCAAACGTGGTATCGAAGTCGGTCACATCTTCCAGCTGGGTACCAAGTACTCCGAAGCACTGAAAGCCTCCGTACAGGGTGAAGATGGCCGTAACCAAATCCTGACAATGGGTTGCTACGGTATCGGGGTAACGCGTGTGGTAGCTGCGGCGATTGAGCAGAACTACGACGAACGCGGCATCGTATGGCCTGACGCTATCGCGCCGTTCCAGGTGGCGATTCTGCCGATGAACATGCACAAATCCTTCCGCGTACAAGAGCTTGCTGAGAAACTGTACAGCGAACTGCGTGCACAAGGTATCGAAGTGCTGCTGGATGACCGCAAAGAGCGTCCAGGCGTGATGTTTGCTGATATGGAACTGATCGGTATTCCGCACACTATTGTGCTGGGCGACCGTAACCTCGACAACGACGATATCGAATATAAATATCGTCGTAACGGCGAGAAACAGTTAATTAAGACTGGTGACATCGTCGATTATCTGGTGAAACAGATTAAAGGCTGATGCCAGAAAGGGTCCTGAATTTCAGGACCCTTTTTTACATGGATTGTATAAAATGGATAAACCAAAGGCGCACTACCGCCTGCTTCTCCCCTGCTTTATTTTGCTTTCAGCCTGTACCGTTGATATCAGCCAGCCGGGTTCATCAGCCACAGCGGTGGATGCCGAGGCAAAAACATGGGCAGTTAAATTCCAGCATCAAAGCTCTTTTACCGAACAAGCAATAATTGAAATAACCGAGCCTGACCTCAAACCCGGCGATTTACTGTTCTCCTCAAGCCTTGGGGTAACCTCATTTGGTATCCGCGTCTTCAGCACTTCCTCTGTGAGTCACGTTGCAATCTATCTGGGTGATAATAACGTTGCAGAAGCGACAGGCGCTGGCGTCCAGATTGTTTCCCTTAAAAAAGCGATGAAGCACAGTGATAAGCTTTTCGTTTTACGAGTCCCGGACCTTACCCCGCAACAAGCCACAGAAATCACCGCGTTCGCCAACAAAACCAAAGATAGCGGGTATAACTATCGCGGCATTGTCGAGTTCATTCCATTTATGGTGACCCGCCAGATGTGCTCACTAAATCCTTTTTCCGAGGATTTTCGCCAACAGTGCGTCAGCGGCCTGGCGAAAGCGCAGTTAAGCAGTGTGGGCGAAGGAGACAAAAAGTCGTGGTTTTGTTCGGAATTTGTCACTGATGCATTTGCCAAATCCGGGCATCCGCTTACGCTGGCGCAGTCAGGTTGGATTAGCCCTGCCGATCTGATGCATATGCGTACTGGTGATGTCTCTGCGTTTAAGCCAGAAACGCAGTTACAGTATGTTGGGCACCTGAAGCCTGGGATTTATATCAAGGCGGGTCGCTTTGTTGGGCTGACCAAGTGATAAAAGCCGGAGAATGCTCCGGCGTTCAATTACTGCCCCAAACTGCCGCAATCCTTGTTCGGGTAAAATTTACCTGCCGTATCGGGTGCTAATACTTTGGTCGGCGCACCGGTATCCGGATTAACCTCCAGCGTAAAGTGACCTTCAACTGACAATAACACCGGTTTTTCACTGTTACCACGAGCCGCCAGATAGCCACGCTCCAGCTCTGCGTTATTCGCCACCATAAAACGTTTTCCGGTCGCGCAATCAGTAAAAGTTGCTGCGTCTGCCATATAGAAATACATGCCACGCAGGGTCATCGGCGTCATTGGCATGCTCGATTTTGCCGGTTCCAGCGTGTAGTTGAACTGCGATTCAATCGGATTGCCTTCGCGATCGAGCATCTCCAGCGCATCCCCTTTCGCCCGATAATATGACTTTTCGCCTTTACTGTCGGTTAATACCAGCTTGTCGGCAGTTCGCGCCCATGTACCGTAAGAGGCAAAGGATGAAGGCTCTTCACGAGCGCCAAGATAGCGTTCGTTCATCACCCAGGTTCCATCTTTTTCGAGGAACAGAGAGGTTTCGATCCCTTCGCAATCGGCACACGGCAGCACGCCGCGCCAACTTTGCGGCATCGGTTTCAGTTCGGCAGCCTGCGCCGAAGAAAGCGTATCGACTTCGGCCCGATTGTTACATCCCATCAGAGTAAAGAGGCTGATTACAGCCATCGCTGTCACTATCGCTTTTCTCACCATCCATTCCTTCTTTTTACTCCCGACCGCTGCGCACTTTGCCGCGCATCGCCTTCACGCTTGATTTTTGTGCCTTCGATGCCAGCCTGCGCTCTTTTGATGCGCGGGTGGGCCGCGTGGGTCGTCGGGCTTTTTGTTCTGTTGTTAATTCTTTAATCACTGCCACCAACCGGGCCAGCGCCGCTTCGCGGTTGAGCTCCTGACTACGGTATTCCTGCGCCTTAATGACAATCACGCCATCGCTGCTGATTAAATGATGGCTGGCGGCGAGCAGGCGCTCTTTGTAATACTCTGGCAGGCTGGACGCCCGAATGTCAAAACGCAGATGAATGGCCGTTGAGGTCTTATTGACATGCTGCCCACCCGCGCCCTGTGCACGAATAGCAGTGATCTCAAGCTCGTCATCGGGGATAGCAACATGTCGGGAAATCACAATCATGAAGGTTGTTGCCAGGCGGTTAAGTTCACTTCCAGATTATTCTTATCATCCGATAACCAGATCACGCCATCCTGAATCGTTGCCTGCAGCGTCATGGTACGATCGGCAAAGGCACTCACTTTCGCCAGCTGCTCGTCGTCCAGATACCAGACGGAAAGATTGGCAAACTGCGCACATTTGCTCTGATTTTGCTGCCACCAGATTTGCGCCGCCCGACTATTATAGGCAAACAGCGCCACTTCTGCGGCCTGGGTGCAGGCTTTCTTAATCCGTCGCTCATCCGGCAGCCCCAGTTCAATCCACAAATCAATGCCCAGGTGATCGTTACGCAGCCACGCTTCCGGCTCATCATCGGCACACAAACCTCGGGTAAATTGCAGACGTTCATCAGCATATTTCAGCCACGCCAGCAGGCGCAGCATCATGCGCTCCTGGGTTTCTGAAGGATGGCGCGCCAGCGTCAGAGAGGCATCGAGAAACTGGTTGCGGTCGAGATCGGCCACATTAACCGTCGCTTTATAAATTGTCGCTTTAAGCGCCATAAGAAAACTCCTTTCGAATCAGGAGGCCATTGTAACGGAATACGTGCAGTTGCGGCGCTGATATTGCAGAAATGAGTGTGGTATAGTCACCTTGCGAAACAGAGTTTATCTTCGTAGGCTTAGACTTGCATCCACGGTTAAGTCAGAGTGCTGACAGGAGGGCATGTGGAAAAATATTGTGAGTTAATACGCAAGCGGTACGCGGAAATCGCCAGCGGAGACTTAGGATACGTTCCGGACGCGCTGGGCTGCGTTTTGAAAGTGCTGAATGAAATGGCTGCCGACGACGCCCTTTCTGAGGCTGTCAGGGAAAAAGCAGCATACGCTGCGGCAAACTTACTGGTGAGCGATTATGTCAATGAATGATACGTATCAACCAATCAATTGTGATGATTACGATAATCTTGAGCTCGCCTGCCAGCATCATTTAATGCTGACACTTGAGCTGAAAGATGGCGAAAAATTGCAGGCGAAGGCCAGCGATTTAGTCTCCCGCAAAAATGTGGAGTATCTGGTCGTCGAGGCCGCTGGCGAAACCCGCGAGCTACGTCTGGATAAAATTACCAGCTTTAGCCACCCGGAAATCGGTACGGTGGTAGTGAGCGAGTCCTGATTGACTTTCGCCGGATGCGACGTTTGAAGCGTCTTATCCGGCTTTCACTTAACTAAGCGTTTTCTGCCAGACAAAACTTACGCCCTTCTCACCTTCAGCCACACCTTCTTGCGTCACAAATACCCCTGCCGCCGCAATCAGCGTTTCGCCATAAAACAGCAGCGGCGTGGTGTCACGCAGCCACGGCGGTACGCCCAATTCCTGCCAGATTTTCTTTAGCTTACGCCCGCCGTTGCGCCCGACAATATGTAGCAATCCTGGCGCTTTAAAACGCACGCTGACCGCTTCGTCTGCACGTGGAGGGCGAATTTCCCCGCCCGCAGTAAGCTGCACGCAGCCTAGCCCCGCCGGTAATTCCAGCGGTTGTAGCCACGTCTGCCACGGCACAATGGTTTCGCTTTGCCCGGCGATGGATTTAATCCACCACAATTGCGACTGATAGCGGCGGATTTCAAACGCGCCAAAACGTAAACAGGGGGAAGCATCTTCCCGCGCCAGCGCCACTTCCTGCCAGATCCGCCCCAGCGCGTCGCGGGAAGGCATTGGGGCATTCAGCCCTGCCAGCCAGCGGCGGATAATCGCGGCGCGACGGGCATCACTCATCGCCAGCATTGGCGCAATCTGCAGCGTCCTTTGCGGCGTTTGGCAGTGCGCTAAATCATCCGCCAGCAGTTCATCCAGCAGGCTCTCTTGTTCGGCGCAAAGTGCGGCACTTCGGGCCGTCGCTTCGGCAAAATGTGGCCAACGCTGCTGCAATAACGGCACCACGCGCAGGCGCAGGAAGTTACGATCGTAGGAATCGTCCTGATTACTTTCGTCTTCAATCCAGCGTAAACCATGCGCCAATGCCCACTGCGCCAGTTCTCCCCGCGTACGGGCGAGCAACGGACGGATAAGCCGCGTTCCGGCAAACTCCGAGACTTCCCCCATAGCCGAAAGCCCGGCGGGGCCGCTTCCGCGTTTTAGCGCCAGCAGAAAGGTTTCACATTGATCGTCAAGATGTTGCGCTGTGACCAGCACTTCGCCAGGTAACAAGGTGCGGGCAAATGCCTGATAACGCGCCTGCCGCGCCTGGGCCTCAATGCCTAACCCCTCTTGCGCAAGCTGCACACGCTCAACCACCAGCGGCACCTGCCACTGCTGGCAGATATTTTCACAATGTTTCACCCAGGCATCAGCATTGGCACTTAACCCATGATGCACATGGATAGCGCGCAAAGCGACGCCCGGATTTTCCGCCCGCCACTGCACCAGTTGATGCAGCAGAACGGTAGAGTCAAGCCCGCCGCTAAAGGCCGCCAGAATCTGGCGTGAGGTGAGAAGTTGTGTATTCAGTGTGAGTGTCATGATAGCGCGATTTTACAGTAGCGATGCCCGGCACGTTACCGGGCAAATGCAGTAATGACAAGCCTTACTGCTCATACAGTTCCAGCGGCAGTCCGTCAGGGTCGTTAAAGAACGTGAAGCGTTTTTGCGTGTATGGATCGACACGTATCGCTTCACATTTCACGTTATTGCTTTCCAGGTGCGCCACTGCCGTATCGATATCATCAACGCTAAAAGCCAGATGGCGCAGGCCGCATGCTTCCGGTCGACTGGGTCGTTGCGGCGGAAACGGAAATGAGAAAAGCTCAATCACGTACTGCCCGTTAAGTGCCAAATCCCCTTTCCACGAATCTCGCGCTTCACGATAGACTTCGCTTTGCAACGTGAAGCCGAGAATGTCGCAGTAAAAAGCTTTGCTCACCGCATAATCCGTCGCAATAATCGCAATATGGTGAACCTGTTTTAACCCCAACATAGAATCTCCTGCATTGATATGATACGCACGTGCATCGCTATATATTGATAATACGCACAAATTACAGGAAAGATGAATCAGACATTTACACTGACTTTAAAACAACATCTCAAACGCCTGTAATAGCGGTTGAGATGCGGTTTGGTGAAGCGCTTTGCGGGAGATTACTCTGCGCTATTCTTGCTAACACTCTCGGCAATGCGGCGCAAATATTCGTTATTCTTAAACGCTATCATAATTAATTCGAAAGTCATACGACAGCTTATAAGACCAATGACGGTATAAGCTAACCCTAAGATAATGTTTCCGCTAAATATGGAGAAGACACCGCCTATCAGTGTCAGCACCATAGCCAGCCAGTAAAAAAACACCAGAACACGCGGCATAAGAAGATGATCAAATCCTAAAATTGCTTTCATATTTTATCCTTAAAAATTCTATGAGATTGATAAATTTATATTATTTTTGACCACTGTGTATATTGGTATATGCCTCCGAAATCGGAGTTATCAACATGAGTTCAAGAATTTTATAGCAGGGGAAAACGAAAGTAAGATTATCTAAATGTATTTATAATATGACTAAATAAACTACATAGAAAAAAAGGCCACCGAAGTGACCCTTTTCAGAATATTTGCTGATTACGCGTAGCCGTAGCTCATCAGGCGCTGATAACGACGATTTTTTAAATCTTCAGTGCTTAACACGTCGAGATCGGCCAGATCCGCCAGCAGTTGCGCTTTCAAAGACGCCGCCATCGCTTCCGGGTTGCGGTGAGCGCCACCCAGCGGTTCCGGGATGATGGAGTCGATCAGTTTCAGTTCTTTCAGGCGCGGAGCGATGATACCCATCGCTTCAGCCGCCAGCGGCGCTTTGTCGGCGCTCTTCCACAGAATGGACGCACAACCTTCCGGCGAGATAACGGAATAGGTGCTGTATTGCAGCATATTCACTTTATCGCCCACGCCAATCGCCAGCGCGCCGCCAGAACCACCTTCACCGATAACGGTACAAATAGTCGGTACACTAAGGCGAGACATTTCACGCAGGTTGCGCGCGATGGCTTCAGACTGACCGCGTTCTTCTGCGCCCACGCCCGGATAAGCTCCAGGAGTGTCGATAAAGGTGATGATTGGCATCTTAAAGCGTTCAGCCATTTGCATCAGACGCAGAGCTTTGCGGTAACCTTCTGGTGCTGGCATACCAAAGTTACGGCGAATTTTTTCTTTGGTTTCACGACCTTTCTGATGACCAATGATCATCACCGGACGACCGTCAAGACGTGCGATACCACCGACGATAGCTTTGTCATCTGCATACGCACGATCACCAGCCAGTTCGTCAAATTCATCAAATGCCAGGCGAACGTAATCCAGGGTATAAGGGCGCTGTGGATGGCGTGCCAGTTGGGCAATCTGCCATGCGCCGAGATCGGCGAAGATTTTACGTGTCAGTTCTACGCTTTTTTCACGCAGACGATGCACTTCTTCATCGATGTTAATATCCAGTTTCTCGTCCTGACGGCTAACCGCAGTCAGAGAATCGATTTTCGCTTCCAGCTCTGCAATCGGCTGTTCAAAATCAAGGAAATTCAGACTCATAGTATTCCTGTATTAGTCAAACTCCAGTTCCACCTGCTCCGAACCAATGAGGCCACGGAGATCGTTTAACAAACGATCGCTCGGAGAGACACGCCACGTCGCGCCAAAACGCAACCGCGCGCGTGCATCCGCCCTCTGATAGTAGAGATGTACTGGAATTGTCCCAGAGCGGTGGGGTTCCAGAGACTGACGGAGTCGGTTTAAAAGCTGGTCATCAATTTGCCTGTCCGTCAGCGAGATAGCAAGCCCGCGAGCATATTTTTCCCGGGCTTCGTCAATATCCATCACTTCGCGAGCGGTCATTTTAAGCCCACCGCTGAAGTCATCAAAGCTGACCTGTCCGCTGACGATAAGTATGCGGTCTTTTTCCAGCAATTGCTGGTATTTATCCAGGGCGTCTGTAAACAACATCACTTCCAGGCGCCCGGAACGGTCATCCAGCGTGCAGATACCGATACGATTGCCGCGCTTGGTGACCATAACCCGCGCGGCAACAACGAGCCCCGCAGCCGTGGTGACTTTACCACGTTCTGTCGGGTGCATGTCTTTCAGCCTTACGCCTCCGACATAACGCTCAATCTCTTTTAAATACTGATTGATGGGGTGGCCCGTCAGGTACAGCCCCAACGTTTCACGTTCCCCATCTAACACCACCTGCTCCGGCCAAGGCTGGCAGCTGGCGTAGGATTGTTCAATTTGTTCCGGCTCTTCGGCCAGCACGCCGAACATATCGGCCTGACCGATGGCTTCCGCTTTCGCGTGTTGATCTGCCGCTTTTAACGCATCGCCCAGCGAGTTCATCAGCGCCGCGCGGTGTGGACCCAGACGGTCAAACGCCCCGGACATGATCAGTTTTTCCAGCACTCGCCGGTTTAACTTTTTGGTGTCGGTACGAGCGCAGAGATCAAACAGTTCGCGGAAATAGCCGCCTTTATTTCGGGCTTCGATGATGGCCTCAATCGGACCTTCACCTACCCCTTTGATCGCGCCAATACCATACACGATTTCGCCGTCGTCGTTGACGTGGAAATGGTAAAGACCGGAGTTTATATCTGGTGGCAGGATTTTCAGCCCCATCCGCCAGCACTCATCCACCAGGCCCACCACCTTCTCGGTATTATCCATATCGGCGGTCATTACCGCCGCCATAAACTCCGCCGGATAGTGCGCTTTCAGCCATAACGTTTGATATGACACCAAAGCATAGGCCGCGGAGTGCGATTTGTTAAATCCGTAACCGGCGAATTTCTCCACCAGATCGAAGATTTTCATCGCCAGTTCGGCGTTGATCCCGTTCTTTTCTGCACCTTCAGCAAATACAGAACGCTGCTTAGCCATCTCTTCCGGCTTTTTCTTACCCATCGCACGACGCAGCATATCCGCGCCACCGAGGGTATAACCAGAAAGCACCTGCGCAATCTGCATGACCTGTTCCTGATACAGGATGATGCCGTAGGTTGGCTCCAGTACCGGTTTCAGGCTTTCATGCTGCCACTGTACGTCCGGATAGGAGATCTCTTCGCGACCATGTTTACGGTCGATAAAGTTATCCACCATCCCTGACTGCAACGGACCAGGGCGGAACAGTGCCACCAGTGCGATCATATCTTCGAAGCAGTCAGGTTGCAGACGCTTGATCAGGTCCTTCATGCCGCGCGATTCAAGCTGGAATACCGCCGTGGTTTCCGAGCGTTGCAGCATGTCGAAGCTTTTCTTGTCATCCAGCGGGATCGCGGCGATATCCAGCGGCGGCTCGCCATTCTTCGCTCGCCGCTTGTTGATCATCTCCAGCGCCCAGTTGATGATGGTGAGCGTACGCAGGCCGAGGAAGTCGAACTTCACCAGCCCGGCGTATTCAACGTCGCTTTTATCAAACTGGGTGACCGGATGTTTGCCCTCTTCATCGCAATAAAGTGGCGCAAAATCAGTAATTTTGGTCGGCGCGATAACCACCCCACCGGCGTGCTTACCGGCGTTACGGGTGACCCCTTCCAGTTTGCGCGCCATGTCGATCAGCGCCTTAACTTCTTCATCTGCTTCGTAGATTTCCGGCAGCTGCGGCTCGGCTTCAAACGCTTTCGCCAGCGTCATCCCCGGATCGGGCGGGATCAGTTTCGAGATACGGTCGACAAAGCCGTACGGATGCCCCAGCACGCGGCCTACGTCGCGGATCACCGCTTTCGCCGCCATCGTACCGAAGGTGATAATCTGCGATACCGCATCACGACCGTACATGTCCGCTACGTGTTCGATCACCTGGTCGCGTTTCTCCATACAGAAGTCAACGTCGAAGTCAGGCATGGAGACACGTTCCGGGTTAAGGAAACGTTCGAACAGCAGGTCAAATTCCAGCGGATCGAGGTCGGTGATTTTCAGCGCGTAGGCCACCAGTGACCCTGCACCGGAACCACGGCCCGGCCCTACCGGTACGCCGTTATCTTTCGACCACTGGATAAATTCCATAACGATGAGGAAGTAGCCCGGGAAGCCCATCTGGTTGATAACCTGAAGTTCAGTCTCCAGACGCTCGTCATATTCCGGGCGGCGCTTAACACGTTCTTCTTCGTCAGGGAATAAAAATGCCAGACGCTCTTCCAGGCCTTCTTTTGCACGCTTGACCAGATAATCTTCGGTGCTCATGTCTCCGGTCGGGAACTGCGGCAGGAAGTATTCACCAAGACGCACAGTCACGTTACAACGTTTGGCGATCTCAACGGTGTTGGCAAGGGCTTCGGGGATGTCGGCAAACAGCTCGCACATTTCCTCTTCGCTACGCATATATTGCTGCGGCGAATAATTACGTGGGCGTTTGGGATCGTCGAGGGTAAAGCCGTCATGGATCGCGACGCGGATTTCGTGTGCGTCGAAGTCGCTGCTGTCGATAAAGCGCACATCGTTGGTCGCCACGACGGGCAAACCGCGCGCTTCCGCCAGTTCCACCGCCGCGTGCAGATAGCTTTCTTCGTCCGGCCTTCCGGTGCGGATCAGCTCGAGAAAATAGCGATCCGGGAAGTGTTCTTCATAAAACGCGACACACTCATCTACCAGCGCACTGTTACCACGCAAAAGACTGCGTCCGACGTCGCCCATGCGCCCGCCAGAGAGCAAAATCAGCCCTTCGTTTAATTCGATAAGCCAGTCGCGATCGATGATCGGTCCGGCGGCACCGTAACCGCGCTGATACGCTTTTGAGATCAGCAACGTCAGATTCTGATAGCCAGTATTGTTCGCCGCCAGCACCGTCAGGTGGGTTAACTCATCACCCAGCAGGTCGCAATGGACATTAAAATCTGCCCCGACGATGGGCTTAATCCCTGCGCCATGTCCCGCTCCGTAGAACTTCACCAGACCGCAAAGGTTGGTGAAATCGGTGATCGCCAGCGCAGGCATACCCAACGCCGCCGCCTTTTTTACCAGCGGCGCGGTTTTTGCCAGGCCATCGATCATCGAGTAGTCGCTGTGCACCCGCAGGTGTACGAAACGTGGTTCAGACATCTTCAGATTCCGGTTTACTTAATCTCGACACAAGAATCAGGACGCAAGTCCCAGTGCGCGTTTGACAGGCCCAAAGCTGCGACGATGATGTTCAGTCGCGCCATATTCAGCCAGTTTTTCCAGATGAAAAGCGGTTGGATACCCTTTGTGTTGGGCAAAACCATATTGCGGGAAAACAATATCCAGCGCCGCCATTTCGGCGTCGCGCGTCACTTTCGCCAGGATAGACGCAGCACTGATTTCCGGTACGCGGCTATCGCCTTTCACCACTGCCATCGACGGCATCGGTAATTTCGGGCAGCGGTTACCATCAACCAACACATATTCCGGCGCAATATGCAGCCCAGCTACGGCACGCTGCATCGCCAGCATGGTCGCGTGTAAAATATTCAGTTCGTCGATTTCATGAGGTTCCGCACGGCCCAGGCTCCAGCTTAACGCTTTCTCTTTGATCTCTTCACAGAGCGCAAGACGACGTTTTTCACTTAGCTTTTTGGAATCATTCAACCCGACAATCGGGCGCGCCGGATCGAGGATCACGGCAGCGGTAACGACCGCGCCAACCAACGGCCCGCGCCCAACTTCATCCACACCGGCAACCAGATTCGTGTGCGGATAGACAAATTCGATCATTGTGCTAACTCCAGAACGGCTTGTGCCGCCTGCTCATCGGCATTGCAGCGGATCTGCTGATGCAACTCGCGGAAGGTGTCGTGCATCGCGTGGCTGGTTTTCCCGTTCGCCAACAGCGGTAACAGCGACTCAGCCAGTTTTTGCGGCTCACACTCTTCCTGCAATAATTCTTTAACTAACTCTCTGCCCGCCAGCAGGTTTGGCAGCGAGACATAATCGGTTTTCACCAGCCGCTTCGCCAACCAGAAGGTGAAAGGCTTCATGCGATACCCCACCACCATCGGGCATTTCGCCAGCATGCACTCCAGTGCAGCCGTACCCGATGCCAATAGCGCCGCATCGCTGGCGACCATCGCCTCACGGCCCATTCCATCCAGCATATGAACCGACAGGTCTGGCGCGACTTCAGCTTTGATGCGTTCAAACTGCTCACGGCGTTTGGCATTTACCAGCGGCACCACGATCTCCAGATCAGGGTACGTCTGGCGCAAAAGCTGGGCAGTTTTCAGGAAATCGGCGCTAAGCATCTCAACTTCCGCGCCACGACTTCCCGGCAACAATGCCAGACAGTGGGCATCGTGAGGGATCCCCAGCACATCACGCGCGGCGTTTTTATCTGGATCTAACGGCATGGCATCAGCCATGGTGTGACCGATAAAACGGCACGGCACGTTATATTTGTCATAAAACGCTTTTTCGAAAGGCAGAAATGCGAGCACCAGATCGGTGGCTCTGCCTATTTTGAAAACGCGTTTCTGTCGCCACGCCCAGACGGACGGACTGACATAATGAATGGTTTTGATACCCTGCTTTTTAAGGTTACCTTCAAGGGTAATATTGAAGTCAGGCGCATCAATACCGACAAAAACATCTGGCTTCAGTTCGCCAAAACGCTTTGTCAGATCGGCACGAATATGCAGTAAGCGACGCAGACGCCCGAGCACTTCAACAATGCCCATCACCGCCAGCTCTTCCATTTCGTACCAGGCTTCGCAACCTTCGGCTTGCATTCGTGGCCCGGCAACACCAACAAAGCGGGCATTGGGCACACGTTCTTTCAGAGCACGGATTAAACCGGCCCCCAGGATATCGCCGGAGGTTTCTCCGGCGACCAGGGCAATCGTTAATGGACGCTGTTCAGTCATTAACGAATCAGACCGCGCGTTGAGCGTGCAAAGAAATCGGTAAACGCTTTCACTTCCGGATATGTTTCCGCCAGTTCAGCAATTTCCGGTTTCACTTCATCGAGCGTTTTACCGCTGCGATAAATCAGCTTATACGCATTGCGGATAGCGGTAATCGCCTCACGGCTGAATCCGCGGCGCTTCAGCCCTTCGATATTGACACCGAACGGTGTTGCATGGTTACCCTGCGCAATGACATAAGGAGGGACGTCCTGCGCCACACCAGAGCAACCGCCTACCATCACGTGCGCACCAATGATGCAGAACTGATGGACTGCGGTCATGCCGCCGATGATCGCGAAGTCGTCTACCGATACGTGACCCGCCAGCGTTGCGTTGTTGGCGAGAATGCAGCGGTTACCTACCGTACAATCGTGCGCAATGTGCGCGTTGATCATCAGTAAGTTGTCGCTGCCCACCTTCGTCAATCCACCGCCCTGGACCGTGCCACGATGAATGGTGACGCTTTCGCGAATGCGGTTACGATCGCCGATTTCCACGCGGGTCGGTTCGCCAGCATATTTCAGATCCTGGTTAACTTCACCGATGGAGGCGAACTGATAAATCTCATTGTCGCGGCCAATTTTAGTATGACCATTCACGACAACGTGAGATTTCAGTACGGTACCCTCACCAATTTCGACATGGGGTCCAACGATACAAAAAGGACCAATGTGGGCGTTAGCGCCAATCGACGCGCCCTCTTCCACAATGGCGGTTGGATGCACAAAGGCGGATTTATCAATCACGTATCAGGCCTCCCGGCTACGAGCACACATCATCGTTGCTTCGCAAACTACTTTACCGTCGACCAGAGCAACCCCTTTAAAACGGGTCAGGCCGCGGCGCGTTTTTTCGAAAGTGACTTCCATGATCATTTGATCGCCTGGCACGACCGGGCGCTTGAAGCGCGCTTCGTCAATACCGGCGAAGTAGTACAGCTCACCCGGTTCCAGTTTTCCTACGCTTTTAAACGCCAGAATACCTGTTGCCTGTGCCATAGCTTCCAGAATCAGCACACCCGGGAAAATCGGTTTTCCAGGGAAATGGCCCTGGAAGAATGGCTCATTGACAGAGACATTTTTTACTGCGCGCAGAAAACGACCTTCTTCAAAATCCAGCACGCGATCCACCAGTAAGAACGGGAAACGGTGCGGCAGAAGTTCTAAAATCTCTTCAATCTGCAGAGTATGAGTGTTAGTAGTCAAGATACTCTTCCTGTCAAAATATAAGAAACGACAATAATAACACGGCCTGCCGCAATCGTAAGAATGAGACAGGCCGTAAAGTTTGGCGAACAAAAGATGGAACGTTAGTCTTGTTGATTAACCTTGCGCTCAAGCGACTTCAGACGCTTGCTCATGTCATCAATGTTCATCACCAGTGCAGCGGTTTTGCGCCAGACTTTGTTGGGTTGCAGCGGAATGCCAGAGGAATAGACGCCTGGTTCAGTGATGGGACGCATCACCATACCCATGCCCGTAACCGTCACTTTATCGCATATTTCCATATGCCCGTTGATTACGCTGGCACCGCCGATCATGCAGTAACGACCAATTTTCAGGCTGCCCGCCATAATGACGCCACCGGCAACCGCCGTATTGTCGCCAATCACGACGTTATGTGCAATCTGGCACTGGTTATCAATGATCACGCCATTGCCAATAACGGTGTCGTCCAGCGCACCGCGATCGATGGTGGTACATGCGCCGATCTCTACGCGATCGCCAATAATTACGCGACCAATCTGCGGGATCTTCACCCAGTTACCACGATCGTTGGCATAGCCAAAGCCGTCTGCGCCTACCACAGTTCCGGATTGGATCAGGCAATTCTGACCAATCTGGATCTCATGGTAAATCGTCACGTTCGCCCAAAGACGCGAACCTGCACCGATTTTGCTGTTTTTACCAACGAAGCAACCGGCGCCGATAACCACGTTATCGCCCAGTTCAACGCCGGACTCAATCACCGCGTTAGCGCCAATTGATACGTTGTTACCCAGCTTCGCCGTCGCGTCGATCACTGCACTCGGTGCAATGTTTTGCGCGGGCTGTGGCGTGGTATCTAAAATTTGCGCCATGCGCGCGTAAGTCAGGTAGGGATTCTTCACTACCAGCGCGGCACTTTTCGCGAAAGGGAGATCGTCCTGAGTCATGACAACCGCGGACGCCTGGCACAAGCCTAAATGTTCACGGTATTTAGGGTTAACCATGAACGTGATGTGACCTGTTTGTGCAGATTGCATGGACGCAACGCCGGTGATGACGATATCGCCATCACCGTGTAGTTCTGCATCCAACTGCTGCGCTAAATCAGCCAGTCGAATTGAAGGCATTACTTATTTAACCTGTTTCAGTACGTCAGCAGTGATGTCTTTTACATCGCTGCTGTTGTAAGCAACGGCGTTTGCGTCAACAACCAGATCGATGCTCTGGCTGCTGGCAACGGATTTCACAGCAGTCTGGATACGAGTAACCAGTTTACCGCGTTCTTCGTTGGAACGACGTGCACGATCCTGCTCAAAAGCCTGCGCTTTCTGAGCAAAAGTCTGGCGCTGAGCCATCACGTCTTTTTCCAGCTTAGTGCGATCGCTGCCGGCTTTCATGGACTGCAGCTTTTTCATTTTAGCTTGCAGATCAGTTTCCATACGCTGCAGTTCGCTGGCACGGCCTTTGAACTCATTTTCCAGCGTGTTAGAAACACCGGTTTTCTGTGCTACCTGCTGAAACAGGCTGCCCATATTGACGATTGCAATTTTGTCAGCCGCCTGAGCAGAAGTTGCCAGTGCTAAACCGAGACCTGCCGCTAATAACCACTTTTTCACAATAAACTCCTTACCATCCCATTTGCACCGGAAGGTGCAGTTCTTTGCGTGGCCCGGCGATCTTATCGAGATCGCCTAAAGTCATCGCTACACTACCACTACATTCCTTTGTGGAGAACACTTACCAGGTTTTACCAATGTTAAACTGGAACTGTTCAGCCTTGTCTCCATCGTACTTTTTGAACGGCTGGGCGTAGGAGAACACCAACGGCCCCAATGGGGACATCCATTGTAATGCGATACCCGCAGACATACGGATATTGCTTGGATCACTATAGTCCGGATATCCAGAGTACTGACTTGAATCCCAGTTAGTATCCCAAACGGTACCCATATCCCAGAAGAAGGAGGTACGGACCGAGTTGGCATACTTGTCGCTAATGAACGGCGTCGGAGTGATGAGTTCCAGGCTGGCAACCGCCATAGCGTTCCCCCCGATTGCATCATCCGATTTACACAGGTCGGTTGCACCGTCCTGAGTTGCACATTCATAATCGTAGTCCGGATTATAATCACTGGCCTGATGCGGGAAGTAAACCGCTTTCGGACCGATGGTATTGGACTGGAAGCCACGCACGGTGCTGGAACCACCTGCATAGAAGTTTTCATAGAACGGCATTTCTTTGCCGCCTAAACCATCACCGTAGCCCCAACGAGTACGACCCAGAACAACCCATTTGTGATCGTCGTCGATCGGCACATAGGTCGCCGTGTCTAACGTCACTTTATAGTATTCGTTATCCGATCCCGGAATGGTCACTTTACCGGTCAGGTTGACACGGGAACCATCCGTCGGGAAGTAACCACGGTCGAGCTTGTTATAGGTCCAACCATAGTTAAACGTGAAGTCGTCCGTTTTGAAGCTGTTATCCTGATCAGAGGTGTTTGGATGCTCACCCATAGAGTAGAGATAACGCCACATCGCAACCTGCGGCTGCATGTTGGACAGGGAGTTATGGACATAACCCAAACCCGCACGTAGCGAGTTATATTCGTTGATCGGGAAGCCCAACGTCACGTCTGTACCATAACTCTTGTTGGTATAGTCGGACAGGTCAGCGTCATCTGCCTGGAAGTCATTATAGAAGACACGACCGCCAAGGCTTACACCATCTACAGTGAAGTACGGGTTGGTTACCGACAATTCAGCATAGGTCTGGTAATCGTTTTTGGTCCCGTTGATACCAACAGCATAACCGGTACCTAACCAGTTATCCTGCTGCACGCCAGCCTGGAAGCTCACACCACTTTCAGTACCGTAACCGATACCAAAGTTGAAGCTACCGGTGTTGCGCTCTTTTACCTTGTAGACCACGTCAACCTGGTCCGGGCTACCCGGAACACGTTGAGTATCGGTATCAACCGTTTCAAAGAAGCCCAGACGATTCAGACGTTCTTTACCCTGATCGACCAGATCGCTGCCTAACCAGGCACCTTCCATCTGGCGCATTTCTCGGCGCAGGACGGCATCTTTCGAGGTGTCGTTACCTTCAAAACGGATCTTACGTACGTAGAAACGGTTACCCGCATCAACGTTCACACGTAATTTAACGGTTTTGTCGGCGTCGTTGATTTCAGGCATCGACTGAACGCGCGGATAGGCATAACCGTAGCGACCGAGAAGTTTTTTAATGTCATCTTCCATTTTGGTCACTTTGGTGCCGTTATACAGCTCACCCGGCTCGATCTTAGTCAACTGTTCGATTTCCGCAGAGTGCCCGGCAAGGTTACCGCTCACTTCAACGCCAGAGAGTTTGTACTGATCGCCTTCGGTGATGTTTACCGTGACGTAGATACCTTTTTTATCTGGAGTCAGACTGACCTGGGTAGAGTCGATGTTGAAACGGGCATAACCGCGATCCAGATAGTAACTGCGCAGGGTTTCAAGGTCGCCCGCCAGTTTCTGTTTCTGATATTTACGATCGCCTACCACGTTCCACCACGGCACTTCGTCACGCAGCTGGAAATGAGAGATCAGTTCGTCGGTGGTGAAAGCATGGTTACCAACAATGTTGATTTGCTGGATTTCAGCTGACACACCTTCCTGGAACACCAGTTTTAGGTCAACACGGTTACGCGGCAGTGGGGTCACGACAGCTTTTACGCTGGCGCTGTATTTACCGACGCTGTAGTAGAAGTCTTCCAGACCTTTCTCGATATCGGCAATGGTGGTGCGATCGAGGGATTCCCCCACTCGCACGCCAGAAGCCTCGAGGTTTTGCTTCAGCATGTCATCTTTCACCGATTTGTTACCGGAGAAAGTGATGCTGGCAATCGTCGGACGTTCTTTTACCTGAACCAGAAGGGTATCACCATCACGAAGGACGCGAACATCCTCAAAGTTGCCGGTAGCAAACAGAGCGCGAATGGTATTACTGATATCTTCATCATTAACCGTGTCGCCTGTGCGCACCGGCATACTGAGGAGGGCCGCACCAACGGCGACACGCTGAAGGCCTTCGAAATGAATGTCTTTCACTACGAACCCTTCAGCACCGTATACGGTGGCGCTGCTAAACAGCAGCGACGCTATGAGCAACTTTTTCATCGCCATCGTTATTATGCGTTCTTCCTAACTAACTCTCATAACCGAGAGAAATCATTGAAAAGTGCAAGCCCCATTAACAGCACCAGCAGAATCGAGCCAATGCGATAACAAAAGTCTTGAACCCGCTCGGATACCGGTCCGCCCTTGATCTTTTCGATCGCAAGGAACAGCAGATGCCCCCCGTCAAGTACGGGCAACGGAAACAGGTTAATTATCCCTAAGTTCACGCTAATAAGCGCAAGGAACGGCAGGTAATAAACAACCCCGAGTTCCGCTGTCATCCCAGCCCCCTTGGCGATAGAGATCGGCCCACTGAGGTTGTTCAGTTTCACATCACCGGTGATCAATTTTCCCAGCATACTGACCGTCAGCTTCATCAATTGCCACGTTTTGTCCGTGGCCTCAACGATGGCGTTGAACGGTCCATACTGGCGTACAACTTTATACTCGTCTGGCAAAGGAATGACTTTCGGCTCAATGCCGGCAAAACCAATCGCTTTACCCTTACCCGGTTTGCTCTCCGGGATTAATGTCAAAGACAAGGGACTCCCCTGTCTTTCGATATCTAACGCTAATGGTTTATCCGGGTTATCCCGGACAAGCATCACAAACGTCAGCCATTGCGTTAATGGCTGACCATCGACTTTAACGATCCTGTCGCCTGCTTGCAAACCCGCCTTACTTGCCGCTGAGTTTGGTGACACATTTTCCAGTACAGGTTCAATTTGCGGACCACGAGGGCGAATTCCCAAGGAAGATACCGGATCTTCCTTATCAGGCTCAAACGCCCAGTTTCGCAAATCAAGCTTTACATCTCGTCGTTGATCGCTGCCAAAAGGTGCCACCGTAAGGGTGGTGCTTTCGTCGCCGATTTTGTCAACCAGTTGTAAGCGCACGGCATCCCAATCAGGCGTTTCGATACCATCTACAGCTTTTAGTTCCGTGCCAGGTACAATTTGTGCTTGTGCGGCAATCGAGTTGGCTGATATTTCACCAACAACCGGACGAACGCCGGGAACACCAATGATAAAAACCAGCCAGTAAGCAAAGATAGCAAAAATGAAGTTTGCAACCGGACCTGCGGCGATTATCGCTGCACGCTGGCCAACAGTTTTATTGTTGAAGGCATGGTGGCGAAGTTCCGGAACAACCGGTTCTGCGCGTTCATCCAGCATTTTGACATAACCGCCCAGGGGGATCAGGGCGATGACATATTCGGTGCCGAGTTTGTCAGTGCGGCGCCAGAGCGCCTTACCAAAACCTATCGAGAAACGCTCAACGCGAACACCACAGCGCCGGGCAACCCAGAAATGACCAAATTCATGCACGGTGATAAGCACACCCAGTGCAACGATGAACGAAGCCAAATCCCAGAGAAAACTCAGCATAATACCTTCCGTTAAAGCGTCCTGAATACCAGCAACAACAGGCAAGCAAAGACCGGCACCGCAGCCGTCAGGCTATCAATACGATCTAAAATACCACCGTGTCCTGGAATTAAATGACCGCTGTCCTTAATTCCTGCTTCGCGCTTAAACATGCTCTCAGTTAAGTCGCCGAGCACAGAAGCTAACGCTGCGACAATGGAGCAAATGAGTAAGGTGACGGGTGCGACGTCGAGATTCGCCCACATACCATAACCCCATGAGATTACTGCTGCGGTCGCGAGTCCGCCAATAAAACCTTGCCAGGTTTTACCCGGAGAAACCTTCGGCGCCAGCTTATGTTTGCCAAATAATTTGCCAAACATATATGCCCCTGAGTCAGCTCCCCAGACCAGGATCATGACATAGAGCAGCCATATCGCGCCACTGTAATGATTCTCGTCATAGTGCCAGGCACGTAACGTCAGCATGCCCCAAAAGAAAGGCACAATGGTTAATACACCGAAAATAATGCGTAACGTTTTAGAGTTGCGCCAGATTGCCGCCGAACCGGGGTAAAATAGCACCAATAATAACGCAACACCCCACCAACCAAGCGAAGCCCAAAGTGAGACTTCAACCAGTGGTTGATGAATATTCCGATGATATTCCGGCAATAGAAAAAGCATCAGCGCCAGCAATAACCCGCACAGCACCGCCAGCCATACCCGCTGCGAACGAGTGGTAAAACCGCTAAGCTGTCCCCATTCCCACGCCGCCAGCATACAAACTACCAGCGTAACAATGGCGAACCCCACCGGCGGCAACAAAAACAGCGCCGCGATGACTACGGGTATTAAAACAAAAGCAGATATCAGGCGATACTTCAGCAAAAGCGACCCCCATCAGGCTGTTTCATCACCGGGCTCGGTGCCGCCGAAACGACGCTCACGATTAGCAAAGGCATTTAACGCCCCTTCAAAGTCTTGTTCATCGAAATCGGGCCAAAGAACATCTGTAAAGTAAAGTTCGGCATAGGCAATTTGCCAAAGCAAAAAGTTACTAATGCGATGCTCCCCCCCAGTCCTAATTACTAAATCTACAGGGGCCAGTTCATGCATACAGACATGCTGGTTAAGCATCTCTTCATCTATCTGATCCGGTTGCAGGTTTCCTTGCTGCACCTTTTCAGCCAGTTGCCTGACTCCCTGGGCAATATCCCAACGTCCACCGTAGTTCGCCGCAATATTTAGCGTCAGACCGGTATTCCCGGCAGTTAACGCTTCAGATTTACGAATACGTTCTTGCAAACGCGAGTTAAAGCGACTGGTATCGCCAATAATACGCAGACGCACGTTATGTCGGTGCAGGCTTTTTACTTCGCTATCAAGCGCCCACACAAACAGTTCCATTAACGCACTGACTTCCTGCGCTGGTCGGTTCCAGTTTTCACTACTAAAGGCATACAGCGTTAACGCCTCAATACCGTTGTTGGCCGCAAAAGAGACAGCCCGGCGGACGGATTTTGCCCCGGCTTTATGCCCAAAGGCACGAATCTTCCCTTGCTTTTTTGCCCAGCGACCATTGCCGTCCATAATGATCGCAACATGGCGACAACCATGTGCTGGCAATTTTTCGCTAAGTGGTTGAGTAGCAGACAACATCACGCGTTTTTTATTCCCTGATAGGGTTTACGGTACTCAGGAATACTGAAGCCTATACAAAAAAAAGCCGTGTAAAACCACGGCATATCTGACCTTACAAAGCCAACTACTGACGATCAGATGGCGCAGACTATATCACTGAAGCCCTACGCTAACAAATAGCACGACTCTCTGTAGCCGGATTATCCTCAGCTTGCGAGACGCATCACCTCTTTTCTGGCGACCTCACGCGCATTGGCATCAACAGACAACACATCGTCCACACTTTGTGGTTCGCGCATATCCATTTTTTCCAGCACGGATAAATTCAACGCGGCGATATCCGTAAAGCGGATTTGTTGCGCAAGAAAGGCTGCAACAGTGATTTCGTTTGCAGCATTCAATGCGGTCGTCGCTGCCTGGCCCTGTTCGAACGCCTTCATCGCCAGTTTCAGGCATGGATAACGCTCATAATCTGGTGCGGCAAATGTCAACGCACTTAGTTTGCAAAAATCGAGCGGCTTCACGCCAGAGTTCACGCGATTCGGCCATGCCATGGTGTGGGCAATTGGCGTACGCATGTCGGGTTCGCCCAGTTGCGCCAGAACGCTACCGTCCTGATAACGCACCATCGAGTGAATCACTGACTGCGGGTGAATCAGCACTTCCATCTGGCTGGCGCTGGCGTTAAACAACCAGCGAGCTTCAATGTATTCCAGACCTTTGTTCATCATGGTAGCCGAATCGACAGAAATTTTACGTCCCATCGACCAGTTCGGATGACGGCATGCTTGATCGGGCGTCATTGTTGCCAAATCGCGCAAGGGCGTCTCACGGAAAGGGCCCCCAGACCCGGTAAGTAAAATGGACACCACGCCATTTTGCTCAAGGTCAGCGTATCCCAGATTATGCTGAATAGGTTGCGGTAAACTCTGAAAAATGGCGTTGTGTTCGCTATCGACCGGTAATAACTGTGCTTTACTCTGCTTTACTGCGTCCATAAACAGACGTCCGCAGGTGACCAGTGATTCTTTGTTTGCCAGCAGGATGGTTTTACCGGCGCGGATCGCGGCAAGGGTAGGTAACAGGCCAGCAGCGCCCACAATCGCCGCCATCACCTGATCAACATCTTCAAGCGCCGCCATATCGCAGGCAGCTTGTTGCCCGCTTAAGACTTCGGTGCGGCTACCCTGTTGCTGTAGCATCGTTTTAAGAAGTTTCGCACTCGCTTCATCGTCCATAACGGCATAGCGGGGAGAGAACTCCAGGCACTGTTCTACCATGCGAGTGACATTTTTGCCTGCCACCAGCGCAACTACGCGGAAGTGTTCGGGATTATGGCGCACCACGTCCAGCGTGCTGCAACCAATCGAGCCGGTCGAGCCCAGAATGGTGAGTTGCTTCATGAAACATCCAGAGTTGAGACAGAATAAAAAGCAAAACGCCGCCAGCCGATCCGCAAGGATCTACTGAGCGGCGTTTTTTGTCGTTCAAGAAATCAGAACTGCATCAGTTCTGCTTCTTTGTCTGCCAGCGCCGCTTCAATTTTCTTGATTGCAGCATCAGTCAGTTTCTGTACATCGTCCTGAGAACGGCGATCGTCGTCTTCGCTGATCTCTTTTTCTTTCAACAGTGCTTTCACTTTGTCGTTCGCATCACGACGCACGTTACGTACTGCAACACGCGCCTGTTCAGCTTCGCCACGAACGATTTTGGTCAGATCTTTACGACGCTCTTCCGTCAGCGGCGGCAGCGGAACACGAATGTCGCTACCCGCAGAGTTCGGGTTCAGGCCGAGATCGGACGCCATAATCGCTTTTTCAACGGCCGGAGACATTGAACGGTCAAACACGTTGATTTTCAGAGTACGGGAATCTTCTACCGTTACGCTTGCCAGCTGACGCAGCGGCGTTGGCGTGCCGTAATATTCCACGACAATGCCATCCAGCAGGCTGGGAGAAGCACGACCCGTGCGTATTTTGCTGATTTGGGTTTTGAACGCTTCAACGCATTTGTCCATGCGTACTTCAGCATCTTTTCTGATATCGCTAATCACGTTACGAATCCTTGAAAACTTGTCTCAGTCAGACCAGACAGTCACACACAGTGGAAGTGTGCTAAGTATAGCCCTGATTAAACATATTACGGGTAATTGTCTGGATTATTAGGCTATTTTATTTGCCATTTTGGCCCCGGGCAGTGCTCGCCATCCTCACGTACTTATGTACGCTCCGGTTGCTGCGCGCTGGCCGTGACCAGACTGCCTGCAACAATAACGCCTTATAACCAGACTTACGCCCCCGCGATACTTATGCGGAATCTTACCCTTATTTATCCATCACGGGAATTATTCCGTGATTAATGTTCCTTCTTTTTCACCCATTACCACACGGCGCAGTGCACCCGGTTTGTTCATGTTGAAAACACGAATCGGTAATTTGTGGTCACGAGCCAGCGTAAAGGCCGCCAGGTCCATGACTTTCAGCTCTTTTTCCAGCACTTCGCTGTAAGTCAGCTGCTCATACATAGTTGCAGTTGGATCTTTCGCTGGATCAGCGGTAAACACACCATCAACTTTGGTCGCTTTCAGCACCACATCGGCTTCAATTTCGATACCACGCAGGCAAGCTGCGGAGTCAGTGGTGAAGAATGGATTACCCGTACCGGCGGAGAGGATCACCACACGGTTGTTACGCAACAGGCTGATTGCTTCTGCCCAGCTGTAACTGTCGCACACGCCATTCAACGGAATAGCGGACATCAGACGAGCGTTCACATAGGCGCGGTGCAGTGCATCACGCATTGCCAGACCGTTCATTACGGTAGCCAGCATCCCCATGTGGTCGCCCACAACGCGGTTCATACCCGCTTTCGCCAGACCAGCGCCACGGAACAGGTTACCCCCACCAATCACCACACCAACCTGAATACCCAGTTCAACCAGCTCTTTAATTTCCTGAGCCATGCGATCCAGTATGCTTGCATCAATACCGAAGCCTTCCGTGCCCTGCAGAGCTTCGCCACTCAACTTAAGCAGAATGCGTTTATAGACGGGTTTTGCATTGGTAGCCAT
Source organism: Escherichia sp. E4385 (assembly GCF_963883145.1). Taxonomy (NCBI): domain Bacteria; kingdom Pseudomonadati; phylum Pseudomonadota; class Gammaproteobacteria; order Enterobacterales; family Enterobacteriaceae; genus Escherichia; species Escherichia sp. E4385. The sequence goes on from NZ_CAWOOJ010000002.1 coordinate 29,805, forward strand.
GTTTCTTTCCTGAGACTGTCAACGATTGAAATGAATTAATACTAGCGACATTGTACGTCGCTTTTCAGCGCAGCCCCATAAGGGTTAGCTGAATTTACAAGATGGGCGCAAAAAGAAGCCGCCCTCAGGCGGCTCCTTTTCGATAATTAAGACTGCTTGGACATCGCAGCAACTTCTGCTGCAAAGTCAGTCTCAACTTTCTCGATGCCTTCACCTACTTCGAAGCGGATGAAGCCAGTCACTTCAGCGTTATGCTCTTTCAGCAGCTGACCAACAGTTTTTGCCGGTTCCATAACGAACGGCTGACCGGTCAGAGAAACTTCGCCGGTGAATTTCTTCATGCGGCCTTCAACCATTTTCTCTGCGATTTCTTTCGGCTTACCAGACTGCATCGCGATGTCCAGCTGTACCTGGTATTCTTTCTCTACCACTTCAGCGGATACGTCTTCTGGTTTGATGAATTCTGGTTTGCTTGCAGCAACGTGCATAGCGATGTGTTTAACCAGCTCTTCGTCAGCGCCTTTAGCAGCAACCAGAACGCCGATACGCGCACCGTGCTGATAAGAACCCAGAACGTCGCCTTCCAGTGCAGCAACGCGGCGAATGTTGATGTTTTCACCAATTTTCGCTACCAGCGCAACACGTTCTTCTTCGAACTGTGCTTTCAGAACTTCAACGTCAGTGATTTTGCCAGCTACAGCTGCGTCCAGAACTTTGTCTGCGAACGCCTGGAAACCAGCGTCTTTCGCTACGAAGTCAGTCTGGCAGTTAACTTCCAGAATGATGCCGTAGTTGCCGTCGATTTTGGTTTTGATCACGCCGTCAGCAGCAACGTTGCCTGCTTTTTTCGCTGCTTTAATAGCACCGGACTTACGCATGTTTTCGATTGCCAGCTCGATGTCGCCGTTAGCTTCAGTCAGTGCTTTTTTGCAATCCATCATGCCTGCGCCAGTACGCTCACGCAGCTCTTTTACCAGGGATGCGGTAATTTCAGCCATTCTAAAATCCTCGGAGATGTGATCTGCCCGGCGTTAAACCGCACAGATATAAAAGTGAAAAAGGGGGCCATATGCAGGCCCCCTAACCAAACGTGTACTACCTGGTCTATAAGGGCTCTCCCCCCTTCATATTTCGCGCCGCAGATGCGTTGTCTTCGCTCGCTCATCCCGGTCACTTACTGATGTAAGCTCCCGGGAATTCTCGAGCTTGCCGCCTTTCTGCAACTCGAACTATTTTGGGGGAGTTATCAAGCCTTATTACTCAGCTTCTACGAAGCTTTCTTCCGCCTGGGAAGCCAGATCCTGAGAACGGCCTTCACGTACGGTTGCAGCAACAGCGCCCAGGTACAGGGTCACAGCACGGATTGCGTCGTCGTTACCCGGGATAACGAAGTCAACACCGTCCGGATCAGAGTTGGTATCAACGATAGCAAATACCGGAATACCCAGGTTGTTTGCTTCTTTGATAGCAATGTGTTCGTGGTCAGCATCGATTACAAACAGAGCGTCCGGCAGACCGCCCATGTCTTTGATACCGCCCAGGCTGTTTTCCAGTTTCTCCAGCTCACGAGTGCGCATCAGCGCTTCTTTCTTGGTCAGCTTTTCGAAAGTACCGTCCTGAGACTGAGTTTCCAGGTCTTTCAGACGTTTGATGGACTGACGAACGGTTTTCCAGTTAGTCAGCATACCGCCCAGCCAGCGATGGTTCACGAAGAACTGGTCGCAGCTCAGAGCAGCGTCTTTCACCGCTTCGCTTGCAGCGCGTTTAGTACCAACGAAAAGGATTTTACCTTTGCGAGAAGCAATCTTGTTCAGTTCAGCCAGAGCTTCGTTGAACATCGGTACAGTTTTCTCAAGGTTGATGATGTGAACTTTGTTACGCGCACCGAAGATGAACGGCTTCATTTTCGGGTTCCAGTAACGGGTCTGGTGACCGAAGTGAACACCAGCCTTGAGCATGTCGCGCATGGAAACAGTTGCCATGATTAAAACCTCTATATAAAAGTTGGGGTTATGCCTCCACGTATCCCATATTACCGACCCCAAAGGGCACCCCGGAATATGTGCCGATACGTGTGTGTTGTTACACAAAGTGAGATTGTCGCTTCCGTCCAGTCTGTGTATACGAAATGGATCGGAAGTCCGGCGCGCTTTATACCACAAATACGTTGCGGACACCAATAATTGTTGGCGCTGTGTACAGCACCAGACGATGAATTTTCTATTATAGAAAACGTTCAGTGGCACGTTTGGCGAAATTCAGAATGATTCTCAATTTGCCCGGGTGTGATACCATTGACAGCACTTACATATATATTGTCGGTATCACCGACGCTGATGGACAGAATTAATGGCTATCTCAATCAAGACCCCTGAAGATATTGAAAAAATGCGCGTCGCTGGCCGCCTGGCTGCCGAAGTGCTGGAGATGATCGAACCCTATGTTAAACCGGGCGTCAGCACCGGCGAGTTGGATCGCATCTGTAATGATTACATTGTTAATGAACAACACGCGGTTTCTGCCTGCCTCGGCTATCATGGTTATCCGAAATCTGTTTGCATCTCTATTAATGAAGTGGTGTGCCACGGTATTCCGGACGATGCCAAGCTGCTGAAAGATGGCGACATCGTTAACATCGATGTCACCGTTATTAAGGATGGTTTCCACGGCGATACCTCGAAAATGTTTATCGTCGGTAAGCCAACCATCATGGGCGAACGCCTGTGCCGCATCACACAAGAGAGCCTGTACCTGGCGCTGCGTATGGTGAAACCAGGCATCAATCTGCGCGAAATCGGTGCAGCGATTCAGAAATTTGTCGAAGCAGAAGGCTTCTCTGTCGTTCGTGAATATTGCGGGCACGGTATTGGTCGCGGCTTCCATGAAGAACCGCAGGTGCTGCACTATGACTCCCCTGAAACCAACGTCGTGCTGAAACCAGGGATGACATTCACTATCGAGCCAATGGTCAACGCGGGTAAAAAAGAGATCCGCACCATGAAAGATGGCTGGACAGTAAAAACCAAAGATCGCAGCTTGTCTGCACAATACGAGCATACTATTGTGGTGACTGATAACGGCTGCGAAATTCTGACGTTACGCAAGGATGACACCATCCCGGCGATAATCTCGCACGACGAATAAGAGGAAGACAAACGCAAAAATGCCTGATGCGTCCGACCTTCTCCATTTGCAAGGAGTTGTAGGCCGGATAAGGCGTTCACGCCGCATCCGGCATGAACAAAGCGCACTTTGTCAACAATCTGAAGCCGGCGAATGCCGGCTTTTTTAATGTGATAATGTAATCTTATGGGTGGCGCACGATGAATACCCTTCCAGAACAGTACGCAAATACCGCTCTCCCCACCCTGCCCGGTCAACCGCAAAATCCATGCGCCTGGCCCCGTGATGAATTAACTGTCTGTGGGATAAAAGCCCATATCGATATCTTCCAGCGTTGGCTGGGTGATGCCTTTGATAGTGGGATCTCCGCTGAACAATTGATTGAAGCCCGCACTGAATTTATCGACCAGCTCCTGCAACGGTTATGGATTGAAGCAGGATTCAGCCAGATCGCCGATCTGGCGCTGGTTGCCGTCGGTGGTTATGGTCGCGGCGAGCTGCATCCGCTTTCAGACGTCGATTTACTGATCTTAAGCCGTAAAAAACTTCCGGACGATCAGGCACAAAAAGTGGGCGAGCTGTTAACGCTGCTCTGGGATGTGAAGCTGGAAGTCGGTCATAGCGTGCGCACGCTTGAAGAGTGCTTACTGGAAGGATTATCAGATTTAACCGTCGCAACCAACCTGATCGAATCCCGCTTGTTAATTGGCGATGTAGCGCTATTTCTCGAACTGCAAAAGCATATTTTCAGCGAAGGATTCTGGCCGTCCGATAAGTTTTACGCGGCGAAAGTTGAAGAACAAAACCAGCGCCACCAGCGTTACCACGGCACCAGCTACAATCTTGAACCAGACATCAAAAGCAGCCCTGGCGGCTTGCGCGATATCCACACTCTGCAATGGGTGGCCCGCCGCCATTTTGGCGCAACATCACTCGATGAAATGGTCGGATTTGGTTTCTTAACGTCTGCGGAACGTGCAGAGCTAAATGAGTGTTTGCATATTCTCTGGCGAATTCGCTTCGCCCTGCATTTGGTGGTCAATCGTTACGATAATCGCCTGTTATTTGATCGCCAGCTTAGCGTTGCCCAGCGTCTGAATTATGGTGGTGAAGGTAACGAGCCAGTCGAACAGATGATGAAGGATTATTTTCGCGTTACGCGCCGCGTTAGCGAACTTAACCATATGCTATTGCAACTGTTCGACGAGGCTATCCTCGCCCTTCCCGCCGACGAAAAACCACGTCCAATAGACGATGAATTTCAGCTACGCGGCACGCTTATCGATCTGCGCGATGAAACGCTGTTTATGCGCCAACCAGAAGCGATATTACGCATGTTCTATACGATGGTGCGCAACAGTGCGATCACCGGCATTTACTCCACCACACTGCGCCAGTTACGTCATGCCCGTCGCCATCTGCAACAACCGCTGTGCAATATTCCGCAAGCGCGAAAGCTATTTTTGAGCATTCTGCGTCACCCTGGTTCGGTGCGTCGTGGACTGTTACCGATGCATCGCCATAGCGTGCTCGGTGCCTATATGCCGCAATGGTCGCATATCGTCGGGCAGATGCAGTTTGACCTGTTCCACGCCTACACGGTGGATGAACATACTATTCGCGTGATGTTGAAACTGGAGAGTTTTGCCAGTGAAGAAACGCGCCAGCGCCATCCGTTGTGTGTGGATGTCTGGCCGCGATTGCCGTCACCTGAGCTTATCTTTATCGCCGCACTGTTTCACGATATCGCCAAAGGGCGCGGCGGCGACCACTCTATACTCGGCGCACAAGACGTAGTGCATTTTGCCGAGCTCCACGGGCTGAACTCGCGCGAAACGCAACTGGTAGCCTGGCTGGTTCGCCAGCACTTGCTGATGTCGGTCACCGCCCAACGCCGCGATATTCAGGACCCGGAAGTCATCAAGCAATTTGCCGAAGAAGTGCAAACGGAAACCCGGCTGCGCTATCTGGTATGCCTGACAGTGGCCGATATTTGCGCCACCAACGAAACACTATGGAATAGCTGGAAGCAAAGCCTGCTGCGCGAACTCTATTTCGCCACCGAAAAACAGCTACGACGCGGGATGCAAAACACGCCGGATATGCGCGAACGGGTTCGCCATCACCAGCTTCAGGCGCTGGCGCTGCTGCGCATGGACAATATCGACGAAGAGGCGTTACACCAGATTTGGTCACGTTGTCGCGCCAACTATTTTGTCCGCCATAGCCCAAATCAACTGGCCTGGCATGCGCGCCATTTATTGCAGCATGATTTAAGCAAGCCGCTGGTATTGCTTAGTCCGCAAGCCACACGCGGCGGAACGGAGATATTTATCTGGAGTCCGGACCGCCCCTATCTGTTTGCTGCCGTCTGTGCCGAATTAGACCGCCGCAATTTAAGCGTTCACGACGCACAAATTTTCACCACTCGCGACGGTATGGCAATGGATACCTTCATCGTACTGGAACCGGATGGCAGCCCGCTGTCCGCAGATCGCCATGAAGTCATTCGTTTTGGACTTGAGCAGGCACTGACGCAAAGTAGCTGGCAGCCACCACAGCCGCGTCGTCAACCGGCCAAACTACGTCACTTTACAGTTGAAACCGAAGTGACGTTTTTGCCTACCCATACCGATCGAAAATCATTCCTCGAACTGATCGCTCTCGACCAACCTGGACTACTGGCCCGAGTTGGAAAAATTTTTGCCGATCTGGGAATTTCGCTTCATGGCGCTCGAATTACAACCATTGGCGAGCGAGTAGAAGATTTATTCATAATCGCTACCGCTGATCGGCGCGCACTTAATAACGAGTTGCAGCAGGAAGTGCATCAGCGGTTGACAGAGGCCCTCAATCCAAACGATAAAGGGTGATGTGTTTACTGATATGAAAAGAGTTTAACAATGCAGCAGTTACAGAACATTATTGAAACCGCTTTTGAACGCCGTGCCGAGATCACGCCAGCCAATGCAGACACCGTTACCCGCGAAGCGGTAAATCAGGTGATCGCCCTGCTGGATTCCGGCGCACTGCGTGTAGCGGAAAAAATTGACGGTCAGTGGGTGACGCATCAGTGGTTGAAAAAAGCGGTGCTGCTCTCTTTCCGTATTAATGATAATCAGGTGATCGAAGGGGCAGAAAGCCGCTACTTCGATAAAGTGCCGATGAAATTCGCTAACTACGATGAAGCACGTTTCCAGAAAGAAGGCTTCCGCGTCGTGCCACCAGCGGCAGTGCGTCAGGGTGCATTTATCGCCCGTAATACCGTGCTAATGCCATCTTATGTCAACATCGGCGCATACGTTGATGAAGGTACGATGGTTGATACCTGGGCCACCGTCGGTTCCTGTGCGCAGATTGGTAAAAACGTGCATCTGTCTGGCGGTGTAGGCATTGGTGGCGTGCTGGAGCCGCTGCAGGCTAACCCGACCATCATTGAAGATAACTGCTTCATCGGCGCACGTTCTGAAGTCGTTGAGGGCGTGATTGTCGAAGAAGGTTCCGTCATTTCCATGGGCGTATACATCGGTCAGAGCACCCGTATTTACGACCGTGAAACCGGCGAAATCCATTACGGTCGCGTACCGGCAGGTTCTGTGGTGGTATCCGGCAACCTGCCGTCGAAAGATGGCAAATACAGCCTTTACTGTGCGGTTATCGTTAAGAAGGTTGACGCGAAAACCCGCGGTAAAGTCGGTATCAACGAACTGCTGCGTACCATCGACTAAAAGTATGCACACGGGCAGCACGACGCTGCCCGTTTGCTTTCTGGCTCAGATTAATTCGTCCTACTCATTCTTCCCCTTTTTTAAATACTTTTTCATCTTGTTTCGGACTGTCGTGTAATTCGCAAAACGAAGATAAATGTGCTAATCCATCCCCTGGAATATCGCCAGAATAAAGCAGGTAATTTTTTGATTTTTACGCCATGATAGAAGTCTGGAAAAAAGGCTTTCTGCGATCACAGTCGAGCCGGGCGGGCCAGGCCAAATGCTAAGATAAGCACAATTTACTGACTCATTTTGAGGTAACGCTATGTACGACAATCTGAAAAGTCTGGGTATTACCAATCCTGAAGAAATTGATCGTTACAGCCTCCGGCAGGAAGCCAACAACGATATTCTGAAAATCTATTTTCAGAAAGACAAAGGCGAGTTTTTCGCTAAGAGCGTGAAGTTTAAATATCCGCGTCAGCGCAAAACAGTGGTCGCCGATGGTGTGGGTCAGGGTTATAAAGAAGTGCAGGAGATCAGCCCGAATCTGCGTTATATCATTGATGAGCTTGATCAAATCTGCCAGCGTGACCGCAGTGAAGTTGATCTTAAACGTAAGATCCTCGACGACTTACGTCACCTGGAGTCAGTAGTAACCAATAAGATCAGCGAGATTGAAGCCGATCTGGAAAAACTGACGCGTAAATAATCCCGAACAGACAGTTAGCTCGGGCAATCCCCTCTTCCCTTCGGGGTGAGGGGAACAAGCCAGCGCCGCCTCGACCTTAACGCGTAACCTACCGCTCTTCATCCAGTTGCAACGCAACATACAGCAGCAACCTGTCATCAAAATTGCCCAAATCCAGCCCGGTCAGTTCCGATATACGATTAAGCCTATACTCCAGAGTATTGCGATGGATAAACAGCGCCTTTGACGTTGCCAGCGGCTGCACATTATGGCGAAACCACGCTGCCAGCGTCCGCCGCAGCAAGCCATTATTATCCATCGCTTTTAGCCGTGCCAGAGGACGCGCCAGTTCGTTGGCTTGCCAGTCGCCACGTAAACTGTCGAGTAATACTGGCAGCATCAGATCCTGATAAAAATAGCAGCGATTCTCCGGCATTCGCTGTTTACCCACGACCATCGTTGTTTTCGCCGTACGATAAGAACGCGCAATACTGCCAGCGCCGGTAAAATAATTGCCCAGTGACACGCGAAAACGCAGCTGACCGTATTCCTTCATACGAGTAATAAGTTGCTCTACTCGCTTACGATGGTCCTCAGCATCCCAGCGCCCAAACGTATTCAACGCCGGTTTCAGCACTACCATTTCGGTTAGCGAGACTATCGCCACCAGATTATTGCGTTCCGGCGTGGTGAGTGCATTTTGCAGTTGCTGTAGTTCCGCCATCGCGCTGTCCACGCCAAGCTGGCCGCTATCGACCTCGACAATGGCCACCACGCGGGGTTGATTGAGATCGATACCCAGTCGTTGCGCCCATTCGGTTAACGCTGGTGTATTTTCTTCAGCCTGAATCAGATGCATGACTAACTCTTCACGCAGTCGGCTATCCTGCGCCAGCAAGTGCATCAACCGCGACTGTTCCAGCATCATCTCCGCCGTCATACAGACCAGTTCACCATATTTGCGCAAATGCTCCGGTTCACCGGTCAGGCCGATAACGCCGACAATCTCGCCTTCCAGCCGTAACGGCAGGTTAATCCCCTGACGTACACCGTGCAGATGGCGCGCTACCGCATCATCGATATCGACCACCCGCCCTTGCGACAGTACCAGTAATGCACCTTCGTGCAATTCACCAATACGCTCACGATCGCCGCTGCCGATAATTCGCCCGCGAGCATCCATTACGTTGATATTGGTATCGATGATGCGCATGGTACGCGCCACGATATCCTGCGCCATTTTGGTATCAAGATGCCAGCCAGCCATAAGCCCTCCGTTGTGCACGGTTTAGCATAAGGAAGTACGCAACGCACAGCATTGTGCAAATGCACAAAGGACGACAGAGAAATATGGAGTTGTGGAGGGGGTCACAAATTGAAAAGAGAACCCCTTCCCGTTTGCAGGAAGGGGTTGAGGGAGATTACTGCATTAACAGGTAGATGGTGCTATCGCCGCGCTGAATGTTCAGCGCCAGCACTGACGGCTTGCTGTCGAGAACTTTACGCAGTTCAGCGATGTTTTTCACTGTCTGCTGGTTCGCGCCAATAATCACATCACCTTTTTTCAGGCCAATCTGCGCAGCCGGAGTACCGGTTTTCACGTTGTTCACGACCACGCCCTGATCTTTGCCTTTGTTGCTCATTTCAGCGCCTTCAATGCCGTTGAAGATAGAGCTGGAATCAACCTGATTCTGGCTGCTCTGCTGCAGTTCCAGATTCACGTTGACCTGCTTACCATCGCGCAGCAAGCCCAGGGTCAGTTTGCTGCCCACCGGCATAGTACCCACCTGAGCACGCAGCGCGGCAAAGCTGCTGATCGGCTTACCGTTCAGTGAGGTGATCACATCACCCGCTTTAATACCCGCTTTTGCAGCAGAAGAGTTCGGCAGAACCTGGCTTACGAAAGCGCCACGCTGGGCGTCAACTTTCATTGCTTTCGCCAGCTCAGAGTTCAGCTCGGTCCCCATAATGCCCAACTCGCCGCGTTTCACTTGGCCGTATTCCACCATCTGCGAGGTCAGGTTTTTCACCATGTTGCTCGGGATAGCAAAACCGATACCGATGTTACCGCCGTCTGGTGCAAGGATCGCAGTGTTAATACCGATCAGTTCACCGTTCAGGTTAACCAGCGCACCACCGGAGTTACCCCGGTTGATTGCTGCGTCCGTCTGGATGAAGTTTTCGTAGTTTTCGGCGTTCAGACCGCTACGCCCCAGCGCAGAGACAATCCCGGAAGTTACCGTCTCGCCCAGACCAAACGGGTTACCAATTGCGACGGTGTAATCACCCACGCGCAGCGCATCGGAATCCGCCATCTTAATCGCGGTCAGGTTTTTCGGGTTCTGGATCTGGATCAGCGCGATATCAGAGCGCGGATCTTTGCCGACCATCTTCGCGTCGAACTTACGGCCATCGCTCAGTTGAACTTTAATGACCGTCGCATTATCGACAACGTGGTTGTTAGTCACGACATAGCCTTTATCGGCATCAATGATGACGCCAGACCCCAGCGCCATGAATTTTTGTTGCTGGCCACCGCCGTTACCACCTTGTCCACCACCCTGACAGAACGGGGAGCTCTGGAACGGAGAACCTTCCTGGCAGAACGGGGAATCATCACCGAAGAACTGCTGGAAATTACGCGGCATACGCGGCGTATTAACGGTTGTGCTACCTTCTACGTTAATGCTGACCACTGAAGGCATCACCTTTTCGAGCATCGGTGCAAGGCTTGGCATCTGCTGGGCTGTCGTTGCTGAAGAAGTCTCAGCCGCCGTTGCAGAGAGCGGAGATAACGCCAAACCTAAACTCAGAGTCAGTGCACTCAGTGCTAATGTGGTTTTTTTCATGTATTTCAGTCTCGATTAACAGATAACGCAAAATTGCTGTGTTCTTCAGATTCGTTTTATAGCGCGAAGTTCCAAACTAAAGTTTCTGCAAACAGTAAAAATTTATTGTCCGTCTTTACAAAAGCCTGGTTATTGTTCTACGGCCATCAGACGGCGGTATTCATCCCACGCATAAAGGTCTGTCATACCGCTGATATAATCCTGTAACAGCCGGCAGCGGTAATAATATTCCCATAGCGGGAACTCAGGTGAATCTGACGATAATTTACTGACAGCCTCAACATAGGCCAACCGATGACGCGTTGAGAGCTTATGGAATAAACGCGTTTCAATAGGGAAACGTTTCACACGTTCTTTTTCAACAAGTTCGGTAAAGTCTGATAACGACATGTTTAACAACGGTCGATATATCTCTAATAAACCGCTAATCACCCGGTAGCCCTGCAATTCAAGCTGCTCGACATCTGGATGGCTAAACACATGTTTTACAGCGACATTTTTATATAACTTCAGCAACTGGCTACATTCGCTGGCATCCTCTAACAGTGCATGATTAAAGGTTCCGGCAAAAATTGCAGGTAAGTTATCAATAAATCTTTGTGCCGCATACGGCACCAGTTTATTTAAGGTATTTACGCGTAAATACATAAAAAACTGATCTTCCGTGCTACGACTTAAGCTATTTGAGCGCGACTTTTCCCAGGCATTTTCTACCACCTGCGCAAACAGAGAACCGTTCTCATGCTGGCCCCACGCTTCATGCAGATGATGATAAAGCTGTTCAACGGTAAATATTCTTTTTTCTACCGCATCTTCAAGGTCAGCCACACAATAAGATATATCGTCGGCAGCTTCCATAATCCACGTTAATGGGAAGCGACTGTAAAGTGCTAAATTAAGTTCTTTACGTAAACGCGCAATATAGAATTCTTCAGAAAGGTAGTAGCCCGGCTTTTTCATTAAATAATCGTGAGTCTCGGGCGTTTCGCCACGCCACCACGCCGGACGGGTATATTTTAAAATACCGCCTACCTGGGCCCAGGTAAGATTCATCCGCATCAATGTATGCACCAGACGAATACCCTGTGCGTTACCTTCAAAATGACATAAGTCCTGACGAATTTTTCGCCGCAGGTCGTTAAGTGACTCCTCCCCTTCCCTCAATCGCAACGCCGCCACGCTACAGCGATCGTCGGTTAATGGCTGGCTTTCGGCATCCGCCGGGTACAAACGCTGACGGAACCAGTCATTAATGGCTGCCTCGCCAAAATGACCAAACGGCGGATTTCCTATGTCATGCATCAGACACGACATTTCGACAATGCTTTCAAACGGCCCGGTCAACTCGTCCAGACCGTAAGCCTCCAGCAATTTAAGCTCTTTCAGGCGGCTTAAAATCTCTTTAGCGATATAACGCCCCACCTGCTGAACTTCCATAGAATGGGTAAGACGCGTGCGCACGGCAGCATTGCGCTCAAGTGGGAAGACCTGGGTCTTTTGTTGCAGACGGCGAATCGCTGGGGAGTTGATAATACGCCCGCGATCGCTCTCGAAGATCCGCAGGATCTCATGTTCAGTTTTAACGCCCTGCGGTGAACGATAACGACGATGCCAGTTTATTTTATTTCGGAAATCAATCTGTGCCATGTCCTCTCCCGCGTGAGAAATACGCTTCCCCTCAAGCGCATGATAAACTATGCCTTCAAATCGAGCTTATCGCGAGTAAATCTATGAAAATCGGCATCATTGGTGCAATGGAAGAAGAAGTTACGCTGCTGCGTGACAAAATCGAAAACCGTCAAACTATCAGCCTGGGCGGTTGCGAAATCTATACCGGCCAACTGAACGGAACCGAGGTTGCGCTTCTGAAATCAGGCATTGGTAAAGTCGCAGCGGCGCTGGGTGCAACTCTGCTGCTGGAACACTGCAAGCCTGATGTGATTATTAACACCGGTTCCGCGGGTGGCCTGGCGCCAACGCTGAAAGTGGGCGATATCGTTGTCTCGGACGAAGCACGTTATCACGACGCGGATGTCACGGCGTTTGGCTATGAATACGGTCAACTGCCTGGCTGCCCTGCAGGCTTCAAAGCTGACGATAAACTGATCGCTGCCGCCGAGTCCTGCATTGCCGAACTGAATCTTAACGCTGTACGTGGCCTGATTGTTAGCGGCGACGCTTTCATCAACGGCTCTGTTGGTCTGGCGAAAATCCGCCACAATTTCCCGCAGGCCATTGCAGTAGAAATGGAAGCGACGGCTATCGCTCACGTTTGCCACAATTTTAACGTCCCGTTTGTGGTGGTGCGCGCCATCTCTGACGTCGCCGATCAACAGTCTCACCTTAGCTTCGACGAGTTCCTGGCCGTTGCTGCCAAACAGTCCAGCCTGATGGTTGAGTCACTGGTGCAGAAACTGGCTCATGGCTAAGTCACTCTTCAGGGCGCTGGTCGCCCTGTCTTTTCTTGCGCCACTGTGGCTCAACGCCGCGCCGCGTGTCATCACACTTTCCCCCGCTAACACCGAACTCGCATTTGCCGCCGGGATCACGCCGGTAGCGGTCAGCAGTTATTCCGACTATCCGCCAGAAGCACAGAAAATAGAGCAGGTTTCCACCTGGCAAGGGATGAATCTGGAACGTATTGTGGCGCTAAAACCCGATCTGGTCGTAGCCTGGCGCGGGGGTAACGCCGAGCGGCAAGTTGACCAGCTTGCTTCGCTGGGAATAAAAGTGATGTGGGTCGATGCGACAAGCATTGAACAAATTGCCGATGCGTTACGTCAACTGGCCCCGTGGAGCCCGCAACCTGACAAGGCCGAGAAAGCCGCGCAAACCTTGCTGGAACAGTATGCGCAACTCAAAGCTAAATTCGCCGATAAGCCTAAAAAACGTGTTTTCTTACAATTCGGCATTAATCCGCCGTTCACCAGCGGAAAAGAGTCGATTCAGAACCAGGTACTGGAAGTTTGCGGTGGAGAAAACATCTTTAAAAACAGCCATGTTCCCTGGCCGCAGGTTAGCCGCGAACAGGTATTAGCACGCGCGCCACAGGCAATTGTCATCACTGGCGGATCGGACCAAACTCCTAAAATCGAGCAATACTGGGGTGAACAGCTCAAAATTCCCATTATTCCTCTCACAAGTGACTGGTTTGAACGTGCAAGCCCACGTATTATCCTCGCTGCACAACAACTCTGTAATGCGCTTTCACAAGTGGATTAGCGCCTGATCTTTTCAGGTGCTCAGTGGGGATTGAACAATGCTCGTCTATTGGCTGGATATAGTCGGCACAGCGGTATTTGCCATCTCCGGCGTTTTACTTGCCGGAAAATTGCGTATGGACCCTTTTGGCGTCCTGGTATTAGGCGTGGTTACCGCGGTAGGCGGTGGAACCATTCGCGACATGGCGCTGGATCACGGTCCGGTATTTTGGGTGAAAGATCCCACCGATCTGGTCGTTGCAATGGTAACCAGCATGCTGACGATCGTCCTGGTACGCCAGCCAAGACGCTTGCCGAAATGGATGCTGCCGGTGCTGGATGCTGTTGGGTTGGCAGTCTTTGTTGGCATTGGCGTCAACAAAGCCTTTAATGCGGATGCGGGTCCATTGATTGCGGTATGTATGGGTGTTATTACGGGCGTTGGCGGCGGGATCATTCGCGATGTACTGGCGCGCGAAATCCCCATGATTTTACGTACAGAAATCTACGCAACAGCCTGTATTATCGGCGGTATTGTCCACGCTACGGCTTATTATACGTTTTCCGTCCCGTTAGAAACGGCCAGTATGATGGGGATGGTGGTAACGCTATTGATTCGACTGGCAGCTATCCGTTGGCATCTTAAACTGCCGACGTTTGCGTTGGATGAGAATGGGCGTTAAAGAGAGCAGATGTGCCGGATAGTTTATCCGGCACATTAACAGCAGATTAGATGCTGAAGGAAGAACCGCAACCACAGGTGCTTTTCGCGTTCGGGTTGGTCACGATGAAACGCGAACCTTCCAGTCCTTCAGTATAATCAACGGAACCACCAACCAGATATTGCAGGCTCATTGGGTCAACGACCAGGCCAACGCCCTGTTTTTCGATGGTCATATCGCCTTCGTTCACCTGATCATCAAAGGTGAAACCATACTGGAAGCCGCTGCAACCGCCACCGGTGATATACACGCGTAATTTCAGATTCGGGTTATCTTCGTCAGCGATCAGGCTTTTAACTTTGTTGGCTGCTGCGTCGGTAAACTCCAGCGGCAGTGCTACGTCATCACTCATATTTTGCTCCAAACGACATCGGCAATTGGGCAAATTCTAACCCAATAATAATCGCCATTATCTAATACCCTGGTATTTCGTTCAAGTATTCTCGCTGGCTGATGCGGCCTTGCTTCGCGCCAGTTGCTCAGCTTCCTGTTTCGCCAGCGTGCGCGCAAGAATCGCCGAGTATAGCGGTTTCCCGCCGGTAAATTGCGCTAATAGTGTTGCGCCAAGACCGGTAATAATCATTGGCAAAATGAGCTGGTAGTTATCGGTCATCTCCAGAACCAGAATGATCCCCGTTAACGGCGCGCGAATAGATGCCGCCAGTAATGCCCCCATTCCGGCAATAGCAAACGTCCCCGCCTCAAGGTGATATTGCGGAAACAGCTCAACGGCAACCATTCCGAAAGCGGTTCCCAGCACAGTACCCAGCGCCAGCATCGGGGCAAAAATACCGCCCGGCGCGCCGGAAGAGAAGCAGAGTAAGGTGGTAATGACCCGCGCGACGAAGATAAACACCAGCATTCCCATGCTGAAATTCCCCGCGGTAGCGATAGGAATCAGGTTAAAACCGCCGCCCGACGTTGCTGGTGCCACAAACCCCAGCAATCCACACAGACCGCCAATCGCACCGCCCATCAGTACCCATTTGGTAATATTGCCGCCGTGCACACGGTGCAGCAAATCCTGCATCCCCAGCACCCATTTATTAAAAATAGGGCCGAAAATGCCAAAAATAATACCGAGGATCAGATAAAGCCACAGCGTATTAAGCGGCGCGTCAGAAAGTTTACCGACGTCAATCAACGCAACTTCATGATTAAAAATCCGGTACATAATGGTCGACATAATGACACCAATAAATACCGCTTTAATCGAAATTAACGTATAGCGAAACTGCGGACGCATCTCTTCGATAATAAACAAAATACCCGCCAGCGGTGCGTTAAAGGCCGCCGCCAGCCCCGCAGCAGCACCGGTTGCCAACAGCGTATGGCGAGCTTCATCACCTTTCAGGCGGAAAATATCAAGCACCATGCGACCGATATTGCCGCCGATCTGCACGGTTGGCCCTTCGCGCCCCAACACCATGCCTCCGCCGAGTGTCCCCAGCCCGCCAAAGAATTTCACCGGCAATACACGCCACCAGCGAACAGGACGTTGATCTTCCAGCGCCCCTTCAATTTCCGGGATCCCCGACCCCCCAGCTTCTGGCGCGTATTTGCGCACCAAAAAGTAGCCGAACATCGCCAGCACCGCCGAACAGAGAAAAGCGACGGTTAACAGAAGCGGATAATTATCAGCAGTATGTACCAGCGCCCCCATACGTTGGTTCTGCAACCAAGCGACACCTTTATCAAAAGCAACCGCAGCCAGCCCGACAAGCGTGCCGACGACTGCCGCCATAAACAAAATGGCTAATGGAGTTTTATCGCGCTCAAGAAGTTGGCGAATCAGTTGTCTGCGTCGAAGGCGCGCAGCCTGTGGTATTTCTAAAGAGGGAGTATCAGTTTTCATCCAATGATCACTTATTAGTCATACAAATAAGATGACGGCATTTTACTCGCACATTGCGTGAAAATCCTTTGCAAAGCGTAATGTTTCAAATGCGTAAAACTTTTATACTCTTATGCGTCCAGGTTGCATAAGCACAGGCAACCTGATGTTTGACGAGTACTTAACTTGTTATGAATAACATAGAATAGCAGCCATTCACTTTTTCTACGAATCAGGAACCCTCCATGAGTAAGTCTGAAAATCTTTACAGCGCAGCGCGCGAGCTGATCCCTGGCGGTGTGAACTCCCCTGTTCGCGCCTTTACTGGCGTGGGCGGCACTCCACTGTTTATCGAAAAAGCGGACGGTGCTTATCTGTACGATGTTGATGGCAAAGCCTATATCGATTATGTCGGTTCCTGGGGGCCGATGGTGCTGGGCCATAACCATCCGGCAATCCGCAATGCCGTGATTGAAGCCGCTGAGCGTGGTTTAAGCTTTGGTGCACCGACCGAAATGGAAGTGAAAATGGCGCAACTGGTGACCGAACTGGTCCCGACCATGGATATGGTGCGCATGGTGAACTCCGGCACTGAAGCGACGATGAGCGCCATCCGCCTGGCCCGTGGTTTTACCGGTCGCGACAAAATCATTAAATTTGAAGGTTGTTACCACGGTCACGCTGACTGCCTGCTGGTGAAAGCCGGTTCTGGCGCACTCACGTTAGGCCAGCCAAACTCGCCGGGTGTTCCGGCAGATTTCGCCAAACATACCTTAACCTGTACTTATAACGATCTGGCTTCTGTACGCGCCGCGTTTGAGCAATACCCGCAAGAGATTGCCTGTATTATCGTCGAGCCGGTGGCAGGCAATATGAACTGTGTTCCGCCGCTGCCAGAGTTCCTGCCAGGTCTGCGCGCGCTGTGCGACGAATTTGGCGCGTTGCTGATCATCGATGAAGTGATGACCGGTTTCCGCGTAGCGCTAGCTGGCGCACAGGATTATTACGGTGTAGTGCCAGATTTAACCTGCCTCGGCAAAATCATCGGCGGTGGAATGCCGGTAGGCGCATTCGGTGGTCGTCGTGATGTAATGGATGCGCTGGCCCCGACTGGTCCGGTCTATCAGGCGGGTACGCTTTCCGGTAACCCGATTGCGATGGCAGCGGGTTTCGCCTGTCTGAATGAAGTCGCGCAGCCGGGCGTTCACGAAACGCTGGATGAGCTGACAACACGTCTGGCAGAAGGTCTGCTGGAAGCGGCAGAAGAAGCGGGAATTCCGCTGGTCGTTAACCACGTCGGTGGTATGTTCGGTATTTTCTTTACTGACGCCGAGTCCGTGACGTGCTATCAGGATGTGATGGCCTGTGACGTCGAGCGTTTTAAGCGTTTCTTCCATATGATGCTGGATGAAGGTGTTTACCTGGCACCGTCAGCGTTTGAAGCGGGCTTTATGTCCGTGGCGCACAGCATGGAAGATATCAATAACACCATCGATGCTGCACGTCGGGTGTTTACGAAGTTGTGATGATTTTGCCTCGCCCACCGGGCGAGGCATTTTATTAACGGCTCTGCTTTCTCAACAAATAGATAAAATATGGCGCGCCGATAAAGGTCGACAGCAGCCCCGCCGGGATCTGGAACGGAAACAGCACCATCCGCCCACACCAGTCAGCGAACACCAGCAGTAAACCACCCACCAGCGCTGAAATCACAATATGCGGCATCGTCCGTCGAAAGCCCATCATCCGCGCAATATGCGGTGCCATTAAACCAACAAAACTCAACGGCCCAATGGTCATTGTCGCGGTCGCCGTCAGACAGGCCGCTAACAGCAGCAGCGCAATTCGCGTCGGCGTCAGCGCCATTCCTACGGCTCGTGCGGTATCACCACCCAGCGGTAAAATGGTCAGCCAGCGACGGCACAGTGGAGTAATCGCCAGCAAAATCACCATCACAATTCCGGTGCGCCAGACCTGCGCATCGGTGGCGTTGTAGGTCGAACCAGAGATCCAGGTCAGCACTTGCGCCATTCGCGGGTCACCACTTGCCTGCAACATCATCAAAAGCATGGTGAACGCGGTACTTAACGCCATCCCCGCCAGTAACATGCGGTGTGGGGAAAATCCACCGCGCCCGGCGGCGATCATAATGATCAACAAGGTCACCGCTGCACCGAGACTTCCCGCGGGTAACAGCCAGCCAAAGGCATTACCCGGCACCAGAAACAGCATTAACACCACGCCAAACGCCGCGCCGGAGCTAATCCCCAGCACTTCCGGGCTTGCCATCGGGTTTCCGGTCAGCCGCTGAATAATGCAGCCCGCTACCGCCAGCATAACGCCCGCAAACAGCGCGGCCAAAATTCGCGGCCAGCGCCAGGGCATTAAATCCTCGAGCAGCGCCCCGCTCGCCCACGTCCAGCCATGCGCATCACGACCAAACGACAACGCCACCGCCACAGCCATCAACAGCAGCACGCCGCCCGCGAGGGCAAACGCCAGCACGTGTTGGCGTTCAGTCGCCACCCAATCGTTCACTTTCATATCTGGCGCACTAATGCTGCGTAAACGCGGCAGCAGCCACAGCAGCAGCGGCGCACCGATCAACGCAGTGACCGAACCGGTAGAAACTTCCATCCACACGCGAGTCAGCCAGAGGATGATTTGATCGGAAAGCCAGAGGATCAGCGCCCCAATCAGCGACGCCAGCATCAGTCGCGGCAGCAGACGCCGCGCGCCCAGCATTTTTGCCAGCAGCGGCGCGAACAAGCCGATAAAGCCGATAATCCCCACCGCGTTCACCAGCAACGCACTGATGATAATCGCCAGCGACAGCGCCGCCAGACGCGCCAGCGACAAGGCCAGACCGAGATTGCGCGCCACGCCATCATCAAGCCCCATCAGGGTTAACGGGCGAAGTAGCAGTAACGTCAGTATCACGCCGCCCAGCAGCTGCGGCCATAAACGCTCAACGCCGCCCCAGTCGGTTTGCGTCAACGTTCCGGTGCTCCACAGGAACATGCTTTGCAGTTGGTCATGATGGAAGATAACCAGTAACTGATTGATTGCCCCACAATAAAGGCTCACTACCAGCCCCGCGAGGATCAGCGTTACCGGCGAAAGCCGTTTCCCCCACGCGACGCCAAAGACAATTAAGCCAACAACACAAGCCCCTGCCAGCGCGGCAAATTGGCTCGCCATCGCCCCAGGGATCGCCCAAAGCGTCGTGACGGTAATCCCCAGTTGCGCGCCTGTAGCAACGCCCAACGTCGTCGGTTCCGCCAGCGGGTTACGCAGCACTTGCTGAAACAGCACGCCCACCAGCCCCAGGCCCGCGCCCACCAGTAGCGAAATCGCCAGACGCGGCAGCAAGCTGTAGTGAAAAATCATCTGCTCGATGACATCGATATCCGGCGACCAGGCAGCCTGCGCCCATTGGCTACGCGGCAGCGCCTGCGAAAAGTTCATCCAGGTCAGCGCCGTAGCGACAATCACCAACAGCGCCAGCAATAACGCAGGGAAAAGCGCAATTCGTTTACTCACGCTTTACCTCCGATGGCGTTATCCAGAATACGTACAAAGTGCATTGCCGAAAGCGTCGCACCATAAAACCAGACTGCGGGTACGCGCTGAAAGCGTCCGGCGCGGACAAACGGCATGGCCTGCCACAGCGGGGTTGCCATTAGCGCGTCCATGTCTTTGCTGTTGTCGTGATCAAAACAGAGCACATCAACATCTTTATACGCCGCCAGACGATCGATACTGACGGTAGTACTGCCCCAGAAGTTGGTTTCTCCCTGCCAGGCATTCACAATGCCGTATTCATCGAGAATTTCCTGGAACAGGCTGTTTGGACCGAAGACCAGCATATGGCGCGGATCGAGAAGCGACGTCAGCAATAACGGGCGCGCTCCACGCTTCACAAAGCGGGGTTTCATGCTGCGGATAAAGTCTTCATATTGCGCTAAATGCGTTTCTGCTGCGCTTTGTAGATTAAGTAAATCCGCCATTTCCGTCAGCGATTTACGCGCCATCGCCAGCGGCTGTTTGCCGTCGCTGAAGTTAAATCCGCGTCCCGGCGCAATGCGTGCCAGCATTTCTGGCGAAGGGCCATATCCCGCCGACCAGACCATAAACGACGGTTTCATTTCGGTCAGCAGTTCAAGGTTAGGTTCTGTACGCAAACCAACGTCAATCACCGAATCTGGCAATGGCGGTTCGCTGACCCACAGGCGATAGTTAATGGTATCCGCCACGCCGTAAGGTACGATGCCGAGCGCCAGCAGTAATTCCACCGGCAACCACTCCAGCGCCACAACGCGATGTGGATCAATAGCCGCCGCACGGGCGGTATTCATCTGCCATAGCAACGGAGAAAGCGCCATCGCCGTTAACAGTCGGCGGCGCGAAATAAGAGGTAAACCGCTCATCAATAAACAAAACTCACAGGTGCAGCACCCGCCGGATGCGGCAAAATCCCCATCGGGATGCCATAAATCATTTCGAGGGTTTCGCCGCGCATAATTTCCGCAGGCGTTCCCTGAGCAATCATTTCACCACCGCGCAGGGCGACCAGATAATCACAATAGCGCGCCGCCATATTGATATCGTGCAGCACAGCAATGACCGTCAGACCACGTTCCTGACTTAAACGATGCACCAGCGCCAGCACGTCAACCTGGTGGGCGATATCCAGCGCCGAGGTCGGTTCATCCAGCAGCAGGCAACGGCTGTCCTGCGCCACCAGCATGGCGATCCACGCTCGCTGACACTCGCCGCCGGAGAGACTATCGACCAGCCGATGCGCCAGCGGTTTTAAGCCAACCAGCGAAATCGCCTCTTCGACCTTTTCGCGATCTGCCGCGCCAAAGCGCCCCAGCGCGCCATGCCACGGGTAACGGCCAATCGCCACCAGTTCACGCACGGTCATCCCTTCTGCCGGAGGAAGCTGCTGCGGCAAATAAGCCACTTTGCGGGCGAATGCTTTGCTGCTCCAGCTTTCCAGCGGCTGGGTATCAAGAAGGATTTCGCCTTCCGACGGTGGCTGATGACGGCCAAGCATTTTGAGCAGAGTGGATTTACCAGAACCGTTGTGACCAATCAGACCGGTCACTTTCCCGGCAGGAAAGGTTAACGACAGCGGATGCAAAAGCGTGCGCCCTGGCACACGAAAGGAGATATTACGCAGTGCAAAAGTGGTATCGGAATGATTCGTGTATTCCTGCATAACAGCCAACTTGTGAAGCGGGCACGGAAATCCGTGCCCCAAAGAGAAAATTAGAAACGGAAGGTTGCGGTTGCAACGACCTGACGTTCTGCGCCCCAGAAGCAGCCATAGGTGTTAAAGCAGCTGGCGACGTATTCACGATCGAACAGGTTGTTAACATGCAGCGCTACGTTGGAGCCAGCCATACCGACTCGCGCCAGATCATAACGCACTAACGCATCCACGACCGTATAACTTCCCACTTTAAAGGAGTTCGCCGGATCGCCGTAGCTGGAGCCAGTATAACGACCGCCAGTACCCAGCGTCAGACCTGAAAGTGGACCGTCAAAGAAGGTGTAATCAGCCCACAGAGAAGCCATGTGTTTTGGCACCTGCGCAGGCGTATTGCCTTTGTAGGTGGTATCGGTGGTGTATTCCGCGTCGGTATAGGTATAAGAACCGACCACGTTAACACTCGCCGACAGCGCCGCTTTTGCTTCGATCTCTACGCCACGCGCACGGATCTCGCCACCTTCAACCGAGAAGAAGGAACCCTCAGGATCCGCCATCAGGTTGTTGGTTTTGGTGAGATTATACAGCGCGCCAGTCACCACAATTGGGCGATCTTCCGGTACGTATTTCACGCCGACTTCGTACTGCTTACCTTTAGACGGTGCGAAAATATTACCATCCTTCCCGACCTGTGAAGAAGGTTCAAACGATTCGCTATAGCTGAAGTACGGTGTTACGCCGTTATCAAACAGGTAGTTAACGCCACCACGCCAGGTGAACTGTTTGTCATCACGCTTGTCTGTCGTTCCCGCTACGCGGTTAAGAGATTCTTGATCCGCCCAGTCGTAACGACCGCCCAGAGTGACCAGCACTTTATCCCACTGCGCCTGATCCTGAACGTAAATACCCGTTTGCTTCTGCTTATTCAGAATGCGGTACGGGCCGGAGTTTGCCGGATCTTTGGCATTGAAATCGAAATCTGTATTCACCGGATTGTACAGATCGAGAAGTGGCACGGAGTCGTCGTAACCAAACCAGGCATTGATGTCATTACGCATACGCATAAAGTCGACACCGGTCAGCAGGGTGTGGTCGATATCGCCAGTGGCGAATTTGCTTTGCAACTGGGTATCAACAGAGAAGTTTTGCAGCTTCTCATCATCAACGACGTATTTACGCGCCAGATAATGGCCTTTATCCGCTGGCGCTAAAGCTGCACACTGCTGGCTGTAAGCATTCGCCGGATCGGAGCAGACGCCGTAACCATAAACGCTGTTTTGCGAGGTTTTGTTTTCAGCAAAGCGCAGGTTCTGACGCACAGTAAAGGTGTCGTTAAATTCGTGGTCGAAGCTGTAGCCAATCATCTTCTCATTACGAGAATAGGTGTTGTTCTTCGCCCCTTCGTTAAAGTCAGTCGGCAGACGCTTACCGTTTGGCAGCGTATCGACGGTCCCTTCTTTCGGCAACCAGCCGTAATAACCGGTTTCCGGTTCATTCTGGAAGTAAGAAAGGAAGGTGAAATTGGTTTTATCGTCCGGACGCCAGGTGAACGCTGGAGCAATAGCATAACGCTGCTCTTCCGCGCCCTTTTGCTGGGCATTGGCAGAGCGCGCAAGTCCGGTCAGACGATAAGAGTAAACGCCATCATCATCCAGCGCATCGCTGAAATCAAAACCGGTCTGGAACAGGCTATCAGTCCCTGCTTTAAACTGAATTTCTTTCAGCGGTTCGGTGGTCGGGCGCTTGCTGACCATATTCAGCAAGCCGCCAGGGCTGCTTTTTCCGTACAGCACAGATACCGGACCACGCATGATTTCAGCGCGCTCCAGCATATACGGGTCGATGACCGCATCGTTATAGAAGTTGCCCTGCATCTTCAGGCCATTCAGATAGTTGTTCTGGCTTTGACCGTCAGCTGCGAAACCACGGATGATCAGGTAATCGTAAGTGTTGGATGCGCCACGGGTTCCCACGGCAACGCCAGGGGTGTAGCTAAGCGCCTCTTTAACTGACTTCGGCTGATGCAGCGCCATCTCTTCGGCGGTCACAACAGAAATAGACTGTGGCACTTTTTGAATCGGCGTATCTGTTTTGGTGCCGGTGGCGGACTGTCGCGCCGCAATAGTTGCAGCCGGCCCCCATGCGCTTTCTTGCGGCGCAGGTGCAGCGGTAACGGTGATAGTGTCTTCTTTCGGTTCAACCGCTGCCTGTGCATAAACAGACATGCCGCTAACCGCTGTGGCTACTACAACTGCGATTTTACGCAGCGAGTGTTTTGGCTGAGCAGTTTTGGAACGCGCCATTGGTATATCTCTGATGAAAGTGAATGATAACGTAAACGAGAATGATTATTATAAAGATAAAATAATATTCGAAACGGCGAGACGATAGCAAGCAGTACCCATCAGAGATCCAACCAAAGGGTCAATAAATAACCAGATGAAAAGAAAGGGTTAATGCTTTTGGAGGGATGTTATTTTACCGGATGGCTACTCGCCATCCGGTATGTCACGCTTAGACGTTAATTACTACCAAACATATCCTTGATCCAGCCTGCCACGCCGTCGCTGTCTTTCTGCTGCTGTTGAGCAGGTTGCTGTTGCGGCTGTGAAGACTGATCAAATGGATTGCCTGACGGCTGCTGCTGTACCTCACTCTGCTGGCACAGCGATTGCGGATCGCTGGTCCAGACCGGCAAAGTACGCATACCACCGCTGCAAACAAAGTTACCATCGTAATCCACGCCCATATCCACGATATCTTCCGGCGGTACAAGATTCAGCGGTGTTGGTGTCTGATTAGCCAGATAACGCTGGTAAATCGACATCGCCCCGCTGGCACCGTACAGCTTAGTCGGCTGGTTGTTATCGCGGCCGACCCAGGTGATGGTCACCGTGCTGCCGTCAATGCCCGCAAACCAGGTATCAACGTTGTTGTTGGTAGTCCCCGTTTTCCCTGCCAGATGCAGGTTTGGATATTTCGCCCCAAGCTGACGCCCTGTACCACGTTGCACCACTTGCTGCATGGTCCACAGCGTCAGATACGCCGCCTGCGCCGGAACTGCGCGTTCCGCCTGCGGGAAGCTCTGATACAGCACCTTACCATCTTCCGCGATTACCGAACGCAGCGCAGAAAGCGGCGCGCGGTTACCGCCGCTGGCGATAGTCTGGAACGCCTGCGCCACTTCGATTGGCGTTAAGTTCAGCGCTCCCAGCAACATTGCCGGAACTGGATTCAACTGGTCTTTCGGCACGCCCAGTTTGATCCAGGTATCCGTAACCGCAGGCAGCCCCAGCGCCATCCCCAGATTCACCGTCGGCACGTTCATCGAACGGGTCAACGCATCCACCAGCATCACTCTGCCGCTTTCGCTATAGCGACGATCATCGTTCTGCGGTGACCAGACCTGACCGTTCGGCTGACGCAGCGCGATTGGCGCATCAGCAATCCACGTGTTCAAGCGATAGATTTTCGGCTGACTTAACGCCGTAAGGTAAGTCGCTGGTTTTGCCAGTGAACCAATCGAACGACGCGCCTGCATCGCACGGTTGTAGCCCGCGAACTGCGGTTCAGCCCCCCCGACCATCGCACGGACTTCGCCACTAAAGCGGTCAACGACGACAATCGCCGTTTCCAGATCGCTCAACTTACGCTGTTTCTTCAGTGCAGGAATGCCTTCTACGGCAGCTTTTTCTGCCGCATCCTGGGCCACTGAGTCAAAAGTAGTGAAGATCTTCACACCAGAGAGATCTTTCACCTTATCGCCCAGTTTCGCCTGCAACTCCTGACGCACCAGCTGCATAAAGGCTGGCTGAGGAGAGATTACTCCGCCGCGTGGCTGTACGCCCAGCGGTCGCGCACTCAGCATTTCATACAGTTCGCCGTCAATAATCTGCTGTTGTTGCAGCAAACGCAGCACCAGGTTACGTCGCTCCAGCGCCAGTTTCGGATTACGCCACGGGTTGTAGATCGACGCGCCTTTCACCATGCCAACTAACAGCGCCTGCTGGTCAAGGCTCAACTCTTCTACCGGGCGACCAAAGTAATACAGGCTCGCCAGCGGGAAGCCACGAATTTCGTTGTCGCCGCTCTGACCGAGATACACCTCGTTCATATACAGCTCAAGAATGCGATCTTTGCTGTAACGTGCATCCATGATCAACGCCATATAGGCTTCGTTCGCTTTACGCCAGTAAGAACGTTCGCTGGAGAGGAACAGGTTTTTCACTAACTGTTGCGTCAGTGTACTCGCCCCCTGCACCGTGCGTCCGGCTGTCAGGTTTGCCAATACTGCACGTCCAATGGAGTAGAGGCTGATGCCATCATGCTCGTAGAAATGACGGTCTTCTGTCGCCAGCAAGGTATCTACCAGCAAGTCCGGGAAACCACTGCGCGGCACAAACAGACGCTGCTCACCGTTTGGTGAGGAGATCATGGTGATCAGGCGCGGATCAAGACGGAAGAAACCGAACTGACGGTTGTTCTCCATATTGACGATGGTCGCCAGATGATCACCATCAAAAGTCAGACGCGCACGCACCTGCCCTTCTTTACTGTCCGGGAAATCAAACGGACGGCGGATCATTTCAATGCTGTTGGCCTGCACGGTAAATTCGCCAGGACGGGTCATCTTCGACACCTGACGATACTGGGTCGCCTCCAGCAGTTTCACCATCTCGTTCTTGCTGATGGTCATATCTGGTTCAAGGTTAACCATTCGGCCATAGACCGCCGCTGGCAACTGCCAGACCTTGCCATCAATACGGCTACGAATTTTTTGATCGAGATAAACGCCGTAAATGGCGATCAGCACGGCAAAAACGATAGCCAGTTTTAGCAGCAGCCATAACCAGCCGCGTTTGCCACGAGGCTTACGCCCTTTTCCTTTGCCCTTTCCTTTGCGCGGCATCGGTTCTTCGTCCTCATAGTCATCATAATCGTCGTAATCATCGTCGTCTTCGTAACGACGACGGCTTACCTTTTGTTTGACTGGACGCGTCGGTTTCCCTTTGCGTCCAATTGGCTCGCGGTCATTCCCGGCCATGCTTTTTCTCCGCAATATTCAGGCGCAAAAGCCCGATTTTCTGTTCTTCTGTTGCAATACAGAAGAAGATATCTCTCAAAATGCTTTTCTCCCTCTCCCTGTGGGAGAGGGCCGGGGTGAGGGCATCAGCGCGCACATTGCCCCTATGCCCGTTTACCAACCTTACGAATACTTTTTCGTCCGCCGCGTTGGTGCGGTATTCGCCGGGTCGTCCGGCCAGACGTGTTTGGGATAACGCCCTTTCATCTCCTTTTGCACCTCACGATACGCCCCTTTCCAGAAGGCCCCCAAATCACGCGTGATTTGCAGCGGCCTTTGGGCGGGTGAAAGCAACTCCAGCACCAGTGGCACACGCCCCTGGGCGATTGTCGGATTGGTGGCTTCGCCAAACATCTCCTGCATTCTTACTGCCAGCGCAGGCGGGTTATCTTCATGATAACGAATGGCGATCCGACTTCCCGTCGGCACAGTGTAATGCGCAGGCAGGGAACTCACCAGACGTTGCTGCATTCCCCAATCGAGTAATCCATGCAGCGCCTGGTAAATATCGACTGATTTCAGGCCACGCAGCGAATGTACACCGCTCATATGCGGCAACAACCACGTTTCCAGCGTCGCCAATAAACTCGCGTCATCGACCGCTGGCCAGTCATACTCTGGTAACCACTTCGCAGCGCACAGTAAACGCAGGCGTAGCTGTTCCGCTTCTGGCGTCCAGTTGAGGACGTTTAATCCTTTATCGCGTATACCGTTAAGCATCGCCTGATGTAATTCTTCTTCCGAAGGTTTCGCTAGTGGCTGCACTTTTACCGTGAGCTGGCCAATTTGCAGCCGACGCCAGGCTTTCAGCGTGCCTTGAGCATCGTCCCACTCCACAGTGTCAGACTGCTGCACCAGTTGCGGGCAACGTTCTACTAACGTATCAATATCGACCGGCAGCGCCAGCAAAATCCGCGCATCCGGCGAGGCGCTGCCCTGCAATAATAACGGTGCGATCAGCCATTCGTGGCGGTTTAACGCGTCGTCGGCATCCAGCATCGCCCCCATACCGTTCGCCAGTTGATAGCGACCATCTTGCCCACGCCGACGAGCAATACGATCGGCAAACGCCCCGGCAAGTAGCGGCGCAATAAGCGAACTGTCCTCCTCACCGCCGCGTACGTTTAAGCGTTTCAACAGTTGCTGACTACGTTGCTGCCAGGCAGGTTGATTGCGCGAGAACGCCACGCCAAGATCGCCATTACCCATCCGTGGCGGTTCTTCGAGAATGGCGGCAATTTTTGCGGCGGTAGCCGCTTCATCGTCATTCTTCGCGCTCACCAGCATTGCCGCTAAACGCGGATCGTTACCCAGCGCCGCCATTTTTTGCCCTTGCGCACTAAGCCGTTCACCGTCCAGCGCCCCCAGCATGTGTAACAGACGTTTCGCCGCCTGTAGATTCACCGCTGGCGGGTGATCCAGCCAGTTCATCTGTGCCGGATCGCTACATCCCCATTGCAGTAATTCCATCAACAAACCGGAGAGATCGCTTTGTAAGATCTCCGGTTCACTTTGCGCTGCGGCGCGTTCCGCCTGCTCTTTAGCGATTAAATGCAGGCAAATACCTGGCTCCAGACGCCCGGCGCGCCCGGCACGTTGGGTCATCGACGCCTGGCTAACGCGCTGAGTGATCAACCGAGTAAGACCCGTACGCGGATCAAAGCGCGCTACCCTTTCCTGGGCGCAATCCACCACCAGACGGATACCTTCGATGGTTAGACTGGTTTCAGCGATGTTGGTCGCCAGCACCACTTTGCGCATTCCTTGCGGCGCAGGGAGGATAGCTTTTCGCTGATCGTTCAGCGACAACGCGCCATACAGCGGGCAGAGCAAAACGTCACTACCGATGCGCGAAGCCAGCTGTTCCTGCACACGCTGAATCTCCCCGACGCCGGGTAAAAACAGCAGTAACGATCCCGTCTCCTGGCGCAGCAGTTCGGCGGTAGCAACTGCGACGGCTTCGTCAAAACGCTGATGTGCGGGCAACGGCTGATAACGCCGCTCAACCGGAAACGAGCGCCCTTCTGAGATGACGATAGGCGCTTGCGGCAGCATTTGCTGCAAGCGGTCGTTGTCCAGGGTCGCCGACATAATCATCAACTTTAAGTCATCGCGCAGCCCTTGTTGCACATCCAGTAACAATGCCAGCGCCAGATCCGCCTGCAAGCTGCGTTCATGGAACTCATCGAGGATCACAAGCCCCACGCCGTTCAGCTCCGGGTCGTGTTGGATCATTCGCGTCAGCACGCCTTCGGTGACCACTTCCAGACGAGTATTCGGCCCGACGCAGTTTTGCGCACGCATCCGGTAGCCAACTGTGTCGCCAGGCTTTTCGTTCAGCAGCTCCGCCAGGCGTTGCGCAACGTTACGCGCCGCCAGTCGACGTGGCTCCAACAGGATGATTTTCCCGTGAATCCCTGAATGCGCCAGCAGTTGCAGCGGTAGCCAGGTCGATTTTCCGGCTCCGGTCGGCGCACTTAATAACACCTGCGGCGCATAATCGAGGGCGGCAAATAATTCAGGTAAGACGGCTGCAACGGGTAACGACGACACAAAACGCTCCAGAGGGTTAACATTCTTCGCGCCACATTGTAGCATCGCGGTAATTCATAACCGAGTGCCTGACATGTCTGAACCGCAACGGCTGTTCTTTGCCATTGACCTACCTGCTGAAATCCGCGAACAGATTATTCACTGGCGCGCCGCACAGTTTCCACCTGAAGCAGGCCGCCCGGTTGCTGCTGAGAATTTGCATCTGACGTTGGCGTTTTTAGGCGAAGTAAGCGCAGACAAAGAGAAGGCGCTCTCACTGCTGGCCGGGCGAATTCGTCAACCCGGTTTTACACTCACGCTTGATGACGCAGGTCAGTGGCTGCGTTCACGCGTGGTATGGTTGGGTATGCGCCAGCCGCCGCGCGGCTTAATCCAACTGGCGAATATGCTTCGTTCTCAGGCAGCACGCAGTGGTTGTTTTCAAAGCAATCGACCATTTCATCCGCATATCACCTTATTGCGCGACGCCAGCGAGGCGGTAACAATCCCACCGCCTGGTTTTAACTGGTCATATGAGGTGAAGGAGTTCACTCTTTATGCTTCCTCGTTTGCCCGTGGGCGTACACGTTACACACCGCTCAAACGCTGGACGCTGACGCAATAACAAGGATTGTCATAATGGAATTTTCTCCTCCTTTACAGCGCGCCACGCTAATTCAGCGTTATAAACGCTTTTTAGCCGATGTGATCACACCTGATGGTCGTGAATTGACGCTACACTGCCCCAACACTGGCGCGATGACCGGTTGTGCAACGCCTGGCGATACCGTCTGGTATTCGACTTCCGACAATACAAAACGGAAATACCCGCACACCTGGGAATTAACCCAAAGCCAAAGCGGCGCATTTATTTGCGTTAATACGCTTTGGGCGAATAGATTGACGAAAGAGGCTATCCTTAATGGGGAAATTTCGGAGCTATCAGGCTATAGCTCGCTGAAAAGCGAAGTAAAATACGGTGCCGAGCGCAGTCGTATTGACCTCATGTTACAGGCGAGGTTTCGACCTGACTGCTATATTGAAGTGAAATCGGTTACGTTAGCGGAAAATGAGCAAGGTTACTTTCCCGATGCCGTTACCCAACGTGGGCAGAAACATCTTCGGGAGTTGATGAGCGTAGCGGCTGAAGGCCAACGTGCGGTGATTTTTTTCGCTGTACTGCATTCAGCCATTACACGGTTTTCACCCGCGCGCCACATCGATGAGAAATACGCGCAACTATTGTCAGAAGCACAACAGAGGGGAGTAGAAATTCTGGCTTATAAAGCGGAACTTTCTGCTGAAGGTATGGCTCTTAAAAAATCACTGCCTGTTACATTGTAGTAGTGTAAGTAACTGGTTAATTTACATTCTGGTCGCGTGCGCAAATACGCTTTTCCTCACACAGTTGTCAAGTGTTACGTTTAGATAATTGCTATCCGGAAAAGCATCTGCTATTTATAGCGGCCTCATTTTTCCCCCGAACATGGGGATCGATAGTGCGTGTTAAGGAGAAGCAACATGCAAGAAGGGCAAAACCGTAAAACATCGTCCCTGAGTATTCTCGCCATCGCTGGGGTGGAGCCATATCAGGAGAAGCCGGGCGAAGAGTATATGAACGAAGCCCAGCTGGCGCACTTCCGTCGTATTCTGGAAGCATGGCGTAATCAACTCAGGGATGAAGTCGATCGCACCGTTACACATATGCAGGATGAAGCAGCCAACTTCCCGGACCCGGTAGACCGTGCAGCCCAGGAAGAAGAGTTCAGCCTCGAACTGCGTAACCGCGATCGCGAGCGTAAGCTGATCAAAAAGATCGAGAAGACGCTGAAAAAAGTGGAAGACGAAGATTTCGGCTACTGCGAATCTTGCGGTGTTGAAATTGGTATTCGTCGTCTAGAAGCGCGCCCGACAGCCGATCTGTGCATCGACTGCAAAACGCTGGCTGAAATTCGCGAAAAACAGATGGCTGGCTAATTACAGCCGTTCCATCACGTTTACCACAGGCGGGAAATACTCCCGCCTTATTTTTTGTTCAAAGAGATGACAGACACACAGTATATTGGTCGCTTCGCCCCCTCTCCTTCCGGCGAGCTTCATTTTGGCTCTCTGATCGCTGCGCTTGGCAGCTATTTGCAGGCTCGCGCCCGGCAAGGTCGCTGGCTGGTACGCATTGAAGATATCGACCCGCCTCGTGAAGTTCCCGGTGCCGCAGAAACTATCCTACGCCAGCTGGAACATTACGGCCTGCACTGGGACGGCGATGTTCTTTGGCAATCCCAACGTCACGACGCCTATCGCGAAGCACTCGCCTGGTTACATGAGCAAGAGCTAAGTTATTACTGCACCTGCACGCGTGCGCGTATCCAAAGCATTGGCGGTATTTACGACGGTCATTGCCGAACATTGCATCATGGACCAGACAACGCGGCTGTGCGTATTCGGCAGTTGTATCCGGTCACGCAGTTTACTGATCAACTACGCGGAATTATTCACGCCGACGAAAAACTGGCGCGAGAAGATTTTATTATTCATCGTCGTGATGGTTTGTTCGCCTATAACCTGGCGGTGGTGGTAGATGATCACTTCCAGGGCGTCACAGAAATTGTTCGTGGGGCAGATTTAATTGAACCGACAGTGCGGCAAATCTCGCTGTACCAGCTTTTTGGCTGGCAGGTGCCAGATTACATTCATTTACCGCTGGCGCTAAACGCACAAGGCACTAAACTTTCCAAGCAGAATCATGCGCCTGCGTTACCGAAAGGCGATCCGCGCCCTGTGCTAATGGCGGCACTTCATTTTCTGGGTCAGCAGGCAGAAGCGCACTGGCAGGATTACAGCGTAGAGCAAATCCTTCAGTCAGCCGTCAAAAACTGGACGCTGACCGCCGTGCCAGAGTCGGCAATTGTAAATTCAACATTCTCAAATGCGTCATGCTGAGCTATGATTAGCCGCTATTTTTTTGTCCTGAATGATGTTTGACACTACCGAGGTGTATTATTTTTACCCGAGTCGCTAATTTTTGCCGCAAGGTGTTGAGCCGCGAGGAGAGCGAAGCTGAACAGGCAGTCGCCCGTCCACAGGTGACGGTGATCCCGCGCGAGCAGCATGCTATTTCCCGCAAAGATATCAGTGAAAATGCCCTGAAGGTAATGTACAGGCTCAATAAAGCGGGATACGAAGCCTGGCTGGTTGGCGGCGGCGTACGCGACCTGTTACTTGGCAAAAAGCCGAAAGATTTTGACGTGACCACCAACGCCACGCCTGAGCAGGTGCGCAAATTGTTCCGTAATTGCCGCCTGGTAGGTCGCCGTTTCCGTCTGGCTCATGTGATGTTTGGCCCGGAAATTATCGAAGTCGCCACCTTCCGTGGTCACCATGAAGGCAATGTCAGCGACCGCACGACTTCTCAGCGCGGGCAAAACGGCATGTTGCTACGCGACAACATTTTCGGCTCCATCGAAGAAGACGCCCAGCGCCGCGATTTCACTATTAATAGTCTGTATTACAGCGTCGCGGATTTTACCGTCCGTGATTACGTTGGTGGCATGCAGGATCTGAAAGACGGTGTTATCCGCCTGATTGGGAACCCGGAAACGCGCTACCGTGAAGATCCGGTACGTATGCTGCGCGCAGTACGTTTTGCCGCGAAACTGGGGATGCGCATCAGCCCAGAAACTGCCGAGCCGATCCCACGCCTTGCTACTCTGCTCAACGATATTCCGCCAGCACGCCTGTTTGAAGAGTCTCTTAAACTGTTGCAAGCGGGCTACGGTTACGAAACCTATAAACTGCTGTGTGAATATAATCTGTTCCAGCCGCTGTTCCCGACCATTACCCGTTACTTCACGGAAAATGGCGACAGCCCAATGGAGCGGATCATTGAGCAGGTACTGAAGAATACCGATACGCGTATTCATAACGATATGCGCGTTAACCCGGCGTTTTTGTTTGCCGCCATGTTCTGGTATCCACTGCTGGAAACAGCGCAGAAAATTGCTCAGGAAAGCG
The DNA here is from genome assembly GCF_963883145.1 of Escherichia sp. E4385. Taxonomy (NCBI): domain Bacteria; kingdom Pseudomonadati; phylum Pseudomonadota; class Gammaproteobacteria; order Enterobacterales; family Enterobacteriaceae; genus Escherichia; species Escherichia sp. E4385. Next base: position 62,778 of record NZ_CAWOOJ010000002.1, read on the forward strand.
GCCTGACCTATCACGACGCTTTCGCGCTGGCGATGAACGACGTGCTGGACGAAGCCTGCCGTTCACTGGCAATCCCGAAACGTCTGACTACGCTAACTCGCGATATCTGGCAGTTGCAGCTGCGTATGTCCCGTCGTCAGGGCAAACGGGCATGGAAACTGATGGAGCATCCGAAATTCCGCGCCGCCTACGACCTGCTGTCCCTGCGTGCTGAAGTGGAACGCAACGCCGAGCTGCAACGTCTGGCGAAATGGTGGGGTGAGTTCCAGGTTTCTGCACCACCAGACCAAAAAGGGATGCTCAACGAGCTGGATGAAGATCCAACACCGCGCCGTCGTACTCGCCGTCCGCGCAAACGCGCGCCGCGTCGCGAGGGTACCGCATGACGGTGGCGTATATTGCCATAGGCAGCAATCTGGCCTCTCCGCTGGAGCAGGTCAATGCTGCCGTGAAAGCATTAGGTGACATTCCGGAAAGCCGCATTCTTGCCGTTTCTTCGTTTTACCGTACCCCACCGCTGGGGCCGCAAGATCAACCCGATTACTTAAACGCAGCCGTAGCGCTGGAAACCGCTCTTGCCCCTGAAGAGTTACTCAATCACACACAGCGTATTGAGTTGCAGCAAGGTCGCGTCCGCAAAGCTGAACGCTGGGGGCCACGCACGCTGGACCTCGACATTATGTTATTCGGTAATGAAACGATTAATACCGAACGACTCACCGTTCCGCACTACGATATGAAAAATCGTGGATTTATGCTGTGGCCGCTGTTTGAGATTGCGCCGGAGCTGGTTTTTCCTGATGGAACAACATTAGACAACTTATTACGAATAAATAAATACGATGAATTAAATAAGTGGTAATACAATAATCTCTTGAATATAAATAAATTCTGAAAATACTTCCCAACAATTGCAATCAATGCTTCCTTTAAGCTACAACCACAATTAATAATATATTCCACCCTCTTAACCTTCCCACCCCATACACTATTTTTTCAACTTTAGATATTTAGTTTTACTTAAAGATGAATTAAGTGGATATATAATTTTTATTATGCACAATATCCCCCCTAATGATGAGCAGATGTAACATTCGGTAAATTCAAGTCCTCATCATTAACAAACCAATCTTTCTAGTCTATCGGGCCTCCCCATGTGCGGACTCCCGATTGAAGTTAAACTCATGGAATATAATTCAAGGATTTTTATGTCTAAAAAATTAGGTTTTGCCCTGTCTGGTCTTATGCTGGCAATGGTTGCAGGTACTGCTTCTGCAGATATGGACGGTGGTCAGTTAAATATCAGCGGTCTGGTTGTTGATAACACCTGTGAAACCCGTGTAGACGGTGGTAACAAAGATGGTCTAATCCTGCTGGAAACTGCAACTGTTGGTGAAATCACTGACGGCGTACTGAATGATACCGTTGGTGCTAAAGCTAAACCTTTCAGCATCACCGTTGACTGTAGCAAAGCGAACCCGAATCCAGGTAGCACAGCTAAAATGACCTTCGGTTCTGTTTTCTTTGGTAATAGCAAAGGAACGCTGAACAACGACATGTCTATTAACAACCCGTCTGATGGCGTAAATATCGCTCTGCACAATATTGATGGTTCCACTATCAAACAGGTTCAAATTAACAACCCCGGCGATGTGTATACTAAAACCATGGATGCAACGACAAAATCTGCAATTTATGATTTTAAAGCATCTTACGTTCGTGCTGACGCAAATCAGACAGCGACTGCTGGTTATGTAAAAACTAACACTGCATACACCATTACTTATCAGTAAGTATTCACCAATTAAATTGATTGAATGAATATACAGGGAATAGTATTAATAATTACTATTTTTATATTATTCCCTGTTTTAATTAACTCTGTCAGGGATGGTTTATGTTTTTTAACACCAAACATACAGCAGCTTTATGCTTCGTAACCTGTATGGCTTTTAGCTCATCGTCTATTGCGGATATTGTCATTTCGGGTACTCGCGTAATATATAAAAGCGATCAAAAAAGTGTCAGCGTACGTCTGGAAAATAAAGGGAATAACCCGTTACTTGTCCAGAGTTGGTTAGATACTGGCGATGACAACGCTGAACCTGGCAGTATTACAGTCCCCTTTACCGCCACACCGCCAGTATCGCGTATTGATGCCAAACGTGGGCAAACAATCAAACTGATGTACACCGCCAGTACCTCACTGCCTAAAGACAGGGAGAGCGTATTCTGGTTTAACGTACTGGAAGTTCCACCAAAACCAGATGCAGAAAAGGTCGCGAATCAAAGCCTGCTGCAACTGGCATTTCGCACACGTATAAAACTGTTCTATCGCCCGGATGGATTGAAGGGAAATCCCTCTGAAGCCCCATTAGCCCTGAAATGGTCCTGGTCAGGTTCAGACGGTAAAACGGCATTACAAGTCACTAATCCAACGCCTTACTACGTCTCTTTTAGCAGTGGCGATTTAGAAGCCAGCGGTAAACGCTATCCGATTGATGTGAAAATGATTGCACCATTCAGTGATGAAGTCATGAAAGTCAATGGCCTTAATGGCAAAGCAAATTCTTCAAAAGTGCACTTTTACGCCATTAATGACTTTGGTGGCGCCATTGAAGGTAATGCCCGACTGTAATCAGGCAAGGATATAATTCCGCAGGAAGCATAGCGTGACTATAAAATATACTAAAAATTATCATCATCATCTGACCCGTATCGCCACGTTATGCGCGCTGCTGTATTGCAATAGTGCTTTCAGTGCTGAACTCGTTGAATATGACCCTACCTTCCTGATGGGGCAGAATGCATCTAATATTGATCTCAGTCGATACAGCGAAGGTAACCCCGCTATACCGGGTGTTTACGACGTCAGTGTTTATGTCAACGATCAACCAATCATTAACCAAAGTATTACATTTGTAGCGATTGAAGGAAAAAAGAACGCCCAGGCCTGTATCACATTAAAGAATTTATTGCAGTTTCATATTAATTCCCCCGATATAAATAACGAAAAAGCCGTTCTGCTTGCCCGGGATGAAACGCTCGGGGATTGCCTCAATTTGACGGAAATTATCCCTCAGGCTTCCGTTCGTTATGACGTTAACGATCAACGTCTGGATATAGACGTTCCTCAAGCCTGGGTAATGAAAAATTACCAAAACTATGTTGATCCATCATTATGGGAAAACGGCATTAATGCGGCTATGTTGTCATATAACCTCAACGGATATCATAGTGAAACCCCTGGTCGAAGAAATGACAGCATTTATGCTGCTTTTAACGGTGGGATGAATTTAGGTGCATGGCGACTGCGAGCCTCCGGCAACTACAACTGGATGACCGATTCTGGCAGTAATTATGATTTTAAGAATCGGTATGTACAACGAGATATCGCCTCACTACGCTCTCAATTAATTATTGGTGAATCTTATACTACGGGCGAAACCTTTGATTCCGTCAGTATCCGAGGCATTCGCGTATACAGTGACAGCCGAATGTTGCCTCCGACATTAGCCAGCTTTGCACCTATCATACATGGCGTCGCCAATACCAATGCCAAAGTCTCTATTACGCAAGGCGGCTATAAGATTTATGAAACGACTGTGCCTCCAGGCGCTTTCGTCATTGATGATCTTAGCCCGTCAGGGTACGGCAGTGATCTTATTGTGACCATCGAAGAATCCGATGGCTCAAAAAGGACATTCTCGCAACCTTTTTCATCGGTTGTTCAAATGTTACGCCCTGGCGTTGGACGTTGGGATATTAGCGGTGGCCAGGTCTTAAAAGATGATATTCAGGATGAACCTAATTTATTTCAGGCCAGCTACTACTACGGTCTGAATAACTATCTGACGGGTTATACTGGTATTCAGATTACCGATAATAACTATACCGCCGGTTTGTTAGGTCTTGGCCTGAATACCTCAGTAGGTGCATTTTCTTTCGATGTGACTCACTCCAATGTCCGTATCCCGGATGATAAAACATACCAGGGGCAAAGTTATCGTGTTTCCTGGAACAAATTATTCGAAGAAACAAGTACTTCACTGAATATCGCGGCCTATCGCTATTCAACACAAAATTACCTTGGTCTTAATGATGCACTAACTCTAATTGATGAAGTGAAACATCCCGAACAAGATCTTGAACCGCAAAACATGCGTAATTACTCGCGCATGAAAAATCAGGTTACGGTCAGTATTAACCAACCGTTGAAATTTGAGAAAAAAGATTACGGTTCATTTTATCTTTCCGGAAGTTGGTCCGATTACTGGGCTTCAGGACAAAATCGTAGCAATTACTCTATTGGCTACAGTAACAGTGCATCCTGGGGCAGCTACAGTGTCAGTGCACAGCGTTCATGGAATGAAAACGGCGACACTGACGATAGCATTTATCTCAGTTTCACCATTCCTATTGAAAAATTACTTGGCACTGAACAGCGTACTTCAGGTTTCCAGAGTATTGATACTCAAATGAGCAGTGACTTTAAGGGCAATAATCAACTCAACGTCAGTAGCAGTGGCTATAGCGATAACGCTCGCGTCAGTTATAGCGTGAATACAGGCTATACGATGAATAAAGCCAGTAAAGATATGAGTTATGTTGGTGGATATGCCAGCTATGAGTCACCGTGGGGAACCCTGGCCGGTTCAGTTTCTGCGAATAGCGATAACAGTCGTCAAGTTTCTCTCAGCACTGACGGTGGTTTTGTATTACATAGCGGCGGCCTGACCTTCAGTAATGACAGTTTTAGCGACTCCGATACACTGGCGGTAGTTCAGGCTCCTGGTGCCAAAGGGGCTCGAATAAATTATGGGAATAGCACCGTAGACCGCTGGGGATATGGCGTTACCAGTGCTCTTTCTCCTTATCATGAAAACCGTATCGCGCTGGATATCAACGATCTTGAGAACGATGTTGAATTAAAAAGTACCAGTGCTGTAGCTGTGCCGCGTCAGGGTTCAGTCGTCTTTGCTGATTTTGAAACCGTGCAAGGGCAATCAGCCATTATGAACATCACTCGAAGTGATGGTAAAAATATTCCATTTGCTGCAGATATTTATGATGAGCAGGGTAATGTAATTGGTAATGTTGGACAGGGTGGACAGGCTTTTGTTCGTGGTATTGAGCAGCAAGGAAATATCAGCATTAAATGGCTCGAAGAAAGTAAACCTGTAAGTTGTCTTGCGCATTATCAACAAAGTTCAGAAGCAGAAAAAATAGCGCAATCTATTATTCTGAATGGAATTCGGTGTCAGATTCAGTAACTACAAGGGACGTCAAATGATAAAAACAACGCCACATAAAATAGCGATACTGATGGGAATATTATTATCACCCTCAGTATTTGCAACGGATATTAATGTAGAGTTTACAGCCACTGTCAAAGCGACAACCTGTAACATCACACTTACTGGTAATAATGTCACGAATGATGGTAATAATAACTACACATTAAAAATCCCTAAGATGGGGCTGGATAAGATCGCGAATAAAACGACAGAAGCTCAGGCTGATTTTAAACTGGTTGCCAGTGGGTGCAGCAGTGGCATTAGCTCGATTGATACCACTCTGACCGGAAACGCATCATCAAGCTCAACCAAGCTTATTATACCGCTGTCTGGAGATACAAATTCGACGACAAGTTATATCGGTATGGGTTTCAAGAGACGGAATACTGATGATGCCACTTTTCTTAAACCCAACAGTGCGGAAAAGATACGCTGGGACACAGGCGAAATACCGTCCGACAAAGGTCTTGAAATGACTGTTGCGCTACGTGAAACAGAGGCTGGGAAAGGTGTACCTGGAAATTTTCGCGCACTAGCGACGTTTAATTTCATCTATCAATAAGAAGGATAATTAAGATGACATTTAAAAATTTACGTTATGGATTATCCAGCAGTCTGGTTCTGGTAGCCTCACTATTCAGTGTCCCGTCTTATGCTGCAACAGACAGCATTGGACTGACTGTTATTACCACTGTGGAAATGGGTACCTGCACAGCAACACTTATGGATGGTAATAATAAAATCTCCACGGTTAATTTTGGTGATGTATATATATCTGAAATCAATGCTAAAACCAAAATTAAAACATTCAAACTACAGTTTAAAGATTGTGCAGGAATTCCAGGAAAGAAAGCATATATAACATTAACCAAAGTTGGCACATGTGAAGGAAATGCCAATAATGGTGATGGATTTGCCAATGCATCTACATCCACAGAAAAAGCAAATGCGGTTGTGGTTGAAGTCTGGGGTGCCATCACACCAGATCGAGCAGACAAAAATAAACAATTTAGCTGCGCTACTCCTCAAGCGAAAGAAAAGAGTATTGTGGGTGCAACAGGTACTAATGTTGTGGACTTTGATATGAGTGCAGTCCTTGTGGTAGATAAGGATAAAACTGTCAATAATGTTACGGCAGGTGATTTTTTCGCCCCTGCAACATTTACTATCACCTATAACTAACAGACTGACAGATTCAGGAACTATATATGCATCCCACTCAACGTAAGCTGATGAATAGAATAATTCTGTTTCTGTCATTACTGTTTCCCATTACCTGTCCAGCCATCGCTGGACAGGATATCGACCTTGTTGCCAATGTAAAAAACAGCACTTGCAAAAGCGGAATCAGTAACCAGGGTAATATTGATCTTGGCGTCGTTGGGGTGGGATATTTTTCAGGTAATGTGACTCCTGAAAGTTATCAACCAGGTGGAAAAGAGTTCACTGTCAGTGTATCCGACTGTGCATTACAGGGAACTGGCGATGTGCTAAATCAGTTACATATTGATTTTAGAGCCCTTAGCGGTGTCATGGCTGCTGGGTCCAGGCAAATATTTGCCAATGACGAAGCAACAGGCGCTAAAAATGTTGGCGTAGTTATTTTTTCTATCCAGGATTCTGCAAATACGTTCAATGTATTAAATACAGCAGGTATATCACGCTCAGTCTATCCCGTGATTACATCAGTAATGGATAATTCATCATGGAAATTTTATGCCAGAATGCAAAAAATTGATTCCACACTGGATGTTACTTCTGGCCAAGTCAAAAGCACCGTACTGGTTGATATTTATTATGAGTAACTCTAATGTAAGAAAAAACAATATGCACACACAGACCACCACATATTATATGCACGTATTATTTAAATTTTTCTATATAATTCTAACTACAATATTCTGCATCTCAGCTTACGCAAACAATACAAGTTTCATTGTAGGTAATAATGCTGGCGTTGATGCCTTTAGTGGTCCATCTTCAAGCGGAAAAGCAATATTTCGTTATGCGACTATTACTAACAATCTGGTGTTTTATAAACCACCTCCCGGTGATGGCATTAACAAAACTGATGTAAAACTGTTTTGGTCTCAACTAGATAGTTTGGGAGGGAGTGGGGGGACAGGGACTCTTTACTGTAATACCAGTGGAAATGCCAGTGGGGCACCGATGAAAATTGAAAATGCAATGATTGACTCTCATTTAACTTACGCGGGTCATAAGTTATTTTCAACGTCTGTTCAGGGACTCTATTATACGCTATCAATTTCCAACATTTGGTCAGCCTGGGTCAAATCAAATATCAGTGGAGATAGTATTTATATTGGAGATAGCGCAGACCAATACTTTTCATTCTACATAGATGATGTGGATCTTCAGACAAGAGGTTGCGACAGAGCAAATACAACCAGTAAATATTGGGCTATTGGTGGTTTAATGCAGAGTCTCACCGTTGAATTTTATACTGATTCATCTTTCAACCCGACACAAAACCAACAGGTTCAGTTGTTAAGCTCATCCGACTATCTTTATGCTTTCAAGGCTTATGGTGTTGGTGATGGTATTAATCAACACAGCAATCACCTTTATATAAATTTTGATTTAGTCAATATAAAAATCACTTTACCTACTTGTTTTACTTCAGTATTAAGCGGCACCAATGTAAGCGGCTCTACAGTAAAAATGGGAGAATATGGTCCTGGACAAATTAAAAATGGCGCAACTCCGGTTCTTTTTGACATTTCGTTACAGAACTGTATTCGTGTTCGTAATATCGAAACAAAATTAGTTTCAACAAAAATCGGCATAGAAGACAAACAGCTTCTTGGAAACACCCTCACAGGAACGGGGGGAGCAAAAGGTGTCGGTGTACTTATTGAAGGATTAGCCACTAGCAGAAGCGCCTTAATGACTCTGAAGCCTAATGACGCAACCTCTGTATATAAAGATTATGAAGAGGAAGATGATAATACTGACGGAATTTACCCAGATAAAGGCAATGGAACGACACAACCACTTCACTTCCAGGCGACGTTAAAGCAAGACGGGAATATTGCTATCGAACCCGGTGAGTTTAAAGCCACCAGTACATTCCAGGTAACCTATCCCTGATAACATTGTGGCACCGTCTGGTAATGGCGGTGCCACAATAGAGAAATCATTGCCCCCACCAATGTGACTGATAAAATGCCAGACAGCACAACATCATTTATCAGGATACGTTATGAAACCGACCACCATCTCCTTACTGCAGAAGTACAAACAGGAAAAAAAACGTTTCGCGACCATTACCGCTTACGACTACAGCTTCGCGAAACTTTTTGCTGATGAAGGACTTAACGTCATGCTGGTAGGCGACTCACTGGGCATGACGGTTCAGGGGCATGACTCCACCCTGCCAGTTACCGTTGCTGATATCGCCTACCATACCGCTGCGGTACGTCGCGGAGCGCCAAACTGCCTGCTGTTGGCTGACCTGCCGTTTATGGCGTATGCCACGCCGGAACAAGCCTTTGAAAACGCCGCAACGGTTATGCGTGCCGGTGCCAATATGGTCAAAATTGAAGGCGGTGAGTGGCTTGTTGAAACGGTACAAATGCTTACCGAGCGCGCAGTTCCTGTATGTGGTCACTTAGGTTTAACACCGCAGTCAGTGAATATTTTCGGCGGCTACAAAGTACAGGGGCGCGGCGATGAAGCGGGCGATCGACTGCTCAGCGATGCATTAGCCTTAGAAGCCGCTGGTGCACAACTGCTGGTGCTGGAATGTGTGCCGGTTGAGCTGGCAAAACGCATTACCGAGGCACTGGCGATCCCGGTTATTGGTATTGGCGCAGGCAGCGTCACCGACGGGCAGATCCTCGTGATGCACGACGCCTTTGGCATTACCGGCGGTCACATTCCTAAATTCGCTAAAAATTTCCTCGCTGAAACGGGCGACATCCGTGCTGCCGTGCGGCAGTATATGGCTGAAGTGGAGTCCGGCGTTTATCCGGGCGAAGAACACAGTTTCCATTAAGGAGTCACGTTGTGTTAATTATCGAAACCCTGCCGCTGCTGCGTCAGCAAATTCGCCGCCTGCGTATGGAAGGTAAGCGCGTGGCGCTGGTGCCAACCATGGGTAACCTGCACGATGGCCATATGAAACTGGTCGACGAAGCCAAAGCCCGCGCCGATGTGGTGGTGGTCAGTATTTTCGTTAACCCGATGCAGTTCGACCGCCCGGAAGATCTGGCTCGCTATCCACGCACTTTGCAAGAAGACTGCGAAAAACTGAACAAGCGCAAAGTCGATCTGGTTTTCGCGCCCTCGGTAAAAGAGATCTACCCGAACGGTACCGAAACCCACACCTATGTTGATGTTCCTGGCCTTTCGACCATGCTGGAAGGTGCCAGCCGTCCGGGACATTTTCGCGGCGTGTCGACCATCGTCAGCAAGCTGTTTAACCTGGTCCAGCCGGATATCGCCTGCTTCGGTGAAAAGGACTTTCAGCAACTGGCGCTGATCCGCAAAATGGTTGCCGATATGGGCTTCGATATTGAGATTGTCGGCGTACCGATTATGCGTGCGAAAGACGGTCTGGCGCTGAGTTCCCGTAACGGTTATCTGACGGCAGAACAACGCAAAATTGCGCCCGGTCTGTACAAAGTTTTAAGTTCGATTGCCGACAAATTGCAGGCTGGCGAGCGGGATCTCGATGAAATTATTGCCATTGCAGGGCAAGAACTGAATGAAAAAGGCTTCCGCGCTGATGATATTCAGATTCGCGATGCCGACACGCTGCTGGAAGTCTCTGAAAACAGCAAACGGGCAGTAATTCTGGTAGCCGCCTGGCTTGGCGATGCTCGTCTGATCGACAACAAAATGGTCGAACTGGCGTAATACTTAACTGGCGCTACAGCTGATGGCGCCAGTTATTCATTGCCACGATATTTGTAAGCGATTGTTCATATCGTAGACAACTTAGTTAATCAGCTTATCAACCTCAGCAAGAGGTAAATTTGCCATCTCTGCAACGTCTTCTCGAGACATCCCTTTACTCAAAAGACGCTGGGCGAATTCCTGCCTTTCTTCTTGTCTTGCCTCCTGTCTCCCTTCCTGTCTTCCCAGCTGAATCCCCTTCTCAATCCCTTTCTCTTCAAACCACTGCGCCAACGTCATCATAGACTCCCCTCCTGTTTCCCTGTCTCTCACCACACCGTAAAACAAATCCGCTTGTTCAGTATGACCGCGTTGCAGCATATAGTTTTGCATGGCAACTAACTGACTTCCGCTAGTGTACCCTTCGTCAATCAGCGTGACCAGTTGCTCCAGCAATAACATTAAGTCGCGCTGGCGAATATGTTTTTGCAGCAGTTCGAGAATCGCAATCCGCCGATGTTGCATGATTTCGTCATCCGGCGTGATAGTGATATCCACCAACGGGAATGGACTGTTATAGACGCGTCGCGCCAGCTCCGGCGAGTAAAACATATCAAACCAGCACATTGAGAGCGGATAAGGTGTGGCCTCGCCCTGATAAAACAGAATTGGCACCACCAGCGGCAGCTTATCGTGATCCGCCTCCAGATGCCGGTGCATGGCAGCAATCGAATAGCGCATCATGCGAAAGGCCATTTTCTTATCCGGCTTGCTTTGATGCTCAATCACAACGTGCAGATAACCAGGATTGCCCTGCATTTGCACGGAATAGAGCACGTCCGTGCTATGTCCTTTCAGGCTCTCTTCAATGAAACTCCCCGACTCTAAATGAAGCGTGTTGAGGTCACAAAGTTCGCGTAATTCCACTGGCAAATGGATATCCAGGAAGTCGCGAGCCGTCTCCGCATGCATTAAAAATTGTTTAAATACCGCGTCATGCGGTGTGGTACTCGGTGCGTCCATCTTCCCTGCCTTCCATGCTGCCCTATGTGAAGGAAGTATCCGGCCAATATGCGCTGTCGTCTGCTGCCTCTTTGTTGTTTACCGAGCAGCGTTCAGAGAAATTTCAATTGGTTACAGGCGTTACATGGCAAGCTTCGGCGCGATACGCAAACTGCTGGTGCAAATGCCACCAGATCAGTAGACACTTATCAAAAATCGGGCAATACTGCGTGAGAATTTCCTCAAAGCAGGCATCGCCTGCTTCGTTAACGACAGGGTAGAAAGGTAGAAGTTATGATTCGCACGATGCTGCAGGGCAAACTCCACCGCGTGAAAGTGACTCATGCGGACCTGCACTATGAAGGTTCTTGCGCCATTGACCAGGATTTTCTTGACGCAGCCGGTATTCTCGAAAACGAAGCCATTGATATCTGGAATGTTACCAACGGCAAGCGTTTCTCCACCTATGCCATCGCGGCAGAACGCGGTTCGAGAATTATTTCTGTCAACGGTGCGGCGGCCCACTGTGCCAGCGTCGGCGATATTGTCATCATCGCCAGCTTCGTCACTATGCCAGATGCAGAAGCCCGTACCTGGCGCCCCAACGTTGCCTACTTTGAAGGCGACAATGAAATGAAACGTACCGCGAAAGCGATTCCGGTACAGGTTGCCTGATAATCACCCCTGCGGCTGGTTACTCACCAGCCGCGACATCGTCTCCAGCGAATCTGTCCTTAAAATATACAGTCGCTTTAATAAATACGGATTATCCCCCGGTTTAACTTTCCCTTTCATGGTGGTCACCGCCAGATGAAACCCGGCTTCATTTGCTGCCTTCACTGCTTTGTCATTAAATCCACCAAATGGATACGAAAGATACAAGACTCGAGGATTAAATTGGTTTAGCGCCCGGCGAGAGCGTTCGAAATCAAACAGAATATTATGCTCACTGCGGCTGAGTAATATGGGTCGGCGATAACCATCAACCCGATGTAAAAAATGCGTATGCGACTGGAAATCAAAAACATCGCTGACATCAAGCAGTTCAGAAACACTCATAAACTGTAATGACTGCGGATTCCATTTCTGTGGATGACGTTTGATGCGAGAGGTAATAATAAATGCCGTCGCCTTCATACCGTATTCTTTCAGAATGGGATATGCATAACGACTCACTGATTTCAAGCCATCATCAAATGTCAGCACCACCGCGCGAGCCGGAAGATTCATCGAATTACGCAGATACCCTTCCAGTTGATACAAGGTTAACGTGGTATATCCACGATCGCGTAACCAGGTCATCTGGTTATTGAAAGCTCGCACCGACGTCGTGGTCGAAGTATGACGAAAACGGGTGTTCTCTTCATCGCGTAAAATATGATGGTAGGTCAATACAGGAATACCGTTATCCTGCTGCGCATCCAGTGCACTGATATAGGCCAGTCGTTCGCCAATACGAATTTGATACCAGGTTTGATTCAGGCGATCTTTTAATTTATTAATAATGGGATAACGCAAATTATCGGCCAACACGCCAAATGGCGCACTACCCGCATCAGGCGCGTTGTATATCGGAGTATCTTTCCATGTAATAAGATTTTGGTTACTCAGTGGCTTATTCAGATCCCCCAGACCATCTTCAACTTTTTGCCGCCCTTGTACAGGTTCCAGATGCCCTTTATCAATATACCCCGTAGCAAAACCAAAATTGAATTCATAATAATCGGCAGCGGTTGGGATGACCGAAATAATCTGCCCGGCGCGAATGTTGCCGACGGTTACCGTTTTGTCGCCAATTTTTCCCCAGATAGCTGCATCCTGAGTGGTTTGCATATAACGCGCGGGAAGCGCTGCGCCGACACCAGATGAAACCAGCAGCAGTAAAAAAATAATCTTTTTAATCATGAGAAAACTACCAGGCGAGAAACAGCGCCGTTAGTGTAGCAAAATCGGAATGCGATTTAATACTCGAACCAATTATGCTTGAGGACAAAGGGGGGATTTTTTTGTTGTTGGTGCCAGAGACTACTGACTTCAGGCCCACCCAGTTCGACAATTCGCTCGCGAAACTCCGCACTGGATAACGTTTCACGGTAGGCCAGCATCTGCTCAATTAACAGTAACGTGACACCAGAAATCACTTCGCAACGGGAATGTTTGTGGCTTAATAACGATGCAACACGATAAGGCGCAGCACCTGCAATATCGGTTAAAAAGATAACCCCATCGCCAGAATCTGTTTCATGCAGAGCATCGCACATCATGCGGCTGAGCATATTGGAACTTAATCCGCGCCAGAAATTCACCGCCCGGCACTGGATAAGTGCGCCATGTTTTTTTTCCAGCGCATCCAACATCTCTTGCGCCCGGTCGTCGTGACAGGTAATTACCCAACCTAACATTACCTTCCTCCTTAGCTGAAAATCAGTCTACCCTGACCATTGTTGATAAAGGGTGATAGTCGTCAAAACTCCTCTCCCCCGAATCCAGAGGAGAGGAACTAGCCTTAGCTGCGCAGACCGCGTCCGCGCTGGATCAGCGACCAGCAGATCAGATAAAACGCAATAATAAAAATAACCAGCACACCAAAAGTAGTAACCAGCGGCACATCATTAATGCCGAGGAAGCCGTAGCGGAATCCACTGATCATATAAACGATTGGGTTGAGATGCGACAGCCCCTGCCAGAACGGTGGCAACAAGGTCAGTGAGTAAAACACCCCGCCCAAATACGTGAGTGGCGTTAACACAAAGGTTGGTACCAGGCTGATGTCATCAAACGTTTTGGCAAACACCCCATTAAGCAATCCGGCAAGAGAGAACAACACCGCCGTGAGCACCAGCGTTAAAGCGACAAATACCCACGAATGCACCTGAAACGGTACAAAGAACAGCGAAATTGCTGTCACCAACATACCAACAAGCAGTCCGCGCGCTACGCCACCGCCGACATATCCGGCAATAATGACGTGAGTCGGAACCGGAGCGACCAGCAGTTCTTCAATATTACGCTGGAACTTGGCGCCAAAAAATGATGAAGCGACGTTGGCGTAGGCATTGGTGATTACCGACATCATGATCAGCCCCGGAACAATGAACTGCATATAGCTGAAGCCATGCATATCGCCAATACGCGAACCAATCAGGTTACCGAAGATGATAAAGTAAAGGGTCATGGTGATAACCGGTGGCACCAGCGTCTGTATCCAGATACGCATAAAGCGATGGATCTCTTTCGCCCAGATGCTTTTTAACGCCACCCAGTAAAGATGCATCATGTGCGATCTCCTTGTTTTTCATTAACCAGTGAAACAAACAACTCTTCCAGACGGTTAGCTTTGTTACGCATACTTAATACCTGAATGCCCTGCTCACTTAACTGCGTGAATACGCTGTTGATCCCCTGCTCACGCAGCACTTCAACTTCCAGCGTGGCGGTATCTACCAGTCGGTACTGATAGCCATCGAGCTTCGGTAACGGGCTTTTCGGTGCGAGATCGAGAATAAAGGTTTCTGATTTCAGCTTTGCCAGCAGTGCCTTCATCGAGGTATTTTCCACCAGTTCGCCGTGCTGAATAATGCCGATATTGCGGCACAGCATTTCTGCTTCTTCCAGGTAATGCGTGGTAAGAATGATGGTGGTGCCTTTGTCGTTTAAATCCTTCAAAAAGCCCCACATTGAGCGACGAAGTTCGATATCCACGCCTGCCGTTGGCTCGTCCAGAATCAGCAGTTTAGGTTCATGCATTAACGCACGGGCGATCATTAAACGGCGCTTCATCCCGCCCGATAACATACGCGCACGTTCGTTACGTTTTCCCCACAAATCGAGTTGTTTAAGATACTTTTCGCTGCGGATGTACGCTTCTTTGCGCTCTACACCGTAGTACCCCGCCTGATTCACCACAATTTGCTGTACGGTTTCAAACGGGTTGAAGTTAAATTCCTGTGGCACCAGTCCCAACTGACGTTTAGCGTTGACGACGTCTTTTTCAAGATCGTAACCAAATACGCTGACCCGCCCGGAGGTTTTATTTACCAGAGAGCTGATAATACCGATAGTGGTTGATTTTCCGGCCCCGTTCGGCCCGAGAAGCGCATAAAAATCACCCGCTTCGACTTGCAAATCTATCCCACGAAGCGCCTGAACGCCGCCTGGATAGGTTTTTTTAAGCTGTTGAAGTTCCAGTGCAATGGTCATAAATTTTTACTTACCTTACGTTCTTACACTTTATCTGTGGTTTAAATCGTCCCGGAGTTGCCCTATATTAGCCAAACGTAATTATTTGGTTACAGGTCGTTAACCTCCATGAAAGACATAGATACACTCATCAGCAATAATGCACTATGGTCAAAAATGCTGGTGGAAGAGGATCCCGGGTTTTTTGAGAAACTGGCACAAGCGCAAAAACCGCGCTTTCTATGGATTGGATGTTCCGACAGTCGCGTTCCTGCAGAACGTTTAACCGGTCTTGAGCCGGGCGAACTCTTTGTTCACCGTAATGTTGCTAACCTGGTCATTCACACCGACCTGAACTGCCTTTCCGTGGTTCAGTATGCAGTGGATGTTCTCGAAGTTGAACACATTATTATCTGTGGCCACTACGGTTGCGGCGGCGTACAAGCCGCAGTTGAAAACCCGGAACTGGGGCTTATCAACAACTGGCTGCTGCACATCCGCGATATCTGGTTCAAACATAGCTCATTGCTCGGCGAAATGCCGCCAGAGCGCCGTCTGGATACCTTGTGTGAACTGAACGTAATGGAACAGGTATATAACCTGGGCCACTCCACCATTATGCAATCAGCGTGGAAACGCGGGCAGAAAGTGACCATTCACGGCTGGGCCTACGGCATTCACGACGGCTTGCTGCGTGATCTGGATGTTACTGCCACCAACCGCGAAACCCTTGAGCAACGTTACCGTCACGGGATTTCCAACCTCAAGCTGAAACACGCCAACCACAAATAAATATGCTATGCCGGATGCAACACATCCGGCAACTTCACACTTACTCGTCCAGCAGAATCACTTTGCCGATATATGGCAGATGACGGTAACGCTGTGCGTAATCAATGCCGTAACCCACCACAAACTCATCCGGGATCGAGAAACCGATAAATTCTACCGGGACGTTCACTTCACGACGGGACGGTTTATCCAGCAGCGTACAAATCGCCAGCGACTTCGGTTCACGCAGGCTTAAGATTTCACGCACTTTCGACAGTGTATTCCCCGAGTCGATGATATCTTCAACAATCAGCACGTCCTTGCCACGGATATCTTCATCCAGATCTTTGAGGATTTTCACATCACGGGTGGTGGACATGCCGCTACCGTAGCTGGAGGCGGTCATAAAATCGACTTCATGAGATACCTGAACTTCACGGCACAGGTCCGCCATAAACATAAATGAGCCACGCAGCAGACCTACCAGCACCATATCGCTGCCGCTGTCTTTGTAACGCTCAGTAATCTGACGACCCAGTTCGGCGATACGCGCTTTAATCTCCGCTTCGGGGATCATTACTTCTACAGTATGTTTCATATCTCTAACCATATGATTTAAAAACAAATCACTTCGCACGGGCGGGATTCAGCACCGCAACAAAGCGCAAGACATGCAGTATACCAGTAAAACTATTCATTCGCGGAATCTGTTAATAAAGCTCAAATTGTGATGACGATCACACATGTTAAAACCTATAATTAATTGCTACTAAAATATTAATTAATTGAAATGGTGTTTCTTTATGGCAATTAACAATCCCGGCTCGCGACGATTACTCGTCACGCTAACCGCCCTATTTGCAGCGCTTTGCGGGCTGTATCTTCTCATTGGCGGAGGCTGGCTGGTCGCCATTGGCGGCTCCTGGTACTACCCTATCGCAGGCCTTGTGATGCTCGGCGTCGCCTGGATGCTGTGGCGCAGTAAACGTGCCGCGCTTTGGCTGTACGCAGCCCTGCTGCTCGGCACCATGATTTGGGGCGTCTGGGAAGTTGGTTTCGACTTCTGGGCGCTGACTCCGCGCAGCGACATTCTGGTCTTCTTCGGCATCTGGCTGATCCTGCCGTTTGTCTGGCGTCGCCTGGTCATTCCTTCCGGCGGTGCAGTTGCTGCGCTGTTAGTCGCACTGTTGATTAGCGGCGGTATCCTCACCTGGGCCGGATTTCACGATCCGCAGGAAATCAACGGCACTTTAAGCGTCGATGCCACACCTGCCGAAGCTATCTCTCCCGTTGCCGATCAAGACTGGCCTGCCTATGGTCGCAACCAGGAAGGTCAACGCTTTTCGCCGCTTAAACAAATTAACACCGATAACGTCCACAACCTGAAAGAAGCCTGGGTGTTCCGCACAGGCGATGTGAAGCAGCCGAACGATCCGGGTGAAATCACCAATGAAGTGACGCCAATTAAAGTGGGCGACACCCTTTACCTGTGTACCGCTCACCAGCGCCTGTTTGCGCTCGATGCCGCCAGCGGTAAAGAGAAATGGCATTACGATCCTGAGCTTAAAACCAACGAGTCTTTCCAGCACGTAACCTGCCGTGGCGTCTCTTATCATGAAGCCAAAGCTGAAACTGCTTCGCCGGAAGTGATGGCGGATTGCCCGCGTCGTATCATTCTTCCGGTCAATGATGGTCGCCTGATTGCACTCAACGCTGAAAACGGCAAGCTGTGCGAAACCTTCGCCAATAAAGGCGTGCTCAATCTGCAAAGCAATATGCCGGACACCAAACCGGGTCTGTATGAGCCGACTTCTCCGCCGATTATCACCGATAAAACCATCGTGATGGCCGGTTCAGTTACCGACAACTTCTCAACCCGCGAAACGTCTGGCGTGATCCGTGGTTTTGATGTCAACACCGGGGAGCTGTTATGGGCTTTTGATCCGGGCGCGAAAGATCCGAACGCAATCCCGTCTGACGAGCACACCTTTACCTTTAACTCGCCAAACTCCTGGGCGCCTGCGGCCTATGACGCGAAGCTGGATCTAGTTTATCTGCCGATGGGCGTGACTACGCCAGATATCTGGGGCGGTAATCGCACACCGGAACAGGAACGTTATGCCAGCTCGATTCTGGCGCTGAATGCCACCACCGGGAAACTGGCGTGGAGTTACCAGACCGTTCACCATGACCTGTGGGATATGGACCTTCCGGCACAGCCAACGTTGGCGGACATCACCGTTAATGGTCAGAAAGTGCCAGTTATTTACGCTCCGGCGAAAACCGGCAACATTTTTGTGCTCGATCGTCGTAATGGTGAACTGGTGGTTCCGGCCCCGGAAAAACCAGTGCCACAAGGTGCAGCGAAAGGCGATTACGTTACCCCTACTCAACCATTCTCGGAACTGAGCTTCCGTCCGACGAAAGATTTGAGCGGTGCGGATATGTGGGGCGCCACCATGTTTGACCAGCTGGTGTGCCGCGTGATGTTCCACCAGATGCGCTATGAAGGCATTTTCACCCCGCCATCTGAACAGGGTACGCTGGTCTTCCCGGGTAACCTGGGGATGTTCGAATGGGGCGGGATTTCCGTTGATCCGAATCGTGAAGTGGCGATTGCCAACCCAATGGCTCTGCCGTTTGTTTCGAAACTGATCCCGCGCGGACCGGGTAATCCGATGGAACAGCCGAAAGATGCCAAAGGTACGGGTACGGAATCCGGCATTCAGCCGCAGTATGGCGTACCTTATGGCGTCACGCTCAACCCATTCCTTTCACCGTTTGGTCTGCCGTGTAAACAGCCAGCATGGGGCTATATCTCGGCGCTGGATCTGAAAACCAACGAAGTGGTGTGGAAGAAACGAATTGGTACGCCGCAGGATAGTATGCCGTTCCCGATGCCGGTTCCGGTGCCGTTCAATATGGGTATGCCGATGCTGGGCGGGCCTATCTCCACGGCGGGTAACGTGCTGTTTATTGCCGCTACGGCAGATAACTACCTGCGCGCTTACAACATGAGCAACGGTGAAAAACTGTGGCAGGGTCGTTTACCAGCGGGTGGTCAGGCAACGCCGATGACCTACGAAGTGAATGGCAAGCAGTACGTGGTGATCTCCGCAGGCGGTCACGGTTCATTTGGTACGAAGATGGGCGATTATATTGTCGCTTATGCGCTGCCGGATGATGTGAAGTAACCATAATGCCCGGAGAGATCCGGGCATATTTCCGATTACGGTCTTTTTATACCGTAAACCCTAACATCATCCCCGTATCTTCATGCTCCAGCAGATGGCAGTGCGCCATATAAGCATGCTCTTTCGGTGCATCGTGATTAAACTTCACCAGTACTTCGCTGACATTACCTTCTACCTTAACGGTATCTTTCCAGCCTGCGCGATGCGTCGCTGGCGGTTTGCCATTTTCTGACAAGATACGGAACTGCGTGCCGTGAATATGGAACGGATGCAGCATCATGTCACCCACGCCAGAGATAACCCAACGTTCGTACTGCCCTTTCGCCGCCGCAAACATCGGCTTGTTCATATCAAACGCCTGACCGTTGATTTTATTGGCATGGTGGAAATCGAACTTCCCGCCGTGGTTCATATGATTCATATTGCCATGCCCCATGTGGCCCATCATCTGGCTGTGATCCATCCCGGCCATCGCCTGATCGCCATATTTCTCCATCAGCATCTGCATCCCCATCATATCGAGCATCGGGTCCATGGAAAGTTGCAGCTTGCGTACCGTCAGCCCTTCCAGCGAAGGTAACGCAGGCAGGCTACTTAACGCGTCAGGTAAGGCACCTGAAGCACTAATGGCAATCGGCTGAATCCGCATTACCGGATGCGGCTTATCAAAAGGCGCGATCGCCATCCCCATCTGGCTGACTGGCAACGTCACCAGGTCAAATGGTTTGTTGTCGTTAACCTCCACCAGCACTTCGAAACGCTCGCCCATCAGCACTGGCAGCTCGCTCACCTTCATCGGTTCAGGCAGCAGACCACCGTCGCTGGCAATCACATACAGCGGGCGATTGTCGCTGGTGGCGAAATTGAGCGAGCGGGCATTACAGCCATTAAGCAAACGCAAGCGCAGCCAACCCCGCGGGGCGGCGTGTTGCGGGTAGATTGCACCGTTGGTCAGCAACGTATCACCAAACCAGCCCACGGCGGCGGTCATCACATCCAGTTGATAATCAATCTGTCCGTCGGCGTTAAATTTTTTATCCTGAACGATCACCGGAACATCATCGATACCCCACTGTTTTGGCAGCATTAATTTCAGGATCTCGTCATCTTCAATCACCACCAGACCTGCCAGCCCCATCGCTACCTGACGCCCGGTTTTGCCGTGCTGATGCGGATGGAACCAGCAAGTAGCGGCAGGTTGATCGACGTTCAGCGTCACCGTGCGTTGACCGCCTGGCGGAATAATTCCCTGCGGGCCGCCGTCCACTTCTCCCGGCACTTCCAGCCCGTGCCAGTGCAACGTCGTCTCTTCCGCCAGTTGGTTATTGATATCAACCGTCACGGCTTTACCGCGCTGCAACTTCACCGCAGGCCCTAACAGATTACCGTTATAGCCCCAGGTGGTCGCCGTTTTCCCGGCAAAGGTGGACTGACCTGGCATGATCGATAATCTTATGCGGCCACGAACATCAGAAGTGAGGAGTTCGGGGATCGGCAGTGTTGGACGTTCTGCGGCAAAAACTGTTCGACTCCACAGCGGCAAAGCCGAAGCCACGCCCAGCGCGACGGAATATTTTAAGAAATCACGGCGTTGCATAGTTATTTCCTTATTCTCAAGCAGGCGAAACAAAATCAAACGTTGAGCATAGCCCTTCCCCTTACGGGAAGGTCAAGCCGCAGACACAATTTAATCGACAATAATGGTCGTCGCCTCGCTCACAGTGTGCTAACGTTTATCTTCTTTAAGTCCTGGTAGAAGCAATGAAGACGTTTTTCAGAACAGTGTTATTCGGCAGCCTGATGGCCGTTTGCGCAAACAGTTACGCGCTCAGCGAGTCTGAAGCCGAAGATATGGCCGATTTAACGGCAGTTTTTGTTTTTCTGAAGAACGATTGTGGTTACCAGAACTTACCTAACGGGCAAATTCGTCGCGCACTGGTCTTTTTCGCCCAGCAAAACCAGTGGGATCTCAGCAACTACGACACCTTCGACATGAAATCCCTCGGTGAAGACAGCTACCGCGATCTCAGCGGTATCGGCATTCCCGTCGCGAAAAAGTGCAAAGCCCTGGCCCGCGATTCCTTAAGCCTGCTTGCCTACGTTAAATAATCACAGCTCCTTTTTGTAGAAATATTGACCGTGCAACCACGGTCAATGTTAGCTATTATGTTGCGCTCTTTTTTTACGAGTGTTAACAAAGGAGGTATCAACCCATGGCCGAAAATAAACTGTGGCATGAAACGCTACACGACCAGTTTGGGCAGTACTTTGCTGTAGATAACGTTCTGTATCATGAAAAGACCGATCACCAGGGTCTGATCATTTTTGAGAACGCCGCATTTGGTCGCGTAATGGCGCTGGATGGTGTAGTACAAACCACTGAGCGCGACGAGTTTATCTATCATGAGATGATGACCCACGTTCCACTACTGGCCCACGGTCACGCGAAACATGTGCTGATTATCGGCGGCGGTGACGGCGCAATGCTGCGTGAAGTGACCCGACATAAAAACGTTGAGTCAATCACGATGGTGGAAATCGACGCGGGTGTAGTATCGTTCTGCCGTCAGTATTTGCCCAACCACAACGCCGGTAGCTACGACGATCCGCGCTTTAAGCTGGTGATCGACGATGGCGTCAATTTCGTGAATCAAACCAGCCAGACCTTTGATGTCATTATCTCCGACTGCACCGATCCTATCGGCCCCGGCGAAAGTCTGTTCACCTCAGCATTTTATGAAGGCTGCAAACGTTGCCTGAATCCTGGCGGTATCTTCGTCGCACAAAACGGCGTCTGCTTTTTACAGCAGGAAGAGGCTATCGACAGTCATCGCAAACTCAGCCATTACTTCAGCGATGTTGGCTTTTATCAGGCGGCGATCCCGACCTATTACGGCGGCATCATGACCTTTGCATGGGCGACAGATAACGACGCCTTACGCCATCTCTCAACCGAAATTATTCAGGCGCGTTTTCTCTCCTCTGGCCTGAAATGCCGTTATTACAATCCGGCAGTCCATACGGCAGCTTTTGCCTTACCTCAGTATCTGCAAGACGCACTGGCTTCACAGGCGCTCTAAGGAGAAGATAAGAAATTGAAAAAACTGAAACTGCATGGCTTTAATAATCTGACCAAAAGTCTGAGTTTTTGTATTTACGATATCTGCTACGCCAAAACTGCCGAAGAGCGCGACGGTTATATTGCTTATATCGATGAACTCTATAATGCCAACCGTCTGACCGAAATCCTGTCAGAAACCTGTTCCATTATCGGGGCCAATATTCTTAACATCGCCCGCCAGGATTACGAACCACAGGGTGCCAGCGTCACTATTCTGGTGAGTGAAGAACCGGTCGACCCAAAACTTATCGACAAAACAGAACACCCCGGCCCACTGCCAGAAACCGTGGTTGCCCATCTCGATAAAAGTCATATTTGCGTACATACCTACCCGGAAAGCCATCCTGAAGGCGGTTTATGTACCTTCCGCGCCGATATTGAAGTCTCTACCTGCGGCGTGATTTCCCCGCTGAAGGCACTGAATTACCTGATCCACCAGCTTGAGTCCGATATCGTGACCATTGATTATCGCGTGCGCGGCTTTACCCGCGACATTAACGGTATGAAGCACTTTATCGACCATGAGATTAATTCGATTCAGAACTTTATGTCCGAAGATATAAAGACGCTGTATGACATGGTGGATGTAAACGTCTATCAGGAAAATATCTTCCATACCAAGATGTTGCTTAAAGAGTTCGACCTTAAGCACTACATGTTCCACACCAAACCGGAAGATTTAACCGACAGCGAGCGCCAGGAAATTACCGCTGCGCTGTGGAAAGAAATGCGCGAGATTTATTACGGGCGCAATATGCCTGCCGTTTAACGGCCCTGGCGGAGCACGGAGGCTCCGCCTGATTTACCTACTTCTGCTGCACGAAATTACGGTACGCCGCCACCACCTGAAGAAAATCCTCAACGCCGCACAGCGACAAGCTCTCTTCGTCGTAGTAGTTCATCCCCTCTTCCATTTCATCGCCAGCGAATTCCAGTTGATTGGCACGAACCATCACCTCTTCGCCGTCCATCCATAGCGTGTACTCATGCCCTGCCCGCTGCCAGGAACGTTCGCTACCTTTGAGCGTGCGCGCGGCGTCTTCCACTTCATCAAGCAAGGCCAGGTTTTCTTTCACCTCTTCATTAAACCAGTGCCCGACCACTTCATGCCCCATGGACATGCGCACCTTTACCACTCCGGTAATATCGCGCAGAAATTCGTAATCCATAGTGTGTTCCTCTGCTCCCGGCAATGCGCCGAAATCGCATTGCGCCATTGATGTAATTATCGCAGCCTTATCGGAGAAAAACAGCGGAGCGACGGTGGTTTAGAGATAAAAAAATGCCCGGGAATCACATTCACCGGGCATTGTGTCGTTTATGCGCAGCGCGTGCGCTTACTTATTAAACCGCAGTCTGGAAAATCACCCCGTCCGCTTTTTCGGTGTACTGAGAAAGCTGGTTGAAGTTCAGATAACGGTAAGTATCAACGGCAGTTTTATCCACCTGCGCAACGTAGGTCTGGTACTCTTCCGGCGTCGGCAGTTTGCCAATCAGCGCCGCAACAGCAGCCAGTTCCGCAGAAGCCAGGAAGACGTTCGCACCAGTCCCCAGACGGTTCGGGAAGTTACGGGTAGAGGTGGAAACCACCGTCGCACCGTCTGCCACACGCGCCTGGTTACCCATACACAGGGAACAGCCAGGGATCTCGATACGCGCACCGCTCTTACCGAAGACGCTGTAGTAGCCTTCTTCTGTCAGCTGCGCGGCGTCCATACGCGTTGGCGGTGCCACCCACAGGCGGGTCGGCAACTGGCCTTTGTGCGCATCCAGCAGTTTACCCGCGGCACGGAAGTGACCGATGTTAGTCATGCAAGAACCGATAAACACTTCGTCGATCTTCTCGCCCTGTACCGCAGACAGCGGACGCGCGTCATCTGGATCGTTAGGTGCGCAGAGGATTGGCTCTTTAATATCCGCCAGATCGATGTCGATCACTGCCGCGTATTCCGCATCTGCATCGGCTTCCAGCAGCTCAGGATTCGCCAGCCATTTTTCCATGCCCTGAATACGGCGTTCCAGAGTACGACGATCGCCGTAACCTTCCGCGATCATCCACTTCAGCAGGACGATGTTGGAGTTCAAGTATTCGATGATCGGTTCTTTGTTCAGCTTGATAGTACAACCAGCGGCAGAACGCTCGGCGGACGCATCGGTCAGCTCAAAGGCCTGCTCAACTTTCAGATCCGGCAGACCTTCAATTTCCAGAATGCGGCCAGAGAAGATGTTTTTCTTACCTTTCTTCTCAACGGTCAGCAGACCTTGTTTGATCGCATACAGAGGAATGGCGTGTACCAGATCGCGCAGGGTGATACCCGGCTGCATCTTGCCTTTGAAGCGCACCAGAACAGATTCCGGCATATCCAGCGGCATTACGCCTGTTGCGGCAGCAAATGCCACCAGACCAGAACCCGCAGGGAAAGAGATGCCGATCGGGAAACGGGTATGGGAGTCACCACCGGTACCGACGGTATCCGGCAGCAGCATACGGTTCAGCCAGGAGTGGATTACGCCGTCACCCGGACGCAGCGACACACCGCCACGGTTCATAATGAAGTCCGGCAGCGTGTGGTGCGTGTTAACGTCAACCGGCTTCGGATATGCCGCTGTGTGACAGAAAGACTGCATCACCAGGTCAGCCGAGAAACCCAGGCACGCCAGGTCTTTCAGTTCATCACGGGTCATCGGGCCGGTGGTGTCCTGGGAACCTACAGAAGTCATTTTCGGTTCACAGTACGCGCCTGGACGAATACCTTTCACACCACAGGCGCGACCTACCATTTTCTGCGCCAGCGAGAAGCCACGGTCGCTTTCAGCGACATCTTTCGCCTGACGGAACACATCGCTCTGCGGCAGACCAAGTGCTTCACGCGCTTTGGTGGTCAGGCCACGCCCGATAATCAGCGGAATACGACCACCAGCACGCACTTCATCAATCAGCACGTCGGTTTTCAGTTCGAAGGTCGCCAGCAGCTCGTTGGTTTCGTGGTTACGCACTTCGCCTTTGTACGGGTAAACGTCAATCACATCGCCCATATTCAGGTTAGAGACGTCCACTTCAATTGGCAGTGCACCCGCGTCTTCCATCGTGTTAAAGAAGATTGGTGCAATTTTACCGCCGAGGCACAGACCACCGCCGCGTTTGTTCGGCACATGCGGAATATCATCGCCCATAAACCACAGTACGGAGTTAGTGGCGGATTTACGCGAAGAACCCGTACCCACAACGTCACCGACATACGCCAGCGGGAAACCTTTCTGTTGCAGAGCTTCGATTTGCTTGATCGGACCAACAGCGCCTGGCTGGTCTGGCTCAATGCCTTCACGGGCGTTTTTCAGCATCGCCAGCGCGTGCAATGGGATGTCCGGGCGCGACCACGCATCCGGTGCCGGAGAAAGGTCATCGGTGTTGGTTTCGCCAGTGACTTTGAAGACGGTAACGGTCAGTTTTTCAGCCAGCGCCGGGCGATTCAGGAACCATTCGGCATCCGCCCAGGACTGCATTACCTGCTTCGCGTATTTGTTGCCTGCTTTGGCTTTCTCTTCTACGTCATAGAAGTTATCGAACATCAGCAGCGTGTGGGACAGTGCTTTGGCAGCGATCGGTGCCAGTTTGGCATCATCCAGCGCGTCGATCAGCGGATGAATGTTGTAACCACCCTGCATGGTGCCCAGCAGTTCGATGGCTTTTTCCGGAGTCAGCAGTGGGGATTTGGCTTCGCCTTTGGCGACAGCAGCCAGGAAGCCTGCTTTTACATAGGCGGCTTCATCGACGCCAGGGGGAACACGGTTGGTTAACAGATCTAACAGGAATTCTTCTTCGCCCGCGGGCGGGTTTTTCAGCAGCTCTACAAGCGCGGCCATTTGGTTTGCATCCAGGGGTTTGGGCGCAATCCCCTCAGCGGCACGCTCAGCTACGTGCTTACGGTATTCTTCTAGCACGACGGTTCTCCTCGCTCTCATTGTCATAGTGCGGCAGGCGATTCTCTTCACGCTCCTGTGAGACAGCAGTTTGTAGGGTAAATGCCCAGTACCGCAACGGGCAGAATAGCAGGATTTTGACGATGTGTTAATCTGTTTACAAAAAAGCAACATAAAAAAGTGGCTGAATCGTTAAGGATGGTCTAGAGATTGTTTCCCTCCGTAAAAACTTCGTTAATTCGCATGATGATAATCACCTTTCTCAACGAATCCCAAGATTAGTCAAAATTTAAACTACCGCCTCTTTATACTCGGATTCACAGCACCTGCGGGTGGCAGTTCACCGACCATTGCGATTTCCTTGAGATCCGAATTATGAAAATGATTTTGCCGTTTAAACCCCATGTGCTGGCGCTAATTTGCAGTGCCGGGCTTTGTGCCGCCTCTGCCGGGCTATATATAAAAAGCCGCACAGTGGAAGCACCTGTGGAAGCGCAATCGACACAACTGGCTGTGTCTGACGCTGCCGCGGTTACGCTTCCTGCAACGGTTTCCGCGCCCCCCGTAACGCCTGCCGTCGTCAAATCTACATTCAGCACTGCACAAATCGATCAATGGGTCGCGCCCGTCGCGCTATATCCCGACGCTCTGCTTTCGCAGGTGCTGATGGCATCGACCTATCCGGCAAATGTCGCCCAGGCCGTGCAGTGGTCGCACGACAACCCGCTCAAGCAAGGTGATGCCGCTATTCAGGCAGTATCCGACCAGCCGTGGGATGCCAGCGTCAAATCACTTGTGGCTTTTCCGCAATTGATGGCGTTGATGGGGGAAAACCCGCAATGGGTACAACATCTTGGCGACGCGTTTCTGGCGCAGCCGCAGGATGTGATGGACTCGGTACAACATTTGCGGCAACTGGCGCAACAAACCGGGTCACTGAAGTCATCAACTGAACAAAAGGTCATCACGACAACGAAAAAAGTCGTACCGGCAAATCAGCCCGCCAGCGCCCCTGTCACACAATCAAATACCGTTTCTACGTCCAGCCCCGTCGTCGCTGAACCTGCGCCGACCGTAATAACCATTGAGCCCGCCAATCCGGATGTAGTTTATATTCCCAACTACAACCCAACCGTGGTTTACGGCAGTTGGGCCAATACCGCTTATCCGCCGGTTTACCTGCCGCCGCCAGCCGGAGAACCGTTTGTTGACAGCTTCGTGCGCGGATTTGGCTACAGCATGGGCGTTGCTACCACGTATGCACTATTCAGCAGCATCGACTGGGATGACGACGATCATGACCATCATCATCATGACGATGATGATTATAATCACCACGATGGCGGTCATCGTGACGGTAATGGCTGGCAACACAACGGCGACAACATCAATATCGACGTCAACAATTTCAACCGCATTACTGGTGAGCATCTTACTGACAAGAATATGGCATGGCGGCACAATCCAAACTACCGCGATGGTGTGCCTTATCATGATCAGGATATGGCAAAACGGTTTCACCAAACCGATGTTAAAGGCGGCATGAGTGCCACACAGTTACCTGCCCCAACGCGCGACAGCCAGCGCCAGGCGGCAGCAAGTCAGTTTCAGCAACGAACACACGCAGCACCAGTCACTACGCGAGATACCCAGCGTCAGGCTGCGGCACAGCGGTTTAATGAAGCGGAACACTATGGCAATTATGACGACTTCCGCGAGTTCAGCCGCCACCAACCACTGACCCAGCAGCAAAAGGACACCGCTCGCCAGCGTTATCAGTCTGCCTCGCCTGAGCAGCGCCAGGCGGCCCGCGAGAAAATGCAGACTAACCCGCAGAACCAGCAGCGAAGAGAGGCGGCGCGTCAGCGTTATCAATCTGCCTCGCCTGAACAGCGCCAGGCGGCTCGCGAGAAAATGCAGACTAACCCGCAGAACCAGCAGCGAAGAGAGGCGGCGCGTCAGCGTATCCAGTCTGCCTCGCCTGAGCAGCGTCAGGCGGCCCGTGAGAAAATGCAGACCAGCCCGCAGAATCAACAGCAAAGAGATGCAGCTCGTCAGCGTATCCAGTCTGCCTCGCCTGAGCAGCGTCAGGTTGCGCGGGAGAAAATTCAGGAGAGCCGCCCGCAACGTCTGAACGACAATAACCATACTGCCCGATTGAATAATGAGCAACGGTCAGCAGTACGCGAACGTCTCTCTGAGCGCGGAGCAAGGCGACTGGAAAGGTAAATCACAGACGTAAAAAAAGCGGCGTGGTTAGCCGCTTTTTTAATTGCCGGATGTTCCGGCAAACGAAAAATTACTTCTTCTTCGCTTTCGGGTTCGGCAGGTCGGTGATGCTACCTTCGAATACTTCTGCTGCCAGGCCCACA
Source organism: Escherichia sp. E4385 (assembly GCF_963883145.1). Classification (NCBI taxonomy): domain Bacteria; kingdom Pseudomonadati; phylum Pseudomonadota; class Gammaproteobacteria; order Enterobacterales; family Enterobacteriaceae; genus Escherichia; species Escherichia sp. E4385. Next base: position 91,495 of record NZ_CAWOOJ010000002.1, read on the forward strand.
GACTCGTGCAGAGTCGGGTGCGCGTGGATGGTCAGCGCGATGTCTTCAGCGTCACAACCCATTTCGATCGCCAGACCGATTTCACCCAGCAGCTCGCCGCCGTTGGTACCGACAATCGCGCCACCGATCACACGGTGAGATTCTTTGTCGAAAATCAGCTTGGTCATACCGTCTGCGCAGTCGGAAGCGATAGCACGACCAGAAGCAGCCCACGGGAAGGTGGCGGTTTCGTAGCTGATGCCTTTCTCTTTTGCTTCTTTCTCAGTCAGCCCCACCCATGCAACTTCTGGTTCGGTATAGGCGATGGACGGGATAACTTTCGGATCGAAGTAGTGTTTTTGACCTGCGATAACTTCAGCGGCAACGTGACCTTCGTGAACACCTTTGTGTGCCAGCATCGGCTGACCGACGATATCGCCGATAGCAAAGATGTGCGGTACGTTGGTACGCAGCTGTTTGTCAACGCGGATGAAACCACGGTCGTCCACTTCCACGCCAGCTTTGCCTGCGTCGAGGTTTTTACCGTTCGGCACACGACCAATCGCTACCAGCACGGCGTCGTAACGCTGCGGTTCAGCTGGTGCTTTTTTGCCTTCCATCGTCACATAAATACCGTCTTCTTTCGCTTCAACGGCGGTAACTTTGGTTTCCAGCATCAGGTTGAATTTCTTGCTGATACGCTTGGTGAAGACTTTAACGATGTCTTTGTCCGCCGCCGGGATAACCTGGTCGAACATTTCAACCACGTCAATCTGTGAACCCAGCGCGTGGTATACGGTACCCATTTCCAGACCGATGATACCGCCACCCATTACCAGCAGGCGTTCTGGTACTTCTTTCAGTTCCAGCGCGTCAGTGGAGTCCCAGATACGCGGATCTTCATGCGGAATAAACGGCAGTTGGATCGGGCGAGAACCCGCTGCAATGATCGCGTTGTCGAAGTTGATCACGGTTTTACCGTTCTCACCTTCAACTTCCAGGGTGTTAGCCCCGGTAAATTTACCCAGACCGTTGACCACTTTGACTTTGCGGCCTTTCGCCATACCAGCCAGACCACCGGTCAGCTGATTGATCACTTTCTCTTTCCAGGTACGAATCTTGTCGATATCAGTTTTCGGTTCGCCGAAGACGATACCGTGTTCAGCCAGCGCTTTGGCTTCTTCGATAACTTTTGCTACGTGCAGCAGTGCTTTAGAAGGGATACAGCCGACGTTCAGGCAAACACCACCAAGGGTGTTGTAACGTTCTACGATTACGGTTTCCAGACCTAAATCAGCGCAACGGAAGGCAGCGGAGTAACCTGCGGGGCCTGCCCCAAGTACCACGACCTGAGTTTTGATTTCAGTACTCATCATGACCTCTATATATTTATCTCCGGCGGTCATACCCGTCGTCTTTCAGGCCGCAGCGGCGTTAGCTTCACGCCCTCACCCCAGTCACTTACTTATGTAAGCTCCTGGGGATTCTGGCGCTTGCTACCTTGCTGCACCCAGAAATCCATAGGGTATGTGAAGTAATACCCTAACCACCACCGGGTCGTTCTATCCGTCGGTATTTTACAAAATTGTTAACAATTTTTAAACAACAAACGGCAACCGATTTGTCTATTCGCTAATAATCTCAATACATTCATGAGATTACCAGAAAAAAGCCGGCCGTTGGGCCGGCTCTTTTATTTACATCACCAGACGGCGAATATCAGACAGCGTGTTGTTAATGATGGTAATGAAACGGGCACCATCAGCACCGTCGATCACGCGGTGGTCGAAGGAGAGAGAAATCGGCAGCATCAGACGCGGCACGAACTCTTTACCATTCCACACCGGCTCCATCGCGGACTTGGAAACGCCGAGGATAGCCACTTCCGGCGCGTTCACAATCGGCGCGAAGTGGGTAGTACCCAAGCCGCCGATGCTGGAGATGGTAAAGCAACCGCCCTGCATTTCGCCCGCAGTCAGCTTACCGTCACGCGCTTTCTTAGAAATAGTCATCAGCTCGCGAGACAGCTCGATGATGCCTTTCTTGTTGACGTCTTTGAATACCGGAACAACCAGACCGTTCGGGGTATCCACCGCCACACCGATGTTGATGTATTTCTTCAGGGTCAGACGCTGACCGTCTTCCGACAGCGAACTGTTGAAGCGAGGCATCTGCTCAAGAGCTGCAGCAACGGCTTTCATGATGAAGACAACTGGGGTTATCTTCACATCCAGCTTACGTTTCGCTGCTTCTTCGTTCTGCTGTTTACGGAACGCTTCCAGCTCGGTGATATCAGTTTTGTCGAAGTGGGTAACGTGCGGGATCATCACCCAGTTACGGCTCAGGTTAGCACCAGAAATTTTCTGAATGCGGCCCAGTTCCACTTCTTCGATTTCACCAAACTTGCTGAAGTCCACCTTCGGCCACGGCAACATGCCAGGGATACCGCCGCCAGTCGCTGCCGGAGCCGCTTCTGCACGTTTGATAGCTTCTTTCACGTAAGCCTGAACGTCTTCGCGCAGAATACGACCTTTACGGCCAGTGCCCTTCACTTTCGCCAGGTTAACGCCGAATTCGCGTGCCAGACGGCGGATCAGCGGAGTCGCGTGAACGTAAGCGTCGTTTTCAGCAAATTCAGATTTGCCTTCGGCTTTCGCAGCCGGTGCTGCTGCCGGGGCTTCAGCTTTTGCTGCCGGAGCCGGCGCTGCCGCTTCCTGTTTCGCTGGAGCTGCCGCAGGCGCTGCGCCTTCAACTTCGAAGATCATAATCAGCGAACCAGTTTTCACTTTATCGCCAACGTTGACTTTCAGTTCCTTCACGACGCCAGCAAACGGAGCCGGAACTTCCATAGAAGCTTTGTCGCCTTCTACGGTGATCAGTGACTGTTCAGCGGCAACTTTGTCGCCCACTTTCACCATCACTTCGGTCACTTCAACTTCGTCACCGCCGATATCCGGAACGTTAACTTCTTTCACGCCAGCTGCAGCCGCTGGTGCTGCTGCAGGAGCCGCTTCCTGTTTAGCTGCTGGAGCTGCCGCGCCTGCTGCACCCGCGACTTCGAAGACCATAATCAGCGAGCCGGTAGACACTTTGTCACCCACGTTCACTTTGATCTCTTTCACGGTGCCAGCAAACGGAGCCGGAACTTCCATAGAGGCTTTATCGCCTTCTACGGTGATCAGCGACTGCTCAGCTTCAACTTTGTCGCCCACTTTCACCAGGATTTCGGTCACTTCAACTTCGTCGCTGCCGATATCCGGAACGTTAACGTCTTTTGCTGCCGCAGCCGCGGGTACTGCTGCCGGAGCTGCTTCTTTCTTCTCTTCTGCCTGAGCAGGTGCAGCGTCTGCTGCACCGTCGGCGGAATCGAAAATCATAATCAGTGCGCCGGTCTGGGTTTTATCGCCAACAGAGACTTTGATCTCTTTAACGATACCCGCCTGCGGAGACGGAACTTCCATAGAGGCTTTGTCGCCTTCTACGGTGATCAGCGACTGTTCGGCTTCAACTTTGTCGCCCACTTTGACCAGGATCTCGGTGATTTCAACTTCATCAGCCCCGATGTCCGGTACTTTGATTTCGATAGCCATTATTCTTTTACCTCTTACGCCAGACGCGGGTTAACTTTATCTGCATCGATGTTGAATTTGGCGATTGCGTCAGCAACCACTTTCTTATCGATTTCGCCACGTTTAGCCAGTTCGCCCAGCGCCGCTACAACCACGTAGGAAGCATCAACTTCGAAGTGGTGACGCAGGTTCTCACGGCTGTCGGAACGACCGAAGCCATCAGTACCCAGTACGCGGTAGTCGTCAGCCGGTACGTAAGTACGGACCTGCTCAGCGAACAGTTTCATATAGTCGGTAGATGCCACTGCCGGAGCGTCGTTCATCACCTGAGCGATATACGGAACGCGCGGAGTTTCCAGCGGGTGCAGCATGTTCCAGCGTTCACAATCCTGACCATCACGCGCCAGTTCGGTGAAGGAGGTCACGCTATAAACGTCAGAACCTACGCCGTACTCTTTCGCCAGGATCTGTGCTGCTTCACGGACGTGACGCAGGATAGAACCGGAGCCCAGCAGCTGAACTTTACCTTTGCTACCTTCAATGGTTTCGAGTTTGTAGATACCTTTACGGATACCTTCCTCAGCACCTTCCGGCATTGCCGGCATGTGGTAGTTTTCGTTCAGCGTGGTGATGTAGTAGTAAACGTTCTCTTGTTTTTCACCGTACATACGCTCCAGACCGTCATGCATGATGACAGCAACTTCGTAAGCGTAAGCCGGGTCGTAAGAGATACAGTTCGGGATAGTCAGCGACTGAATGTGGCTGTGACCATCTTCGTGCTGCAGACCTTCGCCGTTCAGAGTGGTACGACCGGAAGTACCGCCGATCAGGAAGCCACGCGCTTGCTGGTCGCCAGCCGCCCAGCACAGATCGCCGATACGCTGGAAGCCGAACATCGAGTAATAGATGTAGAACGGAATCATCGGCAGATTGTTGGTGCTGTAAGAGGTCGCCGCTGCCAGCCAGGAACAACCTGCGCCCAGCTCGTTGATCCCTTCCTGCAGAATCTGACCTTTCTCGTCTTCTTTATAGTAAGCAACCTGCTCGCGGTCCTGCGGGGTGTACTGCTGACCGTTCGGGCTGTAAATACCAATCTGACGGAACAGACCTTCCATACCGAAAGTACGCGCTTCGTCGGCGATGATCGGCACAAGCCTGTCTTTGATCGACTTGTTCTTCAGCATCACGTTCAGGGCGCGAACGAAAGCGATAGTGGTAGAGATCTCTTTGCTCTGCTCTTCCAGCAGCGCACCGAAGTCTTGCAGGCTCGGCAGCTCCAGCTTCTCGGTGAAGTTCGGCTGGCGGCTTGGCAGATAACCGTGCAGTTTCTGACGCTGAGCGTGCAGATAGGTATGCTCTTCAGAACCTTCCGGGAAGGTGATGTACGGCAGTTTTTCGATATCCGCATCAGACACCGGCACATTAAAACGGTCGCGGATGTGACGCACGCCGTCCATGTTCATTTTCTTAACCTGGTGCGCGATGTTTTTACCTTCAGCCGCATCGCCCATGCCGTAACCTTTAATGGTATGAGCAAGGATTACTGTCGCTTTGCCTTTGGTTTCCTGCGCTTTCTTGAATGCAGCGTAGATTTTCTTCGGATCGTGACCACCACGGTTCAGTGCCCAGATCTGCTCGTCAGTCCAGTCTGCAACCAGTGCTGCGGTTTCAGGATATTTACCGAAGAAGTGTTCACGAACGTACGCACCATCTTTCGATTTGAAGGTCTGGTAGTCACCGTCAACGGTTTCGTTCATCAGCTGGATCAGTTTACCGCTGGTATCTTTACGCAGCAGTTCATCCCAACGGCTACCCCACATCACTTTGATCACGTTCCAGCCAGCACCTTCGAAGATGCCTTCCAGTTCGTTGATGATCTTGCCGTTACCGGTGACCGGGCCGTCAAGACGCTGCAGGTTACAGTTGATAACGAAGACCAGGTTATCCAGTTTTTCACGGGTAGCGATGGTGATCGCACCTTTGGATTCCGGTTCGTCCATTTCACCGTCGCCGAGGAACGCGTAAACGGTCTGTTTAGAGGTATCTTTCAGGCCACGGTGTTCCAGATATTTCAGGAATTTAGCCTGGTAAATAGCACCAATCGGACCCAGACCCATAGATACGGTCGGGAACTGCCAGAATTCCGGCATCAGTTTCGGGTGCGGATAGGAAGAGAGGCCATTGCCGTGAACTTCCTGACGGAAGTTATCCAGCTGCTCTTGAGTCAGACGACCTTCCAGGAAAGCACGTGCGTAAACGCCCGGGGAGATGTGGCCCTGGAAGTAAACCAGGTCGCCGCCATCCTGCTCGTTGCGTGCACGGAAGAAGTGGTTAAAGCACACATCATAAATGGTTGCGGAAGACTGGAAGGACGCCATGTGGCCGCCCAGTTCGAGGTCTTTTTTCGACGCACGCAGAACCGTCATGATGGCGTTCCAGCGGATAGCTGAACGAATACGGCGTTCCAGTTCCAGATTACCCGGATACTCCGGTTGTTCTTCAACGGGGATGGTGTTGATGTAGTTGCTGATATCGGTGCCTGCGGCTACGTTGACTCCGCCTTTGCGGGCTTCAGCAAGCAGTTGGTCGATCAGATACTGAGCACGCTCAACACCTTCTTCACGGATGACCGATTCGATCGCCTGGAGCCAGTCGCGAGTTTCGATCGGATCCACGTCATTTGGGAAACGTTCTGACATGGGTTATTCCTTATCTATCTAATAACGTTGAGTTTTCTGGAACCTGTCCCATTGAACTCTCGCCGGAAAGCCCAATAAGACAGGTTCTACGTTTAGTTGCCGCGCTTTTATATGCGCTTGATTTACAACATCTTCTGGATAATTTTTACCAGAAAAATCACTAATTCTTTCGTTGCTCCAGACGGCGCAGAGAACGCTCACGGCGACTCTCTTCACGGCTTCTGTCGAGCAAAATTTCTTCGATAAAGGCCAGATGGCGATGCGATGCTTCGCGCGCTTCTTCCGGCTTACCGGCCATAATCGCTTCGAATATGCGGGTGCGGTGACTACTCACCAGCGGCAGCATCTCGCGACGCGAATAGAGCAATTCGAAGTTCTGACGGACATTCTGGGCCAACATCGGCTCCATACACCTTAGCAGATGAAGCAAAACCACATTGTGGGCCGCTTCGGTGACGGCAATCTGATACTGGAGTACGGCGTTTGATTCCGCGTCCAGATCGCCAGACTGCTGCGCCAGTTCTATGGCGTGGTGGAGTTCACGGATGCGTTCCTTGTCTTCATCGGTACTACGCAGCGCGGCGTAATAAGCGGCGATACCTTCCAGGGCGTGTCGTGTTTCGAGCAAGTCATACTGTGATTCAGGATGGTCGGAGAGCAGCTCCACCAGCGGATCGCTGAAGCTTTGCCAGAGGCTGCTCTGAACAAACGTGCCGCCACCCTGGCGACGAAGCAACAAGCCCTTCGCTTCGAGACGTTGAATCGCCTCACGCAATGAGGGACGGGATACATCGAACTGTTTTGCCAGTTCGCGTTCCGGTGGGAGTTTTTCGCCCGGGCGGAGAGTGCCTTCGAGGATCAAAAACTCCAGTTGCTGCTCAATCACATCGGAGAGTTTTGGTTGGCGGATTTTGCTGTAGGCCATGAGTTCCTGTCTTAAGCCACTTGCCGAAGTCAATTGGTCTTACCAATTTCATGTCTGTGACGCTAAAGTAACAAAGTATTCACCTTATGTCCATACAGGTTTTGATTGAAATCATGAAACTGTGCACATTTTAACAACTTGACATATATAACGTTTCAAAATTGTAACTATGCACAAATGTAGACTTTACGTAGTAAAGTGATTTTTTAACGATTATTAAACTATAAAAATCCGAATTGAACCGATTCACTTACCAATTTTTCGATTTTTAATTCAATTAAAATGAATTTATATTCATTTTATATATTGAGCGGATTTGAGGCTGATCTTTACAAACGGTTCCTTTTTAAGCAACTCATCTTCAACCATGCATAAAGCGGGTGCATTCGCTGCCGCATACCATTATTCTTGATCTGACGGAAGTCTTTTTGTAACAATTCAAACGTCCTTAATGTAAACAAATTAATACAACAAACGGAATTGCAAACTTACACACGCATCATTGCGTAGATCAAAAAAACAATCACCGCACGAGGTTTCATGATGGAAGGTCAACAGCACGGCGAGCAGCTAAAGCGCGGCCTTAAAAACCGCCATATTCAGCTTATCGCGCTGGGTGGCGCAATAGGAACCGGGCTATTCCTGGGAAGCGCCTCCGTAATACAGTCCGCAGGGCCAGGGATTATCCTGGGTTATGCCATTGCAGGTTTTATCGCCTTTCTGATCATGCGTCAGCTAGGTGAAATGGTGGTCGAAGAACCTGTCGCAGGCTCCTTCAGCCACTTTGCTTATAAATACTGGGGCAGCTTTGCCGGATTCGCTTCTGGCTGGAACTATTGGGTACTGTACGTTTTAGTTGCCATGGCAGAACTTACAGCTGTCGGCAAATACATCCAGTTCTGGTATCCGGAAATCCCCACCTGGGCTTCTGCCGCCGTATTCTTTGTGGTGATTAACGCCATCAACCTGACCAACGTTAAAGTGTTTGGTGAGATGGAGTTCTGGTTTGCCATTATCAAAGTTATCGCGGTGGTGGCGATGATCATCTTCGGCGGCTGGCTGCTGTTCAGCGGCAACGGCGGCCCGCAGGCGACCGTTAGCAACCTGTGGGCTCAGGGTGGCTTCCTGCCGCACGGCTTCACCGGGCTGGTGATGATGATGGCGATTATCATGTTCTCGTTCGGTGGTCTGGAACTGGTGGGGATCACCGCTGCAGAAGCTGATAACCCGGAGCAAAGCATCCCGAAAGCAACTAATCAGGTTATCTACCGCATCCTGATTTTCTACATTGGTTCGCTAGCCGTTCTGCTCTCACTGATGCCATGGACACGCGTTACCGCTGACACCAGCCCGTTTGTGCTGATCTTCCACGAGTTAGGCGATACCTTTGTGGCAAATGCGCTGAACATCGTGGTACTGACGGCTGCGCTCTCCGTGTACAACAGCTGCGTATATTGCAACAGCCGTATGCTGTTCGGTCTGGCACAACAGGGTAACGCACCGAAAATGCTCGCTTCCGTCGATAAACGCGGCGTACCAGTAAATACCATTCTGGTATCTGCGCTGGTTACGGCATTGTGCGTACTGATTAACTACCTTGCCCCAGAGTCCGCTTTCGGACTGTTAATGGCGCTGGTGGTTTCTGCACTGGTTATTAACTGGGCGATGATTAGCCTGGCACATATGAAGTTCCGTCGCGCTAAGCAGGAACAAGGTGTGGTAACTCGTTTCCCTGCCCTGCTCTATCCGCTGGGTAACTGGATCTGCCTGCTGTTTATGGCGGCGGTACTGGTGATAATGCTGATGACGCCGGGGATGGCGATTTCGGTTTACCTGATCCCGGTATGGCTGGTTGTGTTAGGTATCGGTTATCTGTTCAAAGAGAAAACCGCAAAAGCCGTAAAAGCACATTAATCTCTCTACGCCCTCACCCGTTCTGGGTGAGGGCAGCAATATTTACACCAATGTCCCGTAAATCGTCAGTAGCGCAATCACCACCACAACCACGAACGAGGTTTTCTTCGCCATTGAAACCGCTGCTTTCGGTGTCTCAACCTTATCGACATGCGGTTCACGCGCCAGAGAGAACTGTGCCAGACGCGTTAACACCTGGTATTGCGATGTATGGAAATCGGTCAGTGAAGCAAACCAGGCTGGTAACGCTTTCTCACCGTGACCAATCAAGGCATAAACTACGCCCGCAAGGCGAACTGGCACCCAATCCACTACATGAAGCACGGCATCAACCCCCGACTGTAAGCGATGATGCGGCGTCTGGTAGCGCGCCAGCCAGTATTGCCATGCACGCAAGAATGCATAGCCCATCAGGGTAACGGGTCCCCAGATACCGCCTACAATTAGCCAGAACAGTGGCGCAAGGTAAAAACGAAAGTTAATCCACAACAGGGCATTTTGCAGTTCACGCAAAAACTCACGCTCATCGCAGCCTGCGGGGACGCCATGAATCATGGTTAACTCGCGAGCCATCGTGGAACGGGCATGGCTGTCGTTACGAGAAGCTGCGGTCAGATAAGCATGATAATGGAGACGAACTTTTCCTGCGCCAATACACAACAAACCAATCAACAGCCACACCACCAGCGTCGGGACGTTGAACAATAACCCATGCAACGCGCGCAACAGTAAAAAGGTCGCCCCCATCGCGATAATGGTCATCCCTAATGTGCGCCCCAGCGAAAAATGTTTCACCCGACGGAAAAACGCCTCGAGGCGGTGATCAAGCTGCCAGTGCTCGCCCAACTTAAACAGGCGCTCGAAAATTAACACCAGTAAGGTTGTAAACAGCGTCATGTTGTCTCCTTGCTGACCAGGGCGCGAAACCGTGCCCAATCAAAGGCAGGGCCGGGATCGGTTTTACGCTCCGGCGCAATATCACAATGGCCCGTCATATTATTGGCAATGGCTGGATAGCGATGAATCAATGCCCGAGTGACCGCCGCCAGTTGCTGATACTGCGCATCGGTATACGCCAGCGTATCAGTGCCTTCCAGCTCAATCCCAATAGAGAAATCATTACAGCGTTCGCGCCCCTGATACACGGAAACACCCGCATGCCAGGCGCGTTTATCGAAAGGAACATACTGGACAATTTCACCATCACGGCGAATCAAACAGTGAGCGGAGACGCGTAAATGGGCAATCTCTGCAAAGAAGGGATGAGCCTGCGGATCAATAGTTCCGGTGAATAATGCATCAATCCACGGACCGCCAAACTCGCCTGGCGGCAGGCTAATATTGTGCACCACCAGCAAGGTGGGAGTTTCGTCATCCGGGCGACAATCGTAATGTGGTGAGGGAACGCGGCGCGCGCCGACCAGCCACCCCTGTTCTAACAACATGCAGGATCTCCTTATATGTGGTGCTAATACCCGGTTCAGAGTAGCATGTTTCTACCTTATGATTCGTTAGCTATCTGGAGTTTTAACATGCCGCCTCGCCGCTATAACCCTGACACCCGACGTGACGAGCTGCTGGAACGCATTAATCTCGATATCCCCGGCGCGGTGGCCCAGGCGCTGCGAGAAGATTTAGGCGGAACAGTCGATGCCAACAACGACATTACGGCAAAACTTTTACCGGAAAATTCACGCTCTCATGCCACGGTGATCACCCGCGAAGAGGGCGTATTTTGTGGTAAACGCTGGGTTGAAGAAGTGTTTATTCAACTGGCAGGCGACGATGTCACCATTACCTGGCATGTGGATGACGGTGATGTCATTAACGCCAATCAACTCCTTTTCGAACTCGAAGGCCCATCTCGCGTGCTGTTAACCGGCGAACGTACTGCGCTTAATTTTGTACAAACTCTTTCTGGCGTAGCCAGTAAGGTTCGCCACTATGTTGAGTTACTGGAAGGCACCGATACGCAGTTGCTGGATACGCGAAAAACCTTACCCGGCCTGCGTTCTGCCCTGAAATACGCGGTACTTTGCGGCGGCGGGGCTAACCATCGTCTGGGGCTTTCTGACGCCTTCCTGATCAAAGAAAACCATATTATTGCCTCCGGCTCAGTGCGCCAGGCGGTCGAAAAAGCGTCCTGGCTGCACCCGGATGCGCCAGTAGAAGTTGAAGTCGAGAATCTGGAAGAACTTGATGAAGCACTGAAAGCAGGTGCCGATATCATCATGCTGGATAACTTCGACACAGAACAGATGCGCAAAGCCGTTAAACGCACCAACGGCAAGGCGCTGCTGGAAGTGTCTGGCAACGTCACCGACAAAACGCTACGCGAGTTTGCTGAAACGGGCGTGGACTTTATCTCCGTCGGTGCGCTAACTAAACACGTACAGGCACTCGATCTTTCAATGCGTTTTCGCTAATTGCTGACAGATTTATCCGCTCCATCGCGGGCGGATAACCTCCCCTTCCCCAACTTTCTTCGTAACGCCTCGCAAATTTTCTGTCTTTCGCTGCAACGTAATAAAAAACCTCGGAAGCCGCCTTCCCGTTTCGTTTTTTGCCCCTCGCCTGTGCTGATGGCGTTTGCCAAAGTAGCGCCAACCAAATCAAGGAGCGAAACAGATGGACAAGCAACGCGGTTTTACACTTATCGAACTGATGGTGGTTATTGGCATCATTGCCATTTTAAGCGCCATTGGTATTCCCGCTTATCAAAACTACCTGCGCAAAGCCGCACTTACCGACATGCTACAAACCTTTGTGCCTTACCGTACCGCCGTAGAATTGTGCGCGCTGGAACATGGCGGACTGGACACCTGCGACGGCGGCAGCAATGGCATCCCCTCGCCTACCACCACCCGCTATGTTTCAGCCATGAGCGTGGCAAAGGGCGTGGTGTCACTGACCGGGCAAGAGAGTCTCAATGGGCTAAGCATCGTTATGACACCCGGTTGGGATAACGCTAACGGTGTCACCGGCTGGACGCGCAACTGCAATATTCAAAGTGACAGCGCATTGCAGCAAGCCTGCGAAGATGTCTTCCGCTTTGATGACGCCAACTAAGGAGCGACGATGAATATTTCACAGCTCACCGCCCTGTGTTTGCGTTACCAGGGGGTCGTACTGGATGCCAGCGAAGAAGTGGTTCATGTTGCGGTGGTCGATGCCCCCTCACATGAGTTGCTGGACGCATTGCATTTCGCTACCACCAAACGTATTGAGATCACCTGCTGGACGCGCCAACAGATGGAAGGTCACGCCAGTCGCAAACAACAGACATTGCCCGTAGCCATTCAGGAGAAACATCAGCCTAAAGCAGAATTGCTGGCTCATACGTTGCAATCTGCACTGGAACAACGCGCATCAGATATTCATATCGAACCAGCGGACAATAGCTATCACATCCGCTTGCGTATCGACGGCGTGCTGCATCCTGTACCTGATGTTTCACTGGATGCCGGAGTCGCTTTAACCGCCAGGTTAAAAGTGCTGGGAAGCCTGGATATTGCGGAACATCGCCTGCCGCAGGACGGGCAATTCACTGTCGAACTGGCAGGGAACGCCGTCTCATTTCGTATTGCTACCTTGCCATGTCGCGGCGGTGAAAAGGTGGTATTACGGTTGTTACAGCAGGTGGACCAGGCGCTGGATGTCAACACGCTGGGAATGCAACCATCACAACTGACGGACTTTACCCACGCCTTGCAGCAACCACAGGGACTGGTGCTGGTAACTGGCCCTACCGGCAGCGGCAAAACAGTCACGCTGTATAGCGCACTGCAAACGCTGAATAACGCCGATATTAATATTTGCAGCGTGGAAGATCCGGTTGAGATCCCCATCGCCGGGCTAAACCAGACACAAATCCATCCGCGTGCCGGACTCACCTTTCAGGGCGTTTTGCGGGCGTTATTGCGCCAGGATCCTGACGTCATCATGATCGGAGAGATCCGCGATGGCGAAACGGCAGAAATTGCCATTAAAGCCGCGCAAACGGGTCATCTGGTATTGTCCACGCTACACACCAACTCCACCTGTGAAACGCTGGTGCGTTTACAGCAAATGGGCGTTGCTCGCTGGATGCTCTCGTCGGCCCTCACTCTGGTAATAGCCCAGCGCCTGGTACGTAAACTTTGTCCGCATTGCCGCCAGCAGCAAGGGGAACCGATCCGCCTTCCGGACAATGTATGGTCATCTCCGCTGTCCCGCTGGCAGGCACCGGGTTGTGAACATTGCTACCACGGTTTTTATGGTCGTACCGCCTTGTTTGAAGTCCTGCCCATTACACCAGCCATACGCCAGCTTATTTCCTCTAATACTGAAGTTGAATCGCTGGAAACGCACGCCAGGCGGACAGGTATGCGCACACTTTTTGAAAACGGCTGCCTGGCCGTGGAACAAGGCTTAACCACCTTTGAAGAGTTAATCCGCGTGCTGGGGATGCCACATGGCGAATAAGCAACTCTGGCGATGGCATGGCATAACCGGCGACGGCAATGCGCAAGATGGGATGCAATGGTCAGAGAGCCGTGCTTTGCTGCTTTTGGCTCTACAGCAGCAAAGGGTTACCCCACTAAGCCTGAAGCGAATCGCCATCAATTCTGCGCATTGGCGAGGAGATAAAAGCGCGGAAGTCATTCATCAACTGGCGACGCTACTTAAAGCCGGGTTAACGCTTTCTGAAGGGCTGGCACTGCTGGCTGAACAGCATCCAAGTAAGCAATGGCAGGCATTGTTGCAATCGCTGGCGCACGATCTCGAACAGGGCATTGCCTTTTCCAGTGCCTTATTACCCTGGTCAGAGGTATTTCCGCCGCTCTATCAGGCGATGATCCGCACGGGGGAAGTGACCGGTAAGCTGGATGAATGCTGCTTTGAACTGGCGCGTCAACAAAAAGCCCAGCGCCAGTTGGCCGACAAAGTGAAATCAGCGTTGCGTTATCCCATCATCATTTTAGCGATGGCAATCATGGTGGTTGTGGCAATGCTGCATTTTGTTCTGCCGGAGTTTGCCGCTATCTATAAAACCTTTAACACCCCACTACCGGCACTAACGCAAGGGATCATGACGCTGGCAGACTTTAGTGGCAAATGGGGCTGGCTGCTGATAGTGCTCGGCTTTCTGCTGGCGATAGCCAACAAACTGCTGATGCGTCGCCCTACCTGGCTTATTGCGCGGCAGAAATGGTTATTACGCATCCCGATAATGGGAGCCCTGATGCGGGGACAAAAACTCACGCAGATCTTTACGATTCTGGCGCTGACACAAAGTGCAGGGATTACTTTTTTGCAGGGAGTGGTGAGCGTCAGGGAGACGATGCGCTGCCCGTACTGGGCGCAACTTCTGACACAAATTCAGCATGATATCAGTAACGGTCACCCCATCTGGCTGGCGCTAAAAAATGCGGGGGAGTTTAGCCCGCTCTGTTTGCAGTTAGTGAGGACAGGAGAGACATCCGGGTCGCTGGATCTCATGCTGGAGAATCTTGCCCATCATCATCGGGATAACACGCTGGCGCTGGCAGATAACCTTGCCGCCTTACTGGAACCGGCGTTGCTGGTCATTACTGGAGGAATTATCGGTACGTTGGTGGTGGCAATGTATCTGCCAATTTTCCATCTGGGCGATGCGATGAGTGGAGTGGGATAATGCTGGCGTGTTGCTCCACGCCAGCATTGGGAGATTACAGATTATTGAAGATGCGGTTTTCTTGTTCCAGTACGCGGATAAACGTGGTGCGTTTGGTCAGCTCTTTCAGGCGTGAAGCCCCAACGTAAGTGCAGGCTGAACGCAGACCGCCTAAAATATCACGCGCGGTATTTTCAACCGGGCCGCGCAGAGGAAGCTTAACGGTCTTACCTTCTGCAGCGCGATATTCCGCAACGCCGCCAACGTGACGTTTCATCGCAGACTCGGAGCTCATACCGTAGAACAGCATAAATTTCTCACCGTTCTCTTCAACAATACGGCCGCCGCTCTCTTCGTGACCAGCCAGCATTCCGCCAAGCATTACGAAATCGGCACCGCCACCAAAAGCTTTAGCCACATCGCCCGGTGTGGTACAGCCGCCATCGCTGACGATCATCCCGCCCAGACCGTGCGCGGCATCGGCGCATTCGATCACCGCAGAAAGCTGCGGATAACCGACGCCCGTTTTCACGCGAGTTGTACAAACAGAGCCAGGACCAATGCCAACTTTAACGATATCGGCACCGGAGAGGATAAGCTCCTCACACATTTCGCCAGTTACCACATTGCCTGCACAAATAGTTTTGGTCGGCCACGCTTCACGCGCCTTCGCCACAAACTGCACGAAGTGCTCAGAATATCCATTCGCAACATCAATACAAACGAAGTTTAATGCCGGATTCAGATCGAGAATTTGTTTAGTTTTTTCGAAATCGGCATCCGACGTGCCGGTAGAAACCATCACATGTTTCAGCACATCAGCAGAAGAATTGTTGATAAACGCTTGCCACTCTTCAACAGAGTAATGTTTATGTACAGCGGTCAAAATATCGAAAGAAGCCAGTGCCGTAGCCATACTAAAAGTGCCTACGGTGTCCATATTTGCGGCGATAATCGGCACGCCGGACCAGCTTTGACCTGAATGTTTGAAGGTGAATTGACGTTCCAGTTCAACATCGGAACGGCTTTTAAGGGTAGAGCGTTTAGGGCGGATGAGGACGTCTTTAAAACCTAACTTCAGATCTTCTTCGATACGCATGTGCAGATTCCTGGGGTTAATGGCTGTAAGGATAAGAGCGCAACTCCAGTGACGCTATCATACGCACTAATCGATATGGCGCAAGACTGCGAAATTGTCTTTTTTTACGCTACAATCCCATAAATTTACCTGGTAAATAGTGGGCGAACGTTTCATCAATTTCGCTTTCGCGCGCTCTTTATTAACATTTTGATAATCATGATGAATTCCCAGGAATATATATTATGAGGTATACAGTTGCCTTAACAGGCGGCATTGGCAGTGGCAAGAGTACCGTTGCAAATGCATTTGCTGACCTCGGAATTAATGTCATTGATGCCGATATTATTGCGCGTCAGGTGGTTGAACCGGGTACACCTGCACTGCGTGCCATTGCTGAACACTTTGGCGCGGATATGATTGCTGCTGATGGAACATTGCAACGTCGCGCCTTGCGCGAGCGGATCTTTGCCTATCCGGAAGAGAAAAACTGGCTTAATGCCCTGCTGCATCCTCTGATTCAGCAGGAGACGCAACGCCAGATCCAGCAAGCAACTTCACCTTATGTGTTATGGGTTGTGCCATTGCTGGTAGAAAACTCACTGTATAAAAAAGCGAATCGAGTGCTGGTGGTGGATGTCAGCCCAGAAACGCAGCTTAAGCGCACCATGCAGCGCGATGATGTTACTCGCGAGCATGTCGAACAAATTCTTGCTGCCCAGGCTACGCGCGAAGCCCGTCTTGCGGTGGCAGATGACGTCATTGATAATAACGGCACACCGGATGCTATTGCATCAGATGTTGCCCGCCTGCACGCACACTATTTGCAGCTCGCGTCGCAGTTTGTCTCACAGGAAAAAACTTAATGCAGACCCAGGTCCTTTTTGAACATCCACTAAATGAAAAAATGCGTACATGGCTGCGCATTGAGTTTTTAATTCAACAACTCACCGTAAATTTGCCTATTGCTGACTACGCTGGTGCTCTGCATTTCTTCCGTAATGTTAGTGAATTGCTGGATGTGTTCGAGCGTGGAGAAGTTCGTACCGAACTACTGAAAGAGCTGGAACGTCAACAGCGTAAACTCCAGACCTGGATTGGTGTGCCTGGCGTGGACCAGACCCGTATTGAAGCATTAATTCAGCAGTTGAAGGCCGCAGGTAGCGTACTGATTTCCGCGCCGCGTATCGGGCAATTTCTGCGTGAAGACAGGATGATTGCCCTGGTGCGCCAGCGTCTGAGCATTCCCGGCGGTTGTTGCAGCTTTGATTTACCTACGTTGCATATCTGGTTGCATTTACCCCAGTCGCAGCGCGACAGTCAGGTCGAAACCTGGATTGCCAGCCTGAGCCCGCTGACACAGGCACTTACAATGGTGTTGGATTTGATTCGTCGGTCGGCACCGTTCCGCAAACTGACCAGTCTGAACGGTTTTTATCAGGATAACGGCGAAGACGCCGATTTGTTACGCCTGAATCTGGCACTCGATTCACAGCTTTACCCGCAAATATCCGGTCATAAGAGCCGTTTTGCCATTCGCTTTATGCCGCTGGACAGTGAAAATGGACAAGTACCGGAACGTCTGGATTTCGAACTGGCTTGTTGCTAAGGAGTAAAAATGTCAGAAACTATTACGGTGAATTGCCCCACCTGCGGGAAAACGGTGGTGTGGGGTGAAGTCAGCCCATTTCGGCCATTTTGTTCCAAACGCTGCCAGTTGATCGACCTCGGAGAATGGGCTGCTGAAGAAAAACGAATCCCCAGCAGTGGCGATCTTTCTGAGAGCGATGACTGGAGCGAAGAGCCAAAGCAGTGACATTTGTCCGATGCCGCACGTAGGCCTGATAAGACGTGCCAGCGTCGCATCAGGCATCTTGTGCAAATGTCGGATGCGGCGCAAACGCCTTATCCGACCTACAAAACCTGATTTATCAACGAGTTAACAAACCTCGTAGGCCTGATAAGACGCGCCAGCGCCGCATCAGGCATCGTGTGTAAATGTCGGATGCGGCTTAAACGCCTTATCCGACCTACAAAATCTAATTTATCAACGAGTTAATAAACTTCGTAGGCCTGATAAGACGCGTCAGCGTCGCATCAGGCATCGTGTGTAAATGTCGGATGCGGCGCAAACGCCTTATCCGACCTACAAAATCTGATTTATCAACGAGTTAATAAACCATGTAGGCCTGATAAGACGCGCCAGCGTCGCATCAGGCATCTTGTGCAAATGTCGGATGCGGCGCAAACGCCTTATCCGACCTACAAAACCTGATTTATCAACGAGTTAATAAACATCGTAGGCCTGATAAGACGCGCCAGCGTCGCATCAGGCATCGTGTGTAAATGTCGGATGCGGCGTAAACGCCTTATCCGGCCTCCAGACACTTAAGCTTCGCAATTACCGGTTCATTGGCTGGCGGAAAATCTTCTGCATTGAGGCTGGCTAGCGCCATCCACTCACCGGGCTGTCCCTCTTTCCCCCACGGTTCCCCTTCCCAGCTTTCGACCAACCAGAACCACAGTGTGATATGCCTGTCAGAGAACTGATATTCCAGCTTTTCAAACAGCGAAAAACGTTGCGGGGTAACCCCGACTTCTTCCTGAAGCTCCCGTACCATCGCTTGTTCTGCCGTTTCTCCCGTTTCTATTTTACCGCCCGGAAACTCCAGCTTATTTGCCATGTGCGCATCTGCGGCGCGACGGGTTATAAAGATTTCGTTGTTTTCGTTGCGAATAATACCTACCGCGATTTGCAGTTTTTTCATTGTCTTAAGCCTATAAAAAAGGCGCAGAATCCTGCGCCTTTTATTTCAACACTTAGCTTTTATTGCAGGCGACCATGGCACTGCTTGTATTTTTTACCAGAACCGCATGGGCAAGGATCGTTACGTCCAACTTTACGATCGCCGGTTTGCGCTGCCAGCGCAGCCGCAGCTGCAGAGTCGTCATCCTGATGGCTAAGCTGCTGCATTTGCGCTAAACGCTCAGCTTCCATACGACGCTGCTGCTCCAGCTCTTCAACTTCTTCCGGCATGCGTACTTGTACTTTGCTTAACGTGCTGATGACTTCATATTTCAACGATTCCAGCATCGCCGCAAACATGGAGAACGATTCACGTTTGTATTCCTGCTTCGGATCTTTCTGTGCATAGCCACGCAGGTGGATACCCTGACGCAGATAGTCCATCGCCGCCAGGTGCTCTTTCCACAGGGAGTCCAGCGTTTGCAGCATCACCCCTTTCTCGAAGTGACGCATCATCTCAGCGCCAACCACTTCTTCTTTACGGTGATACACTTCGATGGACTGCTCCAGGATACGCTCACGCAGCGTCTCTTCATGCAGTTCTGGCTCTTTGTCCAGCCACTCGGCAATCGGCAAATCAAGGTCGAAGTCGTTTTTCAGACGTTCTTGCAAACCTGGAATGTCCCACATTTCTTCCAGTGACTGTGGCGGAATGTAGGCATCGATGGTTGCTTTGAACACATCTTCACGAATGCTGTTGATGGTTTCGCTCACATCGCTGACATCCAGCAGTTCGTTACGCTGGGAGTATATGGCACGACGCTGATCGTTAGCTACGTCATCGTATTCCAGCAGCTGTTTACGAATGTCGAAGTTACGGCTTTCAACTTTACGCTGAGCATTGGCAATTGCTTTAGTTACCCACGGATGCTCAATGGCTTCACCGGGTTTCAT
Organism: Escherichia sp. E4385; assembly: GCF_963883145.1. Taxonomy (NCBI): domain Bacteria; kingdom Pseudomonadati; phylum Pseudomonadota; class Gammaproteobacteria; order Enterobacterales; family Enterobacteriaceae; genus Escherichia; species Escherichia sp. E4385. The sequence goes on from NZ_CAWOOJ010000002.1 coordinate 110,994, forward strand.
ACCCAGTTTACGCATCATGCCGGATACTCGGTCGGAAGCAAAAATACGCATCAGCGCATCTTCCATCGACAGGTAGAAACGGGAAGAACCGGCATCACCCTGACGACCAGAACGGCCACGCAGCTGGTTATCGATACGACGAGATTCGTGACGCTCGGTACCGATGATATGCAGGCCACCTGCTTCCAGTACCGCGTCGTGACGCACCTGCCAGTCGGCTTTAATTTTTTCAATTTGCTCTGCGGTCGGGTTTTCCAGCGCGGCAACCTCTGCCTGCCAGCTACCACCAAGCACGATGTCAGTACCACGACCCGCCATGTTGGTCGCGATGGTCACCGCAGCCGGATAGCCCGCCTGAGCAACGATTGCCGCTTCGTTGGCGTGGAATTTAGCGTTCAGAACGTTGTGTTTGATACCGGCTTTGGTCAGCTCGTTTGATACCAGTTCCGATTTCTCGATTGAAATAGTACCCACCAGCACTGGCTGGCCTTTCGCAGTACGTTCTTTGATATCTTCAATGATCGCCTGAATTTTTTCCGCTTCGGTCATGTAGACCAGATCCGGCAGATCTTTACGAATCATCGGGCGGTTGGTCGGAACGACTACAGTATCCAGCTTGTAGATGGAACTGAATTCGAAGGCTTCGGTATCAGCCGTACCGGTCATCCCCGCCAGTTTTTCATACAGACGGAAGTAGTTCTGGAAGGTGATCGAAGCCAGTGTCTGGTTTTCGTTCTGAATCTGTACACCCTCTTTTGCTTCCACAGCCTGGTGCAGACCATCAGACCAGCGACGGCCCTGCATGGTACGACCGGTATGTTCGTCAACGATGATAACTTCACCATCTTTAACGATGTAATCGACGTCGCGGGTAAACAGCGCGTGAGCACGCAGCGCCGCCGTTACGTGGTGCATCAGCATAATATTGGCCGGAGAGTACAGCGACTCACCTTCATCCATAATGCCTTCTTTCACCAGCAGCTCTTCAATAAGCACCAGACCACGTTCGGTCAGGTTCACCTGGCGAGATTTTTCATCCACCGAGAAGTGGCCTTCGCCCTGGAAGGTTTCGGAGTCTTCTTTTTCCTGACGGATCAGGTACGGAATGATTTTGTTTACACGCTTATACATTTCCGAACTGTCTTCCGCCGGGCCGGAAATGATCAGCGGTGTACGCGCTTCATCGATCAGGATGGAGTCCACTTCGTCCACCAGCGCATAGTGCAGTTTACGCTGTACACGTTCTTCAGGGCTGAACGCCATGTTGTCGCGCAGGTAGTCAAAGCCGTATTCGTTGTTAGTACCGTAAGTAATGTCAGCCGCGTAAGCTTCACGCTTTGCCGGTGCTGGCATGCCCGGCAGGTTGATGCCGACGGTCAAGCCGAGGAATTCAAACAGCGGACGGTTGTTTTCGGCGTCACGTTGCGCCAGGTAATCGTTGACGGTAACAACGTGCACGCCTTTACCGGTTAATGCGTTCAGGTAAGCAGGCAGCGTTGCGGTCAGGGTTTTACCTTCACCTGTACGCATTTCCGCGATGCAACGTTCATTAAGAACCATACCGCCGAGCAGCTGTACGTCGAAGTGGCGCATGCCAAAAACACGCTTACTGGCTTCACGCACGACAGCGAAGGCTTCCGGAATCAAGTTTTCCAGCACTTCGCCTTTTTCCAGACGCGCGCGGAACTCTGCCGTTTTTCCTTTCAGTTCTTCGTCGGAGAGTTTTTCAATCTCCGGTTCCATGGCATTGATAATGTTGACGACTTTGCGCATCCGGCGCAGGGTACGATCGTTACGACTACCGAAAACTTTAGTTAATAATTTGATTAGCATAATAAAATCTCAAACACCCCGCATTGCGGAGTAAATAAAATGAAGTAAAGGTTTCTCGTTGTTAGCTGAGGCGTTGAGGGCCAGCACGGATGCCCTGCGCCTGGCTTATCCAGACGGGCGTGCTGAAGTTTGCTTGAGGGGTAAAATGCGCATAATCAATGCGATAACCATTTTCAGACCGCGTGCCTTCCTGGGTCAGCAGCGCGCTGAGCGTATCCAGTAAAGCAAGATGTTGCGCCTGAAGCGGTAAAGATTCCTCGGCAACGGGCAGCGTTTGCGGCGCCATTGCAAAGGAGAGATGGCGGATTACCGTGCGAATAGCATGTTGATGCCAGTAATCAACGGAATAGTTCGAGTTCGGGCGGCGCGTGTTTGCTTCCAGCAAGGCCAACTGACTAAAGTTAACTTTGGCGGAAGGCTCGTGATTGCGCGTTGTCGCTTTTGCGGGCGCGTTTGGCTCGGCGGCGTTGCTGAGCGCAGGCAAACCTAAACTCGCCGCGACCATCCCTAATAAGAGATGCGGCCAGAAGTAGCGTCTACCTAACTGTCGCCAGCGCGTCAGTATTCCACTCACGTTATTGCCATCCCGATCGTATTCAACGTTTTTAGCGCACAAATCTTATCATTAAAGCCAGAAGTCCACAGCAGTATTCAAGATAAGTAACACGTAAAAGTGCTTAAGAAAACAGCGTTCGCACCGATTTCTTACGACGCTGTAAAAACTCAAAAAAAAACGACTGGGTCACCTGGCCGGAGAGAGTGCCAGATTTGCCAGTCGAATTTTATACGACAGTATAGATGTCGTTATGCCAGTACGGCTGAAGGCGCTTTGAAGGCCAACGGCAGTTCTGCGTCGTCCTGGAAGGTCACATATTCCCAGGCTTCCTGTTTCGCCAGTACAGCCTGCAACAGTTTGTTATTCAGTGCATGACCGGATTTATAAGCGGTAAATGCACCGATAATGTTGTGACCACACATGAACAAATCACCGATCGCGTCGAGCATTTTGTGACGCACAAACTCGTCTTCAAAACGCAGGCCGTCTTCGTTCAGTACGCGATAATCGTCAACAACGATGGCACAATCGAAGCTGCCGCCCAGGCACAGGCCACGGGACTGCAGATATTCGATATCACGCATGAAACCAAACGTACGCGCACGGCTGATCTGGCGCATAAACGCATCAGCAGAGAAGTTCATCGCATAGCGTTGATTGCTGGAATCGATTGCCGGATGGTTGAAATCGATGGTGAAGTCCAGCGAAAAACCATTGTACGGCTTAAATTCAGCCCACTTATCGCCATCTTCGACGCGAACAGTCTCTTTGATGCGAACAAATTTCTTGGCGCAGTTCAGCTCGTCGATACCAGCATCAAGCAGCAGGTAAACAAACGGAGCGGCACTGCCGTCCATGATTGGGATTTCCGGCGCGTTAACTTCGATAACAATGTTATCGATGCCTAAGCCCGCGAGCGCTGCGTTCAGGTGCTCAACAGTTGAAATCCGTACATCATGCTCGTTGACCAGACACGTACAGAGCATGGTATCACGCACAGATTTGGCATCGGCCGGGAAATCTACCGGTGGATTCAAGTCGGTGCGACGATAGATGACCCCGGTGTTGGCCGGCGCAGGGCGTAAGGTCAGGGTGACTTTCTTGCCGGTATGTAAACCGACACCCGTCGCCTGAACGATACGTTTAAGTGTCCTTTGTTTGATCATCGTATTATCTCGCCAAATTATCTATCCAACCGAAGTGTACTATACATTCGGCAGGCCAGTTTAGCACAAAGAGCCTCGCAACCCAAATTCCAGCTAATTCTTAGTCAGCTTGCTTACGCAGGAATGCCGGGATATCCAGATAATCCGGCTCTTTCACGGTTTGTGGCGTATTGTCGTTCACCACTTTGGCCACGGGCTTCTGCTCTTGCGTCAGCGGCGCCATACCATGCTGCTGGTAGCGATCCATCACTGGCTGTTGAACTTGCTTATTGGTCACGAGAGTGATTTCAGGACGTTTGTCCATGCCAATGCCCGTCGCAACCACGGTTACACGCAGTTCATCGTTCATATCCGGGTCAAGAGAAGTACCGATAACCACGGTCGCGTTGTCCGAAGCAAATGCACGGATGGTGTTACCTACGGTTTCGAATTCATCCAGACGCAGGTCGAAGCCCGCAGTGATGTTAACCAGCACGCCGCGCGCGCCAGACAGGTCGATATCTTCCAGCAGCGGAGAAGAAATTGCCATTTCGGCCGCTTCTTCCGCACGGTCTTCACCGCTCGCCACGCCAGAACCCATCATTGCATAGCCCATTTCAGACATCACAGTACGTACGTCTGCAAAGTCCACATTCATCAGACCCGGACGAGTAATCAGCTCGGCGATACCCTGAACAGCGCCTTTCAGCACATCGTTAGCTGCGCCAAACGCGTCCAGCAGGGAGATACCGCGGCCCAGAACTTTCAGCAGTTTGTCGTTCGGGATTGTGATCAGGGAGTCCACATGTTTGGATAATTCAGTGATCCCCTGCTCCGCAAATGCCATACGCTTCTTGCCTTCAAAGTTGAAAGGCTTGGTCACGACAGCAACGGTCAGAATACCTAAATCTTTAGCCACTTCAGCAACAACCGGCGCTGCACCTGTACCGGTACCACCGCCCATGCCCGCTGCAATAAAGACCATGTCTGCACCTTCCAGCGCCGCACGCAGTGCATCACGATCCTCATCAGCCGCATTACGGCCAACTTCTGGATTAGCGCCAGCTCCCAGTCCTTTGGTGATACCACTACCGATCTGAATCGTCTGCCCAACCGCTGTTTTACGCAGCGCCTGTGCATCGGTATTTACCGCGAAAAATTCAACACCTTCAATGCGCTCACGCACCATGTGTTCAACAGCATTACCGCCGCCGCCGCCGACGCCGATGACTTTAATCACCGCGTCGTTGGTAAGTTCCATTGGTTCAAACATAGTTTCTCTCCGATATGTGCCTGTCGCCTGAGGCCGTAATCACCGCCGGCCTCATAAAAATTAAAATTCTTTTCGCAGCCAGCTATTGAGTCGCTTGATCCACGAGCCAACAGATGCTGTAACACGTTTTTCAACTTCCGCTTCACCGTTAAGATGTGACTCTTTCCCGTAATGAAGCAATCCCACTGCCGTTGAATAATACGGCTCCTGAGCGTAATCCGTTAAACCGGTGATATTCAGCGGCGCGCCGATACGCACCTGCGTATGAAACACGCGTTGAGCGCAGGCGGCAAGACCTTCGATCTGCGCCGCGCCACCGGTTAATACAATGCCCGCAGCCAGGTGATGCTTTACGCCTTGTTGGCGAAGCTTTTCCTGCAGCTGCAATATCTCTTCGTTGACCAGGTTGAGCAGCTCGGTATATCGCGGCTCAATCACCTCCGCCAGCGTCTGACGTTGCAGACTACGCGGCGGACGACCACCTACACTCGGCACTTCCACGCTCTCGTCTTTACCGACGATGGAACCCAGCGCGCAGCCATGACGAACTTTAATCGCTTCGGCGTCGCTTGGCGGTGTGCCAAAGGCATAAGCGATATCACTGGTCACGACATTGCCAGCATAAGGAATTACCTTGGTGTGACGCAATGCCCCGCCAGTATAAACGGCGATATCCATTGTACCACCACCGATATCGACGACGCAGACGCCCAGTTCTCGTTCGTCTTCCGTCAATACCGAATAACTTGATGCCAGTCCGGCAAATATCAGTTGGTCAACTTTCAGGCCACAACGTTCAACGGCTTTCACAATGTTTTTTGCCATATCGTTGTGACATGTGATCAGGTGCACTTTTGCCTGCATACGCACGCCAGAAAGTCCTACCGGATTTTTGATCCCTTCCTGATAGTCAATCGCATACTCTTGCGGGATCACATGCAGCACACGATGTTCATCACGCACGCGCACCGATTTCGCGGTATGGACGACATTTTCTACATCTTCTTGTGTCACTTCTTCTTCAGAAATAGGCACCATACCAATTTCATTCTGGCAGCTGATGTGCTTACCAGAAAGCGCCAGATATACCGAAGAGATCTGACAATCTGCCATCAATTCTGCCTGGTCAATGGCGCGCTGTACGCACTTGACCACGGATTCGAGGTCGTTCACCCCGCCTTTATCCATACCACGTGATGGGCAGCTGCCCACACCAATGATATTGACCATACCGTCGGGCAGAACTTCCCCTACTAAAGCGGCAACCTTCGCGGTACCAATCTCCAGTCCTACTACCAGTTTTCTGTCCGTCGCCTTGATCATTGTTGTTCTGCCTGTGCCTGATTTTGTTGCTGAGTAGATTCCTCTGGCGGCAAGGGCGCCCAGCCGACTGCCGCACCAGAGTCATAACGCAAATCAACGTAGCTAATCCGTTTGCCATCGGTTTGCGCCTGCTGCTGTAAAACCGGATAAAGTTCTACAAAGCGAGCCAAACGTTTCATCGTATCGCCCCGGCCAAGATTGAGCTTAATATCGTTATTCAGCGTCAACTGCCAGGAGCGCCGCGCGGTCATCGCCGCTTCCTTCAGAGTAAATCTGTCCTTTGCCAGCATCTGCCCCATTTCGCGATAGCCCTGCAACACTTCATTTGCGCTGCCTTCCGGACCATACAACATTGGGAGCACCTGCTTGCTGGTGCGATCTGGCGGAACGCTGAAGGTGTTTCCTTCAGCGTCAACCATATGCTGATCATTCCAACGCGCAATCGGCACATATTCAACCAGATGAATCTTCAATTCATCAGGCCACTGCTTTCTGACGCTCACCTGCTTAATCCACGGCAGGCGTTGTTCAATTTGCGTCTGGATGATATTTACATCCTGGGTCATAAAGGTACCTGGCTCACCCAATGCCAGGATCGACTGCCGGATATCGTCATTACGCGTGTAATGGCGTTCACCGGTCAACACCAGCTTTGAGAGCGGCAGGCGTTGCGCATCTTCCATCCAGCCCAACACGACCCAGCCGCTCACCAACACTGTCGTTAAAACGGTCAGCAGGAAAAGGATCCCCGCCAGACGCGTTCCATTATTGCGGTGAGAAGAAATCTCTTCTTCACTGTTTCGCGTGTTCAGAGCAGCCTGCGACATATTAGTCCGCCAGTTCCAGAATTCGTACTACCAACTGCGAGAAGCTCATACCCGCCTGACGTGCCGCCATCGGCACCAGACTGTGACTGGTCATACCCGGTGAGGTATTAGCTTCCAGCAGATAAAACTGTCCATCGCTGTCCAGCATGACGTCTATACGTCCCCATCCTTTGCATCCTAAAGTCGTCCATGCTTTCAGCACTAATGCCTGCAAATTTGCCTCTTGAGCCACTTCTAAACCTGCCGGGCAGAAATACTGTGTCTCATCAGAGAGATACTTCGCCTCATAATCATAGAAGGTTCCAGCGGGTTGAATACGTATTGACGGTAAAATTTCTTCACCGAGTATCGCAACCGTGAACTCCGGCCCACTTAGCCATTTTTCAATCAATACTTCTTCATCGTGCTGAAATGCCAATCTTAATGCATCTTGCAGAGCATTTTCTGCTACTACTTTTGACATTCCCACACTGGAACCTTCGCGGCTCGGCTTGACGATAAGCGGCAAACCTAAGGCAGAAATTTCTGCTAACTGCTTATCACTAATGCCTTTTTCAAACTCTGCGCGGGTTAATGCTACCCACGGCGCTACCGGTAAACCAGCCCCCTGCCAAAGCAGTTTGCTGCGTAGTTTATCCATTGAAAGCGCAGATGCCATCACTCCACTGCCGGTATAAGGCAAGCCCATCAGCTCGAGCATACCCTGCAGCGTGCCATCTTCACCACCGCGACCGTGCAGAGCGATAAACACTTTCTGAAAGCCCATCGACTTCAGTTGCGTTACGTCGATTTCTTTCGGGTCGACAGGATACGCGTCAATACCGCCTTCACGCAGCCCAGCTAACACTGCCGCGCCAGAATTCAGAGAAACTTCCCGCTCTGCGGAGGTCCCGCCCAACAGGACCGCGATTTTATCAGTCATGTCGCTCTTCCTCTGTAGTTTGCGGCTTCAGTTTGATTTCAGCTAAAGATCGGGCAATTTTTCCGATATTTCCTGCCCCCTGAACGAGGATCAGGTCGTTACCAGTTAATACTGGTGCTAACATCTCGGCCACCTGCGCCGGGTCCGGCACCAGAATCGGATCAATTTTCCCACGGCCACGGATTGTACGACACAACGAACGACTGTCCGCTCCCGGAATAGGCGCTTCGCCTGCCGGATACACTTCCAGCATCAGCAGGGTATCCACCTGAGTCAGCACATTGGCAAAATCATCATACAGGTCGCGCGTGCGGGTGAAACGGTGCGGCTGAAACAGCATCACCAGGTTTTTATCCGGCCAACCTGCTCGCGCCGCTTTAATAGTGGCGTCCACCTCGGTCGGGTGGTGACCATAGTCATCAACCAGCATTGCCGTACCGCTTTTACCATTCACAGGTTCCAATGGAAATTCACCAAGGAAATCAAAGCGGCGTCCGGTTCCCTGGAAACTCTCCAGCGCACGCAAAATAGCCTCGTCTTCAATCCCCTCTTCCGTGGCGACCGCAACGGCAGCGGCAGCATTCAGGGCATTGTGACGACCTGGCGCATTCAGTGTAACGCGCATTGGCTCTTTGTCCTGACGCAGCAGCGTAAAGTGTCCCTGCGGGCCAATCTGCTGATAATCTTCCACACGCACGTCAGCATCTTCGCTGAAGCCGTAAGTGGTGGTTTGACGGCCTACACGCGGTAACAATTCGCGAATTACCGGATCGTCAACACACATCACCGCACGACCGTAAAACGGCAGGTTGTGCAGAAAATTAATAAAAGTCTGTTTTAAATTCTCAAAGTCGCCCTGGTAGGTATCCATATGGTCGGCTTCGATATTAGTGACAATCGCTACCATCGGTTGCAGATGCAGGAACGACGCATCGCTTTCATCAGCTTCAGCAATCAGGTAACGACCGTGGCCTAAACGTGCATGAACACCCGCCGCTTTTACCAGCCCACCGTTCACGAAGGTCGGGTCGAGGCCCGCTTCTGCGTAGATGCTGGAAACCATCGCGGTGGTTGTGGTTTTGCCATGCGTCCCGGCAATGGCGATGCCATGACGAAAACGCATTAACTCAGCCAGCATTTCAGCACGACGAATAACCGGAATACGTGCCTCATGAGCGGCAACAATTTCCGGGTTATCGGCGGAAATCGCGCTGGAAACTACGACCACACTGGCATCACGCACGTTTTCCGGGCGATGGTTGAAGTAAATCGTCGCTCCCAGGTTCGTTAGCTGTTGCGTGACTGGGTTTGGCGCTAAATCGGAACCACTGATCTGATACCCTTCATTGGCCAGAACTTCGGCAATACCGCCCATACCGGCACCACCGATGCCGACAAAGTGTATGTGCCGAACGCGACGCATTTCAGGCACGATGGAACGCAGTTTTGCCAATTGTTGTGTATTCATTCTTTACGCCATTAACTTCTCAAATTCATACGATGCAAAAGGCATCGCTACGATTACGCCCGGGCAGCCCGGCTCACTTCATTTGCCACTCGCTCGGTGGCATCCGGAATGGATGCAGCTCGGGCGCGTTCTGCCATGGTTAATAAGGTTTCTCGCGGCCACCCGGCCAGGGTGTTGGCGATGGCATCCACAGTAAGCTGCGGCTGCTCGATAATTTTGGCTGCCCCCGCTTTTTCCAGCGGCAGCGCATTCCAGTACTGTTGGCGGTCTTTATGTTGAAACGGCACAAACAACGCAGGTAGCCCTGCCGCAGCGATTTCACTCACCGTCAACGCGCCAGAACGGCAAACGACGACATCCGCCCACGCATAGGCCGCCGCCATATCATCAATAAATTCCGTCACTTTATGCTGCGGTTGCCCCGCTTCGGCATAAGCCTGTTCAACGGTTTGTTGCGAACCTTTGCCGCTCTGATGCCAGATAGTGACTGAATCACCCAGCTTTGCTGCAACCTGCGGCATTGTCTGGTTAAGGATGCGCGCTCCCTGGGAACCACCCACAACCAGAACACGAACCGGACCTTCACGACCAGCCATACGCTGCTGTGGCAACGGCAACGCCAGCACATCAGTACGCACCGGGTTACCAACAACTTCGGCATCAGGGAAAGCCCCCGGAAACGCCTGCATCACTTTGGTAGCAATTTTCGCCAGCCATTTATTGGTCAAGCCAGCAATGCCGTTTTGTTCGTGAAGTACGACCGGAATGCCTAACGACCATGCTGCCAGACCACCAGGCCCGGAAACATAGCCGCCCATACCGAGCACCACATCGGGCTTGTAAGCTTTCATAATCGCCCGCGCCTGACGCCAGGCGTTAAAGATCCGCAGCGGAGCCGCGAGCAACGCTTTAATACCCTTGCCGCGCAGACCAGAAATACGAATAAAGTCGATCTCGATACCGTGCTTCGGCACTAAGTCCGCTTCCATACGATCGGCAGTACCCAGCCAGCGAACTTGCCACCCCTGGGCCATTAAATGGTGCGCAACAGCCAGTCCCGGGAACACGTGCCCGCCAGTACCGCCTGCCATCACCATTAATCGCTTCCCTTTACCACTCATCGAGAACCTCGTACAAACGCCTGCGCTTTCTCCAGACGTGTTTCATAATCAATACGTAACAGCATCATGATGGCTGTCGACATAATCAGTAAGCTCGAACCACCGTAACTGATCAGCGGCAATGTCAGACCTTTAGTTGGCAACATCCCCGCTGCCGCGCCTACGTTAACCAGCGCCTGGAAGCTAAACCAGATACCAATTGAACAGGCGAGAAAACCGGAAAAACGGTGGTCAATTTCTAACGCTTTACGGCCAATCGACATCGCGCGAAAAGCGACGAAGAATACCATTAAAAGCGCCAGCACCACACCGATATACCCCAGTTCTTCGCCGATAATGGCGAAAATGAAGTCAGTGTGAGCTTCTGGCAGATACTCCAGTTTTTGTACCGAATTGCCTAAACCTTGCCCCCACAATTCGCCACGACCAAAGGCCATCAGGGATTGCGTTAACTGATAGCCGCTACCGAAGGGATCTTCCCACGGGTTCCAGAACGCAGTAACACGGCGGATACGGTACGGTTCGGCGAGGATCAGCAGCACGACCGCTGAAATCCCCATGCCGATAATGGCAATGAACTGCCACAATTTTGCCCCCGCCAGGAACAGCATCGCCAGTGTGGTGACGAACAATACGACTACTGTACCAAGGTCTGGCTGTGCCAGCAGTAACACTGCCAGCACCAGAATTACGCCCATCGGTTTCAGGAAGCCGCGCAGGTTGTTACGTACTTCGTCGCCTTTGCGCACCAGATAGTTGGCGATGTAACAAAACAGCGACAGCTTGGTCAACTCCGCAGGCTGAATACGCAGCAGGCCGAGATCGATCCAACGTGATGCCCCTTTAACTGAGCTACCTACCACCAGCACGATCATCAGCAGGATGATTGATCCAAGCAGCATCGTGGCGCTGTAACGTTGCCAGAACTCCATCGGCAGACGCAGCGTAATGATCGCCAGAATGAATGCCAGGATCAGATAGACGCCATCACGCTTCGCGAAGAAAAACGGATCGTTGGTTAAGCGCTGCCCAATGGGCATTGACGCCGAAGTCACCATGATAAAGCCGATCGCCGCGAGGCCGAAGGTCAGCCACAGCAAGGTGCGATCGTACATGATCAGGCTGTCGGTATCTTTTTCCCGCGAGCCCATCACCCAGCCTTTAAGCGCCGTGGAGATCCAGACCAGGATACTGAGTCCTGGCAGGCGCGGCATTTTCAGGCGAGGGAGAGATAAACGCATCAACCTAACTCCTTCGCCAGACGGGCGAACTCATTGCCCCGTTGTTCAAAGTTCTTGAACTGATCGAGGCTGGCACAGGCTGGTGACAACAGCACCATATCCCCTGGCTGCACGCGTGGCGCCAGCAAGAGCATCGCCTGCTCCATGGTTTCGGTTTGCTCTGCCACTTCCGGGCGCAGCGCCGCTAACTGGGCGCCATCACGACCAAAACAGTACAAACGCACGTTGTCGCCATTCAGATAGCGCGCCAGTGGACTGAAATCCGCCGATTTGCCATCACCGCCCAGCAATAAATGCAGCGTACCGTCTACCTGCAAGCCGTTCAGCGCCGCCTCTGTACTCCCGACGTTGGTGGCTTTCGAATCGTTAATCCAGCGCACGCCGTTATGCTCCAGCACCACTTCAAAACGATGCGGCAGACCAGTGAACGTGGTTAACGCTTTCAGGCTGCTGGCGCGCGGTAACCCTGCGGCATCAGCCAGCGCCAGCGCTGCCAGCGCATTGGTATAGTTGTGTTGCCCGGAAAGTTTCATCTCTTTCACATTCAACACTTTCTCGCCTTTCACCCGCAGCCAGGTTTCGCCCTGCTGATGATTCAGGTGATAGTCACCCATGTTGACGCCAAAGCTGACGCAGCGTTCATCCGCACCGCGAATCGGCATCGTTAAGGCATCATCGGCATTGACGACACAAACTTTCGCATTTTCGTAAATGCGCAGTTTTGCCGCACGATATTGCTGCAATCCAAACGGATAGCGATCCATATGATCTTCAGTCACGTTCAGAATGGTCGCTGCCACCGCCTGTAAGCTGGAGGTGGTTTCCAGCTGGAAGCTCGATAGTTCCAGCACGTACAGTTCGCACTCGGCATCCAGCAACATCAACGCAGGCAGGCCAATGTTACCCCCCACGCCGACGTTAACACCTGCCGCTTTCGCCATTTCGCCCACTAAGGTGGTGACAGTGCTTTTGCCGTTAGAACCGGTGATCGCCACAATCGGTGCCTGCGCTTCGCGGCAGAACAGTTCGATATCACCAACAATTTCAATTCCGGCATCGGCAGCGGCGCTTAAAGATGGATGCGCCAGCGCAATACCGGGGCTGGCGACGATCAGATCGGCTGCCATCAGCCACGCGTCATTAAGACCGCCAGTGTGACGTTCCACCGCTTCGGGTAATTTATCCAGGCCAGGCGGTGTCATACGTGTATCCATAACGCGCGGCGTCACGCCACGAGCAAGGAAAAAGTCCACGCAGGAAAGCCCGGTGAGGCCCAGGCCGATAATAACGACATTTTTACCCTGGTAATCAGCCATGATTAACGTACCTTCAGCGTTGCCAGACCAATCAGGACCAGCATCAGCGAAATAATCCAGAAGCGCACAATGACGCGCGGTTCCGGCCAACCTTTCAGTTCATAGTGGTGATGAATCGGCGCCATGCGGAAAATACGTTGCCCGCGCAGTTTAAAGGAGCCGACCTGCAAAATAACCGATAGGGTTTCAACCACAAACACACCGCCCATAATCACCAGCAGGAATTCCTGACGCAGCAGCACAGCGATAATGCCCAGCGCGCCGCCTAATGCCAGCGAACCGACATCGCCCATAAAGACCTGCGCCGGATAGGTGTTAAACCACAAGAAGCCCAGCCCTGCCCCGACTATCGCGGTGCAGACAATAACCAGTTCCCCGGCGTGCCGCAGATACGGTATATGCAAGTAGCTGGCAAAGTTCATGTTGCCGGTTGCCCACGCCACCAGCGCAAAACCACCGGCGACAAATACGGTCGGCATAATCGCCAGCCCGTCGAGGCCATCGGTCAGGTTTACCGCATTACCGGTACCAACAATGACGAAGTAAGCCAGCAGGATGTAGAACAGCCCCAGCTGCGGCATCACATCTTTAAAGAACGGCACCACCAGCTGCGTTGCTGGCGTGTCTTTCCCGGCAAGATACAGCGCAAAGGCGACGCCCAGCGCGATCACCGACATCCAGAAATACTTCCAGCGCGCAATCAGGCCCTTGGTGTCTTTACGCACCACTTTGCGATAGTCGTCGACAAAACCAATGATGCCGTAACCCACCAGCACCACAAGTACGCACCAGACATATGGGTTAGCGGGATAAGCCCACAGCAGTACGGAGATCACAATCGCTGTCAGGATCATAATCCCGCCCATGGTCGGCGTACCGCGCTTACTAAAGTGCGATTCCGGGCCATCGTTACGAACGACCTGACCAAAGGAGAGTTTTTGCAAATGGGCAATCATACGCGGGCCCATCCACAATGAGATAAACAGCGCGGTCAGCAGGCTGACGATGGCGCGAAACGTCAGATAGGAAAAGACGTTAAAGCCGGAATAATATTTGACCAAATGTTCGGCCAGCCAAACTAGCATGTCCCATTCTCCTGTAAAGCGCGTACCACCTCTTCCATGGCGGCACTACGTGAACCCTTAACTAAAATCGTAATCACCTGTTGCTCTGCAATCAGTGATTTAAGACGCGCAATTAACGCGGATTTATCAGCAAAATGTTCGCCAACGCCGCTGGCGGTGCTGATAACATGGCTTTGTTTACCCACGCTTAACACGCGGTCAATACCAGCCGCCTTCGCCGCTTCGCCCACCTGTACATGGCAGGCTTCGCTTTCAGCGCCCAGTTCCGCCATATCGCCCACCACCAGCACGCGGTAGCCAGGCATTTCAGCCAGTACCTGGACTGCTGCGGTCATTGAACCGACATTGGCGTTGTAGGAGTCGTCGAGCAACAACTGGTTTTCCGCCAGTTGAATCGGGAACAGACGCCCGGGAACGGCTTTCAGATTCGCCAGCCCCGCTTTGATAGCATCAAGCGTTGCGCCCACGGACATGGAGAGCGCGGCGGCTGCCAGCGCATTCGCAATATTGTGACGCCCCGGCAACGGCAGCAGAACATCGACGCTACCCGTTGGGGTTTGTAGCGTAAATTCCGTACCGTGCGAAGTCACATGGATATTGGTGGCGGTGAAATCGCTGTTGGCGGCATTCGGTGAGAAACGCCACACTTTGCGTGAGCCAATTACGCTCTGCCAGTTCAGCCAGTCGTTGTTGTCGGCATTCATAATGGCGATACCGTTTTCCGGCAGGCCGGTAAAGATTTCGCCTTTCGCTTTCGCGACACCTGCAAGCGAGCCGAAACCTTCCAGATGCGCCGCCGCCAGGTTGTTGACCAGCGCCGCTTCCGGGCGAGTCAGACTCACAGTCCAGGCAATTTCGCCCTGATGGTTCGCGCCAAGTTCAATAACTGCGTAATCGTATTCCGGCGTTAAGCGCAGCAGCGTCATTGGCACGCCGATGTCGTTGTTGAGATTGCCCGCGGTATAAAGCGTATTGCCGCACTGGCTTAAAATCGCCGCAGTCATCTCTTTAACGGAGGTTTTACCGGAGGAACCGGTCAGAGCAACCACGCGCGCCGGAACTTGCTGGCGAACCCATGCAGCCAGTTCACCAAATGCCAGACGCGTGTCTTTAACGATTAACTGCGGCAGGTCGATATCCAGTGGACGGCTGACCAGGAGCGCGCCTGCGCCCCCAGCTTTCGCCTGGTCGGCAAAATCGTGGGCATCGAAACGTTCGCCTTTCAGGGCAACAAACAGACAGCCTGGCGTCACTTTCCGCGTGTCAGTCGTTACGGCATCCAGGGTGATATCCGCCCCTTTTAGTTCACCGTTGAGAATATCGGTAAGTTGGCTAAGGGTTACGCTAATCATGCGATCACCCCCAGCAAACGCGCCACCGTGACGCGATCGGAGTAGTCCAGGCGCTGATTACCAACAATCTGGTAATCTTCATGGCCTTTGCCCGCGACCAGCACCACATCGTTCTCTTTAGCCTGCATAACGGCGCAAGTCACCGCTTCGGCACGACCTTCCATCACTTTGGCATGTCCGGCATCTAACATTCCCGCCAGAATATCGTTGATGATGGCGCGCGGTTCTTCGGTACGCGGGTTATCGTCAGTTACTACCGCCACGTCGGCAAACTCTTCAGCAATCGCCCCCATCAGTGGACGCTTGCCTTTATCACGATCGCCGCCACAGCCGAAGACGCACCACAGCTTGCCTGCACAGTGAAGACGTGCAGCCTGCAAGGCTTTTTCCAGTGCATCCGGGGTGTGAGCGTAATCCACAACCACCGTCGGTTTGCCCGGTGCAGTAAACACTTCCATACGTCCGCAAACCGGCTGCAGACGCGCGGCGGTTTTAAGCAGGTCAGCCAGCGGATACCCCAGTGCCAGCAGCGTCGCCAGCGCGAGCAGCAAGTTGCTGACGTTAAAAGCGCCCATCAGGCGACTTTCAATTTCCCCATCGCCCCAGCTTGAGCTAAAGCGAATGGTTGCGCCGCTGTCGTGATAGTTCACGTCGATCGCTTTCAACCAGCGGCCATGACAGTTCAGATTGATATGGTCTTCCATCGACACCGCAACTGCATCCGGCAGTTTTGCCAGCCAGCGACGGCCTACTTCGTCATCGGCGTTGACTATCGCCTGACCGCAATGATGTTCGGAGTAAAGCAGCCATTTTGCGGCTTCGTAATGTTCCATATCACCGTGATAATCAAGGTGATCGCGGCTTAAGTTGGTAAAGACCGACGCCGCAAATTTCAATGCCGCCACACGGTGCTGTACCAGCCCGTGGGAGGAAACTTCCATTGCGCAAAAAGTCGCACCCTGATCCACCAGCCCCGCCAGCTCATGCTGAACGTCGACTGCCGAACCGGTCGTGTTTTCCGTCGGAATAACTTTACCCAGCAGGCCGTTACCTACGGTACCCATCACCGCGCTGGTTTCACCAAGCAACTGACTCCACTGCGCCAGAAGCTGGGTGGTGGTGGTTTTGCCGTTGGTGCCCGTTACGCCCACGAGACGTAAATTGTCAGAGGGTTCATGGTAAAAGCGGCCCGCCAGCGCTGATAAACGCTCATTGAGCTGGCTGAGATAGATGACCGGTACGCCGTGCATTTCACGGATTTCACCATCGGTCGCCTCATCTTTTGCCTCTGCAATAATGGCAGCCACACCTTGCGCTATCGCCTGCGGGATATATCGACGCCCGTCCGCCTGATGACCTACTACAGCTACAAAAAGATCGCCCGACGCAGCCACACGGCTGTCGAGTGTCATCTCTCGCAGTGCTCGCGAAGGTGCGTTTGGCACCCACGGAGCAAGAAGGTCGCGCAAATTACGATCTGCCACCTGTCCCCTCGCCTTGATTAATCACAAATTCGTTTTTATCACCCGTTGTCAGCGCATCCGGTTCGATGTTCATGGTGCGTAATACGCCGCCCATGATGGCACCAAAGACCGGCGCGGAAACGGCGCCGCCGTAGTATTTACCCGCCTGCGGATCGTTGATAACAACAACCAGCGCGAAGCGCGGCTGACTCGCAGGCGCAACGCCTGCGGTATAAGCAATATATTTATTGATGTAGCGACCATCCGGCCCGACCTTTTTCGCGGTACCGGTTTTAATGGCGATACGATAGCCTTTAATCGCCGCCTTCACGCCACCCCCGCCCGGTAGCGCCACGCTTTCCATCATATGCACCACGGTGCGAACAATGGATTCCGGGAAGACACGTTCACCAGGAACCGGGGGGTCAACCTTGGTAATCGACAGCGGGCGATAGATACCATAGCTGCCGATGGTTGCGTAGACTCGCGCTAACTGTAACGGTGTTACCATTAGCCCGTAGCCGAAAGAGAAGGTGGCCCTCTCTATGTCAGACCACCGTTGTTTTTGAGGATATAAGCCACTGCGTTCTCCGACCAACCCCAAATTGGTCGCTTTTCCCAACCCAAAACGTGAGTAAGTATCTACTAACGCTGAGGACGGCATCGCTAACGCCAGCTTGGAAACACCGACGTTACTCGACTTCTGTAATACCCCGGTCAGGGTTAATTCGCTATAGCGCGCCACGTCTTTAATTTCGTGGCCGTTAATTCGATAAGGCACGGTATTAAGCACCGAGTTTTCCCGCACCACACCACGTTGCAACGCGGTCATCACCACCATCGGTTTGACAGTAGAGCCCGGTTCAAACACGTCGGTAATGGTACGGTTACGCATCGCCTCTTTTGGCGTGCCACTCAGATTGTTTGGGTTGTAAGACGGGCTATTGGCCATCGCCAGCACTTCGCCGGTGTTGACATCCACCAGCACGGCGCTGCCGGATTCAGCCTTGTTAAAGGCCACGGCGTTGTTCAGTTCGCGATAAACCAGCGCCTGCAGGCGTTCATCAATACTCAACGCCAGGTTGTGCGCCGCCTGGCTGTCGGTAGAAGAAATATCTTCGATTACACGTCCATAGCGGTCTTTACGCACAATACGTTCGCCCGGTTGCCCGGTAAGCCATTTATCAAAACTTTTCTCGACGCCCTCAATCCCCTGACTATCGACGTTAGTAAAGCCAATGAGGTGAGCGGTCACTTCGCCAGACGGGTAGTAACGGCGAGATTCTTCGCGCAGATGAATCCCCGGCAGCTTCAGTTTTTTGATGTATTCAGCCATGTCAGGGTTAACCTGACGCGCCAGATAGATAAAGCGCCCTTTCGGGTTGGCATTAATGCGGGCGGAAAGTTGATCCAGCGGAATATTGAGCGCGTTAGCCAGCGCCTTCCAGCGGTCACCGACGCTGATGCCGCCGGCTTCATGCACTTCTTTCGGGTCGGCCCAGATCGCTTTTACTGGCACACTCACTGCTAACGGGCGACCAGAACGGTCGGTAATCATGCCGCGGGAGGTGGAGACTTGCTGAACGCGAAGAGAGCGCATGTCGCCCTCTTTCACCAGCATATCCGGGGAGATTACCTGCAACCAGGCAACGCGCCCCAGCAGGAAAGCCAGTGCCAATAAAATACAGCCGCATAACAACGCAAAACGCCAACTGATAAAGTTGGCATGTTCTTCCTGACGTTTTGGTTTCTGCGTTTTCGCCGCTGCTTTCATGCGTCGCGTTTATCCTTATTTTTGCACTACGATATTTTCTTGTGATGGATCAACATGCTGCATTTGCAGCTTCTCCGTGGCGATCCGTTCCACCCGGCTATGGTCGCCGAGCGCATTCTCTTCAAGAATGAGGTTGCGCCATTCAATGTCTAAAGCGTCTCGCTCCAGCACCAGTTGTTCGCGCTGAGCGGTGAGCAAACGGGTATGGTGCGCCGTGGTCACCACAGTCACCGCCGTCAAAATAATGCAAATGAACAGGCAGAGCGGCAGCTTCCCAAACCGCAAAAGATCGTCACCGATAACGCCAGGCAAGGCATGGCGCTCGTGGCTTCCCATCGATCCTTTAACTTTGCTGAGGGCTTCTGTCACTCTGCTGATCATGCGTTCGTCCTCTCTGCAATACGCAGAACTGAACTACGGGCACGAGGGTTCTCAGCCACCTCTTCTTCGCCCGGCATCAACTTACCTAGTGCCCGCAACTGACGGCCACCCAGTTTTTTGAGCTGCTCTTCAGTCATCGGTAACCCTGCCGGAACTTGTGGACCGCGACTGTTTTCACGCATAAAGCGTTTCACAATACGATCTTCCAGCGAATGAAAACTGATGATCGAAAGCCGCCCGCCTGGGGCCAGCACGTTAAGCGAGCTTTTTAGCGCCTGCTCTATCTCCTCCAGTTCACTGTTCACCCAAATGCGCACCGCCTGGAAGGTACGGGTCGCGGGATGTTTGAATTTGTCTTTCACCGGCGTTGCGGCAGCAACGACTTCTGCCAGTTCTTTAGTGCGGGTCATCGGCTGTTCGCGGTTACGCTCGACAATGGCGCGTGCAATACGTTTAGCAAAACGCTCTTCGCCATAGGTTTTTAATACCCAGGCAATATCGGATTCTTCTGCGGTTTGTAGCCATTCGGCGGCAGACTGACCGCGTGTCGGGTCCATACGCATGTCCAACGGGCCATCGCGCATAAAGGAAAAACCGCGTTCAGCATCATCGAGTTGCGGTGAAGAGACGCCAAGATCGAGCAGAATGCCGTCGATCTTGCCGATAAGATCGCGCTCGGCGACATATTCGCCCAGCGCAGAGAAAGGTCCATGAATGATGGAGAAGCGCGGATCATTAATAGTCTTCGCGACAGCAATAGCCTGCGGGTCGCGATCGATTGCCAACAAGCGTCCCGTTTCGCCAAGTTGCGAAAGAATCAGACGTGAGTGACCACCGCGACCAAAAGTTCCATCAATGTAGATACCGTCAGGACGGATATTGAGGCCATTTACGGCTTCGTCCAGCAGTACCGTGGTATGTTTATAGTTTTCCATCATTTTATAGAGACAAGTCCTGCAGTCGCTCCGACAAGTTTTCGGTAACAGACTGTTCAGCGTCGATATCTTCCCTGACCTGTTGATGCCAGGTCGTTTCATCCCACAGTTCGAACTTATTGAACTGCCCGACCAGCATCACTTCTTTCGTCAGCCCGGCATGCTGCCGCAACACAGGCGCGATTAATAATCGACCTGCGCTATCCAGCTGACACTCACTGGCATGCCCTAACAGAAGGCGTTGAACACGACGTTCAACAGGGTTCATGCTCGAAAGACGCGATAATTTGTGCTCGATAATTTCCCATTCAGGAAGGGGGTAAAGCAGCAGGCACGGGT
This sequence comes from Escherichia sp. E4385, assembly GCF_963883145.1. Classification (NCBI taxonomy): domain Bacteria; kingdom Pseudomonadati; phylum Pseudomonadota; class Gammaproteobacteria; order Enterobacterales; family Enterobacteriaceae; genus Escherichia; species Escherichia sp. E4385. The sequence goes on from NZ_CAWOOJ010000002.1 coordinate 131,348, forward strand.
GATGAATGTCAATGGTACACACCATTTGACCGGCAGCGCTCCCGAGCAGTTCTTCCCGATAACGGGTAGGCACCGATAAGCGCCCTTTACTGTCGAGATTGACTAACGTTGCTCCCCGGAACATGCCAGTCTCCCCCCGATTACCACTTTATCCCACAAATTCCCACTAAAAGGAGTTTACGGAGCGGAGGAAAAGCTTGTCAAGCCAGGAACATTCCTTACCGAAGCAAAAAACCCAATGTTTACGGCTAATATCTGCATTGTTTAAAAATCGCCCAACAAACGAAGCAAATTAACGTCATGAATAGTTGTAAGAAAAAATCCCATTCATCATTACCGTTTTAAAAACGACTCAATTTTCCTTAATGGAAATATAAAGTGTCAGTTTGCGACGCGAGCGGCATTTTAGGACATATCTCCCCCGGATAACAGTCCCTGTTGCACGTGCGCCATGCCTGATGCCAGCGACTTTGAACAAAAGTTTAGAAAAGTGTTTGTTTAATCGGCAATTGCCGATTTGCTTGTAACAAAATAATGCAATTGCAATCTACCGTTACGAGTTAATTATCATTCAACGCAGCGAATGGAGTTAATTGGCAGGATATTCAGGAGGGCTTATGGATAATTGTCCAGAATAGTCTTATTTACATTATGGATATCGATGTCCAATTACGTACTCAATGCGCCAGAGGTAAAATCCACTGGCGCATCTTTTCGTAATGTTTATCTACGGCTTAGTACACCACGACGATAGAGATTACGTTTAATGCGTGTTAAGCCTGGTTTTGGTTTGCGCGGTTCGTCCAGACTGGCGAGCACAATCTCCAGTACGCGTTCCGCAACATCGCGATGACGCTGGGCTACCGCCAGTACCGGACACTGTAAGAAGTCGAGCAATTCGTTGTCACCAAAGGTCGCAATTGCCAAATCAGAAGGCAGTTTGCCATCGCGGCGCAGCGTGACATCCATAACGCCTTGCAACAACGCAAATGAGGTGGTGAACAGCGCCTGCGGCATCGGATGCGTTTCCAGCCATTTTTCGAATAACTGGGCAGCGGTTTCCCGCTCATAACTGTTGGCATAAAGGAAATGCACTTCGCGTGGATCATCTTTCCAGGCGGTACGGAAACCCTGCTCGCGCAGGAAGCTGACAGAAAGCTCCGGCAACGCGCCAAGATAAAGCACCGTCTCAGCAGGAAACTTACGTAACTCTTCGGCCAGCATTTCTGCATCATCCTGGTCGGCACCCACAACGCTGGTGAAGTGTTCACGATCGAGGGCGCGGTCCAGCGCGACGATCGGGAACGGGTCGTTAGCCCAGCGTTGATAAAAAGGATGCTCCGGCGGCAGCGACGTCGAAACAATGATGGCATCGACCTGACGCTGCAAAAGATGCTCAATACAGCGCATTTCGTTGTCTGGCTGATCTTCGGAACAAGCAATCAGTAGTTGATAACCCCGTTGCCGCGCCTGACGTTCAAGATAATTAGCGATACGGGTGTAACTTGTGTTCTCCAGATCGGGGATCACAAGACCAATCGAACGTGTGCGTCCAGCACGAAGCCCAGCAGCCACGGCATTTGGGTGGTAATTGTGCTCACGCACCACTGCCATGACTTTTTCAACGGTTTTGTCGCTCACACGGTATTGCTTCGCTTTGCCGTTAATAACATAGCTTGCAGTGGTCCGCGACACTCCCGCCAGCCGAGCGATTTCATCCAGTTTCACAATTGCCCCTTGAGTAAAATGTAAAAACCATACCCATTGTACTGGCATGGGTTAAATTCATTAACATCTAAGCGCAGAAAATTAACTGCGGCAACTGCTTTTATTCCAGGTTCCCACTGAATTCGCAAAAAAAGCCCAACGTGACATGTTGGGCTGTAAATTGCGCATTGAGATCATTCTCAACGCATTATTTTATCGCCGCGCGAAAGTCCTACTACGCCGGAACGAGCGACCTCCACAATTTTCGCCACATCGCGAATCGATGCTAAAAATGCATCAAGCTTATCGCTGGTTCCCGCCAATTGAACGGTATAAAGCGATGGCGTGACATCAATGATTTGCCCACGGAATATTTCCGTATTGCGCTTCACTTCGTCACGTCCATAGCCACTGGCCTGAATTTTCACCAGCATGATTTCCCGCTCAACATGCGCCCCCTGCCCCAGTTCGCTAACACGCAGCACATCGACCAGCTTGTGTAATTGCTTTTCAATCTGCTCCAACACTTTTTCATCGCCCACGGTCTGGATAGTCATACGCGATAATGTCGGATCGTCGGTTGGCGCAACGGTCAGGCTTTCAATGTTATAGCCCCGTTGGGAAAAGAGGCCGATCACGCGGGATAACGCGCCTGATTCATTTTCGAGTAATACGGATAATATCCGGCGCATAATCAGGTTCTCTCCGTTTTGCTTAACCACATTTCATCCATTCCGCCGCCACGAATCTGCATCGGGTAGACGTGCTCGCTGCCATCAACAGTGACATCAACAAACACCAGGCGATTATTGCGGACCTGTTCCAGTGCCTCGCTAAGTTTGTTTTCCAGCTCTTGCGGATGAGAGATCTGGATCCCAACATGGCCATAGGCTTCCGCCAGACGAACGAAATCCGGTAGCGACTGCATATAAGATTGTGAATGGCGGCCGGAATAGATCATGTCCTGCCACTGCTTCACCATCCCCAGATAGCGGTTATTGAGGTTCACCACCAGCACCGGCAGTTCATATTGCAAAGCGGTAGACAGTTCCTGAATGTTCATCTGAATGCTGCCGTCGCCAGTGACACAGACCACGGTTTCTTCTGGCAATGCCATTTTGACACCCAGCGCCGCAGGCAAACCAAAGCCCATAGTGCCGAGGCCACCGGAATTGATCCAGCGGCGCGGTTTATCGAAAGGATAATAAAGCGCGGCGAACATCTGGTGCTGCCCGACGTCGGACGTGACATATGCATCACCTTTCGTTAGCCGCCAGAGTGTCTCGATCACCGCTTGCGGTTTAATCTTTTCGCTCTGAGTGTCGTATTTAAGGCACTGGCGAGCGCGCCACTGTTCAATCTGTTGCCACCAGTCACGAATTTCATCCAACGGTTGGTGAGCCGTTTCTTGTGCCAGCAACTCCAGCATTTGATCCAGCACCAACCGCGCGTCACCAACGATCGGAATGTCGGCGGTAACGGTTTTTGAGATCGACGTAGGATCGATATCAATATGTAAAACCGTTGCATTCGGGCAGTACTTGGCCAGATTGTTAGTGGTGCGATCGTCAAAGCGCACGCCGACCGCAAAAATAACATCGGCATTATGCATGGTCATATTGGCTTCGTAGGTGCCGTGCATTCCCAGCATCCCCAGCGCCTGACGATGCGTTGCCGGAAACGCCCCCAGCCCCATTAATGAAGAGACGACGGGAAGATTAAGCTGCTCAATAATCTGTTTGAGTTGTTGATGACAACTCGCAGTCACGGCGCCGCCGCCAACGTAAACTACCGGTTTTTTCGCTGCCGCCAGTGTCTGCAATGCGCGTTTAATCTGCCCCTTATGACCCAGTGTGGTCGGGTTATAAGAGCGCATACTGACCGACTCCGGCCAGACGTAGGGTAATTTGTTCGCCGGATTAAGAATATCTTTCGGTAAATCAACCACCACTGGCCCAGGACGACCACTTGCCGCCAGCCAGAATGCTTTTTTCAGCACCTGAGGAATATCTTCCGTTTGCTTAACCAGGAAACTGTGTTTTACCACCGGGCGGGAAATTCCCACCATGTCGCACTCCTGAAAGGCATCGTAGCCTATCAGCGAGGTCGCTACCTGACCAGAAAGGACAACCAAGGGAATGGAGTCCATATAAGCAGTAGCGATACCGGTAATCGCGTTAGTCGCCCCAGGACCCGACGTCACCAGCACGACCCCCACTTCCCCGGTTGCACGTGCCAGGCCATCGGCCATATGCACAGCCGCTTGCTCATGACGAACTAATACGTGATCGATACCCCCCACGGTATGCAATGCATCGTAAATATCAAGGACCGCGCCTCCGGGATAACCGAATACTTGTTTAACGCCCTGATCGATAAGCGATCGGACGACCATCTCGGCTCCAGACAACATCTCCATGGCCTGCCTCACTGTTTGGCGGAAAAAATGTGTAAAACACATTAACCGTCCGATCTTGCTTAAGCAATTGGCAGACAGAGTCACAAACGTGAAGAAATAAGAATAAACAGGAGGAAAGGAGAAAAGAAACGATAAAATACTCCAGAATGAAGGCGTAAATTGATAATAAATTGGCTAGATTCGGCTACTTACAGCAATTTCTCTATTTTTTTAATTTTTCATGAAATCTGGCGCACATGCATTTAGAACAAAATTCTACATTTAATAAAAAAAGCAGAATAAACCAGAAAGGAATGCCTGATTTATTCTGCTTTTGTTTAGCGTTTACATATAGAGACTAATTGCTCTTCCATCCACTGATGGCCTTTATCGCGCCCGGCAGCCTCATGCCAGGAGAGATAACAGGTTCTGCTATTCTGTTTTAACGGCAGCGGTAATATCTGTAATTCTAAAGATTCGGCGAACTCTTCAGCCAGCCAACGAGGCGCAATAGCGACCAGGTGAGTTTGCGACACCACGCTAAGGACGCTCATCATTGCCATGCCCTGATAAGCAATACTGGCTTGCTTATCTACTGTGTCGTACCACGGTTGACTAAATGAGGCGAAACGATCGAGCGAAACCGCCGCATGTTGTTCGTTATAAACATCATGTTTCAGTAATGGACCTTTAATATGCGGATGGTTCTTACTGGCTACCAGCACCATTTCATCTTTAAATAACGGCACACTGGTAAATTCAGGGCGGTGGAAATCTTCATAACTTATAACGAACTCCGTTTCCTGATAGCGCAACTGATGTTCAGTGTTCTGATTTAATGAAGACTTGAACATAACATGTATATTTGGCGCAATCTGCTCAATGTGATTATAAATCTGCGAGGTCAGAATGCTGTCTAACGGGCTGCAAACACAGAGATGGAATACCCGCTCGCTACTGGCAGGCTCAAAACCTGAACCCGGTAATTCGTTTTGCACTAATTGCAGCGCCTGGCGCACAGAGCCAAAAAGCTGAAATGCGCGGGCAGTCGGTTGGATACCACGACCATAACGAACAAACAACTCGTCATTAAACATCACTTTCAGGCGTGCAACAGCGTTACTGACCGCAGGTTGCGACATTCCCAGAACATGAGCGGCACGAGTAATATTCTGCTCCTGCATCACGGCATCGAAAACAGTTAATAAGTTTAGATCGACCATGCGCAGCTGTGGCTTACTAAAATCTGCTGGTTCTGGATGATCTGTTTTTACCTCTGGCATACTTAACTCCACTGTCACACTTAACTCCCTTTTCCTTACCGGAATGCAGAAAAAAATAATCCTGAAAAATATGATTTACCATACATATAAAATAAGAAAAAGGAAAATGAGTAAAATTAGGAAAACATAAAGATAAGAGTTCTGTTTAAAACAAAACCCACCGCCGCGCAGAGAGTCATCCACCACAGCATGATTATCTATAATGTTTTTGTCACACAAACAATATAATCATAATCACCATGAATGCTCAATCATCCATGATATGTATAAAATCGCCACTTTAATTAAAAATTTATATATTAATCGCCCATATCTTCCTTATTAACTTATCAATAATATAAGCCTCACCAATAATTAAACATTCATCAAATAAATAATTACAGAAAAATCATCAGGATGGGTTAGGTAATTGATACTATCTATATGCATATCACTTATTGATTAAATGCAATAAATTATGCTGAAGTATGTCAATTAATGAAAAGTGTGATCTGGCTGACAGAAATTAATATTGTTGGTTTATGTATACACAGCACAATTAGCTAATTTGATACATGCAAAATTACCGCTGAAAAGCCGCTTTTCTTACTACAGGGTTGACATCCGTTTTTGTATCCAGTAACTCTAAAAGCATATCGCATTCATCTGGAGCTGATTTAATGACTCACATCGTTCGCTTTATCGGTCTACTACTACTAAACGCATCTTCTTTGCGCGGTAGACGAGTGAGCGGCATCCAGCATTAAGCCAGCACGCAGTCAAAAACAACCCGCGCCATTGCGCGGGTTTTTTTATGCCCGAAGCGAGGCGCTCTAAAAGAGACAAGGACCTAAACCATGAGCCAGCAAGTTATTATTTTCGATACCACATTACGCGACGGTGAACAGGCGTTACAGGCAAGTCTGAGTGCGAAAGAAAAACTGCAAATTGCGCTGGCCCTTGAGCGTATGGGTGTTGACGTAATGGAAGTTGGTTTCCCCGTCTCTTCGCCGGGCGATTTTGAATCGGTGCAAACCATCGCCCGCCAGGTCAAAAATAGCCGCGTATGCGCGTTAGCTCGCTGCGTGGAAAAAGATATCGATGTGGCGGCTGAATCTCTGAAAGTCGCCGAAGCCTTCCGTATTCATACCTTTATTGCTACCTCCCCAATGCACATCGCCACCAAGCTGCGCAGCACGCTGGATGAAGTGATCGAACGCGCTATCTATATGGTGAAGCGCGCCCGTAATTACACCGATGACGTTGAATTTTCTTGCGAAGATGCCGGGCGTACCCCGATTGCCGATCTGGCGCGAGTGGTCGAAGCGGCGATTAACGCCGGTGCCACCACCATCAACATTCCGGACACCGTGGGCTACACCATGCCGTTTGAGTTCGCCGGAATCATCAGCGGCCTGTATGAACGCGTGCCTAACATCGACAAAGCCATTATTTCCGTACACACCCACGACGATTTAGGCCTGGCAGTAGGTAACTCACTGGCGGCGGTACATGCCGGAGCGCGGCAGGTAGAAGGCGCAATGAACGGGATCGGCGAACGCGCCGGAAACTGTTCGCTGGAAGAAGTGATCATGGCGATCAAAGTTCGTAAGGATATCCTCAACGTCCACACCGCCATTAATCACCAGGAGATATGGCGCACCAGTCAGTTAGTTAGCCAGATTTGCAATATGCCAATCCCGGCAAACAAAGCCATTGTTGGTAGCGGCGCGTTCGCACACTCCTCCGGTATCCACCAGGATGGCGTGCTGAAAAACCGCGAAAACTACGAAATCATGACACCAGAATCTATTGGTCTGAACCAAATCCAGCTGAATCTGACCTCTCGTTCAGGCCGTGCGGCAGTGAAACACCGCATGGATGAGATGGGATATAAAGAAAGTGAATATAATTTAGACAATCTGTACGACGCCTTCCTGAAGCTGGCAGATAAAAAAGGTCAGGTGTTTGATTATGACCTGGAAGCGCTGGCCTTTATCGGTAAGCAGCAAGAAGAGCCGGAGCATTTCCGTCTGGATTACTTCAGCGTGCAGTCTGGTTCTAACGATATCGCCACTGCCGCCGTCAAACTGGTCTGTGGCGAAGAAGTCAAAGCGGAAGCCGCCAACGGTAACGGTCCGGTCGATGCCGTCTATCAGGCCATTAACCGTATCACTGACTATAACGTCGAACTGGTGAAATACAGCCTGACCGCCAAAGGTCACGGTAAAGATGCGCTGGGTCAGGTGGATATCGTCGCCAACTACAATGGTCGCCGCTTCCACGGCGTCGGCCTGGCCACCGATATTGTCGAGTCCTCCGCCAAAGCCATGGTGCACGTACTGAACAATATCTGGCGCGCCGCAGAAGTCGAAAAAGAGTTGCAACGCAAAGCTCAACACAACGAAAACAACAAGGAAACCGTGTGATGTCGAAGAATTACCATATTGCCGTTTTGCCCGGAGATGGGATCGGGCCGGAAGTGATGACCCAGGCGCTGAAAGTGCTGGATGCCGTGCGCAACCGCTTTGCGATGCGCATCACCACCAGCCATTACGATGTAGGTGGTGCAGCCATTGATAACCACGGACAGCCGCTGCCGCCTGCGACGGTTGAAGGTTGCGAGCAAGCCGATGCCGTGCTGTTTGGCTCGGTAGGCGGCCCGAAGTGGGAACATTTACCACCAGACCAGCAACCAGAACGCGGCGCGCTGTTGCCTTTGCGTAAGCACTTCAAATTATTCAGCAATCTGCGTCCGGCAAAACTGTATCAGGGGCTGGAAGCGTTCTGCCCCCTGCGCGCTGACATTGCCGCTAACGGCTTCGACATCCTGTGCGTGCGCGAACTGACCGGCGGCATCTATTTCGGTCAGCCAAAAGGCCGTGAAGGCAGCGGACAATATGAAAAAGCGTTTGATACCGAGGTGTATCACCGTTTTGAGATCGAACGTATCGCCCGTATCGCGTTTGAATCTGCCCGCAAGCGTCATCGCAAAGTCACCTCAATCGACAAAGCCAATGTGCTGCAATCCTCTATTTTATGGCGGGAAATTGTTAATGAGATCGCCATTGAATATCCGGATGTCGAACTGGCGCATATGTACATCGACAACGCCACCATGCAGCTGATTAAAGATCCATCACAGTTTGACGTTCTGCTGTGCTCCAACCTGTTTGGCGACATTCTGTCTGATGAGTGTGCGATGATCACTGGCTCGATGGGGATGTTGCCTTCCGCTAGCCTGAACGAGCAAGGTTTTGGTCTGTATGAACCGGCGGGCGGCTCGGCACCAGATATCGCAGGCAAAAACATCGCCAACCCGATTGCGCAAATTCTGTCGCTGGCGCTGCTGCTGCGCTACAGCCTGGATGCCGATGATGCGGCTTGCGCCATTGAACGCGCCATTAACCGCGCATTAGAAGAAGGCATTCGCACCGGGGATTTAGCCCGTGGCGCTGCCGCCGTTAGTACCGATGAAATGGGCGATATCATTGCCCGCTATGTGGCAGAAGGGGTGTAATCATGGCTAAGACGTTATACGAAAAATTGTTCGACGCTCACGTAGTGTACGAAGCCGAAAACGAAACCCCGCTGTTATATATCGACCGCCACCTGGTGCATGAAGTGACCTCACCGCAGGCGTTCGATGGCCTGCGCGCCCACGGCCGCCCGGTGCGTCAGCCGGGGAAAACCTTCGCCACCATGGATCACAACGTCTCCACCCAGACCAAAGACATTAATGCCTGCGGTGAAATGGCGCGGATCCAGATGCAGGAGCTGATCAAAAACTGCAAAGAATTTGGCGTCGAGCTGTATGACCTGAATCACCCGTATCAGGGGATCGTCCACGTGATGGGGCCGGAACAGGGCGTCACCTTACCAGGGATGACCATTGTCTGCGGCGACTCGCATACCGCCACCCACGGCGCTTTTGGCGCACTGGCGTTTGGTATCGGTACTTCTGAAGTTGAACACGTGCTGGCAACGCAAACCCTGAAACAGGGCCGCGCGAAGACCATGAAAATTGAAGTCCAGGGCAAAGCCGCGCCGGGCATTACCGCGAAAGATATCGTGCTGGCAATTATCGGTAAAACCGGCAGCGCTGGCGGCACCGGGCATGTGGTGGAGTTTTGCGGCGAAGCAATCCGTGATTTAAGCATGGAAGGTCGTATGACCCTGTGCAATATGGCAATCGAAATGGGCGCGAAAGCCGGTCTGGTTGCACCTGACGAAACCACCTTTAACTATGTCAAAGGCCGTCTGCATGCGCCGAAAGGCAAAGATTTTGACGATGCCGTCGCCTACTGGAAGACCCTGCAAACCGACGAAGGTGCAACTTTCGATACAGTTGTGACTCTGCAAGCAGAAGAGATCGCCCCGCAGGTCACCTGGGGAACTAACCCCGGTCAGGTGATCTCCGTGAATGACAATATTCCCGATCCGGCTTCGTTTACCGATCCGGTTGAGCGCGCGTCGGCAGAAAAAGCGTTGGCCTATATGGGGCTGAAACCGGGTATTCCATTGACCGAAGTCGCTATCGATAAAGTGTTTATCGGTTCTTGTACCAACTCACGTATTGAAGATTTACGCGCGGCGGCGGAAATCGCCAAAGGGCGAAAAGTCGCGCCAGGTGTACAGGCACTGGTGGTTCCCGGCTCTGGCCCGGTAAAAGCTCAGGCGGAAGCGGAAGGTCTGGACAAAATCTTTATTGAAGCCGGTTTTGAATGGCGCTTGCCTGGTTGCTCAATGTGTCTGGCGATGAATAACGACCGTCTGAATCCGGGCGAACGTTGTGCCTCCACCAGCAACCGTAACTTTGAAGGCCGCCAGGGGCGCGGCGGGCGCACGCATCTGGTCAGCCCGGCAATGGCTGCCGCCGCTGCTGTGACCGGACATTTCGCCGACATTCGCAACATTAAATAAGGAGCAGACCATGGCAGAGAAATTTATCAAACATACAGGCCTGGTGGTTCCGCTGGATGCCGCCAATGTCGATACCGATGCGATTATCCCGAAACAGTTTTTGCAGAAAGTGACGCGTACAGGTTTTGGCGCGCATCTGTTTAACGACTGGCGTTTTCTGGATGAAAAAGGCCAACAGCCAAACCCGGACTTCGTGCTGAACTTCCCGCAGTATCAGGGCGCTTCCATTTTGCTGGCGCGGGAAAACTTCGGCTGCGGCTCCTCGCGTGAGCACGCGCCGTGGGCATTGACCGATTACGGTTTTAAAGTGGTGATTGCGCCGAGTTTCGCTGACATCTTCTACGGCAACAGCTTCAACAACCAGCTGCTGCCGGTGAAATTAAATGATGACGAAGTGGATGAGCTGTTTGCGCTGGTGAAAGCCAATCCGGGGATTCATTTCGACGTGGACCTGGAAGCGCAAGAGGTGAAAGCGGGTGAGAAAACCTATCGGTTTAGCATCGATGCCTTCCGCCGCCACTGCATGATGAATGGGCTGGACAGCATCGGTCTGACGCTGCAGCACGACGACGCTATTGCCACTTATGAAGAGAAGCAACCAGCATTTATGCGTTAGTTTGTACGCCGTCCGGCACTCAATCGCCAAAAAGAAAAAAGCCAGCAGATAATCACTGCTGGCGTGGCGATTAACACCAATACTCAGTCACACATGATGTCCGCAAATCAGTATTCAGAATCACTCCCCTCCCACTGCATCAGCTCTTCAAGCATGGTTAATCGTTGTGGAACGCTTAACCAACGCAGCCAGCACAACGTCGCTGTCGCGGTAAAGTAGTGCTGATAAAACTGACGCATGGGGCACCTCCTTGCTTCATCGTTAAGAATTATTGACTTAATATAGGGAAAATAAAATTGCTGACTTTTGCGCAGGAGTTCCCCTTTTATGCCATCAGCTCGTCTGCAACAACAATTCATCCGCCTGTGGCAATGCTGCGAGGGTAAATCGCAGGACACAACGCTCAACGAACTGGCGGAGTTATTGAGTTGCTCCCGTCGTCATATGCGCACCCTGCTCAACACCATGCAGGATCGCGGCTGGTTAACATGGGAAGCTGAAGTCGGGCGCGGTAAACGCTCGCGTCTGACATTCCTCTACACCGGACTGGCGCTTCAGCAACAGCGGGCAGAAGATTTGCTTGAACAGGATCATATCGACCAACTGGTGCAGCTGGTTGGCGACAAAACGGCTGTGCGGCAAATGCTGATTTCCCATCTGGGGCGTAGCTTCCGCCAGGGGCGGCACATCCTGCGCGTGCTCTACTATCGCCCGTTGCGTAATCTGCTGCCTGGCAGCGCATTACGCCGTTCCGAAACGCATATCGCCCGGCAAATCTTCAGCGCGTTAACCCGCATAAATGAGGAAAATGGGGAACTGGAGGCGGACATCGCCCACCACTGGCAGCAAATTTCCCCACTCCACTGGCGCTTCTTTTTGCGCCCCGGGGTCCATTTTCATCATGGTCGTGAACTGGAAATAGACGACGTCATCGCCTCGTTGAAGCGGATCAATACGCTGCCGCTCTATTCCCACATCGCTGAAATTGTGTCGCCGACGCCCTGGACGCTGGATATTCATCTCACTCAGCCAGATCGCTGGTTGCCGTTACTGCTGGCGCAAGTTCCGGCGATGATCCTGCCGCGTGAATGGGAAACCCTCAGCAATTTTGCCAGCCACCCTATCGGTACCGGTCCGTATGCGGTAATGCGTAACAGCACTAACCAACTGAAAATTCAGGCATTCGATGATTTCTTCGGTTATCGGGCATTAATCGACGAAGTTAACGTCTGGGTCTTGCCGGAAATTGCCGATGACCCCGCAGGAGGCCTGATGCTGAAAGGGCCGCAGGGCGAGGAAAAAGAGATTGAAAGTCGCCTTGAAGAAGGTTGCTACTATCTACTGTTCGACAGTCGCACCCATCGCGGAGCGAATCAGCAAGTCAGAGACTGGATAAGCTATGTGCTTTCGCCGACCAATCTGGTTTATTTCGCCGAGGAACAGTACCAGCAACTGTGGTTTCCGGCCTATGGGCTGCTCCCCCGCTGGCACCATGCCCGCCCAACACATTGCGAAAAACCTGCCGGGCTGGAACATCTCACCCTGACCTTTTATCAGGATCATATTGAACATCGGGTGATTGCCAGGATCATGCAGCAGATTCTGGCAAGTCACCAGGTCACCCTGGAAATCAAAGAGATCAGCTACGATCAGTGGCACGAAGGTGAGATCGAAAGCGACATCTGGCTTAACAGCGCCAACTTTACGCTGCCGCTGGATTTTTCGCTGTTTGCGCATTTGTACGAAGTACCGCTGCTACAACACTGTATTCCTCTCGACTGGCAAGCCGACGCCACGCGCTGGCGCAACGGCGAGATGAACCTGGCGAACTGGTGTCAGCGGTTAGTAGCCAGCAAAGCGATGGTGCCGCTGATCCACCACTGGCTGATTATTCAGGGGCAACGCAGTATGCGCGGCCTGCGCATGAACACCCTCGGCTGGTTCGATTTTAAATCAGCGTGGTTTGCGCCACCGGATCCATGATTGCTGGTTGATAACAAAATCACTACACTAACGCCGTTCTCAACGGGGTGCCACGCGGACGCGTGCGCTGAGAAAATACCCGTCGAACCTGATCCGGATAACGCCGGCGAAGGGATTTGAGGCTCCTTCTCAAGTCCTTTGCCACTCTTTTTTGAGGTGCAAAGTGTTAAAAAAATGTCTTCCCCTGCTGTTGCTGTGCACAGCGCCTGTTTTCGCTAAACCCGTTCTGACTGTTTATACCTACGATTCCTTCGCCGCCGACTGGGGGCCTGGTCCAAAGATCAAAAAAGCTTTTGAAGCCGACTGTAACTGCGAACTGAAACTGGTGGCGCTGGAAGATGGCGTTTCGCTTCTCAACCGTCTACGGATGGAAGGCAAAAACAGCAAAGCCGATGTAGTACTGGGGCTGGATAACAACCTGTTAGACGCCGCCAGTAAAACCGGACTGTTTGCCAAAAGCGGCGTGGCAGCGGATGCCGTTAACGTTCCCGGCGGCTGGAATAATGACACTTTCGTACCGTTTGATTACGGCTATTTCGCCTTCGTCTATGACAAGAACAAACTGAAAAATCCGCCGCAAAGCCTGAAAGAATTGGTTGAGAGCGATCAAAACTGGCGGGTGATTTATCAGGATCCGCGCACCAGTACGCCGGGGCTGGGTCTGTTGCTATGGATGCAAAAAGTCTATGGCGATGACGCCCCGCAGGCCTGGCAGAAACTGGCGAAGAAAACTGTCACCGTCACCAAAGGCTGGAGCGAAGCCTATGGCCTGTTTTTAAAAGGCGAAAGCGATCTGGTACTGAGTTACACCACCTCTCCGGCTTATCACATTCTCGAAGAGAAAAAAGATAACTACGCCGCCGCGAACTTTAGCGAAGGTCACTATCTGCAGGTGGAAGTCGCCGCCCGCACCGCTGCCAGCAAGCAGCCGGAGCTGGCGCAAAAATTCCTCCAGTTTATGGTTTCTCCGGCTTTTCAGAATGCGATCCCAACCGGCAACTGGATGTATCCGGTGGCAAACGTCACGCTGCCTGCCGGTTTTGAACAATTGACCAAACCAGCAACCACGCTGGAGTTCACGCCAGCCGAAGTGGCGGCACAACGTCAGGCATGGATTAGCGAATGGCAACGCGCCGTCAGCCGTTAATTCCCGGCTGGTTAATTCCAGGTGTAAGCGCCGCTACGCTTGTGGTGGCGGTTGCACTGGCGGCGTTTCTCGCCCTGTGGTGGAACGCGCCGCAGGGTGACTGGGTGGCAATCTGGCAGGACAGCTACCTGTGGCATGTGGTGCGTTTCTCCTTCTGGCAGGCGTTTCTTTCGGCGCTGCTCTCTGTCGTTCCTGCGATTTTCCTCGCCCGCGCCCTCTACCGCAGGCGCTTTCCGGGGCGGCAGGCGCTGTTGCGTCTGTGCGCAATGACCTTGATCCTCCCGGTGCTGGTCGCCGTTTTCGGCATTCTTAGCGTCTATGGTCGCCAGGGCTGGCTGGCATCGCTCTGGCAATCGCTTGGTCTGGAGTGGACCTTTTCGCCCTACGGCCTGCAAGGTATTTTGCTGGCGCACGTATTTTTTAATCTGCCGATGGCGAGCCGCTTATTACTCCAGGCGCTGGAAAACATTCCCGGCGAGCAGCGCCAGCTTGCTGCCCAGCTTGGGATGCGCGGCTGGCACTTCTTTCGTTTCGTCGAATGGCCGTGGTTACGGCGACAAATTCCGCCGGTTGCTGCGCTTATCTTTATGCTCTGTTTCGCCAGCTTCGCCACCGTGCTATCGCTGGGGGGCGGTCCGCAGGCGACCACTATCGAGCTGGCAATCTATCAGGCGCTGAGTTACGACTACGATCCTGCCCGCGCGGCGATGCTGGCGCTGATCCAGATGGTGTGTTGCCTCGGACTGGTGCTATTGAGTCAGCGATTGAGTAAGGCCATTGCGCCTGGTACCACGTTGGTTCAGGGCTGGCGCGACCCGGACGATCGTCTGCACAGCCGTATTTGCGATACGGTATTGATCGTGTTGGCGTTGGTGTTGTTGCTGCCACCGTTACTGGCGGTGATTGTCGATGGGGTAAATCGCCAGTTGCCAGAAGTGCTGGCACAACCGGTGCTGTGGCAGGCGCTGTGGACCTCGTTGCGTATTGCGCTGGCGGCAGGTGTATTGTGCGTAGTGCTGACCATGATGCTGCTATGGAGCAGTCGCGAACTGCGGGCGCGGCAAAAAATGCTGGCGGGTCAGGCGCTGGAGATGAGCGGCATGTTGATCCTCGCCATGCCGGGGATTGTGCTGGCAACGGGCTTCTTTTTGCTGCTCAACAACACTATTGGCCTGCCACAATCTGCTGACGGCATTGTGATTTTCACCAATGCGTTAATGGCGATCCCTTACGCGCTGAAGGTGCTGGAAAACCCAATGCGCGATATCACCGCCCGCTACAGCATGTTGTGTCAGTCGCTGGGCATTGAAGGCTGGTCGCGCTTAAAAGTGGTGGAGCTGAGCGCTCTGAAACGTCCGCTGGCGCAGGCGCTGGCCTTTGCCTGCGTGTTGTCGATTGGTGATTTTGGCGTGGTGGCGTTGTTCGGTAACGATGATTTCCGCACCCTGCCGTTTTATCTCTACCAGCAAATTGGCTCCTATCGCAGCCAGGACGGCGCGGTCACCGCGTTAATTCTGCTGCTGCTCTGTTTTCTGCTGTTTACCGTGATTGAAAAACTACCGGGGCGAAATGTTAAAACTGACTGATATCACCTGGCTTTATCACCATTTGCCGATGCGTTTTAGCTTAACGGTGGAGCGCGGCGAGCAGGTGGCGATCCTCGGGCCAAGCGGCGCGGGTAAAAGTACCCTACTGAATTTGATCGCCGGTTTTCTGACGCCAGCCAGCGGTTCGCTGACTATCGACGGCGTTGATCACACCACGACGCCGCCGTCACGCCGTCCGGTATCGATGCTGTTTCAGGAGAACAACCTGTTCAGTCACCTGACGGTCGCGCAGAACATCGGGCTGGGGCTTAATCCAGGACTGAAGCTGAACGCGGCACAGCAGGAGAAAATGCACGCTATCGCCCGTCAGATGGGAATTGATAATTTAATAACGCGGTTACCGGGCGAGCTTTCCGGCGGTCAGCGGCAGCGCGTGGCGTTAGCGCGTTGTCTGGTGCGCGAACAGCCGATTTTATTGCTCGATGAACCGTTCTCGGCGCTCGATCCGGCGTTACGTCAGGAGATGTTGACGCTGGTCAGTACAAGCTGCCAGCAGCAAAAAATGACGTTATTGATGGTGTCGCACAGTGTGGAAGATGCGGCGCGGATCGCCACGCGCTCGGTGGTGGTCGCCGACGGGCGCATCGCCTGGCAGGGTATGACCGATGAGTTGTTGAGTGGTAAGGCGAGTGCTTCGGCGCTGTTGGGAATTAAAGGTTAATATGCACTGTCGGATGCGGCGTGAACGCCTTATCCGACGTTTTGTCCGCATCAGGCGCCCCGCACAAGACTATCCTCTAAACCCCAACCACTTTACGCAATATATCGATATACACCGGCATCAACGGATGGCGAATTAACACCACCAGCGCCACAACACCAACACCAGAAATTAGCGGCGCCAGCCACAGCAGATGACCACGCGACAAATAATGACTTAAACGATCGGTTACCTTGCCGCTGCGCCATAATCGCCAGCACAACCAACCGCCAACCCACAAAAACACCGCCGTCGCCAGCAGCAACCATTTAAACTCGCCACTCTGCATTCCGGCAGGAATATCGATCGCCGCGCCCGCCAGAATCCCCGGCAGGAAGTAAAACGGAGGCCATAACAGGCAGCCGATAATATTTGGCGTGATAAATTTCGCCACAGGCAGATCCAGCATCCCCGCCACCATTGGCACTAGCGGGCGCGTCGGCCCGACAAAGCGTCCGACCAGAATGGTAAACATGCTGTGTTGATGCAGCGCATGCTCGGTTTTATCGAGTAACGCTTTGTTTTTCTTCAGAAATGACCAGCGATGCAGCGGCTTTTTAAACCGCCAGCCCAGCCAGAAGGAGATCCAGTCGCCCATCAGGCAGCCAACAATCCCCGCCAGCCAGGCGTGCCAAAAACTTAACTCGCCGCTACCTATCAGCGCCCCAAGCCCCGCCATCAGCACCGTACCGGGCAGAATCAAACCGACCAGCGCCAGTGACTCCAGAAAGGCCACCAACACCACCGCCATCAATGAATACACAGTGGATTGGGTAATAAAGTGTTCCAGCAATGCTTGCATAATGTGCCTGTCAAATGGACGAAGCAGGGATTCTGCAAACCCAATGCTACTCCGTCAAGCCGTCAATCGTCTGATTCGTTACCAATTATGACAACCTGAGAGCTACATCATTCACTTTTTCTTCACATCCTGCCCTAAACTCGCTCGGGCTGGCGCCTGTACATTTTTTAAATACCCGTGAGAAATAGAGTTGATCATCAAAGCCAACATTGCGCCCGACGGTGGCGATAGGCATACGAGTCGTGCTCAATAGCAGCTTCGCCTGACTGATGCGTTGATCTTCGCGCCAGCTTAAGACACTAATCCCTAATTGCTGGCGGAACAGATGCGACAGACGCGACGGAGACAAGCAGACATGCTGTGCGACACTGGCGATATCAAAATTGCTGTCCGCAAGGTGATCGCTGATGTACTGACAAGCCTCGCGTACCCGATTATCCATTGGCGGATGTAGCGACTCATTAATGACTTCCATGCGCCGCAGTAACAATTGCTCAAGAAGATTTATCGCCAGCAACTCCGAATAGCGCCCTTCCACTTGTCCGGCATTGATAATTTGCCCGAACAAATCGCTGAAATGCGGCTGATGCGCTTCGTTCGGGCGAAAGAAACCGGTATTGGCAAATATCGACGGCCAGTTAAGCCATTCGTGCCAGTAAGCGCGGGGGCGAAAGTAAACCCACTGGTGATACCATTCGCGGGCCTCCGGATGACGACCGTAGTGATGAATTTCTCCCGGCGGGAATAGCAAAATATCGCCTGGTCGGCAGACAAATTCTCGCCCCTGGTTTTTCACTATGCCCTGTCCGCGAATGGTGAGATTGAGAATATAGCCTTTCATTCCCAGCGGTCGGTCGATAAAAAAATCGAGATAACCGTTGGCCTCAATCGGCGTTAAACCCGCCACCAGATGGGCGTTGAACGAGTAACCCGGCAGCAAGGGATCATTTTGCGCTTCAGCCATACTTTTCATACTCCCGCCATTCAGAGAAGAAACCAATTGTCCATATTGCATCAGACATTGCCGTCACTGCGTCTTTTACTGGCTCTTCTCGCTAATCCAACCGGCAACCCCGCTTGTGAAAAGCATTTTGTAACAAAGGGGGGCAAAAGCCATGACAAAAACGCGTAACAAAAGTGTCTATAATCACGGCAGAAAAGTCCACATTGATTATTTGCACGGCGTCACACTTTGCTATGCAATAGCATTTTTATCCATAAGATTAGCGGATCCTGCCTGACGCTTTTTTTCGCAACTCTCTACTGTTTCTCCATACCCGTTTTTTTGGATGGAGTGAAACGATGGCGATTGCAATTGGCCTCGATTTTGGCAGTGATTCTGTGCGAGCTTTGGCGGTGGAATGCGCCACCGGTGAAGAGATCGCCACCAGCGTAGAGTGGTATCCCCGTTGGCAGGAAGGGCAATTTTGTGACGCCCCGAATAACCAGTTCCGTCATCACCCGCGTGACTACATTGAGTCAATGGAAGCGGCGCTGAAAACCGTGCTGGCAGAACTTAGCGCCGAACAGCGCGCAGCGGTGGTCGGGATTGGCGTGGACACCACCGGCTCCACGCCTGCACCAATCGACGCCGACGGCAACGTGCTTGCGCTGCGCCCGGAGTTTGCCGAAAACCCGAACGCGATGTTCGTTTTGTGGAAAGACCACACGGCGGTTGAAGAAGCGGAAGAGATCACCCGCTTGTGTCATATACCGGGCAAAACTGACTACTCTCGCTATATTGGCGGTATTTATTCCAGCGAATGGTTCTGGGCAAAAATCCTGCATGTGACTCGCCAGGATAGCGCCGTGGCGCAATCTGCCGCATCGTGGATTGAACTGTGCGACTGGGTACCCGCCCTGCTCTCCGGCACCACACGCCCGCAGGATATTCGCCGCGGACGTTGCAGCGCCGGGCATAAATCTCTGTGGCATGAAAGCTGGGGCGGTTTACCTCCAGCCAGTTTCTTTGACGAACTGGACCCGATCCTCAATCGCCATTTGCCTTCCCCGCTGTTCACTGACACCTGGACTGCCGATATTCCGGTGGGCACCTTATGCCCGGAATGGGCGCAGCGTCTCGGCCTGCCTGAAAGCGTGGTGATTTCCGGCGGCGCGTTTGACTGCCATATGGGCGCAGTCGGCGCGGGCGCACAGCCTAACGCGCTGGTAAAAGTTATCGGTACTTCCACCTGCGACATTCTGATTGCCGACAAACAGAGCGTTGGCGAGCGTGCAGTTAAAGGCATTTGCGGTCAGGTTGATGGCAGCGTGGTTCCTGGATTTATCGGTCTGGAAGCTGGTCAGTCGGCGTTTGGTGATATCTACGCCTGGTTTGGTCGCGTACTCGGCTGGCCGCTGGAACAGCTTGCCGCCCAGCATCCGGAACTAAAAGAGCAAATCAAAGCCAGCCAGAAACAACTGCTTCCGGCGCTGACCGAAGCATGGGCCAAAAATCCGTCTCTGGATCACCTGCCAGTGGTACTCGACTGGTTTAATGGTCGTCGCACGCCAAACGCTAACCAACGCCTGAAAGGGGTGATTACCGACCTGAACCTCGCTACCGACGCTCCGCTACTGTTCGGCGGTTTAATTGCCGCTACAGCTTTTGGCGCGCGCGCAATTCAGGAGTGCTTCACTAACCAGGGGATCGCCGTAAACAACGTGATGGCGCTGGGCGGCATCGCGCGGAAAAACCAGGTGATTATGCAAGCCTGCTGCGACGTGCTGAATCGCCCGCTGCAAATTGTTGCCTCTGATCAGTGTTGCGCGCTCGGTGCAGCGATTTTCGCTGCCGTCGCCGCGAAAGTGCATGCCGACATCCCATCAGCCCAGCAAAAAATGGCCAGTGCGGTAGAGAAAACCCTGCAACCACGTACCGAACAGGCACAACGCTTTGAACAGCTTTATCGCCGCTATCAGCAGTGGGCGATAAGCGCCGAACAACATTATCTTCCAACTTCCGCCCCGGCACAGGCTGCCCAGGCCGTTCCGACTCTATAAGGACACGACAATGACGATTTTTGATAATTATGAAGTGTGGTTTGTAATTGGCAGCCAGCATTTGTATGGCCCGGAAACCCTGCGTCAGGTCACCCAACATGCCGAGCACGTCGTTAATGCGCTGAATACGGAAGCGAAACTGCCCTGCAAACTGGTGCTGAAACCGCTGGGTACCACGCCGGACGAAATCACCGCAATTTGCCGCGATGCCAATTACGACAATCGTTGCGCGGGTCTGGTGGTATGGCTGCACACCTTCTCCCCGGCCAAAATGTGGATCAACGGCCTGACCATGCTCAACAAACCGTTGCTGCAATTCCACACCCAGTTTAACGCGGCGCTACCGTGGGACAGCATCGACATGGACTTTATGAACCTGAACCAGACTGCACATGGCGGTCGCGAGTTCGGTTTCATCGGCGCGCGTATGCGTCAGCAACATGCCGTCGTTACCGGTCACTGGCAGGATAAACAAGCACATGAGCGTATCGGCTCCTGGATGCGTCAGGCGGTATCTAAACAGGATACCCGTCATCTGAAAGTCTGCCGTTTTGGCGATAACATGCGTGAAGTGGCGGTCACTGACGGCGATAAAGTTGCCGCACAGATCAAGTTCGGTTTCTCCGTCAATACCTGGGCAGTTGGCGATCTGGTGCAGGTGGTGAACTCCATCAGCGACGGCGATGTTAACGCGCTGGTCGATGAGTACGAAAGCAGCTACACCATGACACCTGCCACACAAATCCACGGCGAAAAACGACAGAACGTGCTGGAAGCGGCGCGTATTGAGCTGGGGATGAAGCGTTTCCTGGAACAAGGTGGCTTCCACGCGTTCACCACCACCTTTGAAGATTTGCACGGTCTGAAACAGCTTCCTGGCCTGGCCGTACAGCGTCTGATGCAGCAAGGCTACGGCTTTGCGGGCGAAGGCGACTGGAAAACTGCCGCCCTGCTTCGCATCATGAAGGTGATGTCAACCGGTCTGCAGGGCGGCACCTCCTTTATGGAGGACTACACCTATCACTTCGAGAAAGGTAATGACCTGGTGCTCGGCTCCCACATGCTGGAAGTCTGCCCGTCGATCGCCGTAGAAGAGAAACCGATCCTCGACGTTCAGCACCTCGGTATTGGTGGTAAAGATGATCCTGCCCGCCTGATCTTCAATACCCAAACCGGTCCGGCGATTGTCGCCAGCCTGATTGATCTCGGCGATCGTTATCGTCTGTTGGTTAACTGCATCGACACGGTGAAAACACCGCACTCCCTGCCAAAACTGCCGGTGGCGAATGCGCTGTGGAAAGCGCAACCGGATCTGCCAACCGCTTCCGAAGCGTGGATCCTTGCTGGTGGTGCGCACCACACCGTCTTCAGCCATGCGCTGAACCTTAACGATATGCGCCAGTTCGCCGAGATGCACGACATTGAAATCACGGTGATTGATAACGACACCCGCCTGCCAGCGTTTAAAGACGCGCTGCGCTGGAACGAAGTGTATTACGGATTTCGTCGCTAAGTAGCCGCATCAGGTATGTAACGCCTGATGCGACGCTGGCGCGTCTTATCTGGCCTACGCGCTGCGATTTTGTAGGTCGGATAAGCAAAGCGCATCCGGCACGAAGGAGTCAACATGTTAGAAGATCTCAAGCGTCAGGTTTTAGAAGCCAACCTGGCGCTCCCAAAACACAACCTGGTCACTCTGACCTGGGGCAATGTCAGCGCCGTTGATCGCGAGCGCGGCGTCTTTGTGATCAAACCTTCCGGCGTCGATTACAACATCATGACCGCCGACGATATGGTCGTGGTCAGCATCGAAACCGGTGAAGTGGTTGAAGGTACGAAAAAGCCCTCCTCCGACACGCCAACTCACCGACTGCTCTATCAGGCATTCCCGTCCATTGGCGGCATTGTGCACACGCACTCGCGCCACGCCACCATCTGGGCGCAGGCGGGCCAGTCAATTCCGGCAACCGGTACCACCCACGCCGACTATTTCTACGGTCCCATTCCCTGCACCCGCAAAATGACCGACGCAGAAATCAACGGCGAATATGAGTGGGAAACCGGTAACGTCATCGTAGAAACCTTCGAAAAACAGGGTATCGATGCAGCGCAAATGCCCGGCGTTCTGGTCCATTCTCACGGTCCGTTTGCGTGGGGTAAAAACGCCGAAGATGCGGTGCATAACGCTATCGTGCTGGAAGAGGTCGCTTATATGGGGATTTTCTGCCGCCAGCTGGCCCCGCAGCTCCCTGATATGCAGCAAACCTTGCTGGATAAACACTATCTGCGTAAGCATGGTGCAAAGGCGTATTACGGGCAGTAACGACTGTATAAAACCACAGCCAGTCAAACGAAACCAGGCTATACTCAAGCCTGGTTTTTTATTGGATTTTCAGCGTGGCGCAGGCAGGTTTTATCTTAACCCGACACTGGCGGGATACCCCTCAAGGGACCGAAGTTTCTTTCTGGCTGGCAACGGACAACGGGCCGTTGCACGTTACGCTTGCGCCGCAAGAGTCCGTGGCGTTTATTCCCGCCGATCAGGTTCCCCGCGCTCAGCATATTTTGCAGGGTGAGCAAGGCTTTCGCCTGACACCGCTGGCGTTAAAGGATTTTCACCGTCAGCCGGTGTATGGCCTTTACTGTCGCGCCCATCGCCAGTTGATGAGTTACGAAAAGCGCCTGCGTGAAGGTGGCGTTACCGTCTACGAGGCCGATGTGCGCCCGCCAGAACGCTATCTGATGGAGCGCTTCATCACCGCTCCGGTGTGGGTCGAGGGAGATATGCGCAATGGCGCTATCGTTAATGCCCGTCTGAAACCGAATCCCGACTATCGTCCGCCACTCAAGTGGGTTTCTATTGATATTGAAACCACTCGCCACGGTGAGCTGTACTGCATCGGCCTGGAAGGTTGCGGGCAGCGCATCGTTTATATGCTGGGGCCAGAGAATGGCGATGCCTCCGCGCTCGATTTCGAACTGGAATACGTCGCCAGCCGCCCGCAGCTGCTGGAAAAACTTAACGCCTGGTTTGCAAATCACGCTCCCGATGTGCTCATCGGCTGGAACGTGGTGCAGTTCGATCTGCGAATGCTGCAAAAACATGCCGAGCGTTACCGTATTCCGCTGCGTCTGGGGCGCGATAACAGCGAGCTGGAGTGGCGCGAGCACGGCTTTAAAGACGGCGTCTTTTTCGCCCAGGCCAAAGGTCGGCTAATTATCGACGGTATCGAGGCGCTGAAATCCGCGTTCTGGAATTTCTCTTCATTCTCGCTGGAAACTGTCGCTCAGGAGCTATTAGGCGAAGGAAAATCTATCGATAACCCGTGGGATCGAATGGACGAAATTGACCGCCGTTTCGCCGAAGATAAACCTGCTCTGGCGACTTATAACCTGAAAGATTGCGAGCTGGTCACTCAGATTTTCCATAAAACTGAAATCATGCCGTTTTTGCTCGAACGAGCAACGGTGAACGGCCTGCCGGTAGACCGCCACGGAGGTTCAGTAGCGGCGTTTGGTCATCTCTATTTTCCCCGTATGCACCGCGCTGGTTATGTCGCGCCTAATCTCGGCGAAGTGCCGCCGCACGCCAGCCCTGGCGGCTACGTGATGGATTCGCGGCCAGGGCTTTATGATTCGGTACTGGTACTGGACTACAAAAGCCTGTACCCGTCAATCATCCGCACCTTTCTGATTGATCCCGTCGGGCTGGTAGAAGGCATGGCGCAGCCTGATCCAGAGCACAGCACCGAAGGTTTTCTCGATGCCTGGTTCTCGCGGGAGAAACATTGCCTGCCGGAGATTGTGACTAACATCTGGCACGGGCGCGATGAAGCCAAACGTCAGGGCAACAAGCCGCTGTCGCAGGCGCTGAAGATCATTATGAATGCCTTTTATGGCGTGCTTGGCACTACTGCCTGCCGCTTCTTCGATCCGCGCCTGGCGTCGTCGATCACCATGCGTGGTCATCAGATCATGCGGCAAACCAAAGCATTGATTGAAGCGCAGGGCTACGACGTGATCTACGGAGATACCGACTCAACGTTTGTTTGGCTGAAAGGCGCACATTCGGAAGAAGAGGCGGCGAAAATCGGTCGTGCACTGGTGCAGCACGTTAACGCCTGGTGGGCGGAAACGCTGCAAAAACAACGGCTGACCAGTGCGCTGGAACTGGAGTATGAAACCCATTACTGCCGTTTTCTGATGCCGACCATTCGTGGAGCCGATACCGGCAGCAAAAAACGCTACGCCGGGCTGATTCAGGAGGGCGACAAACAGCGGATGGTGTTTAAAGGGCTGGAAACCGTGCGTACCGACTGGACGCCGCTGGCCCAGCAGTTTCAGCAGGAGCTGTACTTGCGCATCTTTCGCAACGAGCCATATCAGGAGTACGTGCGTGAAACTATCGACAAACTGATGGCGGGCGAACTGGATGCGCAACTGGTTTACCGTAAACGGCTTCGCCGTCCGCTGAGCGAATATCAGCGTAATGTACCGCCACATGTACGCGCTGCACGCCTTGCCGATGAAGAAAACCAAAAACGCGGTCGCCCCTTGCAATACCAGAACCGTGGCACCATTAAGTACGTATGGACCACCAACGGCCCGGAGCCGCTGGACTATCGACGTTCGCCGCTGGATTACGAACACTATCTGACCCGCCAGCTTCAACCTGTGGCGGAAGGAATACTCCCCTTTATTGAGGATAATTTTGCTACACTTATGACCGGGCAACTTGGGCTATTTTGAGCAAAAAAAGAGTTCGTCAGATACCATTTTGATGCGTGACGAATGCCTTGCCATCCAGTACCATAGCGCCCTTTCCATTCCTGGACCTGAATAACACCACTACCACATTAGCCTGGTAGCGGGTAGTTATTGCCTGCAATTAAAGATATAGAGCCAAACACATATGCCTTTTACACTTGGTCAACGCTGGATCAGCGATACAGAAAGCGAATTAGGACTTGGAACCGTTGTCGCGGTGGATGCGCGAACTGTCACATTACTTTTCCCATCTACTGGTGAAAACCGTCTGTACGCACGCAGTGATTCCCCAGTGACCCGCGTGATGTTCAACCCTGGTGATACCATTACCAGCCATGACGGCTGTCAGATGCAAGTCGAAGAAGTAAAAGAAGAAAATGGCTTGCTGACCTATATCGGTACTCGCCTGGATACTGAAGAGTCCGGCGTGGCCCTGCGTGAAGTCTTCCTTGATAGCAAACTGGTGTTCAGCAAACCGCAGGACCGTCTGTTTGCCGGGCAGATTGACCGTATGGACCGCTTTGCGCTGCGTTATCGCGCGCGTAAGTATTCCAGCGAACAGTTCCGTATGCCGTACAGCGGCCTGCGCGGCCAGCGTACCAGTCTGATCCCGCACCAGCTCAACATCGCTCATGATGTTGGTCGCCGCCACGCGCCGCGCGTTCTGCTGGCTGACGAAGTGGGTTTAGGGAAAACCATTGAAGCCGGGATGATCCTGCATCAGCAGTTGCTCTCTGGCGCTGCTGAACGTGTGCTGATTATCGTACCGGAAACTTTACAGCATCAGTGGCTGGTGGAAATGCTGCGCCGTTTCAACCTGCGCTTTGCGCTATTTGATGATGAGCGTTATGCCGAAGCTCAGCACGATGCTTACAACCCGTTCGACACCGAACAGCTGGTGATTTGCTCGCTGGATTTTGCCCGTCGTAGCAAACAGCGTCTGGAACACCTCTGTGAAGCCGAATGGGACCTGCTGGTGGTCGATGAAGCGCATCACCTGGTGTGGAGCGAAGACGCGCCGAGCCGCGAATATCAGGCTATTGAACAACTGGCAGAGCACGTGCCGGGCGTTCTGCTGCTGACCGCAACCCCGGAACAGCTGGGAATGGAAAGCCACTTCGCCCGTCTGCGTCTGCTGGACCCGAACCGTTTCCACGATTTCGCGCAGTTCGTTGAAGAGCAGAAAAATTATCGTCCGGTTGCAGACGCCGTTGCCATGCTGCTGGCAGGTAACAAACTGAGCAATGACGAACTGAACATGCTTGGCGAGATGATCGGCGAGCAGGATATCGAGCCGCTGTTGCAAGCAGCAAACAGCGACAGCGAAGATGCACAGAGCGCCCGTCAGGAACTGGTTTCGATGCTGATGGATCGCCACGGCACCAGCCGCGTGCTGTTCCGTAACACGCGTAACGGTGTGAAAGGCTTCCCGAAACGCGAGCTGCACACTATTAAGCTGCCGCTGCCGACGCAGTATCAGACGGCTATTAAAGTCTCCGGCATTATGGGCGCACGTAAAAGTGCGGAAGATCGCGCTCGCGATATGCTCTACCCGGAGCGTATTTATCAGGAATTTGAAGGTGATAACGCCACCTGGTGGAACTTCGATCCGCGCGTTGAGTGGCTGATGGGCTACCTGACCAGCCATCGCTCTCAGAAAGTGCTGGTGATCTGCGCCAAAGCGGCCACTGCGCTGCAACTGGAGCAGGTACTGCGCGAACGTGAAGGTATTCGCGCCGCGGTGTTCCACGAAGGCATGTCGATTATCGAACGTGACCGCGCTGCCGCCTGGTTTGCTGAAGAAGACACCGGTGCGCAGGTACTGCTGTGCTCGGAAATCGGTTCTGAAGGACGTAACTTCCAGTTCGCCAGCCACATGGTAATGTTCGATCTGCCGTTCAACCCGGATCTGCTGGAGCAGCGTATTGGTCGTCTGGATCGTATCGGTCAGGCACACGATATTCAGATCCATGTGCCTTATCTGGAAAAAACCGCTCAGTCAGTGCTGGTGCGCTGGTATCACGAAGGTCTGGATGCGTTCGAGCACACCTGCCCGACCGGACGCACTATTTACGATAGCGTATATAACGATCTGATTAACTATCTGGCTTCACCGGATCAAACCGAAGGCTTTGACGATCTGATCAAAAACTGCCGCGAGCAGCATGAAGCGCTGAAAGCACAGCTGGAACAGGGTCGTGACCGCCTGCTCGAGATCCATTCCAACGGTGGCGAAAAAGCCCAGGCCCTGGCAGAAAGCATTGAAGAGCAGGATGACGATACCAACCTGATCGCCTTCGCCATGAACCTGTTCGATATTATCGGTATCAATCAGGACGATCGCGGCGACAACATGATCGTGCTGACGCCGTCCGATCATATGCTGGTGCCGGACTTCCCTGGTCTGTCGGAAGATGGCATCACCATCACCTTTGATCGTGAAGTGGCGCTGGCGCGTGAAGATGCGCAGTTTATTACCTGGGAGCATCCGCTGATCCGCAACGGTCTGGATCTGATCCTCTCTGGCGATACTGGTAGCAGCACGATTTCACTGTTGAAAAACAAAGCATTGCCGGTAGGTACACTGTTGGTAGAGCTGATTTACGTGGTTGAAGCCCAGGCGCCGAAGCAGTTGCAGCTTAACCGCTTCCTGCCGCCGACACCGGTACGTATGCTGCTGGATAAAAACGGCAACAACCTGGCAGCGCAGGTTGAGTTTGAAACCTTTAACCGTCAGCTTAACGCGGTTAACCGTCACACCGGCAGCAAACTGGTTAACGCCGTGCAGCAGGATGTTCACGCTATCCTTCAGCTGGGTGAAGCGCAGATCGAGAAATCTGCCCGTGCATTGATTGATGCGGCGCGTAACGAAGCCGACGAAAAACTGTCTGCCGAGCTGTCTCGTCTGGAAGCGCTGCGTGCGGTGAACCCGAACATTCGTGACGACGAACTGACCGCCATTGAAAGCAACCGTCAGCAGGTAATGGAAAGCCTGGATCAGGCAGGCTGGCGTCTGGATGCCCTGCGTTTGATCGTTGTGACGCATCAGTAACGGAGCCGAAAATGGGGATGGAAAACTACAATCCACCGCAGGAACCCTGGCTGGTTATCCTGTATCAGGATGACCACATTATGGTGGTCAACAAGCCGAGCGGTTTGTTGTCTGTACCGGGTCGTCTGGAAGAGCACAAAGACAGCGTGATGACGCGCATTCAGCGTGATTATCCGCAGGCAGAATCGGTGCATCGTCTGGATATGGCTACCAGCGGGGTGATTGTAGTGGCGCTGACCAAAGCCGCGGAGCGGGAATTAAAACGCCAGTTCCGCGAGCGCGAGCCGAAAAAGCAGTATGTGGCCCGCGTCTGGGGTCATCCATCCCCCGCAGAAGGTCTGGTGGATCTGCCGCTGATTTGCGACTGGCCAAACCGCCCGAAACAGAAAGTCTGTTACGAAACGGGTAAACCTGCGCAGACGGAGTATGAAGTGGTGGAGTATGCGGCGGATAACACGGCAAGAGTGGTGTTAAAGCCGATTACCGGGCGTTCACATCAATTGCGTGTGCATATGCTGGCGCTGGGTCATCCGATTCTCGGCGATCGTTTTTATGCTTCACCAGAAGCGAGAGCAATGGCACCGCGTTTGTTGCTACATGCAGAGATGTTGACGATTACCCATCCGGCATATGGCAATAGTATGACGTTTAAAGCGCCAGCGGATTTTTAATCGTCACGCTGGCGAAGTTCGGTAGGCCGGAGAAGGCGCTCACGCCACATCCGGCAATTTTGCGCCGATTGCCTGATGCGACGCGGGCCGCGTCTTATCAGGCCTACACTTTGAAACTTATTTAAATCCTTTCTGCTGCTTAATCAGCTCATACGCCTGCTGAATTTCCTGTGCTTTCTGCTTCGCCATCTCCATCATCTCAGGCGGCAAACCTTTCGCCACCAGCTTATCTGGATGGTGTTCACTCATCAGCTTACGGTAGGCGCGTTTAATGGTGGTCGCCTCATCCGTTGGCTTCACGCCCAGCACATTACAGGCATCTTCCAGCGTCGGGCCACGCTGCGCTTGCTGCCAGTTACCACCGCCGGACTGCTGCTGATAACCGCCGCCAAACTGTGCACCGCCCTGCATCATGCGCAGAAACTGATCAAACTGGGCGCGGGAGATCCCTAATTCTTCAGCAATGACATACAGCACCGCTCGCTCATTTGGATGCAGCGAACCATCAGCAAACGCCGCCTGAATCTGGATCTCCAGAAACATACGAATTAAGTCAAAACGACCAAAGCAGACACTGCGGAACTGACGCATCTTTTCGCGCAGTGGGTAATTGTCTGATTTTCCCACCCGGAACGCATTTTGCGCCGCAGTACGGGAAGCACCATGAAGATTCATTCGCTCCATCAGCTGGCTGGCGATATGAATATCAGCCTCGGTAACGCGACCTTTGGATTTGGTTAAATGCCCCATCACTTCAAAAGTGGTGGCAAAAAACAGCACCTGACGCTCGCGCTGGTTGGCGAACCACGCCATCTTGCGGCTACGGGCTTTATCAAACATATGGCCAATTAACAGGCCTAACACTACGCCCCAAAAGCCGCCGCCCATCAGTAAGGCCACGGCCACGCCAATGATTTTTCCCCAATACTGCATATATTCCCCAAATGGACTTACGGAAACCAGCGCTATCTCCCACAATATAAAGGTGCTTTTACCGTTTTCCGGCTGCGGTCAATTGTGGGACATCGCCTATAATTTGCATTATCATACCTGTCATTCAATGCCGTGCCTAACACCACAGACGCTATTCGGACAGGATTAACACTAGCGTAGAGATGACGAGTACGTTAGTCTCTGACCGTTTGTCACGCGCAACGTTACCGATGATGGAACAATAAAATCAACGTATGAAAAAACGTATCCCCACTCTCCTGGCCACCATGATTGCCACCGCCCTTTATAGTCAACAGGGACTGGCAGCCGACCTCGCCTCACAGTGCATGTTGGGCGTGCCAAGCTATGACCGTCCTCTGGTACAGGGCGATACCAATGACCTACCCGTGACGATTAATGCAGACCATGCAAAGGGGAACTACCCCGATGACGCCGTGTTTAGCGGCAGCGTGGATATCATGCAGGGTAACAGCCGTCTGCAGGCCGATGAAGTACAGCTTCATCAAAAAGAGGCGCCAGGACAACCGGAGCCGATACGTACCGTCGATGCGCTCGGTAATGTCCATTACGACGATAACCAGGTGATCCTCAAAGGGCCAAAAGGCTGGACGAATCTGAACACCAAAGACACCAACGTCTGGGAAGGTGATTATCAGATGGTGGGGCGTCAGGGGCGCGGTAAAGCAGACCTGATGAAACAGCGTGGCGAAAACCGCTACACCATTCTGGATAACGGTTCTTTTACCTCCTGTCTGCCAGGTTCTGATACCTGGAGCGTGGTGGGTAGCGAAATTATTCATGACCGCGAAGAACAAGTCGCGGAGATCTGGAACGCCCGTTTTAAAGTGGGTCCGGTTCCGATCTTTTACAGCCCCTATTTGCAGTTGCCGGTGGGTGACAAACGTCGCTCTGGTTTCTTGATCCCGAACGCCAAGTACACCACCACCAACTACTTTGAGTTCTACCTGCCATATTACTGGAACATCGCGCCAAATATGGATGCCACCATCACGCCGCATTATATGCATCGTCGTGGCAACATCATGTGGGAGAACGAATTCCGCTACCTCTCCCAGGCGGGCGCTGGCTTGATGGAACTGGACTATCTGCCTTCAGATAAAGTCTATGAAGATGAACACCCGAACGATGACAGTTCACGTCGTTGGTTGTTCTACTGGCAACACTCCGGAGTGATGGACCAGGTTTGGCGCTTTAACATCGACTACACCAAAGTCAGCGACCCGACCTATTTCAATGATTTTGATAATAAATATGGTTCCAGTACCGATGGTTACGCCACGCAAAAATTCAGCGTGGGCTATGCGGTGCAGAACTTTGACGCCACGATTTCGCATAAACAATTCCAGGTTTTTGATGATACCAGTGGCAACAGCTATGCCGCTGAACCACAGTTAGACGTCAACTACTACCATAACGATCTCGGCCCGTTTGATACCCGATTTTATGGTCAGGCAGTGCATTTTGTTAATACAAACAGCAATATGCCGGAGGCTACTCGCGTTCATCTGGAGCCGACGATCAACCTGCCGTTATCCAACACCTGGGGCAGTATCAATACCGAAGCGAAGCTGCTGGCTACCCATTATCAGCAGACCAATCTCGACTGGTATAACAGCAACCCGCAAAACAATAAGTTGGCAGATTCTGTTAACCGCGTAATGCCGCAATTTAAAGTTGACGGCAAAATGGTCTTCGAACGTGATATGGAAATGCTGGCGCCGGGTTACACCCAGACGCTGGAGCCGCGCGCACAATACCTGTATGTGCCGTATCGCGATCAGAGCGACATCTATAACTATGACTCCGCACTGTTGCAATCCGACTACTCGGGCCTGTTCCGGGACCGGACTTATGGCGGTCTTGACCGTGTTGCTTCCGCAAACCAGGTCACGACCGGTATCACAACTCGCGTATATGATGATGCAGCCGTTGAACGTTTTAATATTTCCGTTGGTCAAATCTACTATTTCACGGAGTCTCGCACCGGCGATGACAACATAACATGGGAGAATGACGACAAAACGGGCTCACTGGTATGGGCTGGCGATACCTACTGGCGCATCTCCGAGCGCTGGGGATTGCGGGGCGGCATTCAGTACGATACTCGTCTTGATAACGTAGCCACCAGTAACACCAGCATTGAATACCGTCGGGATGAAGACCGTCTGGTACAGCTGAACTACCGCTATGCCAGCCCGGAATATATACAGGCGACACTGCCTAATTATTATTCCACATATGAACAGTTTAAAAACGGCATTTCGCAGGTGGGTGCAGTCGCTAGCTGGCCAATCGCCGATCGTTGGTCGATTGTCGGGGCGTACTACTACGACACCA
Organism: Escherichia sp. E4385; assembly: GCF_963883145.1. NCBI lineage: Bacteria > Pseudomonadati > Pseudomonadota > Gammaproteobacteria > Enterobacterales > Enterobacteriaceae > Escherichia > Escherichia sp. E4385. The sequence goes on from NZ_CAWOOJ010000002.1 coordinate 163,298, forward strand.
ACGCGAACAAGCAAGCCGACTCAATGTTAGGTGTGCAATACAGCTCCTGCTGCTATGCGATCCGCGTCGGTTATGAGCGTAAGCTGAACGGTTGGGATAACGATAAACAACATGCGATATATGACAACGCAATCGGCTTTAACATCGAACTTCGCGGCCTGAGTTCCAACTACGGTCTGGGTACGCAAGAGATGCTGCGTTCGAACATTCTGCCGTATCAAAACTCTTTGTGATTTGTTGATTTACCACGTAATCCGCAGTGCGGTTAATTGAAATGGAAAAAGTATGAAGAACTGGAAAACGCTGCTTCTCGGTATCGCCATGATTGCGAATACCAGTTTCGCTGCCCCCCAGGTAGTCGATAAAGTCGCAGCCGTCGTCAATAACGGCGTCGTGCTGGAAAGCGACGTTGATGGATTAATGCAGTCGGTAAAAATGAACGCTGCCCAGGCAAGGCAGCAACTTCCTGATGACGCTACGCTGCGCCACCAAATCATGGAACGTTTGATCATGGATCAAATCCTCCTGCAGATGGGGCAGAAAATGGGGGTTAAAATCTCCGATGAGCAGCTTGATCAGGCGATTGCCAACATTGCCAAACAGAACAACATGACGCTGGATCAGATGCGCAGCCGTCTGGCTTACGATGGTTTGAACTACAACACCTATCGTAATCAGATCCGCAAAGAGATGATTATCTCGGAAGTGCGCAACAACGAAGTGCGTCGTCGCATCACTATCCTGCCACAGGAAGTTGAAGCTCTGGCGCAGCAAGTCGGTAATCAAAATGATGCCAGCACTGAACTTAACTTAAGCCACATCCTGATCCCGCTGCCGGAAAACCCGTCTTCTGAACAGGTGAATGAGGCAGAAACTCAGGCGCGTGCCATTGTCGATCAGGCACGTAACGGTGCAGACTTCGGCAAACTGGCTATCGCTCACTCTGCCGATCAGCAAGCGCTGAATGGCGGCCAAATGGGCTGGGGTCGCATTCAGGAGCTGCCGGGGATCTTCGCCCAGGCATTAAGCACCGCGAAGAAAGGCGACATTGTTGGCCCAATTCGTTCCGGCGTTGGCTTCCACATTCTGAAAGTTAACGACCTGCGCGGCGAAAGCAAAAATATCTCGGTGACCGAAGTTCATGCTCGCCATATTCTGCTGAAACCGTCGCCTATCATGACTGACGAACAGGCCCGCGTGAAACTGGAACAAATTGCTGCGGATATCAAGAGCGGTAAAACCACATTTGCTGCCGCAGCAAAAGAGTTCTCTCAGGATCCTGGCTCTGCAAATCAGGGCGGCGATCTCGGTTGGGCTACGCCAGATATTTTCGATCCAGCCTTCCGTGATGCGTTGACCCGCATGAATAAAGGTCAAATGAGTGCACCGGTTCACTCTTCATTCGGCTGGCATTTAATCGAACTGCTGGACACCCGTAACGTCGATAAAACCGATGCGGCGCAAAAAGATCGTGCATACCGCATGCTGATGAATCGTAAGTTCTCGGAAGAAGCAGCAAGCTGGATGCAGGAACAACGCGCCAGCGCTTATGTGAAAATTTTGAGCAACTAATGGTTAAACCCCAACGTGTTGTGATCACTCCCGGCGAACCCGCCGGGATTGGCCCGGACTTAGTTGTCCAGCTTGCACAGCGAGAGTGGCCAGTAGAACTGGTTGTTTGTGCCGATGCCACTCTCCTTACCGACCGGGCAGCGATGCTCGGTTTACCGCTTAACCTCCGCCCTTATTCCCCCGACTCCCCTGCGCAACCGCAATCTGCGGGAACGCTGACGCTACTTCCCATTGCACTACGTGTACCTGCCACTGCGGGACAATTAGCAGTTGAGAATGGGCATTATGTGGTGGAGACGCTGGCACGCGCGTGCGACGGTTGCCTTAACGGCGAATTTGCCGCGCTGATCACAGGTCCGGTGCATAAAGGCGTTATCAACGACGCAGGCATTCCGTTTACCGGTCATACCGAGTTTTTTGAAGAACGCTCGCAGGCGAAAAAAGTGGTGATGATGCTGGCAACCGAAGAACTTCGCGTGGCGCTGGCAACAACGCATTTACCGCTGCGCGATATTGCTGACGCCATCACCCCTGCGCTTCTGCACGAAGTGATTGCTATTTTGCATCACGATTTACGAACCAAATTTGGTATTGCCGAACCGCGCATTCTGATCTGTGGTCTGAATCCGCACGCGGGCGAAGGCGGTCATATGGGCACAGAAGAGATAGACACCATCATTCCCGTTCTCGACGAACTGCGGTCGCAGGGGATGAAACTCAACGGGCCGTTGCCTGCCGATACCCTGTTTCAGCCGAAATATCTCGACAACGCCGACGCCGTGCTGGCGATGTACCACGATCAGGGTCTTCCCGTGCTAAAATACCAGGGCTTCGGGCGCGGTGTGAACATTACGCTGGGCCTGCCCTTTATTCGCACATCAGTGGACCACGGCACCGCGCTTGAACTGGCGGGACGTGGCAAAGCCGATGTCGGCAGTTTTATTACGGCGCTTAATCTCGCCATCAAAATGATTGTTAATACCCAATGAATAATCGAGTCCACCAGGGCCATTTAGCCCGTAAACGCTTCGGGCAAAACTTTCTCAACGATCAGTTCGTGATCGACAGTATTGTTTCTGCCATTAACCCGCAAAAGGGCCAGGCAATGGTCGAAATCGGCCCCGGTCTGGCAGCTTTAACCGAACCGGTTGGCGAACGACTGGACCAGCTGACAGTCATCGAACTTGACCGTGATCTGGCAGCGCGCCTGCAAACGCATCCGTTCTTAGGCCCGAAACTGACGATTTATCAGCAGGATGCGATGACCTTCAACTTCGGTGAACTGGCAGAGAAAATGGGCCAGCCGCTGCGTGTTTTCGGCAACCTGCCGTATAACATTTCCACGCCGTTAATGTTCCATCTGTTTAGCTATACTGATGCCATTGCCGACATGCACTTTATGTTGCAAAAAGAGGTGGTGAATCGTCTGGTTGCAGGACCGAACAGCAAGGCGTATGGTCGATTAAGCGTCATGGCGCAATACTATTGCAACGTGATCCCGGTGCTGGAAGTGCCGCCATCAGCCTTTACACCACCACCCAAAGTGGATTCCGCCGTCGTGCGCCTGGTTCCTCATGCAACGATGCCTCACCCGGTTAAAGATGTTCGCGTGCTGAGTCGTATCACCACTGAAGCCTTTAACCAGCGTCGTAAAACCATTCGTAACAGCCTCGGCAACTTGTTTAGCGCCGATGTGTTAACGGGAATGGGGATCGACCCAGCGATGCGAGCGGAAAATATCTCTGTCGCGCAATATTGCCAGATGGCGAACTATCTGGCGGAGAATGCGCCTTTGCAGGAGAGTTAACGATGATCAATTCGCCCCGAGTGTGTATTCAGGTTCAAAGCGTCTACATTGAGGCACAATCTTCACCTGATAACGAACGTTACGTTTTTTCTTATACCGTAACCATACGCAATCTGGGGCGAGCGCCAGTGCAGTTGTTGGGACGTTACTGGCTGATCACTAACGGCAATGGCCGTGAAACAGAAGTCCAGGGCGAAGGTGTGGTGGGCGTCCAACCGCATATCGCGCCTGGCGAAGAGTACCAGTATACCAGCGGCGCGATTATCGAAACGCCGCTGGGCACCATGCAGGGTCACTACGAAATGATTGATGAGAACGGCGTTCCCTTTATCATCGACATTCCCGTATTCCGACTCGCCGTTCCAATATTCATTCATTAAAAAATTATGGCGACATACCTTATTGGCGATGTTCATGGCTGTTACGATGAACTGATCGCATTGCTGCATAAAGTGGAATTTACCCCTGGGAAAGATACTCTCTGGCTGACGGGCGATCTGGTTGCGCGCGGTCCTGGTTCGCTTGATGTTCTGCGCTATGTGAAATCCTTAGGCGACAGCGTACGTCTGGTGCTGGGCAATCACGATCTGCATCTGCTGGCCGTGTTTTCAGGCATAAGCCGCAACAAACCCAAAGATCGTCTCACGCCGCTACTGGAAGCGCCTGATGCCGATGAACTGCTTAACTGGCTACGTCGTCAGCCTTTGTTGCAAATCGATGAAGAGAAAAAGCTGGTGATGGCCCACGCGGGGATCACGCCGCAGTGGGACTTACCGACCGCGAAAGAGTGCGCACGTGACGTAGAAGCGGTACTGTCAAGCGACTCTTACCCCTTCTTCCTCGATGCCATGTACGGCGATATGCCGAACAACTGGTCACCAGATTTGCGTGGTCTGGCGCGATTACGTTTTATCACCAACGCCTTTACCCGTATGCGCTTTTGCTTTCCAAACGGTCAACTGGATATGTACAGCAAAGAATCGCCGGAAGAAGCCCCTGCCCCGCTGAAACCGTGGTTTGCGATTCCTGGCCCTGTCGCTGAAGAGTACAGCATCGCCTTTGGTCACTGGGCATCGCTGGAAGGCAAAGGTACGCCGGAAGGTATTTACGCGCTGGATACCGGCTGCTGCTGGGGTGGTACATTAACCTGCCTGCGCTGGGAAGATAAACAGTATTTTGTCCAGCCGTCGAACCGGCATAAGGATTTGGGCGAAGTGGCGGCGTCTTAAACACAGCCTGATACAGGAAGGCCGGATAAGACGCAACCGGCGTCAAATCCGGCACTAGCCGTAAATTCTATACAAAATTACCGCCGCTCCAGAATCTCAAAGCAATAGCTGTGAGAGTTCTGCGCATCAGCGTCGTGGAATTCGCTGAACACCGATTCCCAGTCATCCGGCTCGTAATCCGGGAAATGGGTGTCGCCTTCCACTTCTGCGTCGATATGCGTCAAATACAGTTTCTGCGCTTTCGGCAGGAACTGCTCATAAACGCGACCGCCGCCAATCACCATAATTTCTGGTACGTCACCACACGCCGCAATGGCTTCATCCACCGATTTCACCCACGTTACGCGCTCGTCCGTACCCGGCTGGCTGCTGATGACAATATTTTTGCGTCCAGGTAGCGGGCGACCGATGGATTCCCAGGTATGGCGGCCCATAATCACAGGTTTATTTAAGGTGTTGCGTTTAAACCAGGCGAGATCGGCAGGCAGATTCCACGGCATGGCGTTTTCCATGCCAATAACGCGATCTACCGCTAGCGCCGCAATCAAACTGATCATTGAAATTTCCCGATAAAAAAAATTGTCGTCACTATACGTAAAGCGTAAACCTTCGTCGACTGGCGAGAGGATGATGTTGAGGAAAATTTTTATTTTGCTGGCGAGTCCATAATCTGTTCGTGGACTCGCCGCATTACAATGAAATAAAAACAAATAGTTAGCTGTAAAGCGTGTGCTACATCACACTTTCTGATTACGATGGCTTAGTTTCCGGTTCATCCGCCATATTACCGGTATGTTTCCCCTCTTCAGTACCCTGCCAGCCATGCCGTTGGATGAGTGACAGATGTTCCCGGTCCTCGGTGATGATCTCGCTTAACATCGCGCTGGTGCGTTTATAGACCGCCGCGCGGGCTTTGGTATCGTTTTCGCCCATTGCCATCTCTTCCACCATTTCAATATTAAAGCGGCGGAACACATCGGCGCGTTCTCGCGCTTCATACGGCCCCAGACCTAAACTTTCCAGTGCCAGACGCCCTGTTTTCAGCGCACCTTCAAAGGTTTCACGCTCCGGCTTTTCAACGCCTGCCTGACGCAAACGAATGTAGTGGTCGACATCACGGGCGCGGGCAATAATCTGCAAATGCGGGAAATGTTCTTTCACCATCTCCGTCAGTTGCAGGTTGGTTTGCGGATCATCAATAGCGTTAATCAGCACTTCCGCTTTCGCCGCTCCGGCAGATTCCAGTAAATCCATCCGCGTGGCGTCGCCGTAAAACACTTTCATGCCGAATTTACGCAGCGTTTCGATATGGTCCGGGTCGTGATCGAGCACCACCATTTTCACCCCGCTGGAGAGCAGTAAACGTCCGGTGATCTGCCCAAAACGACCGAATCCGGCAATGATTACCCGCGGCTGTTCTTCGTCGATCTCATCGGCTTCACGCGCCTCTTCAGTAGAAGATTGCTCAAGGCGATTGAGGATCACCAGCAGAATCGGCGTTGCCGCCATCGACAGCGCCACCGCCAGGGTCAGCGATTTCGCCCACTCCGGCTCCAGCACATTCGCCATCTGCGCCGCGCCAAATACCACAAAGGCAAACTCACTGCCCTGCCCTAACAACACCGCAAACCAGCGACGCTGTTTATTTGGCACCTGCAACGGTCGGGCAATCAGCCACAGCATGGCGATTTTGATGATGAGGAAACCAAGCAGCAAAATGACAATGCGCAACGGATTTTCAATCAGCGTGCCAAAGTCTATCGACATGCCAACGCCAATGAAAAACAGCCCCAGCAGCAAACCTTTGAACGGTTCAATATCGCTTTCCAGCGCATGACGGTATTCCGAGCTTGCCAGCAGTACGCCCGCCAGAAACGCGCCCATCGCCATCGACAAGCCGACCTCTTCCAGCAGCAAACCAAAGCCAAACACGAGAAATAACGCCACGGCACTAAACACTTCCCGCAAGCCAGAGCGGGCAACAAAACGCAGCGCCGGACGCGTGACATAGCGCCCCAGCAGTACCACCAGCACCAGCGCGCCCGCCACTTTTAACGCCGACAGGGCAAATGCGCCCATCGTCGTCGAGGCACTGCTCGCCGCCAGTAGCGGGATCATCGCCACCAGCGGGATCGCCGCGATATCCTGGAACAGCAGCACCGCAAAGGCACTGCGGCCCATCTGCGTCATCATCAGATTGCGCTCATTCATCGCCTGCATGGCAATTGCCGTAGAGGAGAGCGCCAGCGTCATGCCGATCAGTTCCGCGACCTGCCAGCGCAGTCCAAGTAACATGCAGAACAGCCCCAGCAGGCCGCCACAAATCACCATCTGTAATGCGCCACCACCGAACACTGCCGCACGCAGCTTCCACAGCCTTTGTGGATCGAGTTCGAGGCCGATAATAAACAACATCAGCACCACGCCGATTTCAGCAAAGTGCAGGATAGATTCGGCATCGGTCACCAGTCGCAGCCCCCACGGGCCAATAATGCAGCCGGCGATCAGATAGCCAAGTACCGATCCCAGACCAAGACGTACCGCAATGGGGACAATCAGCGCCGCCGAACCGAGATAAATCAGTGCCTGAATCAGCGTATGACTATCCATGATGTGCCTCCTGCCATTCCAGCAGACGTTGCTTATAGTGGCGCGCCTGCCCTTCGAGGATTTCGTCGTCACAAATAAAGGTGCAGTGCATGGCAAACGGTGGCAGCCAGTTCAGCCCGCAGTAGATTGCCGTCGCCTGTAGCGGCTGCGACAGCACATCAAAGCCCGGATGCGCACCAATTTCAAAATGGCTTTCCCCGCCGCCGGTCGTCACCGCCCACAGCAAATGTTTGCCATGCAGCGCCGTGCCGCCGTGACCGTAAGCCCAGCCGTGCGAGAAGACTTTATCGATCCAAAGTTTAAGGAGCGGTGGAATGCTGTACCACTGCATCGGGTGCTGCCAGACGATCAGATCGGCGCGAGACAGCGCCTCCTGCTCGGCGGCGATATCGATATTGAAGTCAGGATAGAGTTGATAAAGAGAGCGAATTTCGACGCCTTCCAGCGTCCTTGCCTGTTCAAGCATCCGTTTATTCGCATGGGAATGATGCGGATACGGATGCGCATAAATTATGAGGATCATAGTTATTAGCCCGCGTGTTTACGCCTTTGTTTTCCCACAAAGTGTAGTCATATATTCACGCGGCTTATAGTCAATAATATTGATTCAGAAAAGAGAGAAATCTGAATAAATTACCCCGCTCGCTGCCTGCGGATCGTCATATTGCTGGTCTGCGCCAGTGACATTCCACGCGTCTCGGGAGCAAACGCTACGGAAATCAACAAGCCAAACAGTGAGATACCCGCCCCCACTAGCATCGTGTTACTGATACCGTAATTATTGATAAAGATTGGCAGTGCCCAGGTTGAGATAATCGTACCGATACGGCTCAGAGACATAATCACGCCCACGGCAGAGGCGCGGATATCCGTCGGGAAGAGTTCATTAGGATAGAGCCACTGCAAATTACCTGGCCCGCCAGAGAAAAAGGCATATACCGCAAAGGCCATCACTACCAGCCAGATCCCCATATCCGGGATCAGCCCCAAAACCGCCAGCGCCAGCGTCATCATGGCAAAGCTGCCAATCAACAATGGACGCCGTCCGGCAGTGTTTAACCACAGCATCGGCGGAATACAGCCGAGCATAAAGAACAGGCTAATCACCACGTTCCCCAGCGCCGCGTTTTTGCCAACACCCAATCCCAACAAACCAACGATTTGCGGGCCAAAGGTGTAAATGGCGAACATCGGGATCACCTGGCAGGTCCAGATGGCGGCAACAAACAGAACAAAAGGAAAATGGCGGCGATTAAACAGATCGCGAAAACGGGTTTGCTGCGGCTGTTCTTCCTCGAAAGCCACCGGTTCGCCAAACAGTTTGATCATCATCTCTTCGCACTCTTTTACTCGCCCTTTACGTAATAACCAGCGGGGAGATTCAGGCAGTTCGAATCGACCAATCAAAATCAACAAACAGGGGATCGCCGCGCTACCCAGCATCCAGCGCCAGCCGCCTTCCACATCATAAAGCCAGTAGCCGACCAGATCGGCACAGGTCGCGCCGACATACCACATCGCGGCAATAAAGCTGATGGAAAACGCCCGCTGACGGGTACTGGAGAACTCCGTGATCATTGAGGTGGCGATGGGATAATCCGCACCGATGACAATGCCGATGAGTACCCGCATCACCAGCAGTTCGACAGGGGATGAGACAAACATCGTCGCCACCGATATCACGCCGATGGCGATGATATCAATGAGGAACATTTTGCGCCGTCCGACTTTATCGGAGATATAGCCAAACAGCGATGTGCCAACGAACAGCCCGGCGAGCGTTCCCGCGCCCAGCAAGCCAATCCAGTCAGCGTCCAGTTTCAGCGCCGGAGTCAATTGCTCCAGCGCCACGCCAATCATTACCAGTACATAACCATCCAGAAACGGACCACCGCTTCCCCACAGCAAAATGCGGCGGTGAATAGAGGAAAATTTAAGATCGTCAAAGTTTCTGGACGGTTGCATGGGTTATTCCTGTTTTTTGCAATGAGAGTCAGTACGGCGTTACGTATCAAACCAACATCAGCCGTAACGGAACTCCACACCAAAGGTGCCGCGCGGGTATTCCCACTGTTCCAGCGCCGACCCCAGCCCCAGAATGCGACAGGTGCCGCACTCCAGACATCCGGCGTAATCGAAGCGCACACTGCCGTCATCCTGCTTCTTGTACAGACCTGCGGGGCACGCTTTCACCAGCAGCTCCAGGGCCTGTTTATCGGCATCGGCCTTCACAACAATGTGCGGATGCTCTTCATCGACATTGAATTTATTGACGCCCAGTTTGACGTCCACATTGACGGGAGAAGTCATAAAACGGTCACTCCTTTCATGCCATCCTTGATTAGATTGATGAAGCCCACTTTCTTGCCGTGGCGGAGGATTTTCTTGCGCATCAGTTCCGGCGCACTACCGTCAATGGTGAACAGGTCACGCGCCACGCCCACCGCCAGTTCCGGGTAGCCGCTAAACATGCGTGGGTTATCAAGGAACGCCGGTAGTTTCTGGTACATTCGCATATCGCGCAGCGGGCCACTCTCAAGATGCTGACGATATTCCGCCAGTTTTTGCTTACTGAAATCGTCGCTTTTCATCGCTGAAAGCACAGTTTTTGCAGCTGCTTCCCCGGCGGCAATCGCCAGATCCATACCGCGAATGGTAAAACCGAGGTTCATACACATTCCGGCGGCATCACCGGCAATCAATACGCCGTCACCAACCAGCTCCGGTAGCATGTTGATGCCTGCTTCCGGCACTACGTGAGCGGAATATTCCACCAGCTTGCCGCCCGCGATCAGCGGTGCAACGGCCGGATGCTGTTTGAAATCTTCCAGCATTTGCGGCACCGATTTTTTCGCGTCATGCAGATGATGCAGACCACAAACCAGCCCCAGCGACAGGGTATTTTCATTGGTATAAAGGAAGCCGCCGCCCATCAGGCCATCGGTGGGTGATCCCGCAAACAGACAAGCCGCGCCCTGATTACCCTGCAACTGAAAACGGTCTTCGATTACCGACTTCGGTAACTCGATCAGTTCCTTCACGCCAACCGCCACATCCGTCGGTTTAACGCGTTTTGCCATCCCCAACTTTTCGGCAAGGATGGAGTTCACCCCATCAGCAAGGATCACCGTTTTCGCTTCAATCACATCGCCATCGGCTTCTACACCGACGACTTTGCCATCGCGCTGTACGAGGTTATCGACGCGGATCCCGGTAATTAACTGCGCGCCCGCTTCTTCGGCCTGCTCCATCAACCAGGCATCAAATTGACTGCGCAAAACGGAGTAAGAACGCTGGGATGGCGAGGTTTCGTCACCGTTGCAGTAGTCCATAGTCATCGCTGACTTTTCCGTCATAAACGCGAGTTTTTCATGGGTGATCAGGCGTTCTACGGGGGCGGATTCGGCGAAACCTGGAATAATGTGTTCCAGACTGTGGGCATAGAGACGCCCGCCGGTGACGTTCTTGGCACCTGCGGAATTGCCACGCTCGATAACTAACACTTGCGCCCCTTCGCGGGCGAGCACCAGTGCGGCAACCGAACCGGCAAGCCCAGCACCGACGATGATGGCGTCAAAGATATCTTCGGACATAAGAACTCCCTGTCAGCGGCAGGGCCGAAATGCAGCCCTGCCAGAGTGGATCAACGCGCTAAAGCTGCGGTCAGCGCCGGAAGGATCTTCACGGCGTCGCCAACAATGCCGTAATCCGCATACTGGAAGATCGGCGCATTTTTATCTTTATTGATGGCGAAAATGGTTTGCGACGCGTTAGCGCCAACCATGTGCTGGATCTGCCCGGAGATCCCCACCGCCAGATACAGTTCAGGTTTCAGCATCAGGTTGGAGATACCGACATAGCGTTCGTGCTCCATCCATTTTTCGTTTTCCGCCACCGGACGAGAACAGGCCAACTCCGCACCTATCGCCTTACAAAGCTGTTCTGCCAGCGCAATGTTATCTTTGCTGCCAATGCCGCGACCGACGCTGACCACCAGACGGGCTTTGTCGAGATCGACGCTGTTGCTCTGGCGCGCCTGGGTTGCCGTGCGGGTAATCGCCACAGCCGGAGCCTGCCACTCCACGGTGTGCGTTTCGCCAGTGCGTGACGCGTCTGGCTGAGCCGCATCGAACGTGCCGCTGCTGATGGTCAGTACCGCATACGGCGTGGCAATGCGTTCTTCGCCAATTGCCAGGCCGCCGTAAACCATGTGTTTCACCGTCGCTTTACCGTCCTGTACGCTGACGGTGCTGGCATCGTTAGAAACTGCCGCTTTGAGGCGATAACCCAGTTTTGCCGCCAGTAATTTGCCGCGACGGGTGTTTGGCAGCAGTACCAGGCCGTCTGCGCCGTGCTGGCGAATAGTGTCAGCCATGACACTGGCGTAATCTTCGATCATCCGATCGTCCGGTTTGCCGCTTAATTTCCAGACATGATTAGCGCCGAGCTGGATTGCCTGTACGCCATCGGCATCATTGAGAACAAAGGCATTGATTTGATTAGCTAAAGCCTGCGCACCGTTCATCAGTTCCGGCAGACGAGAAGGGGTATCGCTGAATACCCAGACTTGAGAAAACGTGTTCATAGCATCCCCTGTAATTAAATGACTTTGCGAAGATTTTCAGCAAATGCGGCGATCTGTTCTTCGCCGTCGCCTTCAATCACGATGCGCTGACGCTCGCGCTGTTTCGGTGCGGCAACCTGTTGTTCAGACCAGGCTTCCACGGTGTTAAAGCCAATATCCGCCGCCGACCATACCTGGACTGGCTTTTTCGCCGCGCCGAGAATGGCTTTCATCGAAGGAATTTGTGGGGAGTTGATATCAGTGGAAACAGCAACAACCGCAGGCAGCGGAATGCTTAAGGTTTCTGTTTCATCTTCCAGTTCGCGCTCAACGATGAGGGTATCTGCCGTCAGGGAGATAATTTTGCTGACGCCGTTAACTGCCGGAATATTGAGGATTTCGCCCACCAGCAGACCAACCTGCTGGGCATAAAGGTCGGAAGAACCATCGCCACACAGGATCAGATCAAAGCCTGCTTTCTGTGCCGCGGCAGCCAGTGCAGTCGCCGTTTGTTGCGGCAGTGCCTGCTCGAACTGATCATCAATCACCACAATCAGTTCATCCGGGCCGCGCGATAGCACATCTTTACGCCCCTTGGCGTTGGTCAGGGCTTTACCGCCCACACTTAAGGCCGTCACCTGCGCCTCTGCTGCCTGTTGTTTTAACTGGCAAGCCGCTTCAATAGCGTTCAGATCGTATTGGCTTATTTTGGCATCGGCTTTGCTGAGATCTAATGAACCATCAGCATTATTGACCGCAATATCCTGTTCATCAGGCACGCACTTATAGCAAGTAATAATCTTCATTGCATCTCCAGAAATCATGAAGGAAACGTCGTTCATATCGGTGGTGTTAATTACAGATATCACGTCCTTTAATTCGGGAATAAAACTTTAATCACCAATATTGAAAATGTCACACGCAGATAAATCCAACTTTCAATATTGTTAAGTTCCTCACCAATATTGAAAACATGGCGTAGCAAAAAGAAATTTTCAATATTGTTTTATGGATCACCAATATTGAAAGTCAGATGCTATTTTTTTACTCACAATCAAACTCATCACATTGATTAGTAATGGATGTTTGCACAAAGACACTCTGTTTTTACCCGATGAAAAAATGTGACTCACATCACAGAATGCAGCCAATTGAATACCCATTATGAGTTAGCCATTAACGCGTCCACGAGGTTAATAATAATTATATTAAATGTTAACAAAAATAAAACAAACGGGAACGCAAAATAAATATTCGTTTTCACAGTGGAATTAACTCATGACAAAAGAAAAGAGAAAAACGGGAATAGAACCGAAGGTGTTCTTTCCGCCATTAATAATCGTTGGCATACTTTGTTGGCTTACAGTCAGAGATCTGGATGCGGCGAATGTCGTTATTAATGCTGTATTCAGTTACGTCACCAATGTATGGGGATGGGCATTTGAATGGTATATGGTGGTGATGCTTTTCGGTTGGTTCTGGCTGGTATTTGGCCCGTATGCCAAAAAGCGTTTAGGTAACGAACCCCCTGAGTTCAGCACCGCCAGTTGGATCTTTATGATGTTCGCCTCCTGTACGTCTGCCGCCGTACTGTTCTGGGGGTCGATTGAGATCTACTACTACATCTCCACGCCGCCATTTGCTTTAGCGCCAAACTCCACTGGCGCGAAAGAACTGGGGCTGGCCTACAGTTTGTTCCACTGGGGACCGCTACCGTGGGCCACTTACAGCTTCCTTTCCGTCGCCTTCGCGTACTTCTTCTTTGTCCGCAAAATGGATGTGATTCGCCCCAGCTCCACTCTGGTGCCGCTGGTCGGTGAAAAACATGCCAAAGGCTTGTTTGGCACTATCGTCGATAACTTCTATCTGGTGGCGCTGATCTTCGCAATGGGCACCAGTCTGGGTCTTGCCACGCCGCTGGTGACCGAGTGTATGCAGTACCTGTTTGGCATTCCGCATACCCTGCAGCTGGACGCTATCATCATTACCTGCTGGATCATCCTCAACGCTATCTGCGTAGCCTGTGGTCTGCAAAAAGGGGTGAAAATCGCCAGCGATGTGCGCAGCTATCTGAGTTTCCTGATGCTTGGCTGGGTATTCATCGTCAGCGGCGCCAGCTTCATCATGAACTACTTCACCGACTCGGTGGGGATGTTGCTGATGTATCTGCCGCGCATGTTGTTCTATACCGATGCCGTTGGCAAAGGCGGCTTCCCGCAGGGCTGGACCGTGTTCTACTGGGCATGGTGGGTAATTTACGCCATCCAGATGAGTATCTTCCTGGCGCGTATTTCCCGTGGTCGTACCGTGCGTGAACTGTGCTTCGGTATGGTGATGGGGCTGACAGCATCCACCTGGATCCTGTGGACCGTGCTCGGCAGTAACACTCTGCTGTTGATGGATAAAAACATCATCAACATTCCAAACCTGATCGAACAGTACGGTGTGGCGCGCGCCATCATCGAAACCTGGGCCGCTCTGCCGCTCAGCACTGCCACCATGTGGGGCTTCTTCATTCTCTGCTTTATTGCCACCGTTACCCTGATTAACGCTTGCTCTTACACCCTGGCGATGTCCACCTGCCGCGAAGTGCGCGACGGTGAAGAACCGCCACTGCTGGTGCGTATCGGCTGGTCAGTGTTGGTTGGTGTTATCGGCATTGTTCTGCTGGCGCTCGGCGGCCTGAAACCGATTCAAACCGCCATTATCGCCGGAGGATGCCCGCTGTTCTTCGTCAACATTATGGTGACGCTCTCCTTTATTAAAGACGCGAAACAGAACTGGAAAGATTAATTAACCCCCAAAATATCAAGAGGTTGAAAGATGGATTTTAATTTAAATGATGAGCAGGAACTGTTTGTCGCCGGTATTCGCGAACTGATGGCCAGCGAAAACTGGGAGGCCTATTTTGCCGAGTGCGACCGTGACAGCGTCTACCCGGAACGTTTTGTCAAAGCACTGGCGGATATGGATATCGACAGCCTGCTGATCCCGGAAGAGCACGGTGGTCTGGATGCGGGGTTTGTTACCCTCGCCGCCGTGTGGATGGAACTGGGTCGTTTGGGGGCACCAACCTACGTGTTGTATCAGTTGCCAGGCGGGTTTAACACCATCCTGCGTGAAGGCACACAAGAGCAGATCGACAAGATTATGGCGTTTCGTGGTACCGGTAAGCAGATGTGGAACTCAGCGATTACCGAACCGGGCGCGGGCTCTGACGTGGGTAGCCTGAAAACGACTTATACCCGTAGAGATGGTAAGATTTATCTTAATGGTAGTAAGTGTTTTATTACCAGCAGCGCCTACACCCCGTACATCGTGGTGATGGCGCGCGACGGGGCTTCTCCGGACAAACCTGTCTACACCGAATGGTTTGTTGATATGAGCAAACCGGGCATCAAAGTGACCAAACTTGAAAAGCTCGGGCTGCGTATGGATAGCTGCTGTGAAATCACCTTTGACGATGTGGAACTGGACGAGAAAGACATGTTCGGTCGGGAAGGTAACGGCTTTAACCGCGTCAAAGAAGAGTTCGACCACGAACGTTTCCTGGTAGCCCTGACCAACTATGGTACAGCGATGTGCGCCTTTGAAGATGCGGCGCGCTACGCCAACCAGCGCGTGCAGTTTGGCGAGGCGATTGGTCGTTTCCAGTTGATTCAGGAAAAATTCGCCCACATGGCGATCAAATTAAACTCCATGAAAAACATGCTGTATGAAGCAGCGTGGAAAGCAGACAACGGCACCATCACCTCTGGTGATGCGGCAATGTGCAAATACTTCTGCGCCAATGCGGCATTTGAAGTGGTGGATAGCGCAATGCAGGTGCTGGGCGGTGTCGGGATTGCGGGCAACCACCGCATCAGCCGCTTCTGGCGTGACCTGCGTGTAGACCGCGTCTCTGGGGGATCTGACGAAATGCAGATCCTGACGCTGGGTCGTGCGGTGCTGAAGCAATACCGCTAAGTCCGTGCGCTGCCTGATGCGACGCTGATGCGTCTTATCAGGCCTACGGGAGCACGAATGTCGGCCGGATAAAGCGTTTACGCCGCATCCGGCAGTCATGCGCTACACAAATTTTTCAGGAGCTAATAATGGATCATCTACCCATGCCGAAATTCGGGCCGCTGGCCGGATTGCGCGTTGTCTTCTCCGGTATCGAAATCGCCGGGCCGTTCGCCGGGCAAATGTTCGCAGAATGGGGGGCGGAAGTTATCTGGATCGAGAACGTCGCCTGGGCCGACACCATTCGCGTTCAACCTAACTACCCGCAGCTCTCTCGTCGCAATTTGCACGCGCTGTCGTTAAATATTTTCAAAGATGAAGGCCGCGAAGCGTTTCTGAAATTAATGGAAACCACCGATATCTTCATCGAAGCCAGTAAAGGTCCGGCCTTTGCCCGTCGTGGCATTACCGATGAAGTCCTGTGGCAGCACAACCCGAAACTGGTTATCGCTCACCTGTCCGGTTTTGGTCAGTACGGCACCGAGGAGTACACCAATCTTCCGGCCTATAACACCATCGCCCAGGCGTTTAGTGGTTACCTGATTCAGAACGGTGATGTTGACCAGCCAATGCCTGCCTTCCCGTATACCGCCGATTACTTCTCTGGCCTGACCGCCACCACGGCAGCGCTGGCAGCACTGCATAAAGTGCGCGAAACCGGAAAAGGCGAAAGTATCGACATTGCCATGTATGAAGTGATGCTGCGTATGGGCCAGTACTTCATGATGGATTACTTCAACGGCGGCGAAATGTGTCCGCGCATGACCAAAGGTAAAGATCCCTACTACGCCGGTTGCGGTCTGTACAAATGCGCCGACGGCTACATTGTGATGGAACTGGTGGGCATTACTCAGATTGCAGAATGCTTTAAAGATATTGGCCTCGCACATCTGCTCGGTACGCCGGAAATCCCGGCAGGCACTCAGCTTATCCACCGTATCGAATGCCCATATGGCCCACTGGTTGAAGAGAAACTCGATGCCTGGCTGGCGACACATACCATCGCGGAAGTAAAAGAACGCTTTGCTGAACTGAATATCGCCTGCGCCAAAGTGCTGACCGTACCGGAACTGGAAAGCAATCCACAGTATGTGGCCCGTGAATCAATCACCCAGTGGCAAACGATGGATGGTCGCACCTGCAAAGGGCCGAACGTGATGCCGAAATTCAAAAATAACCCAGGCCAAATCTGGCGCGGAATGCCATCGCACGGTATGGACACGGCTGCCATTTTGAAAACTATCGGCTACAGCGAAAACGACATTCAGGAGTTGGTCAGCAAAGGTCTGGCCAAAGTTGAGGACTAAACGCGTGGCGCCAGTCGGCTTGCCTGACTAGCGCCCGCCCAATAACAAACGAACAAAAATGGATAGAGGTGCAATGGATATCATTGGCGGACAACATCTACGTCAAATGTGGGACGATCTGGCGGACGTTTACGGTCATAAAACGGCGCTGATTTGTGAATCCAGCGGCGGAGTCGTTAACCGGTATAGTTATCTTGAGTTAAATCAGGAGATTAACCGCACGGCAAACCTGTTTTATACGCTGGGGATTCGCAAAGGCGACAAGGTTGCTCTACATCTCGACAACTGCCCGGAATTTATCTTTTGCTGGTTCGGGCTGGCAAAAATTGGCGCGATTATGGTGCCGATTAACGCCCGCCTGTTGCGCGAGGAAAGCGCGTGGATCCTGCAAAATAGCCAGGCGTGCCTGCTGGTAACCAGTGCGCAATTCTATCCTATGTATCAACAGATTCAGCAGGAAGATGCCACGCAGTTGCGGCACATTTGCCTGACAGATGTGTCACTTCCCGCTGATGATGGCGTGAGTTCGTTTACTCAACTGAAAAATCAACAACCTGCCACCTTGTGCTATGCACCGCCGCTATCGACCGACGATACGGCGGAAATTCTCTTCACCTCCGGCACCACCTCCCGACCGAAAGGTGTGGTAATTACCCATTACAACCTGCGCTTCGCTGGATATTACTCCGCCTGGCAGTGCGCACTGCGTGACGATGACGTCTACCTGACGGTAATGCCTGCGTTTCATATCGATTGCCAGTGTACTGCGGCGATGGCGGCGTTTTCTGCCGGAGCCACCTTTGTGCTGGTCGAGAAATATAGCGCCCGCGCCTTCTGGGGACAGGTACAGAAGTACCGCGCCACCGTTACCGAATGCATTCCGATGATGATTCGTACGTTGATGGTGCAGCCGCCTTCAGCGAACGATCGGCAACACCGCCTGCGGGAAGTGATGTTTTATCTCAACTTGTCGGAGCAGGAAAAAGATGCGTTTTGTGAACGCTTCGGCGTTCGCTTGCTGACGTCTTATGGGATGACGGAAACCATTGTGGGCATTATCGGCGATCGTCCTGGCGATAAACGACGCTGGCCGTCGATTGGTCGGGCGGGGTTTTGCTACGAAGCGGAGATCCGCGACGATCACAATCGCCCGCTCCCGGCAGGTGAGATCGGTGAAATCTGCATTAAAGGCGTACCTGGGAAAACCATCTTCAAAGAGTACTTTCTCAACCCACAAGCCACTACGAAAGTGCTGGAAGCCGATGGCTGGCTGCATACCGGCGATACCGGATACCGCGACGAAGAGGGCTTTTTTTATTTCGTCGATCGCCGCTGCAATATGATTAAACGTGGTGGCGAGAATGTCTCCTGCGTGGAGCTGGAAAATATTATCGCCGCGCACCCGAAAATTCAGGACATCGTGGTTGTGGGTATTAAAGATTCGATTCGCGATGAAGCCATCAAAGCGTTTGTGGTGCTGAATGAAGGTGAAATATTGAGCGAAGAGGAATTCTTCTGTTTTTGCGAACAGAATATGGCGAAATTTAAAGTGCCCTCTTATCTGGAGATCAGAAAAGATCTGCCACGTAATTGCTCGGGGAAAATAATCAGAAAGGCGCTGAAATAAACACTACAGCAGGGTACTACTCTGTCTGGTAATAATCACGTTCAACAATAATATGCATTTTTTTGCAGGGCCGTTGCCGTCCCTGAAAAAGCAAAAATGGAGAAAAGGAATGAGTGAATCATTACATCTGACCCGCAATGGATCAATTCTGGAAATTACCCTTGATCGTCCAAAAGCGAATGCTATTGATGCGAAAACCAGCTTTGAAATGGGCGAAGTATTTCTAAATTTCCGTGACGATCCGCAATTACGTGTCGCCATTATTACCGGTGCCGGAGAGAAATTCTTTTCCGCAGGCTGGGATTTAAAAGCAGCAGCAGAAGGCGAAGCACCGGATGCTGACTTTGGTCCGGGTGGTTTTGCGGGCTTAACCGAAATTTTCAATCTGGATAAACCGGTCATCGCAGCCGTGAACGGCTACGCCTTTGGCGGCGGCTTTGAACTGGCGCTGGCGGCAGATTTTATTGTTTGTGCCGATAACGCCAGCTTCGCCCTGCCGGAAGCCAAACTGGGCATCGTTCCTGACAGCGGCGGTGTGCTGCGTCTGCCGAAGATCCTGCCGCCTGCCATCGTCAATGAAATGGTGATGACCGGCAGAAGAATGGGCGCAGAAGAGGCGCTGCGTTGGGGGATAGTCAACCGCGTAGTTAGCCAGACGGAACTGATGGATAACGCCCGCGAACTGGCGCAGCAACTGGTTGACAGCGCCCCGCTGGCGATTGCGGCGCTGAAAGAGATCTACCGCACCACCAGCGAAATGCCAGTAGAAGAAGCGTATCGCTATATTCGCAGCGGCGTGTTGAAACACTACCCATCAGTTCTGCATTCGGAAGATGCCCTTGAAGGGCCGCTGGCGTTTGCCGAGAAGCGCGATCCGGTGTGGAAAGGACGTTAACAACCGTGAGCTATTACGCCTTTGAAGGGTTAATTCCGGTGGTTCACCCGACGGCGTTTGTCCATCCCAGTGCAGTATTGATTGGCGATGTGATTGTGGGGGCCGGAGTCTACATCGGCCCACTCGCCTCACTGCGTGGTGACTATGGGCGGTTGATCGTGCAAGCGGGAGCCAATATTCAGGATGGCTGCATTATGCATGGCTACTGCGACACTGACACCATCGTTGGAGAAAACGGCCATATCGGGCACGGCGCGATCCTGCATGGTTGTGTGATTGGTCGCGATGCATTGGTCGGGATGAACAGCGTGATTATGGATGGCGCGGTCATTGGCGAAGAGAGCATTGTTGCCGCTATGAGCTTTGTCAAAGCGGGCTTTAGTGGCGAGAAACGCCAGTTGTTGATGGGTACGCCAGCCCGCGCTGTACGCAGTGTGAGTGACGACGAGTTACACTGGAAGCGGTTAAATACCAAAGAATATCAGGATCTTGTCGGGCGCTGTCATGCATCGTTACATGAAACGCAGCCGTTGAGGCAAATGGAGGAAAATCGCCCCCGTTTGCAGGGGACGACGGATGTGACGCCGAAACGGTAACATCGTCAGATGCGGCATAAACGCCTTATCCAACCCTGCTGGAGAGCAACCGTAGGCCGGATAAGATGCGCCAGCATCGCATCCGGCAATAGCTGTCGGATGCGGCATAAACGCCTTATCCAACCCTGCTGGAGAGCAACCGTAGGCCGGATAAGATGCGCCAGCATCGCATCCGGCGATAGCTGTCGGATGCGGCATAAACGCCTTATCCAACCCTGCTGGAGAGCAACCGTAGGCCTGATAAGATGCGCCAGCATCGCATCCGGCGACCAGGTCGCACGGTATCAACGAAATGACATTAACGACGCATACTCTTTGACAACATCATCTGCCACTTCTGCTCGCGGTTAAGTTCCGTGAGCGGAACGGCAGGAATACGCGGCGTCTTTCTTACGCCGACTAATTTATCCCGGCTGTTATTGCGCAGGCGCGCGTAAATTTGCTCATCGATATCGACCACTTTTACCAGGCGCTGACACTGGCACCCTCGCCCCTCCAGCTTATTGGGGATCATTTTCACTTCACAGCTAATTTCAGCAACTTCACCCAAAATATAAGACAGGGTATTTATTGCCTTGCTGTGTTCAATATCAAAATGAATAGAGATCTCTCTTGCGATAATCCATCTGTTTTCTGCCATCATCCATTCGGCAATTAACAAGTAGAGTGGTTTTTCAACATATCCTTCACACATAGGAACTCCAGTTGCACTAATTAGAAATCTGGTCATGGCTTGTCTGTATATTAATCAAGCCCATATTAAAATTGTGGATATATTGATAGTATGCGACTTAATGATCCATATGTGTGAGCTATATCCGGATTATTAGGTTCAAATTGTGTATTAAAACCGATTCGCCAAAATTTGTACTGCGCATAAAAAAACGGCCCTCAATTGAGAACCGTTCTGATTATTTACTTAGCGGCCTATATTATTTTATTAACCGTCAGTGATTATTTTTTGATTTGCGCGTGCATTTCCTGCACCGAAATGACCTTCTCGGTCGCATCGGCATTCAGCGCCATCGCGGTAGCGAAACCACCGTTCAGGGTGGTGTCGTAATGCACTTTATATTGCAGCGCACTGCGACGAATCACGCGGGAGTCTTCAATCGCACGACGGCCTGAGGTGGTGTTGATGATGTAGGTATATTCGCCATTCTTAATACGGTCCTGAATGTGCGGACGGCCTTCATGCACCTTGTTTACCAGACGCGGATTGATACCCGCTTCGCCCAGCACAATCGCCGTGCCGTGGGTCGCATCCAGCTCGAAGCCCTGTTTCAGCAGTTTTGCCGCCAGGTCCACCACGCGTTCTTTATCGCCTTCGCGCACGGAAAGCAGCGCACGACCGTGTTTCTTCATGGTGGAGTTGCTGCCCAGCTGCGCTTTAGCGAACGCTTCAGCGAAGGTGCGGCCCACGCCCATGACTTCCCCGGTAGAGCGCATTTCTGGCCCTAACAGCGGGTCAACGCCCGGGAATTTGTTGAACGGCAGCACCACTTCTTTCACCGAGTAGTACGGCGGGATGACTTCTTTAGTCACGCCCTGCTCAGCCAGCGATTTGCCTGCCATCACGCGCGCCGCCACTTTTGCCAGCGGTACGCCGGTGGCTTTGGAGACGAACGGAACGGTACGCGCCGCACGCGGGTTAACTTCAATCAGGTAAACTTCGTTGTTTTTAACCGCAAACTGCACGTTCATCAGGCCGCGCACCTGCAATTCGAAGGCCAGTTTCTGCACCTGTTGGCGCATCACATCCTGAATTTCCTGACTTAAGGTGTAGGCTGGCAGAGAACATGCGGAGTCACCGGAATGCACGCCCGCCTGCTCAATATGCTCCATGATGCCGCCAATCAGCACCATTTCGCCATCGCAGATGGCGTCCACGTCAACTTCTACCGCGTCATCAAGGAAGTGATCCAGCAACACTGGCGCATCGTTAGACACGCTGACCGCCGTCTGGAAGTAGCGACGCAGGTCAGCTTCGTCGTAGACGATTTCCATCGCCCGACCGCCGAGAACGTAAGACGGGCGCACCACCAGCGGGTAGCCAATCTCTTTTGCCTTCTCAACCGCCATTTCAATAGCGGTAACGGTGGCGTTCGCCGGTTGTTTCAGTTTCAGACGGTCAACCGCATGCTGGAAGCGTTCACGGTCTTCCGCACGGTCGATAGCATCCGGGCTGGTACCGATAACCGGGACGCCAGCGGCTTCCAGCGCACGTGCCAGTTTCAGCGGGGTCTGACCGCCGTACTGGACGATAACGCCTTTCGGCTTCTCAATACGCACAATTTCCAGCACATCTTCCAGGGTTACCGGCTCGAAGTATAGACGGTCGGAGGTGTCGTAGTCGGTGGAGACGGTTTCCGGGTTACAGTTAACCATAATGGTTTCGTAACCGTCTTCACGCAGCGCCAGCGAGGCGTGTACGCAGCAGTAGTCGAATTCGATACCCTGACCGATACGGTTCGGGCCACCGCCGAGCACCATGATTTTTTCACGGTCGGTAGACGGATTCGCTTCGCACTCTTCTTCATAAGTGGAGTACATATAAGCGGTGTCGGTGGCAAATTCTGCCGCACAGGTATCCACGCGCTTGTAAACCGGATGCAGGTCATACTGGTCACGCAGCTTACGGATTTCTGCTTCACGCACGCCCGCGAGTTTTGCCAGACGCGCATCGGCAAAGCCTTTGCGTTTCAACTGGCGCAGGAAGTCAGCGTTCAGGCCAGTGATGCCCACTTCTGCCACTTTCTCTTCCAGACGCACCAGCTCTTCAATCTGTACCAGGAACCAGCGGTCAATGTTGGTCAGGTTGAAGACGCCGTCCACAGACAGGCCCGCACGGAAAGCATCGGCGATGTACCAGATACGCTCTGCGCCTGCGTCTTTCAGTTCGCGACGGATTTTGGTTAACGCTTCCGGGTCATCCAGGCTCACTTTCGGGTCAAAGCCAGTCGCACCGACTTCCAGGCCGCGCAGCGCTTTTTGCAGGGATTCCTGCTGCGTGCGACCAATCGCCATCACTTCGCCAACCGATTTCATCTGAGTGGTCAGACGGTCGTTCGCACCAGCGAATTTCTCGAAGTTGAAGCGAGGAATTTTGGTAACCACGTAGTCGATAGACGGCTCGAAGGACGCCGGAGTACGTCCGCCGGTGATGTCGTTCATCAGTTCGTCGAGGGTGTAACCCACCGCCAGTTTCGCCGCCACTTTGGCAATCGGGAAACCAGTGGCTTTCGACGCCAGCGCCGAAGAACGGGACACGCGCGGGTTCATTTCGATAACAATCAGACGACCGTTTTTCGGGTTCACCGCAAACTGAACGTTGGAACCACCGGTTTCAACGCCGATTTCACGCAGCACCGCCATCGAGGCGTTACGCATGATTTGATATTCTTTGTCGGTCAGCGTTTGCGCTGGCGCGACAGTGATGGAGTCACCGGTGTGGATGCCCATTGCATCGAAGTTTTCGATAGAGCAGACGATGATGCAGTTGTCGTTTTTATCACGCACCACTTCCATCTCGTACTCTTTCCAGCCAATCAGCGACTCATCAATCAGCAGCTCTTTGGTCGGGGAGAGATCCAGACCGCGGGCGCAGATTTCTTCAAACTCTTCGCGGTTATAAGCGATACCGCCACCGCTACCGCCCATGGTGAAGGATGGGCGAATAATGCACGGGAAGCCCACGTCAGCGGCAACCGCCAGCGCTTCTTCCATCGTGTGTGCAATACCGGAACGCGCAGTTTCCAGACCGATTTTCTTCATCGCTACGTCGAAACGGCGGCGGTCTTCTGCTTTATCAATCGCATCGGCGGTAGCACCAATCATGGTGACACCGAACTCTTCCAGCACACCCTGACGCTCCAGCTCCAGCGCGCAGTTCAACGCCGTCTGACCGCCCATCGTTGGCAGCACTGCGTCCGGGCGCTCTTTTTCAATAATCTTGCGTACCACTTCCCAGTGAATCGGCTCGATGTAGGTCGCATCAGCCATTTCCGGGTCGGTCATGATGGTCGCCGGGTTGGAGTTCACCAGAATAACGCGGTAACCCTCTTCGCGCAGGGCTTTACATGCTTGCGCGCCAGAGTAGTCAAACTCACACGCCTGACCGATAACAATCGGGCCCGCACCCAGAATCAGGATACTTTTTATATCTGTACGTTTTGGCATGACTCTTTTACTCCTGATTACTTAGCGGTTTTACGGTACTGCTCAATTAACTCGATAAAGTGGTCGAACAACGGCGCTGCGTCGTGCGGACCAGGGCTGGCTTCAGGGTGACCCTGGAAGCTGAACGCCGGTTTATCGGTGCGATGAATCCCCTGTAACGTACCGTCGAACAGGGATTTATGTGTAACACGCAGGTTTGCAGGTAATGTTGCTTCATCCACCGCAAAACCGTGGTTCTGGGCGGTGATCATCACCACGTTTTTCTCCACATCTTTCACCGGATGGTTGCCGCCGTGGTGTCCGAACTTCATCTTAATGGTCTTCGCACCGCTCGCCAGCGCCAGCAACTGATGGCCGAGGCAGATGCCGAATACCGGAATATCGGTTTCGAGGAATTTCTGGATGGCAGTAATAGCGTAATCGCACGGGGCCGGGTCGCCAGGACCGTTGGAGAGGAAGATGCCGTCTGGATTCATTTTCAGCACATCTTCCGCAGATGTTTGCGCCGGAACGATGGTCAGGCGGCAGCCTCTGTCCACCAGCATCCGCAGGATGTTGCGCTTGGCACCGAAATCGTAGGCCACGACGTGGAACGGCAGCTCGTCTTCTTTTTTCGCTTCTGGCAGGCCGCCGGTCAGCGTCCAGCTCCCTTGTGTCCAGCTATAGGCTTCTGCGGTAGTCACTTCTTTTGCCAGATCCATGCCGTTCAGACCTGGGAACGCGCGGGCTTTTTCTAACGCCAGCGCCGCATCCGGGTTATCGCCTGCGATAATGCAGCCATTCTGTGCGCCTTTCTCGCGCAGTAAACGCGTCAGCTTACGGGTATCGATATCGGCAATCGCCACGATGTTATGGCGCTTCAGGTAAGAAGAGAGGTCTTCGGTGTTGCGGAAGTTGCTGGCAATCAGCGGCAGGTCACGAATCACCAGACCTTGTGCATGTACCTGAGAGGATTCTTCATCGGCGTCATTAGTGCCGACATTGCCAATATGGGGATAAGTAAGAGTAACGATTTGACGAGAATAGGAAGGATCAGTGAGGATTTCTTGATAACCGGTCATTGAAGTATTGAAAACGACTTCCCCAACCGCCGAACCTGTTGCCCCTATGGCCCGACCGTGAAACTGGGTTCCGTCTTCCAGAACCAATAGCGCTGACTTAATCAAAACACCCTCCAGAGAATATTCACTCACTTTATTTGCATATTAATTCACAATGATGACGCAAATCAATGCAAATCTGCTTACCGACGAATTTCTGGCAAACGGCGGCATTCTGGAGATATGGGCGCTAAAAGTCAACTCAATCGCGGTATTTATTATATGATTTTATGCGTCATGCATATTTTTATGGCATTAAGCGACAAAAAGATCACCTAACGTAGTCAGGAAAACGCTTGCACAGCGAGAAGAATGTAAAAACAAAATTCACTCGGAAAAAAGTGGACCAGATGGTCAAAATTTACATTAAAACAACAAAAACCACAGACAAAACTTTATATTTTTAGCAATTTTCATCAACAATTAATAAAAAACCACAAAATAAAAGGGCTAAAAATTAAAGCCCTTTACAATCAATGAATTAGATATGTTATTTTTGCATCAATGCAAATGTTTTGTGGTTATAATTTATTGAGATCCAGCACATCTCGCATATCAAAAAGACCATTTTTCTTGCCATTTAGCCACAATGCCGATCTTACCGCACCGTTAGCAAATGTCATGCGGCTGGACGCCTTATGGGTAATCTCCAGACGTTCGCCGATATCAGCAAACATGGCGGTATGTTCACCCACAATGTCACCCGCACGTACAGTGGCAAAACCAATGGTGCCAGGAACACGTTCACCAGTATGGCCTTCACGACTGTAGACCGCGCAATCTTTCAGGTCTTTGTCCAGTGCATGAGCAATCGCCTCCCCCATTGCCAGCGCAGTGCCTGACGGCGCATCGACTTTATGTCTATGATGTGCTTCGATAATTTCAATATCGGTGTAGTCACCCATTACCTGAGTGGCTTTCTCCAGCAGCTTAAGCATGACGTTAACGCCAACGCTAA
Source organism: Escherichia sp. E4385 (assembly GCF_963883145.1). Lineage (NCBI taxonomy): Bacteria > Pseudomonadati > Pseudomonadota > Gammaproteobacteria > Enterobacterales > Enterobacteriaceae > Escherichia > Escherichia sp. E4385. Next base: position 189,747 of record NZ_CAWOOJ010000002.1, read on the forward strand.
AATTGGCGGCAAAGACAATCGCAATATCTGTGGCAGCGTCACGAATCGCTTGTTTGCCAGCGTCATCAAAACCCGTTGTACCAATCACCATCCCTTTGCCATGCTGGCGACAAAAAGCGAGATGGTTCAGCGTACCTTCCGGACGGGTAAAATCGATAAACACATCAAAATCATCTTTTACCGCGTCGAGGCTGCTTTGCACGGTAACGCCTGTTTTTCCGACTCCGGCCAGTTCACCAGCGTCGCTGCCCAGTAAAGAAGATCCTTCGCGCTCCAGCGCCGCGCCCAGCTGCACGCCTTCTAATGCCAGCGCCGCCTGAATCAACTGGCGGCCCATACGCCCCCCGGCTCCCGCGATGGCAACGCGGATGTTTGCATTATGCATAGCTATTCTCTTTTGTTAATTTGCATAGACCGTTTTCAGAGTAACCAGCGCATCGCTACGCCGCCAGCCAAAAACGCTGATAATTAGAAATTAATGATAAACAGGGAGGGATATCAGTGAAAGGCATGACGCAGAAAGTGATGCGTCATACCATCTGTCATTATGCCTGGTCTTGTGACTTTGACGGCAGGCAGCAAAGTATAAGCAGAATTACGCCCGTAACAGGGATCAACACGACAACAATAACCCACCACCCTGGATATCCGATATCGTGCATCCTTCTGACGGCTAGCGCCATCGCCGGTACGGCAAAAATCAACGTTAAAATAAATGACGCGGGCAGCGCAAAAAAAATGAAAACACCATAGTCATTGTTCATTGTTTCCGCAAACCACCAGCATAAAAGCGGTAGCAGACAGATAACGACACTACCGATCATAAATGACCAGAACTCAAAACGGGTGGCGACACCTTCATAATTAAAGATGTTTTTCCACCCTTCCAAATACGCTTCTCCATACGTCATAGAACACTTCCTTGTTTTCTGATTAGTTCGCCAGGGCCAGCACTTCCGCCACCCACTGCTGAAAGCCTTTCACATCCAGATCCAGCGCCACCTGCACGTTTGCAGGTTTACTCAGGCAACCGTCGATATCAACAACCGTAGTACCTGAGGTAAATTCGCCCTGCGTTTCCACTGCCACAAAACACGGCTTGAGAGTGAATAAGTCCGGGCGCACCAGCCAGGCGATGGCGCAGAGATCGTGCATACGCAGGCCGCTTTGCATACTGCCGCTACGGTAGTGACTAAACAAGGCGTGCAGCATTTTTCCGGTACGATTCAACTCCGGCAATGTAGCAAGATAATCAGGAGCTAACACCGCCTGATTGGTGACATCCAGACCGCACATGACGATTTCGATGCCGCTACGGAAGACGCACGCAGCCGCTTCTGGATCGGCAGCGATATTAAACTCGGCGTTTGGTGTGCAGTTGCCGCGTCCGGCAGCCCCACCCATGATCACCAGACGGCGAATATGCGGTTTGCATTCCGGGCATTGTGAAAGTAACAGCGCAATATTGGTTAACGGGCCGATGGCTACCAGAGTAACAGGCTCAGGCGCACGCAGCAGGGCATCACGAATCGCCAGAAATGCGGGTTTGTCCAGTGGGCTTCTGTTGTGCTCGACAAAGTCGTAGCCAGCCATTCCCGATTCACCGTGCACAGATGCTGCATTACGCGGTGCGCGTACCAGCGGCACGGCAGCTCCCTGGGCAAGCGGAATCTCCGCATTCCAGAAATGCAGCAGTTGCAGGGCGTTGCGGGTAGTTTTCTCAACCGAGACATTACCTGCGACGGTGGTCATCAGTTGCAGGTCGAGCTCGGGGGCAAAAATCGCGGCGGCAATGGCGACGGCATCGTCAATGCCGGGGTCTGTATCGAGGAAAATAGGTAAACGCATGTTTTCTCCATAAAAAATGCCGGTAACAAGACCGGCATTTTCGCATAACTTAGGCTGCTAATGACTTAATCAACTTCACGAATATCGACACGCAACTCTTTCGGCACTTCGAAAACGATATTTTCTTCGCGGCCTTCCAGCGGAATGGCTTCGCCACCGCCAAGCTGCTGTAAACGTGCGACTACGTTCTGTACCAGAATATCCGGAGCCGATGCGCCAGCAGTCACACCGACGCATTTCACCTCTTTTACCCACTCTTCCTGGATATCTGTCGCATCGTCAATCAAAAACGCCCGTTTGCCCATGCGCTGGGCCAGTTCCGCCAGACGGTTGGAGTTGGAGGAGTTTTTCGAACCGACCACCAACACAACTTCTGCCTGCTCTGCCAGGGCGCGTACCGCTTCCTGACGGTTGGTGGTGGCGTAGCAGATATCATCTTTGCGCGGCCCGACAATTTTCGGGAAGCGTTTACGCAGCGCGTCGATGACATCAGACGTGTCATCCACAGATAGCGTGGTCTGGGTCATAAAGGAGAGTTTCTCTTCGTTTTTGACCGTCAGTTTCCACACATCGTCCGGCGATTCGACCAGATACATTCCCCCTTCCGGGTTACTGTACTGGCCCATCGTACCTTCCACTTCCGGATGCCCGGCGTGGCCGATGAGAATTGACTCTTCGCCACGACGGCTGGCGCGCGCGACTTCCATATGCACTTTGGTCACCAGCGGACAGGTCGCGTCAAATACCGTCAAATCACGGCTTTTCGCTTCGTTACGTACCGCCTGAGAAACACCGTGTGCGGAGAAAATCAGGATCGCGCCGTCTGGCACTTCGCTGATCTGCTCAATAAAGATAGCCCCACGCTCACGCAGGCTATCGACCACGTAGCGGTTGTGCACCACTTCGTGGCGGACATAAATTGGTGCGCCGTAGATGGCCAGCGCGTTTTCAACAATGCTGATAGCGCGGTCTACCCCGGCACAAAAACCACGCGGGTTGGCCAACAGGATCTGCATGTTACGCCTCCAGTGCCGGATCGATTTCCAGCACTTCAATATCAAAATGAACGGTCTGCCCGGCCAGCGGATGGTTGAAATCAACGGTAATGGAGTCGCCGTTAATTTCGCGGATCACGCCAGGCATCTCACTGCCATCCATTGCGGTAAAAAGCATGATTGCGCCAATTTCTGGCTCGCCTGCATCCATAAACTCACGGCGGGAGAAGTACTGAATCAGGTCCGGTGACGGCACGCCAAACGCCGCATCAGGCTCCAGCGAGAAGGTGGTTTTATCGCCCACTTTAAGCCCCAGCAGATGTTGCTCCAGCCCTTCAGAAAGAGAAGCATCACCCAGGCGGAATAGCGCCGGTTTACCGTTGTTGCGGGTAGACTCGGCGGTGGTGCCATCGTCGAGTTTTAGCGTGAAGTGCACCAGGACGGCGCTATTGCTCTGTACAGATTCAGACATGCAGGTTTGCTCTTATATTTTGAGGGTTTGTGCCGGATGCGCCTACGATTTCGCAGCAATCTGTAGGCCGGATAAGATGCGTTAGCATCGCATCCGGCAGGGTTTATTATTGTTTTTTCGCTTTAGAAGGCAAAAAACCTTCCAGCACAATCAGTGCCGCACCGACACAGATTGCAGTATCGGCAAGGTTGAAGGTGGCGAAGTGCCAGTCGCCGACGTAGAAGTCGATCATATCGACAACGAAGCCGTGCCACAGGCGGTCGAACAGGTTGCCCAGCGCGCCGCCAATAATCAGCGCGTAAGCGATATTGTTTAGCTTCTGCGTGGCTTTTGAGCGATACATCATCACTACCAGAATCACGCTAATACCAATCGCAATACCGGCAAAGAACCAACGCTGCCAGCCGCCGCTATCGGCAAGGAAACTAAACGCCGCGCCATAGTTACGCGCATAATGCAGATTAAGCGACGGGAACAGCGGGACCGTATCCCCCAGAGCAAAGTTCTGGAGGATCAGGTATTTGCTGCCCAGATCGATAATCAGCACGACTACCACCAGCCACAGCCAGCGTAGCCCTGTTGAACAGATCGATTGACTCATCAGGCAAACTTACGTTTTTCACCGTCACCGGCGACGTTGCTGACACAGCGGCCGCAGATTTCTGCGTGTTCCGCCACCTTGCCGACATCCTGGGTGTAGTGCCAGCAGCGTGGACACTTCTCACCTTCAGCACGAGTTACAACTGCCTGAACGGTTGTATTACCAGGGTTATACTGGATATTTTCATCATTGATACCGCCAGCCTCATCAGAAATGACGAATTGAGACGTAATGAAAATGAATCTCGCCTCTTCGCCCAGACGTTTTAGCTTCGCAATAGTCCCCAGATCATCGTCAGCATATTTCAGCGTAACTTTAGCTTCCAGATTAGACTTGATGCCATTCGCCTTCTGATTTTCCAGTTCTTTGTTTACCTGATCTTTGATGTAACGAACATCGTCCCAGAAGGAATCATTAAATTCCTCATCATCTGCCAGGCCAAACAGGCCTTCGTACCACTCGCCAGTGAAGACGTATTTTTCACGCTCGCCCGGCAGGTAGCCCCACACTTCATCAGCGGTGAAGGAGAGGATAGGTGCCATCCAGCGAACCAGCGCTTCAGCGATGTGATACAGCGCAGTCTGGCAGCTACGACGCGCCACGCTATCCGCTTTGGCGGTGTACTGACGGTCTTTGATGATGTCGAGGTAGAAGGAACCCATCTCAACGGAGCAGAAGCGCATCAGACGCTGTACCACTTCGTGGAAATCGTATGCTTCGTACGCCTTGAGGATGTCTTCCTGTGCCGCTTTCGCACAACCTACGGCCCAGCGATCCAGTACCACCATCTCTTCCGGTTTCACCATATCTTTTGCCGGATCAAAACCGTTCAGGTTTGCCAGCAGGAAGCGCGCGGTGTTACGGATACGACGATAGCTGTCGGCAGCACGTTTCAGGATCTCGTCAGAAACGGCCATTTCACCGGTGTAGTCGGTAGATGCCACCCACAGACGCAGAATATCCGCGCCCAGTTTGTTCATCACATCCTGCGGCGAAACGGTGTTGCCGATGGATTTAGACATCTTGCGACCCTGACCATCCACGGTAAAGCCGTGGGTCAGTACCTGACGATACGGCGCTTTGCCCTTCATCGCGGTAGAGATCATCAGAGAGGACATGAACCAGCCGCGGTGTTGGTCAGAACCTTCCAGATACATATCCGCTGCGTGACCAGCAAATTCAGGACGCACGTCAACAACGGAAGAGTGGGTAGATCCGGAGTCAAACCATACGTCCAGCGTATCCGGCACTTTCACATACTGGTCAGCTTCGTCGCCGAGAATCTCTTTCGCATCGAGATCCCACCACGCCTGGATGCCATCAACTTCAACGCGTTTTGCCACTTCTTCTATCAGTTCAAGGGTACGCGGATGCAGTTCTTCCGTGTCTTTATGCACGAACAGTGACATCGGTACGCCCCAGGTGCGCTGACGGGAGATACACCAGTCAGGACGGTTAGCGACCATCGACTCGATACGCGCCTGGCCCCAATCCGGGATCCACTGCACGCCTTTGATCTCTTTCAGCGACTGCGCGCGCAAACCTTCTTTGTCCATGCTGACGAACCACTGCGGTGTCGCGCGGAAGATGATCGGCGTTTTGTGACGCCAGCAGCACGGATAGCTGTGCTGCATTTTCTCAACGTGCAGCAGCGCGCCTTTTTCCTGCAGCAGCGCAACGACGATGTCGTTCGCTTTGAAGACATTCACGCCATCCAGCGTCGGGTAAGTACCCGGCAGATAAGTGCCGTCCGGGCCAACCGGGTTAGCGGTTTCCAGACCGTATTTCTGGCCAATCACATAGTCGTCCGGACCGTGGCCAGGCGCGGTGTGAACGGCACCGGTACCAGCATCCAGGGTAACGTGATCGCCGAGGATTGCCGGAACGTCGAAACCCATAAACGGATGGGTAAAGCGCAGCAGCTCAAGCTCCGCACCTTTTACCGTGCCGAGAATGGTGTAATCGGTCACGCCGATACGCTGCATTACGCTTTCAACCAGATCTTTCGCCAGAATCACGGCCTGACCGTCGATCTGCACCAGCGCATAGTCGAAATCCGGTGCAATAGAGATTGCGCGGTTTGCAGGCAGAGTCCACGGCGTAGTGGTCCAGATTACCAGCGAGATTGGGCCGTTAACGTTGCTGACGCCAAATTTTGCTTTCAGCGCATCCTGATCGACCGCCTGGAAAGCAACGTCGATGGACGGAGAAGTTTTGTCGTAATACTCAACTTCCGCTTCTGCCAGTGCAGAACGGCAGTCAACGCACCAGTGCACTGGCTTCGCGCCTTTGTGCAGGTGACCGTTGCCGATGATTTTGCCCAGCGCGCGGATGATGTTGGCTTCAGTTTTGAAGTCCATGGTCAGGTACGGGTGCGACCAGTCGCCCAGCACGCCCAGACGGATAAAGTCTTTGCGCTGACCGTCAACCTGGGTAGCTGCGTATTCGCGGCACTTGGCGCGGAACTCGGCAGCAGTGAATTTCTCACCCGGCTTACCGTATTCTTGCTCTACTTTCAGCTCGATCGGCAGACCGTGGCAGTCCCAGCCAGGCACATACGGCGAGTCATAACCGGAAAGTCCTTTGGACTTCACGATTATGTCTTTCAGAATCTTGTTAACCGAGTGACCAATATGAATGCTGCCATTCGCATAAGGAGGGCCATCATGCAGAATGAAGGTTTTTTTGCCTTTTTTAGCCGCACGAATGATGCCGTACAGGTCATCATCAGTCCAACGCGCCAGCATTCCCGGTTCGCGTTTGGCGAGATCGCCACGCATCGGGAACCCTGTTTCCGGCAAATTCAGGGTTGATTTATAGTCACTCATCAGATTCTCGGTTCCGTATTTCGGTTTGATTACATAACAGGCTTAAGCCGGTTTTGTTAGCCCAAAAAATTCGCGGGCGGTTAATTCATCACGCGCAATCTGCGCTTTCAGTTCGTCCAGCGACGCAAATCGCTGCTCATTGCGTATTTTTTTACGCAGCACTACTTGTATATGGCGACCGTAAAGGTCCATTGCAACATCTAACAAATGCACTTCCAGCTGCTGGCGAATACCGGCAACCGTTGGACGTGTTCCGATGTTTGCCACGCCGGGTAACGGCTTTTCGCCGAGGCCCAGCACTTCCACCGCATAAACCCCTTTCACCGGGGAAACCTGACGGCGTAGCGGTACATTCGCCGTCGGGAAACCTATCGTGCGCCCTAATTCATCACCGTGGACCACACGCCCGGAGATGGCAAACGGGTGCCCCAGTAAACTTTCTGCCAGAGCCAGATTATCGTCTGCAAGTGCCTGACGCACAGCGGTGCTGCTGATACGCACGCCACCTTCGCAAAAAGTTTGCGTACTGGTAATGTCAAAGCCGTATTCCACGCCAGCTTTCTGTAATAACAAGAAATCGCCTTCACGACCAGCGCCAAAGCGGAAATCATCACCCACGGCGAGGAATTTTACCCGCAAATGCTTCACCAGTAGATCGCTGATGAAGTTTTGCGCAGTCAGCGCCGCAAAGCGCCTGTCGAAACGCACGCACAGCACGTAATCTACGCCACACTCTGCAAGGTAACGCAATTTTTCCCGCAGTCGAGTCAGTCTTGCCGGGGCTTTATCGGTAGCAAACAGTTCCAGTGGTTGAGGTTCAAAAAGCATCACCATCACCGGTAAGTTTCGCCTGCGCCCTTCTTCCTGCAAGCCCTGCAACAGCGCGCGATGACCGCGATGCACGCCGTCGAAATTACCAATAGTCAGCACACACCCTTCTTGCGGGGCCTGGCTGAGATTATGTATGCCGCGTATCAGCTTCATGTCTGGCTCAAAACAGTGAAAATCGTCCGAGTATACCTTGTACAGCGGTCAAGGTTAACCGGCGATTGAGTACCGAAATCAGAAAGAAGTGGCTTTTCATTGCCATGGCGCAAATCACGGGCAGAAACTCACGGCCTGATGCAATTTTTATCGCGGAAAAGCTGTATTCACACCCCGCAAGCTGGTAGAATCCTGCGCCATCACTACGTAACGAGCGCCGGCACATTAACGGCGCTTATTTGCACAAATCCATTGACAAAAGAAGGCTAAAAGGGCATATTCCTCGGCCTTTGAATTGTCCATATAGAACACATTTGGGAGTTGGACCTTGGCTAATATCAAATCAGCTAAGAAGCGCGCCATTCAGTCTGAAAAGGCTCGTAAGCACAACGCAAGCCGTCGCTCTATGATGCGTACTTTCATCAAGAAAGTATACGCAGCTATCGAAGCTGGCGACAAAGCTGCTGCACTGAAAGCATTTAACGAAATGCAACCGATCGTGGACCGTCAGGCTGCTAAAGGTCTGATCCACAAAAACAAAGCTGCACGTCATAAGGCTAACCTGACTGCACAGATCAACAAACTGGCTTAATCGCCTTTTGTTGTCAGCTTTGTAAAAAAGCCCGCGCAAGCGGGTTTTTTTATGCCCATCTGCAGGCCAAAACTGCAGCCTGCAGAGTACAAATGGTTATTTTGAAGCTGAAGTAAACAACGCAGAGTAATCTGTGTTGCAAATACGCTGTACCGCAGGATGTTGAATCATCCTTTCGGCGAAAATCGCGTGGTACTCTTCCATCACGTTCTCAACGCGGCCTATCTCCATAACCGAGTCATCGTTATAGAAATCATTAGCGTAAAGCGAAGGTGCAACGAAAATAGCGTTATGCGTCGCTCCAAAAGCTTTCATCAACGCAGCATCATCAAACTCCCCCAGAATTTCAACGTTTAAGCCCTGAGAGTTAAACCAGTTTAATAGCTTGCGTCCCAACATTGAGCGACGCCCCGGAATAAGTAAGCGACGCTCTTCCAGACAGGCAGGAAACGGCTTTTCTGGCAGCGGGTTAGTGCACCAGAAACTGACACCACACTCGCCAATTTTTATGGAAAACAGCCCTTCCTGCTGGGTGGAGTCTATCGGGCAGTCAGAGATGATCATGTCCAGCTTATGCTGACTCAGTTGCTCCAACAGCATCTCGTGCGTCGATTCAAAACAGCGTAAATGGATCTGCTCGTCTTCCACCACTGCGGCATTCAATACACTACTGACCAGGCGTTTGGAAAGAGCATCTGCCACGCCAACATCAAACAACAAATTGGACTCTTTGCGATAGTTGACGATATCCAGCATTTCCTGGCTTAAGGTGAACATTTTATCGGCGTAGCGATAGACCAGCTCCCCCAGTTCGCTGGGTTCCAGACCACGTCCTTTACGCTTAAATAGTTTCCCTTGCAGGCGCTCTTCCAGCGCCCGGATCTGCCCAGTAATGGTTTGTGGTGTTAAATAAAGCGCCTCCGCTGCGCCAACCACAGAACCTTCTTTATAGACATGCCAGAAGTAATACAAGTGGTTGTAATTGATATGAGACATGCTCATTTCTCTCCCTGATAAGAATGAAAAGGGAGCCATTTATGGCTCCCCGGTACATCGTCCTGTCAAACTGATGGACGTAAACGAATGCGTAACCAGCTATATCCAATTACTGCCGAAGAGATTGAGCCAACCAGAATGCCCAATTTCGCCCAGTTAATCAGTTCTGGATCTACGCTACCAAAAGCCAGGCTGGCAATAAAGATAGACATAGTAAAACCGATACCGCACAAGATCCCAACCGCCATAATTTGCTGATAAGTGGTTCCCTCTGGCAAATGAGCCAGTTTCAAACGCAGCGCCAACCAGCAGAACAAACTAATACCCAACGGCTTGCCAATCAGCAAACCGGCGATGATCCCTAATGGCAAGATGGAGGTCAGGCCATCCAACGTCACGCCTTGCAGAGAAACGCCGGCATTGGCAAAAGCAAACAGCGGCAAAATCAGATAAGCCACCCACGGATGCAGAACATGCTCCAGGCGCTTCGCCGGAGAACGGCCATGCTTCTCTTTCAATGGAATAAAGAAACCGACAATGACACCTGCCAGCGTTGCGTGGACACCTGATTTCAACACTGCGGTCCACAGCACCACGCCGACCAGAATATAAACTCCCGTGCGGCGAACACCACAAATGTTCAGCACCGCGAGCACCGCAATTGCTACGGCTGCAACGCCAAGAGAGGTCATCGACAAATCATTAGTGTAAAACAAGGCAATGATTATGATGGCCCCAAGATCATCGATAATAGCCAGCGCCATCAAAAAGATCTTCAGCGCCAACGGTACACGACTTCCCAATAACGCCAGAACCCCCAGCGCAAAAGCAATGTCAGTTGCAGCTGGGATTGCCCACCCTTCACGTGTGATAGGATCGGCGTAGTTAAAGGCCAAATAGAGCAATGCCGGGACAATCATCCCGCCGATTGCGGCAATAACTGGAAATGCCGCCTGGCGCAAACTGGCCAGCGATCCTTGCATCAGCTCGCGTTTAACTTCCAGACCAACCAACAGGAAAAATACCGCCATTAACGCGTCATTTATCCATAACAGCATGTTTTTATTGATTTCAAGAGAACCAACCCGGAGCTGAACCGGCGTCTCAAGAAAGTCGTGATACCATCCACTGGTTGCGCCGCTGTTGGCCATAATCATCGCCAGAACAGCGGCAATGATGAGAATAATGCCTCCCGAGGCATCACTGCTAAAGAATCGATGCAGATGTTTCACTTTTTATTTCTCTTTCAGGTGAATAGATCGTTTTTACTATTTTACTCTGCACGAATCATCGTTAAAATCAGATTATAGTGTAGGAATAATTCGTTTTTTACGATCTATAAAGAAGATTAAGTCACCAGCAGAGGAAGTGTTTTTGGCGCTCGAAAGCGGTGGCTGATGACCTCAAGCCATGATAATCATAGCTTAAGGTCTGGATTTCTGAGGGATTAATTCGGAAAAGTAATAATTAATTTGTTGTAAGTCGGCGTCGTTTGTTAGGACAATATTTCAAAAATAATCCAGCTTGTCGTCAATAATTGCGATAAAGAGATAAATTAAAGTTAAATAATTAAATCCTTAAAAAATTACGCCATAAAAATGCGAGGCGTCTTCAGGATTAGAATCGATAAAACAGAGTGGGTTAAAGAGAGCGGTATAATAGCGGCGGGTGCTTGAGGCTATCTGTCTCAGGCATTAGCTGGATGGCAGATAGAGAAAAGCCCCGAGTGATATTTTACCATCAACCCGAGGCCCCCTATATGCAGAACACATGTAGAGTGCCTCTTACTGACCGAAAGGTCAAGGAGAAGCAGGCTATGAAGCAGCAAAAGGCGATGTTAATCGCCCTGATCGTCATCTGTTTAACCGTCATAGTGACGGCACTGGTAACGAGGAAAGACCTCTGCGAGGTACGAATCCGAACCGGCCAGACGGAGGTCGCTGTTTTCACGGCTTACGAATCCGAGTAAGAGCAACGGCGGGGAGTTATCCCCGCCACTTTACAGGTGCTCGCATATCTTCAACGCACCCTATTTTTTTACCCAGGCCTGCCCACGGGCAGGCTTTTGGGGAGGTTAGCGAGTCAGGTCGTCGAAAAACTTCTTCACGCCATCAAAGAAACTCTTCGAACGCGGACTGTTGTGCTCGCCGGTTGGGCCACCGAAGCTTTCCTGCAGCTCTTGCAGCAGTTGTTTCTGCTTCTCGTTCAGACCTACCGGTGTTTCGACCACTACGCGGCACAGCAAGTCACCTTGCGCACCGCCGCGGACAGACTTGACGCCTTTACCGCGCATACGGAACAGCTTACCGGTCTGGGTTTCGCCAGGCACTTTCAGTTTGACGCGACCATCAAGGGTCGGTACTTCGATTTCGCCACCCAACGCCGCCATAGCGAAGTTGATCGGGACTTCGCAATACAGGTTGTTGCCTTCACGCTCGAAAATCGGGTGCTGTTTAACCTGAACCTGAACGTACAGATCGCCTGCCGGTGCGCCGTGTTCGCCCGCTTCACCTTCGCCCGCAAGACGGATGCGGTCCCCGGTATCCACCCCTGCCGGGATTTTAACGGACAGCGTTTTGCTGCGCTCAACACGACCATGACCATGACATTTGTTGCACGGATCTTTGATCAGCGTACCGCGGCCCTGACAGTGTGGACAGGTCTGTTGTACGGCGAAGAAGCCCTGGCGCATCTGCACCTGACCAGAACCATGACAGGTCGGACAGGTCTGCGGCTGCGTACCTGGTTTTGCACCACTACCGTGGCAAACGTCACACTCTTCCAGAGTCGGAATGCGGATCTCTTTGGTCACGCCACGTACAGCTTCTTCGAGGGTGAGCTCCATGTTATAGCGTAAATCAGCACCACGCGCCGCACGTTGACGACCACGTCCGCCGCCAAAAATATCGCCGAAAACGTCACCAAAAATATCGCTGAAGTCTGCGCCGCCGCCAAAACCGCCGCCGCCCATGCCGCCTTGCTCAAACGCCGCATGGCCATACTGATCGTATGCCGCACGTTTTTGCGAGTCGGTCAGAACTTCATAAGCTTCCTTGATCTCTTTAAATTTCGCTTCGGCCTCTTTGTCACCCTGGTTACGGTCCGGGTGGTATTTCATGGCCAGGCGTTTGTAGGCCTTTTTGATTTCACGCTCTTCCGCTGTTTTGGAAACGCCTAAAATCTCGTAATAATCTTGCTTAGCCATCTTTTTTGATTTGCCCCTAGATGAATGCACGGGCGGAGAGGAAATTCCCCTTCGCCCGTGTCAGTATAATTACCCGTTTATAGGGCGATTATTTTTTGTCTTTGACTTCTTCAAATTCAGCGTCGACAACATCGTCATCTTTCGCGTTGTTTGCAGAAGCATCAGCACCGGCAGTCTGCTGCTGGGCATGTTGCTGCTGGGCGATTTCCATCAGTTTCTGGGAAACCTGTGCCAGCTCCTGCATTTTCGCTTCGATAGCGGCTTTGTCTTCACCTTTCAGAGCAGTTTCCAGTGCAGTCAGCGCAGACTCGATAGCAGTTTTGTCGTCAGCCGGCAGTTTGTCGCCTGCTTCTTCAACCTGCTTACGGGTGCTGTGCAGCAGATGGTCGCCCTGGTTGCGGGTCTGTACCAGCTCTTCAAACTTACGGTCAGCTTCGGCGTTCGCTTCTGCGTCGCGTACCATTTTCTGGATTTCATCTTCGTTCAGACCAGAAGAAGCCTTGATGGTGATCTTCTGCTCTTTACCGCTGTTTTTATCTTTCGCGGAAACGTGCAGGATACCGTCAGCATCGATATCGAAGGTAACTTCGATCTGCGGCATACCGCGCGGTGCCGGGTTGATACCATCCAGGTTGAACTGACCCAGAGATTTGTTATCAGCCGCACGTTTACGTTCACCCTGCAGCACGTGGATGGTTACCGCAGACTGGTTGTCTTCAGCGGTAGAGAACACCTGGCTGTGCTTGGTCGGGATAGTGGTGTTTTTCGCGATCAGCGTCGTCATCACACCGCCCATGGTTTCGATACCCAGAGACAGCGGGGTAACGTCCAGCAGCAGTACGTCTTTTACGTCACCAGTCAGAACACCACCCTGAACAGCAGCACCGATTGCTACAGCTTCGTCCGGGTTAACGTCTTTACGCGGCTCTTTACCAAAGAACTCAGCAACTTTCTTCTGAACCATTGGCATACGAGTCTGACCACCAACGAGGATAACGTCGTCGATATCAGATACGGACAGGCCAGCGTCCTGCAGTGCAACTTTCAGCGGCTCAATGGAACGGTTTACCAGATCTTCAACCAGGCTTTCCAGTTTCGCACGAGTCACTTTGATGTTCATGTGTTTCGGACCGGTCGCGTCTGCAGTGATGTACGGCAGGTTAACGTCGGTCTGCTGAGCGGAAGACAGCTCGATTTTCGCTTTTTCTGCCGCTTCTTTCAGACGCTGCATTGCCAGCGGGTCGTTGCGCAGGTCAATACCCTGATCTTTCTTGAATTCTTCAACCAGATAGTTGATCAAACGGCTATCAAAGTCTTCACCACCCAGGTGGGTATCACCGTTGGTAGCCAGAACTTCGAAGGTTTTTTCGCCGTCAACTTCGTCGATTTCGATAATGGAAATATCGAAAGTACCACCACCCAGGTCATAAACCGCGATAGTACGGTTACCAGTACCTTTGTCCAGACCGTAAGCCAGCGCAGCTGCGGTCGGTTCGTTGATGATACGTTTTACTTCCAGACCAGCGATACGGCCTGCGTCTTTGGTTGCCTGACGCTGAGCATCGTTAAAGTATGCCGGTACAGTGATAACAGCTTCAGTTACCGGTTCGCCCAGGTAATCTTCCGCGGTTTTCTTCATTTTTTTCAGCACTTCAGCAGAAATCTGCGGCGGTGCCATTTTCTGGCCTTTAACTTCGACCCATGCGTCGCCGTTATCAGCAGCAATAATTTTGAACGGCATGATGGAAACATCACGCTGTACTTCTTCGTCCTGGAAGCGGCGGCCAATCAGGCGTTTAATCGCAAACAGGGTGTTTTGCGGGTTCGTCACTGCCTGACGTTTAGCCGGCTGACCAACCAGAGTTTCACCATCCTGGGTATAGGCAATGATAGAAGGCGTGGTGCGATCGCCTTCGGCGTTCTCCAGCACACGAGGAGTGGTGCCATCCATAATCGCTACACAAGAGTTGGTAGTACCCAGGTCGATACCAATAATTTTACCCATCTAAACGTCTCCACTATATATTCGGTCATCATGTGGTATGAGTCTGTAATAGGGGCGAAACGTCTGGTTTCAACTGCCCAATTTCATTTTTTTGCAGACTCACTCACTGCGGTTGACTACTAAATGGGGTCGTAACCCACGTCATCAAGGGGGAGATGCAAAAATTTTTTGTGCTTTTGCGCAGAAATTTCGTGATATGCCGTAAGAAGACATGAAACAGACGGCAATTTCATTCATATAAAGAATGAATCCAACACAAGAGATTCACCAAAAAATTGTAATAAAAAGAAAAGATTACATACCTGAATCTTCTTTTCGCCAGCAGTAAACTAGTGGCTATTCATCCCCTACTGCTCCCCCGCTAAGAGAATCTTTATGAAATCCGTTTTTACGATTTCCGCCAGCCTGGTACTTAGCCTTATGCTGTGCTGCACGGCGCAAGCTAACGACCATAAAATCCTCGGCGTCATTGCGATGCCGCGTAACGAAACCAACGATCTGGCACTGAAACTCCCCGTTTGCCGCATCGTAAAACGTATCCAACTCACCGCCGACCACGGCGATTTACAGTTGAGCGGCGCGTCGGTTTATTTCAAAGCCGCCCGTAGCGCCAGTCAAAGCCTGAATGTTCCCGCCGAAATTAAAGAAGGGCAAACCACCAGCTGGATCAACATTAACAGCGATAACGACAACAAACGCTGCGTGTCAAAAATCACCTTTTCCGGTCATACAGTGAACTCGTCCGATATGGCCACGCTGAAAATTATCGGCGACGATTAACGCTTGAACAGAGAAGCCACAATAAATGAATGTTAATTACCTGAATGATTCAGATCTGGATTTTCTCCAGCATTGTAGTGAGGAGCAACTGACCAATTTCGCCCGTTTGCTCACCCATAACGAAAAAGGCAAAACTCGCCTCTCCAGCGTTCTGATGCGTAATGAACTGTTCAAATCGATGGAAGGGCATCCCGAGCAACATCGCCGCAACTGGCAGCTAATTGCCGGAGAATTACAGCATTTTGGCGGCGATAGTATCGCTAACAAACTTCGCGGACACGGTAAACTGTACCGGGCCATTTTGCTCGACGTCTCAAAACGGCTGAAGCTAAAAGCCGACAAAGAGATGTCTACGTTTGAAATTGAGCAACAATTACTGGAACAATTTCTGCGTAATACCTGGAAGAAAATGGACGAGGAACATAAGCAGGAATTTCTCAAGGCGGTCGATGCCAGAGTCAACGAGCTGGAAGAGCTATTACCGCTGCTGATGAAAGACAAATTATTGGCAAAAGGCGTGTCGCATCTGCTTTCCAGCCAGCTTACCCGCATTTTACGTACCCACGCAGCAATGAGCGTTCTCGGGCATGGCCTACTACGTGGTGCGGGGCTTGGTGGCCCGGTGGGCGCGGCATTAAACGGAGTTAAAGCCGTCAGCGGTAGCGCCTATCGCGTTACTATTCCGGCGGTCCTGCAAATTGCCTGCCTGCGTCGAATTGTCAGCGCCACTCAGGCCTAATCCCTCACATCGGGGAAAATTTTCATTTTCCCCTCAAAAGATCATGGACACTACTCCATTGGCTGATTATTATGCCGCGCCCTGAAAACACTACAGTTATTCAGGGAAATTATTTCACCATTCATTCAATGATGATTTTTGAGGAATTATGGGCAACACTAAGTTGGCTAATCCGGCACCGCTGGGCCTGATGGGCTTCGGCATGACCACCATTCTGCTTAACCTGCACAACGTGGGTTATTTCGCTCTGGACGGTATTATTCTCGCTATGGGCATCTTCTACGGCGGTATCGCGCAAATTTTTGCCGGTCTGCTGGAGTATAAAAAAGGCAACACTTTCGGTTTAACTGCCTTCACCTCTTACGGTTCTTTCTGGCTGACGCTGGTTGCGATTCTGCTGATGCCGAAACTGGGCCTGACCGATGCGCCAAATGCGCAGTTCCTTGGTGTCTACTTGGGTCTGTGGGGCGTGTTTACGCTGTTTATGTTCTTCGGCACGCTGAAAGGCGCACGCGTTCTGCAATTCGTATTCTTTAGCCTGACCGTGCTGTTTGCCCTGCTGGCGATCGGTAACATTGCCGGTAACGAAGCAATCATCCACTTCGCAGGCTGGATTGGCCTGATCTGCGGTGCCAGCGCAATTTATCTGGCAATGGGTGAAGTGCTGAACGAGCAGTTTGGTCGCACCGTTCTGCCGATTGGTGAGTCTCACTAATCGTTAAGATCCCCCCGCTCGAAGGGATAAGATTGTTAACAACGTGCGCTTTGTTTATGCCGGATGCGGCGTGAACGCCTTATCCGGCCTAAGAAATCGTGCAAATTCAATATATTGCAGGAAACTCGTAGGCCTGATAAGCGTAGCGCATCAGGCAGTTTTGCGTTTGTCATCAGTCTCATCCCCCGCCTGGGGGGATTTTTTTATTCGCTAACTTCGCGTCTTGCACTCTTCGGTCTGAATGCTGCCACCACTTCCGGTGCAGTTTCAACGTAAGGTCCTTCCAGCAACTGAATGCAGTACGGTACGCTGGCGAAAATGCCATGTACCACGACCTTACCCTCGGCATCCTTCACGCCTTCCAGTGTCTCTTTGATGGACTTCGGCTGACCGGGTAAGTTAAGGATCAGTGCCTGCTTACGAATCACCCCCACCTGGCGCGAAAGGATCGCAGTTGGCACAAAATGCAGGCTAATCTGGCGCATCTGTTCACCAAAGCCTGGCATCTCGCGGTCCGCTACTGCCAGCGTCGCATCGGGCGTTACGTCACGGCGCGCCGGGCCAGTACCGCCGGTTGTCAGCACCAGATGGCAACTCATTTCATCCACCAGCTCACACAACGTTTGCTCAATGATCGCCTGCTCATCGGGGATTAAGCGAGTTTCCAGTTCAAACGGCGTGGTTAGCGCCGATGTCAGCCATTCTTCCAGCGCAGGGATGCCTTTATCCTGATAAACGCCGCTGGACGCGCGATCAGAGATGGAAACTAAGCCGATACGTAAAGTATTCATCAAGATTTTTCCGTTTAAACAGTCTCGTTAAACAGAATGATACACTGCGAAGGGAGTGACAGACAGGCTTCAGAAGAGGTAGCGTGACCGACTTCCCGGTCACGCTAAGAATGATTACAGCAGATCGCCGATCATTTTTTCCAGTTTTTCCTGGTCAACAGCAAACTTACGGATACCTTCCGCCAGTTTATCAACTGCCATTGGGTCCTGGTTGTGCTGCCACAGGAACTCAGACTCGGTGATACGCGCAGGACGCGCTTTCACTTCACCAGTGTAAGACAGTTTACGTTCGATAGCCCCTTCGCTCTCAGCCAGCTCTTTCAACAGTGCCGGTGCGATGGTCAGACGGTCGCAGCCTGCCAGTTCCAGAATTTCGCCGATGTTACGGAAGCTTGCGCCCATAACCACGGTTTCATAACCGTGTTCTTTGTAGTACTGGTAGATTTCAGATACAGAAACGACACCCGGATCTTCTGCCGGAGCGTACTCTTTCTTATCGGTATTGGCTTTGTACCAGTCAAGAATACGGCCAACAAACGGAGAAATCAGGAACACGCCCGCTTCCGCACAAGCACGTGCCTGAGCGAAGGAGAACAGCAGAGTCAGGTTACAGTTGATACCTTCTTTTTCCAGCTGTTCTGCAGCACGGATACCCTGCCAGGTAGAAGCCAGTTTGATCAGAATACGATCGTTGCTAATACCTGCATCGTTGTAGAGCTTAATCAGGCGTTTTGCTTTCGCAATTGACGCTTCGGTGTCATAGGAAAGACGCGCATCAACTTCAGTTGAGATACGGCCCGGAACCAGTTTCAGGATTTCCAGACCAATATTTACTGCCAGTTTGTCGGTCGCGTCCACGATCTGCTGCGCGCGATCGTTGCTCTGCTGTTTCGCCCAGGCGACAGCATCATCAATCAACTTACGGTATTCCGGAATTTGCGCTGCGTTAAGAATGAGAGAAGGGTTGGTTGTGGCATCCTGCGGTTGATACAGCTTCATTGCCGCGATGTCCCCAGTGTCGGCCACTACGGTGGTGTACTGACGAAGGGAGGTCAATTTGTCCGTCATGATAGTATTTCTCTTTAAACAGCTTGTTAGGGGGATGTAACCGGTCTGCCCTGATGATATCACGACGTAACGACAGCGCAACCGCAGACAAAAGGGTTATCACCAGGCAAGACTGTTTCGGATTTCTGACATGGCGTTGATATCACCCGCCATTTTTAAACAAAACCTCATGTATGCTACGCAGACGTTATCAACCAATGCACATCGTATATAATTCTTAATCAATTGGTAACGTTTACACAGGAATGTAACCGCGCGCCGGCGACAAGAGGGATACGAATGCCTGATTTTTTCTCTTTTATTAACAACGTACTATGGGGATCAGTGATGATCTACCTGCTCTTCGGCGCAGGCTGTTGGTTCACTTTTCGTTCTGGGTTCGTTCAATTTCGCTATATTCGTCAGTTTGGCAAAAGTCTTAAAAATAGCATTCATCCGCAACGAGGCGGTTTAACTTCTTTTCAATCATTGTGTACCAGTCTCGCCGCGCGCGTCGGCAGCGGCAACCTGGCAGGCGTTGCGCTGGCTATCACCGCCGGTGGACCGGGTGCCGTTTTCTGGATGTGGGTTGCCGCGTTTATTGGCATGGCGACCTCTTTTGCCGAATGTTCCCTTGCCCAGCTTTATAAAGAACGTGACGTCAATGGGCAGTTTCGCGGCGGACCAGCATGGTATATGGCGCGTGGATTAGGGATGCGCTGGATGGGCGTTCTGTTCGCCGTCTTTTTGCTCATCGCCTACGGACTGATTTTCAGCGGTGTTCAGGCAAATGCCGTCGCTCGCGCGATGAGCTTTGCATTTGATTTCCCTCCGTTAGTAACGGGTGTCATTCTCGCCATTTTTACCTTGTTGGCGATAACTCACGGCATTCATGGCGTCGCCCGGTTAATGCAATGGTTTGTCCCTATTATGGCGTTAATCTGGGTACTCGCCAGCCTGGTCATTTGCGCAATGAATATCGGGCAACTTCCACACGTTATTTGGTCTATTTTTGAAAGCGCCTTTGGCTGGCAGGAAGCGGCAGGCGGCGCGGCGGGTTATACCCTGAGTCAGGCGATTACTAACGGCTTTCAGCGCAGTATGTTTTCCAATGAGGCGGGGATGGGATCAACACCGAACGCAGCGGCGGCGGCGGCATCATGGCCACCGCATCCGGCAGCGCAAGGTATTGTCCAGATGATCGGCATCTTTATCGACACGATGGTGATTTGTACGGCAAGCGCCATGCTGATATTGCTGGCTGGTAACGGCACCACCTATTTGCCACTGGAAGGTATCCAACTCATTCAGAAAGCAATGCGTGTATTAATGGGTTCCTGGGGGGCAGAATTTGTCACGATAGTGGTGATTCTATTTGCCTTCAGCTCGATCGTCGCCAACTACATTTATGCCGAAAATAATCTCTTCTTTTTACGGCTGAACAACCGGAAAGCTATCTGGAGTCTGCGTATCTGTATCTTTGTTACAGTCATTGGCGGCACCCTACTGAGCCTTCCGATGATGTGGCAACTGGCCGATATTATTATGGCCTGCATGGCAATCACCAATTTGACCGCGATTTTGCTGCTTTCCCCTGTGGTGCATATCATTGCCAGCGATTATCTGCGCCAGCGTAAACTCGGCGTACGTCCGGTGTTTGATCCGCTGCGCTACCCGGATATCAGTCAGCAACTGTCCCCTGACGCGTGGGATGATTTGTCGCAGGAGTAATCACAACTATCGATCAACTCATCCACTTTTTTTGCTACAGTCGCAGTAAATTTCCTGCAAGGACTGGATATGTTGATTCTGATTTCACCTGCTAAAACACTTGATTATCAAAGCCCTTTGGCCACCACA
Organism: Escherichia sp. E4385; assembly: GCF_963883145.1. Classification (NCBI taxonomy): domain Bacteria; kingdom Pseudomonadati; phylum Pseudomonadota; class Gammaproteobacteria; order Enterobacterales; family Enterobacteriaceae; genus Escherichia; species Escherichia sp. E4385. The sequence continues at coordinate 210,205 of NZ_CAWOOJ010000002.1, forward strand.
CGCTACACGCTGCCGGAGCTGTTAGACAACTCCCAACAGCTTATCCATGAAGCGCGAAAACTAACGGCACCGCAGATTGGCAAACTGATGAAAATCAGTGACAAGCTGGCCGATCTCAACGCTACCCGCTTTCATGACTGGCAGCCTGACTTTACGCCAGAGAATGCCCGGCAGGCAATTCTGGCATTTAAAGGCGATGTCTATACCGGCTTGCAAGCCGAAACCTTTAGTGAAGAAGATTTTGCTTTTGCCCAGCAGCATTTACGTATGCTTTCCGGTTTGTACGGCGTACTGCGCCCGCTCGATTTAATGCAGCCATACCGTCTGGAGATGGGGATCCGTCTTGAGAATGCGCGGGGTAAAGACCTGTACCAGTTCTGGGGGGATGTGATCACCAACAAGCTAAACGAAGCGCTCGAAGCACAAGGCGATCAGGTGGTGATTAACCTGGCGTCAGATGAGTATTTTAAATCAGTGAAACCGAAGAAATTAAATGCCGAGATAATCAAGCCGGTATTCCTCGATGAGAAGAACGGCAAGTTTAAGGTCATCAGCTTCCATGCTAAAAAAGCGCGTGGCCTGATGAGTCGGTTTATCATTAAAAATCGCCTGACCAAGCCAGAGCAACTGACAGGTTTTAACAGTGAAGGTTACTTCTTCGATGAAGCCTCTTCCAGCAATGGCGAACTGGTGTTTAAACGCTACGAACTGCGTTAAGTTTGCGGTAAATGCCGGAGGTCATCCGGCATTTATATTTAGCGGTGATGTCTGCCAGGCCTCGGATAATGATCATCCCGGTGATCATGACGATGATCGTCACGATGATCGCGATGATCGCGATGATTATTATAGTGCGGCTGCAGTCCGTATGGGTGCCAGCGATTGCCTCGCCATTCATAATTTCTGTGCCACCAGTCGTGGTCACGCCAGTAACCGCCATCCCAGTAGAAACCGCGATAATCACGATCGCCAATCTGTAACTTTACTGATGGCACCAGCATTATTTCCTCAGCCTGCGCTGCCATAGGAGCAACCAGAATCAGGGAAAATGCGAGTAAGAGAGATTGCATCTTTTTCACAGGTGACTCCTTATTATCATTGCCAGTTATGGGCCGATATAAGGAGCTTACGGTAAAAGAATCCTCGTTGTCATTATCCAATCTAAGTCACCGCATTTATTGAAAATTTCTCCTTTTTTTCTGTCGATTTTTCTCATATTTCCTCCACAAAAAAGCCGAGCTGTATAAACACAAGCCCGGCTATTTTTTCGGAATTTAATAGATATTAATTATGATTCATCATGAGTTTGCGCAGCGCAGCAAAATCGGCAGGCAAACTATGTGAAAGTAAGGGTAAATCAGCACGTTCTGCCAGCTCTTTTGGCAGTTCCAGCGTTTCACCAAGAATCACTTCCACGCTCTCTTTAAACTTCGCCGGGTGCGCGGTGCCGAGGAACAGACCATATTCTCCCGGATGAAGCTGGTCACGCAGCGCACGGTAAGCCACGGCAGCATGCGGTTCCGAGGTATAGCCCAGTGCTTTTAACTCACGCATTGTCTGCCGGGTGGTTTCATCATCCACCGCCGCATAACCCAGCTCCTTCAGTTGCCAGATTTTACGGCGGAACAACTCTTCCACTCGCGGCCAGTTGTTTGGCTGGCTGACATCCATCGCATTGGATAATGTCGCCTGGGTAGCTTTAGGCACCCAGTGCCCGTCGTGCAGGAAACGCGGCACCGTATCGTTAACGTTAGTGGCAGCAATAAAACGTTTCACCGGCAGACCGAGTGATTTCGCCAGCAATCCTGCCGTCAAATCGCCGAAGTTTCCGCTCGGCACTGAAACAACTAGCTGGTTACGCGCTTCCTGCGGCAACTGCGCCACGGCTTCAAAGTAATAGCAAATCTGCGCCAGCAAACGACTGATGTTAATAGAGTTAGCAGAGTTCAGTCCCAACGCCACTTTTAGTTCTTCATCATCGAATGCCTGTTTAACAAGAGCCTGGCAGGCATCAAAATCGCCGTCGATGGCGACGGTTTCAATATTGCCACCCAGCGTACAGAACAGTTTTTCTTGCAGTGGACTGATTTTGCCGTGCGGGTAAAGGATGACCACTTTAACGTTCGGTAAACCGTAGAAAGCGTGAGCCACTGCCGCTCCGGTGTCGCCGGAAGTCGCAGTCAGAATAGTCACTGGCTTATCGCCCGCAATATGGGTCAGCATTTGCGCCATAAAGCGACCGCCGAAATCTTTAAATGCCAGCGTTGGCCCGTGGAACAACTCCAGACAACCGACGTCATTTTCAACTTTGGCAACCGGAGCCGGGAAAGCGAATGCCGCGTGCACGCGCTCTTCCAGAACTTCCTGTGGGATCTCATCACCAATAAACGCCGAGAGGATCTTCGCGCTGCGAGTGACGAAATCCAGTTTCAGCATCTCATCAATTTCGGTCAGGCTGAATTCCGGTAGCTCATGAGGGAAAAACAACCCCTGATTTTTGCCCAATCCCTGCGTTACGGCTTGCGCAAAACTGACCTGCTCGTTGTGATCTTTCAGATTGTAGAGTTTCATTTAGTTTTCCAGTACTCGTGCGCCCGCCGTATCCAGCCGGCAAATATGAACAAAACCTTCCTGATTTTGCAGGTAATTCTTACCTAACCAGTCGGCAACTCGCTGGGCGGTATCCTGTTTATCGCACAGGGCGAACAAGGTCGGCCCCGAGCCAGAGATACCGCTCGCTAGCGCACCGATTTCCGCGACCGCCTGTCGTGCCTGTCTGAAACCTGGCAGTAAACGTTCACGATACGGCTCGGCGATAACATCTTTCATCAGCTTTGCGGCCAGATCAGGCTGGCGGGAATAGCAGGCATGAATGAAGCCCGCCAAGTGTCGCCCGTGAGCAATGCAATCCTGGCGGCGATACTGCGCCGGTAAAATAGCCCGTGCTTCTGCCGTCGAGACTTTAATCCCCGGATACGCTAACACCCATAACCACTCATCAAATCCTGGTACCTGCTGGCTGATGATGCCGTTTTCTTCGATCATCAACTGCATGCCGCCAAGAAAACACGGTGCTACGTTGTCGTAATGAATGCTGCCGGAGATACGCCCTTCCAGTTCGCCCATCAAGGCCAGCAGGCGGGTATCATTGAGCGGCTTACCACAGTGTTCATTCATCGCCACCAGCGCCGCGACCACCGAACAGGCGCTGGAACCTAAGCCAGAACCGATCGGCATATTCTTTTCCAGGGTCATCGCCACCGGAATTTGCTTACCCACTTCCTGGCAAAAACGCTCCCAGCACTGATAAACGATATTTTCCTGCGGTTCTGACGGCAGCTTGCCTGCAAACCGTCCAAGATTGTTGAGACTGAAGCGCTCTGCTGACTCAACCGTCACTACATCTCCCAGCAAGGAACCATCAACAGGCACCACCGCCGCCCCGAGCACATCAAACCCGACGCTCATATTGGCACTGGAAGCCGGAGCATAAACCTTAACCATTTTAGACTCCTAACTTCCATGAGAGGGTGCGCAGCAGATCGGCAAAGACACCGGCAGCTGTAACGTCATTACCCGCACCGTATCCGCGCAGGACCAGCGGCAGTGGCTGATAATAGTGGCTATAGAAGGCCAATGCGTTTTCGCCGTTTTTCACTTTGAACAGCGGATCGTTGCCATCCACTTCAGCAATCTTCACGCGACAGACGCCATCTTCATCAATATTGCCAACATAGCGCAAAACTTTTCCTTCATCACGGGCCTTCGCTACGCGCGCGGCAAAGAGATCGTCGAGCTGTGACAGATTCGCCATAAAAGTCGCAACATCGCCTTCCGCGTTAAACTCTGAGGGCAGCACAGATTCGATTTCGATATCCGCCAGTTCCAGTGATCGTCCTGTTTCACGAGCGAGAATCAACAGCTTGCGCGCCACATCCATACCAGAAAGATCATCACGCGGGTCCGGTTCGGTATAGCCCATTTCTCTTGCCAGCGTGGTGGCCTCGGAGAAGCTCATCCCTTCGTCTAACTTACCGAAGATGAAAGAAAGCGAACCAGAAAGAATGCCAGAGAACTTCATCAATTCATCACCCGCGTTGAGCAGGTTTTGCAAGTTCTCAATGACCGGCAACCCCGCACCGACGTTGGTGTCATAAAGGAATTTACGCCGTGATTTTTCCGCCGCGTAACGCAGCTGATGGTAGTAATCCATCGACGAGGTGTTGGCCTTTTTGTTCGGCGTGACAACGTGGAAACCTTCGCGCAGGAAGTCGGCATATTGATCCGCCACCGCCTGGCTGGAAGTGCAATCGACAATCACCGGATTCAGCAAATGATATTCTTTCACCAGGCGAATTAAGCGCCCAAGGTTGAACGGCTCTTTGGCTTGGGCCAGTTCTTCCTGCCAGTTATCCAGGTTAAGGCCATGCACATTAGTCAGCAGCGCCTTCGAGTTAGCAACGCCGCAAACGCGTAAATCGATGTGTTTGTTCTTCAGCCAGCTTTGCTGACGCTTTAGTTGCTCCAGCAGCGCGCCGCCAACGCCACCGACGCCAATCACAAACACTTCGATAACCTGATCGGTATTGAACAGCATCTGGTGGGTAACGCGTACGCCAGTGGTCGCATCATCGTTATTTACCACGACAGAGATTGAGCGTTCAGAAGACCCTTGAGCAATGGCGACAATGTTGATATTGGCGCGGGCCAGCGCAGCAAAGAATTTCGCCGAGATCCCACGTAAGGTGCGCATACCATCGCCCACCACCGAGATAATGGCCAGCCGTTCAGTGACCGCCAGCGGCTCCAGCAAACCTTCTTTCAGTTCCAGGTAGAACTCTTCCTGCATCGCGCGTTCAGCACGCGCACAGTCGCTTTGTGGTACGCAGAAACTGATACTGTATTCGGAAGATGATTGCGTAATCAGCACCACTGAAATGCGGGCGCGTGACATTGCCGCAAAGACGCGCGCCGCCATGCCGACCATTCCTTTCATCCCCGGACCAGAAACGCTGAACATTGCCATGTTATTCAGATTGGAAATGCCCTTGACCGGTAATTCGTCCTCATCACGGCTGGCACCAATGAGCGTACCTGGTGCTTGAGGATTTCCGGTATTTTTAATCAGGCAAGGGATCTGGAACTGAGCGATAGGGGTAATGGTGCGAGGGTGAAGAACTTTAGCGCCGAAGTAGGAAAGCTCCATCGCTTCCTGGTACGACATCGACTTCAACAGCCTCGCATCGGGCACCTGACGCGGGTCGCAGGTATAGACACCGTCGACATCCGTCCAGATCTCGCAACAATCGGCGCGTAAACAGGCGGCCAGTACCGCGGCGGAGTAGTCAGAACCGTTACGTCCCAGCACCACCAGCTCACCTTTTTCATTACCGGCGGTAAAACCAGCCATCAGCACCATGTGGTCAGCCGGGATGCGGCTTGCCGCAATACGGCGGGTGGACTCAGCAATATCGACCGTAGATTCGAGGTAATGACCGATTGCCAGCAGCTTTTCGACCGGATCGATAATGGTAACGTTGTGGCCACGCGCTTCCAGTACCCCGGCCATAATGGCGATCGACATTTTTTCACCACGGCAAATCAGCGCGGCGTTGATGCTGTCCGGGCATTGCCCCAACAAGCTAATGCCATGCAGGACATGTTTGATTTGGGCAAATTCTTGATCAACGAACGCTTTCAATTGCGCCAACGGGAATCCCGGCTGGGCGGCGGCGAGTCCCGTCAGAAGTTCGGCAAAAATACGTTCGGCATCGCTGATATTGGGTAAAGCATCCTGACCGCTAATGGTTTTTTCTATCATTGCGACCAGATGGTTGGTAATTTTGGCGGGGGCAGAGAGGACGGTGGCCACCTGCCCCTGCCTGGCATTGCTCTCCAGAATATCGGCAACCCGCAGAAAACGTTCTGCATTTGCCACTGATGTACCGCCGAACTTCAACACTCGCATGGTTGTTACCTCGTTACCTTTGGTCGAAAAAAAAGCCCGCACTGTCAGGTGCGGGCTTTTTTCTGTGTTTCCTGTACGCGTCAGCCCGCACCGTTACCTGTGGTAATGGTGATGGTGGTGGTAATGGTGGTGCTGATGCGTTTCATGGATGTTGTGTACTCTGTAATTTTTATCTGTCTGTGCGCTATGCCTATATTGGTTAAAGTATTTAGTGACCTAAGTCAATAAAATTTTAATTTGCTCACGGCAGGTTACCAGTTCATAGAGTGCTGGTAGATGCTCTTTTTTTAATCCACACAGAGACATATTGCCCATTGCAGTCAGAATAAAAATCTGAAAACGCTCTTCCTTGTCGTTTTTTATTTGGTGATATTTTTTTCAATATCATGCAATAAACGATGCAACATGGCCGTGTCTCGTTGCTCCAACAGCCCGATGCGTTGTTGTAACCAGTCGACCAGTTTGGTGTCATCTGCCACCGCCAGAGTCGTTAACAATGACATGGCACGTTCACGTAAAGCCTGCAGTTGAAATGGGTCCGCCGTTGCGGCAGATTCCACCGGTTGTTGTATTAATGTTGCTAATTGATAGCAATAGACCATCACCGCCTGTCCCAAATTCAGTGATGGATAATCCGCCACCATTGGCACGCCGGTGAGGACATCAGCAAGCGCCAACTCTTCGTTAGTCAAGCCAGAATCTTCGCGACCAAAGACCAGCGCCGCGTGGTTCATCCATGTCGATTTTTCCTCCAGTAGCGGCACCAGTTCTATCGGCGTGGCGTAGTAATGGTATTTCGCCCGACTGCGCGCAGTGGTGGCAACGGTAAAATCAACGTCGTGTAGCGATTCAGCCAGCGTTGGAAAAACTTTAATATTATCAATAATATCACCAGAACCATGTGCCACCCAGCGGGTAGCTGGTTCCAGGTGTGCCAGGCTATCGACAATGCGCAGCTCGCTAAATCCCATTGTTTTCATCGCCCGGGCCGCTGCACCAATATTTTCAGCTCTGGCAGGTGCTACCAGAATGATCGTTATACGCATGTTGCCACTCTTCTTGATCAAATAACCGCGAATAGAGTGATGAATGTCAACTTATTACGCGGAGAGAATTTACAAATTCGTAACGTAAGTCGCAGAAAAAGCCCTTCACTTAACTTAAAAAAAGCTAAACTATTTCTTGACTATACTAACGGTACAATTGTTAAAAATTGCTACATATCTTTCTGTTTACTTAGGATAATTTTATAAAAAATAAATCTCGACAATTGGATTCACCACGTTTATTAGTTGTATAAGGCAACTAGTTGTATTATTAAAATAATGTGACGAAAGCTAGCATTTAGATACGATGATTTCATCAAACTGTTAACGTGCTACAATTGAACTTGATATATGTCAACGAAGCGTAGTTTTATTGGGTGTCCGGCACGTCTTAGCCTGTTATGTTGCTGTTAAAATGGTTAGGATGGCAGCCGTTTTTGACACTGTCGGGTCCTGAGGGAAAGTACCCACGACCAAGCTAATGATGTTGTTGACGTTGATGGAAAGTGCATCAAGAACGCAATTACGTACTTTAGTCATGTTACGCCGATCATGTTAATTTGCAGCATGCATCAGGCAGGTCAGGGACTTTTGTACTTCCTGTTTCGATTTAGTTGGCAATTTAGGTAGCAAACATGCAGACCCCGCACATTCTTATCGTTGAAGACGAGTTGGTAACACGCAACACGTTGAAAAGTATTTTCGAAGCGGAAGGCTATGATGTTTTCGAAGCGACAGATGGCGCGGAAATGCATCAGATCCTCTCTGAATATGACATCAACCTGGTGATCATGGATATCAATCTGCCGGGTAAGAACGGTCTTCTGTTAGCGCGTGAACTGCGTGAGCAGGCAAATGTTGCGTTGATGTTCCTGACTGGCCGTGACAACGAAGTCGATAAAATTCTCGGCCTCGAAATTGGCGCAGATGACTACATCACCAAACCGTTCAACCCGCGTGAACTGACTATCCGTGCGCGCAACCTGCTGTCTCGTACCATGAATCTGGGTACTGTCAGCGAAGAACGTCGTAGCGTTGAAAGCTACAAGTTCAATGGTTGGGAACTGGACATCAACAGCCGTTCATTGATCGGCCCTGATGGCGAGCAGTACAAACTGCCGCGTAGCGAGTTCCGCGCCATGCTTCACTTCTGTGAAAACCCAGGCAAAATTCAGTCTCGTGCTGAACTGCTGAAGAAAATGACCGGCCGTGAGCTGAAACCGCACGACCGTACTGTAGACGTGACGATCCGTCGTATTCGTAAACACTTCGAATCTACGCCGGATACGCCGGAAATCATCGCCACCATTCACGGTGAAGGTTATCGCTTCTGCGGTGATCTGGAAGATTAATCGGCTTTACCACCGTCAAAAAAAACGGCGCTTTTTAGCGCCGTTTTTTTATTTCCAGATACGTAACTCATCGTCCGTTGTGACTTCTTTACTGGCTTTCATTTTCGGCAGTGAAAACGCATACCAGTCGATATTCCGCGTCACAAACATCATACCTGCCAGCGCCACCACCAGCACACTGGTTCCCAACAACAGTGCGCTATCGGCAGAGTTGAGCAGTCCCCACATCACACCATCCAGCAACAACAGCGCGAGGGTAAACAACATGCTATTGCGCCAACCTTTTAATACCGCCTGCAAGTAAATACCGTTCATTAATGCCCCTATCAAGCTGGCAATTACCCATGCCACGGTAAAACCGGTGTGTTCAGAAAGCGCCAGCAAGAGTAAATAAAACATCACCAATGACAGCCCCACCAGCAAATATTGCATCGGGTGCAAACGTTGCGCGGTGAGCGTTTCAAAAACAAAGAAGGCCATAAAAGTCAGGGCAATCAGCAAAATAGCGTACTTAGTCGCCCGGTCCGTTAATTGATACTGATCGGCAGGCGTAGTGACTGCGACGCTAAACGCCGGGAAGTTTTCCCAGCTGGAACCATTGCCTGAAGCGAAACGCTCACCGAGATTATTGGCAAACCAACTGCTTTGCCATTGCGCCTGAAAACCGGATGCACTTATTTCTCGTTTCGCTGGCAAAAAATCACCTAAAAAACTGGGATGCGGCCAGTTGCTGGTTAAGACAAGCTCACTATTACGTCCCGTCGGCACCACGGACAAATCACCAGTACCGCTTAAATTCAGTGCCATATTCAGCTTCAGGTTCTTCTTCCGCCAGTCCCCTTCGGGTAAAGGGATATGCACGCCCTGCCCGCCTTGCTCCAACCCGGTACCGGGTTCAATGGTCAGCGCTGTTCCGTTAACTTCAGGCGCTTTCACCACGCCAATACCACGCGCATCCCCGACGCTAATCACAATAAATGGCTTGCCTAAGGTGATATTTGGCGCGTCGAGTTCGTTAAGACGCGAAACATCGAAATCGGCTTTTAGCGTTAAATCACTGTGCCAGACCTGACCGGTATAAACACCAATCTTGCGTTCTTCCACATTCTGATTACCATCAACCATCAACGACTCAGGTAACCAGAAATGGATAAAACTTCGTTTCCGCTCCACGGTTTTATCCTCTTCCTGCACCGTATAAAGCTCGGTCACAGGAATAGCGATGAGCGGCCCAACGAGTTTTTGCGGCCCGCTGGTACTTTGGCGAATCGCATCTTCCACATCGCTACGGTAATCGGCACGTTCGACAATCACCTGCCGAATCAGCATTATCGGAATCAACAACAGCAATACTGCACCAAACAGGGTGGTCATTTTCCAGAACAGGGGGGATTTCAACATAGTCTTCTCCTTTGCAATGGCGACAGGATATGAAGGCTATGTGGGAAGAATTTGAAGTTATGTGAAGTGACGGTGAAGTCGAAGCGAGGCCAATACGCCGCCTTCCGGCACGTTGCGCAGCGTGACTTCGCCGTTAAACAAACGGGCAACTTCACTGACAAACGCCAGCCCCAGACCACTGCTTTTTTGCCCATTCGCACGCGGCAAAGAGTAGAAACGCTCAAAAATACGTGACAGCGCGTAGTCAGGAATACCGCTACCGGTATCCTGCACGTTAAGCGTAACGTGTTCCTGCTCCACCCCAGCACTAAGCGTTATGCAGCCATTCTCGGGAGTAAAATCGATAGCATTATCCAGTAAATTCCCCAGCGCCTGTTCCAGCAACGCAGGTTCAGCAGCAACGTTAACCTCGGTGGACATAACATGCAGAGTGATATTTTTTTCTGCCAACTGCACGGTGCGCGCTTCGCTGACGCGGCGAAATAAAGCCGCCACAGCAACCGCAGAAAGAACGACCTCCTGGCGATTCTCCAGTCTTGCCTGGCGTAATAGCGTTTCCACCAGCGCCTGCATTCGCGCATTTTGCGTCAGAATGTTGTCAGTAAAACGAGCCACCACTTCCGGCGGCGGACCTTCGCGTAAAATTTCCGCCGCGCCACGAATTGCCGCCAGCGGACTTTTCAACTCATGAGTTAACGCGTAGACATACTGCTCAATATAGTTTTTCCCTTCCAGCTTCACGCGCATACTTTCCAGCGCCTGCGCTAACTTACGCAGCTCGCTACTGCCGAGTTCAGGAAGCGGAACGGGCTTATTGTCGGTAACGGAATCAGCATAACGAGTGAGTCGGGCAATGGAGTGGTTGATCCACCAAACCATTCCTGCGCCGATTACCAGCGCAATTCCCAGCAAAATGGCGCTCGCCCATAAAATTCGCCGCTCGCTGCGTTTAATCACCGGCGCCATCGCCGCGTTCGGTTTGCCTACGCTCAAAACGCCAATAAGCCGCGTGCCGTCCATAATAGGTGCGGCAACATACATCACAGAACTTTCGGGATCGGCAGGATTTTGCAACGTACTGCGCGCACCATACTGACCACGCAACGTTAGCCATACGTCATTCCAGCGCGAATAATCCTGCCCGACGGCTTTATTGGCCGAATCAAACAATACTTTGCCCTGCGCATCAGTCATATAGACATGATATTCGTTGCGCACTTTGTTGATGCCGCTGATATTGGCGCGAAACGGGCGATTTTGTAGCTGGTTAAATGCCTGCGCCAACTGCCCATGCGTTGGGTCACCAGAGAGCAAATCGGCACGCGCCAGCTCCGCCAGCAACGTTGCCGTATCGATCAACGTCCCTTCCGTCGCCCTTCGCACGCCCGGTTTAACTTCTTTGACAAAAATAGCCAGTACGAACCAGGCGGCTACCGCCACCAGTAAAAAATACCCCAGCAACAGCCGCATGCCGATACGCATTACAGGCTCCTCAGGCTGTATCCCATGCCGCGATGGGTATTGATCGGCGAAAGCTCGGGATTAATAGCGCGCAGTTTGGCACGCAGCGTTTTAATGTGAGTATCGACAGTGCGATCGTAGGTGTCCTGCGCATCTTCCCAGACGCTATCCATCAGTTGCTGACGGGACCAGACGCGGCCCGGCGACTTGAGTAACGTTTTCAGCAACAAAAACTCATACCGTGTTAGCGTTAACGGCGTGTCAAACCAGCTGATCTGCGCCGCGGGTTCATTCAATTCAAAATGACCAATACGGATGACGGGAGACGGCGTTGAGAACTTCTTCACCCGACGCAGTAAAGTGCGCACTCTGGCGCACACTTCGCGGGGTGAAAACGGTTTAGCCACGTAGTCGTCAGCGCCAATTTCCAGTCCAAGCAGGCGATCCACCTCTTCACTACGGGCTGTCAGGAACAGTACAGGTAGCGCCGGATGGATCACCAGCAACTGACGGCACAATTCAAAGCCGCTGATATCCGGCAGACCTACATCGAGAATAATGACGTCGGGAACCTGCTGGCGTGCTTTATCCAGCACCGGCAAGCCTCGCTCAAAGACCTCGACGGCAAAACCTTCCTGCTGCAACATGTAGACCAGCGTGTCGGCTATCCCTTGCTCGTCTTCCACTAACCAGACCGTTTCCCGTTGCATATATCGCCTCTGTTATTGCCGCCACGGCATGACAGGCACCGCGCTAATCGCGTTTTTCGGCGACCCATCTACAACTTTGTCGGAGTAAGCCAGGTAAGCGAGCGCGTTGCGTTTGGCGTCATAGAAGCGTACGACCTGTAACGACTTAAAGACCAGCGACGTACGTTTTTTGAATACCACTTCGCCCTGAGCTTTGCCGTTTTTAATGCGCTCTGACAGTTCAATTGGCCCGACTTGCTGGCAGGAAATAGCCGCATCGGAAGTATCTTCCGCCAGGCCCAATCCCCCTTTAATACCGCCGGTTTTTGCCCGACTCACATAACAGGTGACATTTTTCACATCGGGATCGTCAAAGGCTTCTACGACAATTTTGTGATCCGGGCCGATCATTTTAAATACGGTATCGACCGAACCAATTTCTTCCGCATGTGCCAATGGCCCCAGCATTATCAGGCTTAAAGACAGGATCAAATGCTTGTATTTCATATTGTTACCATTTTTATAAGTTACACAGAGCAATTAGTTCGTCACGGTAAGTAACATATTGATTAAGAACAAAATCTCAACACTTTTATTTCCGTCAAGACCTAAAACATACTCTACTAAGAAAAAAACACTGAATGCTAAAACAGCAAAAAATGCTATTATCCAATTACCTGATGTCAGGTGCTCGTTGTGAAAGGATGAGGATATTTTATGGATCAGGCCGGCATTATTCGCGACCTTTTAATCTGGTTGGAAGGTCATCTGGATCAGCCACTGTCGCTCGACAATGTAGCGGCGAAAGCAGGTTATTCCAAGTGGCACTTACAGAGAATGTTTAAAGATGTCACTGGCCATGCTATTGGCGCGTATATTCGTGCTCGTCGTTTGTCGAAATCGGCGGTTGCACTACGCCTGACCGCGCGCCCAATTCTGGATATTGCGCTGCAATACCGCTTCGACTCTCAACAGACATTTACTCGTGCATTCAAGAAGCAGTTTGCCCAGACTCCCGCACTTTACCGCCGTTCCCCTGAATGGAGCGCCTTTGGTATTCGCCCACCGCTGCGTCTGGGTGAATTCACCATGCCAGAGCACAAATTTGTCACGCTGGAAGACACGCCGCTGATTGGCGTAACTCAGAGTTACTCCTGTTCACTGGAGCAAATCTCTGATTTCCGCCATGAAATGCGTTATCAGTTCTGGCACGATTTTCTCGGTAATGCGCCGACTATTCCGCCAGTACTTTACGGCCTGAATGAAACGCGTCCAAGCCAGGATAAAGACGACGAGCAAGAGGTGTTCTACACGACTGCGTTGGCTCAGGAGCAAGCAGACGGCTATGTACTGACGGGGCATCCGGTGCTGTTGCAGGGCGGCGAATATGTGATGTTTACCTATGAAGGGCTGGGGACAGGCGTACAGGAATTTATCCTGACGGTGTACGGAACCTGTATGCCGATGCTGAACCTGACGCGCCGTAAAGGTCAGGATATTGAGCGATACTATCCGGCAGAAGATGCCAAAGCGGGAGATCGCCCAATTAATCTGCGCTGCGAACTGCTGATTCCAGTACGTCGTTAACGCTGCAGCTCGTCTAATGCAGGGGCGTCCAGATGCGAGATATCCCCTGCTGTTTCAACGACCCAACCAGACGCCAGCCACAGGCTTTCCTGATAATCCACGCGCGAAATAGAACAGTTACGCAGACGTAAGCGGCGTTCTGCCCATGCAGGTAGGCCCAGAATAGTACTCACCAGGCATCCCAGCGCGATACCGTGGCTCACCAGTAGCGGTCGACTTCCCTGCGGCAAATCCCGACAAGATTCCAGTGCAGCATGGACGCGCTCACTCAGTTCCTGCATTGACTCGCCTTCAGGAATACGCCCGTCGACTGTGCCATTTACCAGTTGGCGACGCCAGTTCTCTTCTTCTTCGGTCAGAGAGTCGATATGTCTTTTTTCCAGCACGCCCATATTTAATTCACGCAGGCGGGAATCAAAGATTATGTCACAGCCGCAAGCCTGAGCGATGATTTCCGCCGTGCGCCGGGTGCGACCTAAATCGCTACTGATGATATGTGTGATTCCAAGCTCCTTGGCACGTGCCGCCACCTGCATTGCTTGTTGCTCACCTTTGGCAGTCAGTGGGCTATCAGACTGACCCTGAATACGTCGCTCGGCGTTCCACTGCGTTTCACCGTGGCGGACTAGGTATACCTGTAACATGCTTTTTTTCCGTATACTGCTGTAACGTTAATTTTTGAGTAATCCTGATTATGCACCATGTTGTCTGTGCGACCACCAATCCCGCTAAAATTCAGGCCATTCTGCAGGCATTTCACGAGATCTTCGGCGAAGGATCCTGCCACATTGAGTCCGTTGCCGTCGAGAGCGGCGTACCGGAACAACCCTTTGGCAGTGAGGAAACGCGCGCTGGCGCACGAAATCGGGTAGAAAATGCCCGCCGTTTACATCCAGAGGCCGATTTTTGGGTGGCGATTGAAGCGGGCATTGATGGTGACAGTACCTTCAGTTGGGTGGTCATTGACAACGCCAGCCAGCGCGGCGAGGCGCGTTCGGCTACTTTGCCGTTGCCTGCGGTGATTCTGCAGAAAGTGCGTGAAGGCGAGGCGCTCGGCCCCGTGATGTCGCGTTATACCGGTATTGATGAGATTGGTCGTAAGGAAGGAGCCATCGGCGTGTTTACCGCCGGGAAACTCACTCGCGCCAGCGTTTATCATCAGGCGGTGATTCTGGCGCTAAGTCCGTTTCATAATGCCGTGTATCAGCCATTGTAAACCGGATAAGGCGTTCACGCCGCATCCGGCATTCGGTGCACATTGCCTGATGCGACGCTGCCGCGTCTTATCAGGCCTACAAAATCAATCGCTTTTTAGCAACACGTCTTCCAGCCACTGGCGCAGCTCGACGGGGGCGGCTTTCAGACTGTTAGATCCACGCGTAATGGTCGCGATGCCCGCGCCGAGTTCATTTTTTAACTCGCGCTGGCTCATTTCACCACGCAGCAACTCTTCGACGATACGCACGCGAGTCCCCAATGCTTCGCGCTCATCTGGCGTCAGCATCAGATTTAACAACGGTAAATGGAGATCGTTTTGGTAGGCATTCTTAAGCAGGTCGACAAAACGTAACCACTCCTGGTGACGCTGTTCTGCCATCGCTGCTGAATAGGGTGATTGTTGGGCCATAATATGTCGCCATTGTTAGCGGGGGAAGCAAAATGCCTCCCCCGGTTGTACTCGCTAAAGAGTACGATAGCATATCATAAAGGTTCAAATCAGTAACGACGTCCCCATTCCGTAGCGCTCAAAAGCGTGGGCTTATCGCCCATGAAATAGCGATAGTACGCGTCATAAGCCAGCACATTTTTCACATAACCGCGCGTCTCGGAGAACGGAATACTCTCGACAAACGCCACTGCGTCGATACGCCCGGCGCTGTTACCAAGCCACGTGCGCACCCGCCCTGGACCGGCGTTATAAGCTGCCGAGGAGAAAATGCGGTTATTGCCAAATTGCTGATAAACATATTGCAGGTAACTGGTGCCAATGTTGATGTTCGTTTCCGGATCCAGCAATTGCCCAGGACTGCTATAACCAGGAATAGAGAACATCTTCACCGTCTGAGTCGCCGTACCGGGCATAATCTGCATCAGGCCGCTGGCTCCTACCGGTGATTTCACTTTCGGATTCCAAGCGCTCTCCTGACGGGCAATCGCCATTGCATAGCTTTGTGGGATATCTTTGCCGTTGGTGTAACGTTCGAAGAGATCGTTGTAGGCCAGGGGGAATCGTTCTTCCAGATGATCCCACAATTTCCCGGCGATCGTCGCCTGAACACTGAGATCCCACCAGTGATTATTAAAGGCATAGCGTGCCAATTGCGCCTGCTCTGTTTTTGACTTGCTCTTCACCAGATTGGCCCACTCGCTACGTGCGGTGTTATCCATATTCCAGTACATCAACTCGCGCACGCGCGCCATCTCCGGCCCCTGGATCAGGGCGCTGTCAACGTTCTGCGGCGCTTTATCAATCTTTAGTTGATACTCTTCGCCAATACGTTGCGCAGCGACCATCGGGTAAAATCCACGCTGTTGCATGAGTTGATGCAAAATCTCTTTTGCTTCAGCTTCACGCCCGCGTTCCAGCAGTATATCCGCCTGCCAGTAACGCCATTCATCTTTATCTTTCGCCTCTATTGGCAGACGCGCCAGCCAGGTATTCAGACCACGACGATCGCCAGTGCCAAGCGCCATCCGCACGCGGCGTTCAATTAACGACGTGGATTGCGAACGCATAATCGCGTCATCACGCCATTTCGCCTGTTCGTCGGTAACATCGTTGCCCATCAGACGCCAGGCGACGATATCACGCAGCTCCTGAATCTGATCTTCATTAAGCTGCTGTGCCTGGGCAAGTGAAGGGATCATCAGTCGTGCGTTTTCAGCATCCTGACGCGCCACGCTGGCAAATGCCACCGCCGCCATCTGACGGGTAAAATCGGTCGCGCCGGTGGAACGCGCGAAGGTCAGCACAGTATTAGGATCATTCGCCAGCGAAATGATTGCCGAAGCAATAGTCTGGTAATCGGCAGGCATTTGCCCTGCCAGCACCGTCACCAGCCCGGTATTGCCTGCTTTCATCGCAAGGCGGATACGCTCTAAATACGCCAGGGGTTCTTGTTTGCCGGACGCTCGCCAGACGCTAAATAACTTGTCACAAGCGTTAGGCTGGCTCTTTCCGGTTAGCCACAGCTCTTTCGCCCCCTGCCAGGCTTCTTCACTCTGCCCGGTGTTCCATTTTGCATAGTAGTAATTACACTGGGCTTCGGTTGTGCCTGGCTTTTCCGGGCTAAAGGCTAACAAGCCACGCCAGTCTTCACGCCGCGCCAGTTCATTGACGAAACGAGATTGCAGCGTGCGAGCGGGAGGAAGCGTAGGGTTAGCGCGAACAAAATTAGTGACCGTCACCGCCGGTTGATTCATCAGGTCATCGGTGATCTGGCGATATTCCAGGTAGGGGTATAACGGGTAATCCTTCAGGGATGGCATCATTTGTTCGACCACATCCATTTGTCGGTTATCCCAGGCCTGCTTGATTTGCGCGTAACGACTACGCTGCTCATCCAGTGAGTCGGCTCGCGCCACGCTGCTGACCGTCAGCAGACAGACACCGGCAGCCAACAGCCGCCAGGTAACTTGTTTGGCTTTTTCCACAAGCGCATCCTCTAAGTGTAAATACATCAATGCAGCGTCATGCCGCGTAATAGATTTATGCTAACCAGTCATTGCCGTTTACGCCACGTTACGGACACTTTTTTACTTTTATACTCTAAATAATTCGAGTTGCAGGAAGGCGATAAGTGAGTGAGTCCCCAGGAGCTTACAGAAGTAAGTGACTGGGGTGAGCGAGCGTAAGCGCAGCACATGCAACTTGAAGTATGACGAGTATACTGCGAGGGTGATCGACCGGCTGGGATTAGATAAGGAAACAGGCTACACTTCGCCTTTGAAAACTCATCATCACGATAAACATAGAGGCGAAGTCCAACGTGGCTCAATTCGTTTATACCATGCATCGTGTCGGCAAAGTTGTTCCGCCGAAACGTCATATTTTGAAAAACATCTCTCTGAGTTTCTTCCCTGGGGCAAAAATTGGTGTCCTGGGTCTGAACGGCGCGGGTAAGTCCACCCTGCTGCGCATTATGGCGGGCATTGATAAAGACATCGAAGGTGAAGCGCGTCCGCAGCCAGACATCAAGATTGGTTACCTGCCGCAAGAGCCGCAGCTGAACCCGGAACACACCGTGCGTGAATCCATTGAAGAAGCCGTTTCTGAAGTGGTTAACGCCCTGAAACGTCTGGATGAAGTGTACGCGCTGTATGCCGATCCGGATGCCGATTTTGACAAACTGGCCGCTGAACAGGGCCGTCTGGAAGAGATCATTCAGGCTCACGACGGTCATAACCTGAACGTACAGCTGGAGCGTGCGGCGGATGCGCTGCGTCTGCCGGACTGGGACGCGAAAATCGCTAACCTCTCCGGTGGTGAGCGTCGTCGCGTGGCGTTGTGCCGCCTGCTGCTGGAAAAACCAGACATGCTGCTGCTCGACGAACCAACCAACCACCTGGATGCCGAATCCGTGGCCTGGCTGGAACGCTTCCTGCACGACTTCGAAGGCACCGTAGTGGCGATTACCCACGACCGTTACTTCCTCGATAACGTTGCGGGCTGGATCCTCGAACTGGACCGCGGTGAAGGTATTCCGTGGGAAGGCAACTACTCCTCCTGGCTGGAGCAAAAAGATCAGCGTCTGGCGCAGGAAGCTTCTCAAGAAGCGGCGCGTCGTAAGTCGATCGAGAAAGAGCTGGAGTGGGTACGTCAGGGTACTAAAGGCCGTCAGTCGAAAGGTAAAGCACGTCTGGCACGCTTTGAAGAGCTGAACAGCACCGAATATCAGAAACGTAACGAAACCAACGAACTGTTTATTCCACCTGGACCGCGTCTGGGCGATAAAGTGCTGGAAGTCAGCAACCTGCGTAAATCCTACGGCGATCGCCTGCTGATTGACTCCCTGAGCTTCTCGATCCCGAAAGGGGCAATCGTCGGAATCATCGGTCCGAACGGCGCGGGTAAATCGACCCTGTTCCGTATGATCTCCGGTCAGGAACAGCCGGACAGCGGCACCATCACTTTAGGTGAAACGGTGAAACTGGCGTCTGTTGATCAGTTCCGTGACTCAATGGATAACAGCAAAACCGTTTGGGAAGAAGTTTCCGGCGGGCTGGATATCATGAAGATCGGCAACACCGAGATGCCAAGCCGTGCCTACGTTGGCCGCTTTAACTTTAAAGGGGTTGATCAGGGTAAACGCGTTGGCGAACTTTCCGGTGGTGAGCGCGGTCGTCTGCATCTGGCGAAGCTGCTGCAGGTTGGCGGCAACATGCTGCTGCTCGACGAACCAACCAACGACCTGGATATCGAAACCCTGCGCGCGCTGGAAAACGCCCTGCTGGAGTTCCCGGGCTGCGCGATGGTTATCTCGCACGACCGTTGGTTCCTCGACCGTATCGCCACGCACATTCTGGATTACCAGGATGAGGGTAAAGTTGAGTTCTTCGAAGGTAACTTTACCGAGTACGAAGAGTACAAGAAACGCACGCTGGGCGCAGACGCGCTGGAGCCGAAGCGTATCAAGTACAAGCGTATTGCTAAGTAATGCGTAAAATGCCGGATGCGGGCGCACCAGCATCGCATCCGGTATTAGTTAAATGATTAATGGGAGGCAAGTTCCCGGAAAAAGGCAGGATTTTCTTTAATTGTGGCAAGTACTTTGGCTGCCAATCCCGTTGGATTTCTTCGCTTCGATTCCCAGCTTTTAATGGTGTCCACACTGGTTCCCAGAGCTTTTGCCATCTCACTTTGCGAAACGTTGAGTTGCTCACGAATAGCTTTAACATCCGCAATTTCGTAGCGGGTCCCCCGTGCAGGTTCTTTTAAACCTTGTTTAATCTCGACAGCCTCTTCCAGAGAGGTTTTCAACTCATCAAAAAAACTCATTTTATACCTCGCCTTTGAGCAGTTTCGTCAACTTCTTTAGTTGAGCTTTTTCCGTATCTGTCAGACTGTCTTTGGCATTTTTTGGATAGGCCATAATCAAATAAATAATCTCTTCCGTCGCCAGAAAGTAAATTATTCTGACACTGCTACTTTTTCCCTGTGAACCCGCAGCCATTCGGACTTTACGCAATCCACCAGTCTGCTGAATGAGATCACCTTTATCGGGAGTTCCGATGAGTTCTTTTTGTAATTCCTTTAATTCATCATCGGTTGCAATCTGCTTGATCTGACGCGTAAACATTGGCGTCTCTATAAATATTATCGCCTTGCCCATTACCCCTCCCTGGCAGGTACATTGTACACCAAAATGGAGTACTAAGTACACTTTTGAATCAGTAATCACACTCAACATCTTATAAAGATGATTATCCCTGCTCCCCCATCATCTCCCGCACCAGCTCCACGCAGCGCAGGAAACGGCTGTCGTAATCGTCCTCTTCAACCCGCACGAATTCGATATTGTTCTCTTCCAGCATCTCCACCAGCAAGTTCTGGAACTCTTTGCGATCCACCGAACTACCGAGGCTGCGTAAACCATCCGCCACCCACGGAGTGTTGTTCTCCAGCAGGATCACCAGATCAAAACGGTATTCATCGATCAGCGCCTGCACGAACGGATGCTCGCGTCCTTCGTACTTTTTGCAGAACGCCTGAGTAGTCACAAAATCAGTGTCGATAAACGCCACTTTATTGGCATATTTTACTGCAAAATCAATATATTGTGCGTGTCCCAGCGCGATTTTATCGTAGTCGGAATACTGCAATGCGATCTCATCGCCGCCGAGATGCGAAAAGACATAATCACGACCAAACTCCCACGCACTGGTGGTGTTGAAGATATTGGCGAGTTTGTTTACCAAGGTGGATTTACCGCTCGATTCACCACCGAGGATCGCCACGGTGCGCACAAAAAACGGCTTCACTTCGGTAGGAATATATTCCCAGTAGCGGAACGGGTTTTCGCGGATCTGCGCACCGCTGATACTCATAAAGGTGCGTTTCGGATCGACCAGCACTGTTTCGATCCCCAGATGTTCCATATACTGCGGCGCGTCGGCTTCTTCCGAGGTGTAGATCAGATCCGGCTGGATCCCCTTTTCAGCCATAAACTTTTTGATGCCGTTACTCCACACATCCCAGCCGTGCGGATACGGCTCCATGCCCTCTTCGTTAAAGGCATGAATACGAATGTTTTTTTGATACTTAAAGGTTTGCAATAACCAGCGCAGACGATCCGGCACGGTCGGCTGCTGCGACATGGCACTGTCTTCGAACAACGCGCGGTCACGGGTATCGTCAAAGCCCATAATGATATGCAGCTCGTCAACCTGGCTACAGGCGCGCTGGATAAGGTAGATATGTCCGGTATGCAGTGGGTAGAACTTACCGAATACAACGCCGATCGTTTTCTTCTGCCGTGGAAACTCAAGCCCCAAAAAACGGTGCAACGCCTCCAGCTTTTGCGCGCTGGGGCTTTTGATTTTGGCATTCAGTAACTGGCTTAAATACCCTTTGGTCATACCGCTGGCATCAGCTACCTGCTGTAGCGTGCAGCCCTGTTGCTTGATGGCAGTTTTCAGGTAATCAAATGACGACATATCTCCCTCCGTATCTCTCATTATAAGTCGTCAAACACGCTAAGCGCGTCGGAGAGTTTTTTAACGCCAAAAATCTGCATCCCTTCCGGCGCTTTTTTCGGTACGTTAGCCGCCGGAACAATCGCCCGCCGAAAACCGTGTTTCGCCGCTTCCGAGATTCGTTCCTGGCCGCTGGGCACCGGGCGGATCTCCCCTGCCAGCCCGACTTCACCAAATACCACCAGATCCTGCGGTAGCGGTCTGTCACGCAGACTGGAAACCATCGCCAGCAGTAACGCTAAGTCGGCGCTGGTTTCGGTTACCTTCACGCCGCCGACCACGTTCACAAACACATCCTGATCGGCCATTTGCAGGCCGCCGTGACGGTGCAGCACCGCCAACAGGATCGCCAGACGGTTTTGTTCCAGCCCTACTGCCACGCGGCGTGGATTCGCCATCATCGAGTGATCGACCAGCGCCTGAATCTCCACCAGCAGTGGACGCGTTCCTTCCCATACCACCATCACTGAACTACCAGAGGTCACTTCATCGCCACGGCTTAAAAAGATGGCTGAAGGGTTGCTGACTTCACGCAGCCCCTGTTCGGTCATCGCAAATACGCCCAGCTCATTCACCGCGCCGAAGCGGTTTTTATGGCTGCGCAAGGTGCGAAAACGGGAGTCGGCATCGCCGTCCAGAAGCACCGAACAGTCGATACAGTGTTCCAGCACTTTAGGGCCAGCCAGTGAACCATCTTTGGTTACGTGACCGACCATGACAATCGCCACACCGCGTGTTTTGGCGAAGCGCGTCAGATAAGCCGCTGTTTCACGCACCTGCGCCACGCTGCCTGGCGATGACTGAACATCCGCCATATGCATCACCTGGATCGAGTCAATTACCATCAGCTTCGGTTGCTCTTCTTCGGCAATCAGGCAGATCTGCTCGATGCTGGTTTCCGACAACATATTGAGATTGTCGGTCGGCAGGCCAAGGCGATGAGCGCGCATTGCCACCTGTTGCAGCGACTCTTCGCCAGTGACATACAGCGTTTTCATCTGCTGCGCCAGTTTGCACAGCGTTTGCAGTAGCAGCGTGGATTTCCCGGCACCTGGGTTACCGCCAATCAGAATGGCGCTTCCCGGCACAACGCCGCCGCCTAATACGCGGTCGAACTCTTTAAATCCGGTGGAAAAACGCGGCAGCTCTTCAAGGCTGATATCGGAGAGTTTCTGGACTTTAGCCACTCCGGCGCTACCGGCATAGCCACTCAGACGCTCGTTACGCGCCACCGTTGGCGACGCAGCAAGACGCACCTCGGTGATGGTGTTCCAGGCATGACAGGCGCTGCACTGCCCCTGCCAGCGCGGATAATCGGCCCCGCATTCATTACAAACAAAGGCGCGTTTTGGAGCTTTTGCCACGGTGTACCTCGTTAATGCTGTGCCGCCCGCAGGATGACGGGCGGGCAATTACTTCTGATTCAGGCTGCCAGAGAGGATGCAGAATACCCCCATCAAGTCAGCGTGACGGATGGTGACTTCCGTCTTTTCATTCACTTTTGGCTTGGCATGGTAGGCAATCCCCAGCCCTGCCGCTTTGATCATCGGCAGGTCGTTGGCACCATCGCCAATCGCCACGGTTTGCGCCAGCGGAATATCATACTCCTGCGCCAGCCGGGTCAGGGTTTTCGCTTTGTACTGCGCGTCCACAATGTCGCCGATCACATTGCCGGTAAATTTACCGTCCATGATCTCCAGTTCATTGGCGACCACGGCGGTTAATCGCAGCTTGTCGCGCAGGTATTCAGCAAAGAAGGTAAAGCCGCCGGAGGCAATCGCCACTTTCCAGCCCAGCGTTTCTAGCTTCAGCACCAGTTGCGTTAAGCCTGGCATCAGCGGCAGATTTTCACGCACCTGTTGCAGAATATTGGCGTCAGCGCCTTTCAGCGTCGCCACGCGGCTACGCAGGCTAGCGGTAAAATCGAGTTCGCCGCGCATCGCCCGTTCGGTCACTTCCGCCACCATCTCGCCCGTTCCAGCCAGTTTGGCAATTTCATCAATACATTCTATCTGGATGGCGGTGGAGTCCATGTCCATCACCAGCAGACCCGGCGTGCGCAGGTGCGGGATTTTCCCCAGCG
The DNA here is from genome assembly GCF_963883145.1 of Escherichia sp. E4385. Classification (NCBI taxonomy): domain Bacteria; kingdom Pseudomonadati; phylum Pseudomonadota; class Gammaproteobacteria; order Enterobacterales; family Enterobacteriaceae; genus Escherichia; species Escherichia sp. E4385. The sequence continues at coordinate 233,487 of NZ_CAWOOJ010000002.1, forward strand.
GCGCGACATCCAGCTGCGCCTCGTGGGCCAGGCGCGTAGCCCGGGCGGTGAGTGAACCTGCCAGACGAATCACCTGATAATCTTCCACGCACCAGGCGGCAACAATCACCATTGCCGCGCCCAGTTTGCTCTGGTATTGGGTCAGACGTTGTTTATCCAGCCCACGACCATACAGCAGCCAGCCGCTACGACCTGCGTGGTAATCCAGTGGCATCACTTCATCACCACTTAATGAAAGAGGCAGACCCGGCCATAAAGAGACATCTTCAGGCAGGTCGCACCAGGTAATGTTAGGCATTAAGGCTCCTGTAAAATCGTTCGAAGCAGGGAAAATAACGCATGAGGCTACCTTGTATCCATTGCTTCTGGCAACATTAAGTCTCAAATTTTCAACGGGTGGAATATGGCTCGCACAAAACTAAAATTCCGGCTGCATCGGGCAGTGATTGTCCTGTTCTGTCTCGCGTTGTTAGTCGCACTAATGCAGGGAGCATCATGGTTTAGTCAAAACCACCAGCGACAGCGTAATCCACAGCTGGAAGAACTGGCCCGTACCCTGGCGCATCAGGTAACCCTGAACGTTGCGCCGCTGATGCGTACCAACTCACCTGATGAAAAACGCATTCGGGCGATCCTCGATCAGTTGACGGACGAAAGTCGCATCCTCGACGCGGGTGTGTATGACGAACAAGGCGATCTTATCGCCCGCGCAGGCGAAAGCGTCGAGGTGCGCGACCGACTGGCGCTCGACGGTAAAAAAGCAGGTGGCTATTTTAACCAGCAGATTGTCGAACCGATTAAGGGGAAAAATGGACCGCTCGGCTATCTGCGCCTCACGCTCGATACCCATACGCTCGCCACCGAAGCCAAACAGGTGGATAACACCACCAATATTCTACGCCTGATGTTGCTGCTCTCGCTGGCAATCGGCGTGGTGCTGACTCGCACACTGTTGCAGGGTAAACGTACCCGCTGGCAGCAATCGCCCTTCCTGTTAACCGCCAGCAAACCGGTACCGGAAGAGGAAGAAAGCGAGAAAAAAGAGTGACCCATTACTACAAGAAAGGAAATCGTTATGTCCACATTACGCCTGCTCATCTCTGACTCTTACGATCCGTGGTTTAACCTGGCGGTGGAAGAGTGTATTTTTCGCCAGATGCCCGCCACGCAGCGCGTTCTGTTTCTCTGGCGCAATGCCGACACGGTAGTGATTGGTCGTGCGCAAAACCCGTGGAAAGAGTGTAATACCCGACGGATGGAAGAAGATAACGTCCGCCTGGCACGGCGCAGCAGCGGTGGCGGCGCGGTGTTCCACGATCTCGGCAATACCTGTTTTACGTTTATGGCTGGCAAGCCGGAATACGATAAAACCATCTCCACGGAGATTGTGCTTAATGCGCTGAACGCGCTCGGCGTCACCGCAGAAGCTTCCGGGCGCAACGATCTGGTGGTGAAAACCGCCGAAGGTGACCGCAAAGTCTCAGGCTCGGCCTATCGCGAAACCAAGGATCGCGGTTTCCACCATGGCACCTTGCTGCTCAATGCCGACCTCAGCCGCCTGGCAAACTATCTCAATCCGGATAAAAAGAAACTGGCGGCGAAAGGCATTACTTCAGTACGTTCCCGCGTGACCAATCTGACCGAGCTGCTACCGGGAATTACCCATGAGCAGGTTTGCGAGGCCATAACCGAGGCCTTTTTCGCCCATTATGGCGAGCGCACAGAAGCGGAAATAATCTCCCCGGACAAAACGCCAGACTTGCCGAACTTCGCCGAAACCTTTGCCCGCCAGAGTAGCTGGGAGTGGAACTTCGGTCAGGCTCCGGCGTTCTCGCATCTGCTGGACGAACGCTTTACCTGGGGCGGCGTAGAACTGCATTTCGACGTTGAAAAAGGCCATATCACCCGCGCCCAGGTGTTTACCGACAGCCTTAACCCCGCGCCGCTGGAAGCTCTCGCCGGACGGCTGCAAGGCTGTCTTTACCGCGCGGATATGCTGCAACAGGAGTGCGAAGCGCTGCTGGTCGACTTCCCTGAACAGGAAAAAGAGCTACGGGAGTTGTCGGCGTGGATAGCGGGGGCGGTACGGTAACTCGCTCATTAAAATATCCAGGGAAGGAAATATGATCGATCTGGAGAACCAGGAACGGGAGATTATCAATTTAATGTTCAGCCAGGGTATATCCTGGCTAGCCGCCGTGCGTATCAGGCATAAATTATCGCTTGCTGAAGTAAGTAAAATGTTAGGTATCTCGATTAATTCTCTAAAACGGATCGAAAAGACGGAACGGCTTAGCTCAAATATCAAAAGCAAAATGGCAGGAATTTATGGTTGTCCGCCAGAGTTGCTGATATGCCCTTACTGGATGACGGTTGAACATAAATGAATAGATTCGTGAATAGATACTTGAATGGATTTGATTTCCTATCCATATGAAAAATAATAGTAAATCTATAAATCAGTTGCTATTGATGAATAGATACTAAAAAGCCGGAGCAGTCTCCCGCTCCGGCTTAACACGACAATCGCCTTTCAGCGAAACACAATTACTCTTTATCGCCCAGCAGAACGGATTCCAGTGCGATTTTGATCATGTCGTTGAAGGTGGTCTGACGCTCTTCAGCAGTGGTCTGCTCGTGAGTACGGATATGGTCAGACACGGTGCAGATAGCCAGTGCTTTCGCACCAAACTCTGCAGCCACGCCGTAGATACCAGCCGCTTCCATTTCTACGCCGAGGATGCCGTATTTTTCCATCACGTCGAACATTTCGCCGTCCGGAGAGTAGAACAGGTCAGCGGAGAACAGGTTACCAACGCGCGCATCAACGCCCAGGGCTTTAGCTGCATCTACTGCGTTACGCACCATGTCGAAGTCAGCGATAGCCGCGAAGTCATGATCTTTAAAACGGATGCGGTTAACTTTGGAATCGGTGCAGGCCCCCATACCGATAACGACGTCACGCAGTTTTACGTGCGGCAGAACAGCGCCACAGGAACCTACGCGGATAATTTTCTTCACGCCGAAATCGGTGATCAGTTCTTTGGTGTAGATGGAGCAGGACGGGATACCCATACCGTGACCCATTACGGAAATTTTGCGGCCTTTGTAAGTACCGGTGAAGCCCAGCATACCGCGAACGTTGTTCACTTCACGGGCATCTTCAAGGAAAGTTTCAGCAATATACTTCGCACGCAGCGGGTCGCCAGGCATCAAAACTACGTCAGCGAAATCGCCCATTTCTGCATTAATGTGTGGGGTAGCCATCGTTTTATCCTTTTTGTGACATAACAAAGGCGGAGTCAACGCTCCGCCCAAATCCATCAGAACATGGCTTTGCCATATTCCATATCAGAAGTACCAAAATATTTTGCCAGAGTCTGGCCGATATCCGCGAAGGTTTCGCGGTGACCCAGCGAACCCGGTTTTACTTTCGGGCCGTAAACCAGTACCGGAATGTGTTCACGCGTGTGGTCAGTACCGGTCCAGGTCGGATCACAACCGTGGTCAGCGGTGAGGATCAGGATGTCGTCATCGCGCAGCAAAGACATCAGCTCCGGCAGACGGCGGTCGAACAGTTCCAGACCCGCAGCATAGCCTGCGACATCGCGACGGTGGCCCCAGGAAGAGTCGAAGTCAACGAAGTTGGTGAAGACGATGGTGTTATCACCCGCTTCCTTCATCTCTTTAATGGTGGCGTCAAACAGCGCGTCCAGGCCAGTCGCTTTCACTTTTTTGGTGATACCGCAGTTGGCGTAGATGTCTGCAATTTTACCGACCGAAACCACCTGGCCGTGTTTTTCATCAACCAGTTTCTGCAGCACGGTCGGTGCTGGCGGCTCAACAGCCAGGTCGTGACGGTTACCGGTACGCTGGAAGTTACCGGCTTTGTCGCCGATAAACGGACGAGCGATAACACGACCGATGTTGTAGCCGCCGTTGGTCAGCTCTTCACGGGCGATTTCACACAGTTCGTAGAGTTTATCCAGACCGAAAGTTTCTTCATGGCAGGCAATCTGGAACACAGAGTCAGCGGAGGTATAGAAAATCGGCTTGCCGGTTTTCATGTGCTCTTCGCCCAGTTGATCCAGGATGACCGTACCGGAAGAGTGGCAGTTACCGAGGTAACCTGGCAGGTTAGCGCGTTCAACCAGTTTATCCAGCAGCTCTTGCGGGAAGCTGTTTTCGTGATCGGAGAAGTATCCCCACTCAAACAGAACCGGGACACCGGCGATTTCCCAGTGACCGGACGGGGTATCTTTACCGGATGACATTTCGTGCGCCCATGCGTACGCGCCGATAACTTCAGCGTTGCCGTCCATTCCTGCCGGAATGAAACCGGTAGAACCTTCATGTGCTTTCGCCAGCCCCAGACGGGTCAGATTTGGCAGATTGAGCGGGCCTTTACGACCGTTATCAGCTTCGCCTTTGGCACAGGCTTCTGCGATATGACCCAGGGTGTCAGCCCCGACGTCACCAAAGCGTTCTGCATCTTCTGTAGCGCCGATGCCGAATGAGTCCAGCACCATAATAAATGCACGTTTCATATGTTCTCCGTACTCAGTGCTTCAAATTTAAATGATCAGATCAGTATACCGTTATTCGCTGATACGACGATAGACAGTTGGTGTGCTTTCCGGTGCTTTATCGGCAAGTTTAATTGCCGCTTTCACCGCTTTCGCCGCTTCCTGCCAGCTGTTCTCGTCTTTCGCGTGGATAACCGCCAGCGGACGCTGACCGTCTACCTGGTCGCCCAGACGCGCCATATCAGTAAAGCCGACGCTGTAATCGATGGTGTCAGATGCCTGACGGCGACCGCCGCCCATCGCAACCACTGCCATTCCCAGCGCACGGGTATCCATTTCACTGACAAAACCTTCGGTATCAGCATAGACTGCTTTCGTCAGCATCGCTGTCGGCAGATACTTCGCGTAGTTCTCAACGAAGTCGGTCGGGCCTTTTTGTGCTGCCACCATACGACCAAAGACTTCTGCCGCTTTACCGTTGTCCAGCACCGCCTGCAATTTTGCGCGCGCTTCGGCGTCATCTTTCGCCAGTTTACCGGAGATAAGCATCTCCACGCACAGCGCCATCGTGACATCAAACAGACGCGGGTTACGATACTCACCCGTCAGGAACTGCACCGCTTCACGTACTTCAACCGCATTACCTGCACTGGAGGCCAGCACCTGATTCATATCGGTGAGCAGCGCGGTGGTGCGCACGCCAGCGCCGTTAGCCACGCCAACAATCGCTTCGGCAAGGGCTTCAGAGAGTTCGTAGGTTGGCATAAACGCGCCGCTACCCACTTTCACGTCCATCACCAGCGCGTCCAGACCTTCCGCCAGTTTCTTCGCCAGGATCGAGGCGGTGATCAGCGGGATGGAATCCACGGTTGCGGTAATATCGCGGGTCGCGTAGAAACGTTTATCCGCCGGAGCCAGTGAGCTGGTCTGACCGATAATCGCCACACCGACGTCTTTAATGATTTCGCGGAAACGGTTGTCATCCGGGAAGATGTCGAAGCCAGGGATGGATTCCAGTTTGTCGAGCGTGCCGCCAGTATGACCGAGGCCGCGACCGGAGATCATCGGAATGTAACCGCCGCAGGCTGCGACCATTGGCCCTAACATCAACGAAGTGACATCGCCGACGCCACCGGTGGAATGTTTATCAACAATCGGGCCATTCAGATGCAGGCTTTTCCAGTCGAGAACGGTTCCTGAATCTCGCATCGCCATGGTCAGCGAGACACGCTCCGGCATCGTCATATCGTGGAAGAAAATGGTCATCGCGAGAGCGGCAATCTGCCCTTCGGAGATAGTGTTGTCGCGAATGCCGTTGATAAAGAAACGAATTTCTTCATCGCTCAGCGCATGACCATCACGTTTTTTACGAATAATTTCTTGTGCGAGAAACAAGGTAACCTCCCGTGGAAAAGAGTATGAGGCGGCTTTTGCCGGATGCGTCTACGCCTTATCCGGCCTACGGGTAGATACGTCTCGTAGGCCTGATAAGTGCAGCGCATCAGGCGCAAAGCATCTTACTTAGTAGCTGCTGGCGCTCTTACCGTCGCCGTGGCCCAGCGCTTTCAGCAGGCTTGCCAGCAGGCTGGAAGCGCCAAAGCGGTAGTGACGCGCATCTGCCCAGTCAGCACCGAACAGCTCATCTGCGATGGCGAGATATTTCTGCGCATCTTCCGCAGTACGCACGCCACCCGCCGGTTTGAAACCAACGGTTTTCTCTACGCCCATATCACGGATCACTTCCATCATGATGCGCGCGCTTTCCGGCGTCGCGTTCACTGCCACTTTACCGGTAGAGGTTTTGATGAAGTCGGCACCCGCTTTGATGGAGATTTCAGACGCTTTGCGGATCAGCGCTTCGTCTTTCAGTTCGCCGGTTTCGATGATCACTTTCAGCAGTACATTCGCTGCCGCGCAAGCCTCTTTACAGGCTTTCACCAGATCAAAACCAACTTGCTCGTTGCCCGCCATCAGCGCACGGTACGGGAACACCACGTCAACTTCATCAGCACCGTAGGCGATTGCCGCACGGGTTTCTGCCAGCGCAATTTCAATGTCATCATTACCGTGTGGGAAGTTGGTTACCGTAGCAATACGGATTTCCGGGGTGCCCTGCTCTTTCAGCGTTTTGCGAGCAATCGGGATAAAGCGAGGATAGATACAGATAGCAGCGGTATTGCCGACCGGAGTTTTGGCCTGATGACACAGGGCGATCACTTTCTCGTCGGTGTCGTCGTCATTCAGGGTGGTCAGGTCCATCAATTTCAGTGCACGCAGGCTGCTTGTTTTCAGATCAGTCATTTCATTCTCCTGGCTTGTCGCCAATAAAATTCACCTTGCGAGTTTGTTAGTATTCTAACATCGACTCCGCAACACACTTCGATATACATCACAATTAAGAAAATCTACTTACAAATTTGCATTACGGTAATGCGATCTGGTTCAAATAATTCACTTTCAAATGAATGCACCGGTGGTGACAAACGCATCAGGATCAAAGTGAACATCACGAAACTTCTTACAATGGCGCATCACCTTTGGCATAAAAGGAAAAGAAGATGCCCACTTCTCACGAGATTGCACTGCAACAACGTTGCCAGCAAATTGTCACAAGCCCGGTGCTTAGTCCGGAGCAGAAACGCCATTTTCTGGCGCTTGAAGCAGAAAACAATCTGCCTTATCCGCAGCTGCCTGCCGAAGCCCGCCGCGCGCTGGATGAAGGCGTAATCTGCGATATGTTTGAAGGTCATGCGCCGTACAAACCGCGCTATGTCTTACCCGATTACGCCCGTTTTCTGGCGAACGGTTCCGAATGGCTGGAGCTGGAAGGCGCGAAAGATCTTGATGACGCGCTCTCTCTGTTGACCATTCTTTATCATCATGTCCCTTCGGTCACATCGATGCCGGTCTACCTGGGGCAGCTGGATGCGTTGTTGCAACCGTATGTTAGAATTCTAACACAAGACGAGATCGACATTCGAATAAAACGTTTCTGGCGTTACCTCGACAGAACCCTGCCAGACGCCTTTATGCATGCCAATATCGGCCCGTCTGATTCGCCCATTACCCGAGCGATTTTACGCGCAGATGCAGAGCTGAAGCAGGTTTCACCGAACCTGACCTTTATCTACGATCCTGAAATTACCCCTGATGACCTGCTGCTGGAAGTGGCGAAAAACATCTGTGAATGTAGCAAACCGCACATCGCCAACGGCCCGGTGCATGATAAAATTTTCACAAAAGGGGGCTACGGGATTGTGAGCTGTTACAACTCACTGCCGCTGGCGGGGGGTGGCAGCACGCTGGTGCGCCTTAACCTGAAAGCCATTGCCGAGCGCAGTGAATCGCTGGAAGACTTCTTTACGCGCACTCTACCGCACTACTGCCAACAGCAGATCGCCATCATCGATGCGCGGTGTGAATTCCTCTATCAACAATCACACTTCTTTGAGAATAGCTTCCTGGTGAAAGAAGAGCTGATTAACCCTGAACGTTTTGTGCCAATGTTTGGCATGTATGGGCTGGCGGAAGCGGTTAACTTGCTGTGCGAGAAAGAAGGGATTGCCGCGCGCTACGGTAAAGAAACCGCTGCAAATGAAGTGGGTTATCGCATCAGCGCGCAACTGGCGGAGTTTGTCGCCAATACCCCTGTGAAATATGGCTGGCAAAAACGCGCCATGTTGCACGCACAGTCGGGGATCAGTTCTGATATCGGCACCACGCCGGGCGCACGCTTGCCGTATGGCGATGAGCCAGATCCGATCACCCATCTGCAAACTGTCGCCCCGCATCATGCTTATTATTATTCCGGCATCAGCGACATTCTGACGCTCGATGAAACCATCAAACGTAATCCGCAGGCGCTGGTACAGCTTTGCCTCGGTGCCTTTAAAGCCGGAATGCGTGAGTTTACCGCCAATGTCAGCGGTAACGATCTGGTTCGCGTTACCGGTTATATGGTGCGTTTGTCGGATTTAGAAAAATATCGCGCCGAAGGTTCACGCACCAACACCACCTGGCTGGGCGAAGAGGCCGCACGTAACACTCGTATTCTGGAACGCCAGCCGCGCGTGATAAGCCATGAACAGCAGATGCGCTTTAGTCAGTAAGATTATCCCCTTCTCCTGCGTTGACGGGCCAGGCAGTCGTCTGGCTCTGTTTTTGCAGGGCTGCAATCTGCGCTGCAAAAATTGTCACAATCCGTGGACGATGGGGCGCTGTAATGATTGCGGAGAGTGCGTGCCACAGTGTCCGCATCAGGCGTTGCAGATTGTTGACGGCAAAGTGCTGTGGAACGCTATGGTCTGCGAGCAATGTGATACCTGCCTGAAGATGTGTCCGCAGCATGCCACGCCAATGGCGCAATCCATGAGCGTGGATGAGGTGCTTAGCCATGTCCGCAAAGCGGTGCTGTTTATTGAAGGGATAACGGTGAGCGGCGGCGAAGCCACGACCCAGCTGCCGTTTGTGGTGGCGCTGTTTACTGCTATCAAAAATGATCCGCAACTGCGCCACCTCACCTGTCTGGTGGACAGTAACGGTATGTTGAGCGAAACCGGCTGGGAAAAATTACTCCCGGTTTGCGACGGCGCGATGCTCGATCTCAAAGCGTGGGGGAGCGCGTGCCATCAACAGCTAACCGGACGCGATAATCAGCAGATTAAGCGCAGCATCTGTTTGCTGGCAGAGCGCGGCAAGCTGGCGGAACTGCGTTTGCTGGTAATCCCTGGCCAGGTGGATTATTTGCAACACATCGATGAGCTGGCGGCGTTTATCAAGGGACTTGGCGATGTTCCGGTTCGCCTGAACGCGTTTCATGCCCACGGCGTGTATGGCGAGGCGCAAAGCTGGGCGAGCGCCACGCCGGAAGACGTTGAGCCGTTGGCTGATGCGTTACGGGAGCGCGGGGTGAGCCGGTTGATATTTCCGGCGCTGTATTTGTGACATGCCGGATGCGGCGTGAACGCCTTATCCGACACGAAAGACAAACTACCCACATACGTTAAACACCGCATACGTGTTATTAAGCAACACTTCGGCAATCTCATCCGCAGGTTCCGGGCGTAACTCGCAAAGCACAGCAAACACACGGGCAGCCTGCTCCGGGTGGTTAGGCTGCCCCTGAAAACCGTTGAGCGGCATATCCGGCGCGTCGGTTTCCAGCAACAACGATGCCAGCGGTAATCTTGCGATGACATCGCGGGTTTTACTGGCGCGTGGATAGGTGATAGTACCGCCTACGCCAATTTTGTAGCCCAGCTGTACAAACCGTTCGGCCTGCTGCAAGCTGCCGGAAAAACCGTGAACCACGCCAGTGCACGGCAAATCGTGACGCTTAAGATGCATCGCCAGTTTGTCGTGCGTGCGCCGTGAATGAAGGATCACCGGCAGAGCGTAGCGTTTCGCCAGTTTCAGTTGTTCGTCGAGCAACCACTGCTGCCTCTCAAATTGCGGATCGTCGCCAAAGAGATCCAGGCCGATCTCCCCCACCGCCACCACCTTCGCCGGACGCCTTTCCAGCGCCTGCTGTAGCTGATCAAGAGACACATCGTTATGTTTTTCCAACATACCAGGATGCAAGCCCAATGCGGCATACAGTGGCTGATAATTTTCCGCCAGCGCCAACACGCGGGTAAAATTTGCCGCCTCGGTTGCCGGAACAATAATCTTGCCTACGCCCGCTTGTGCCGCGCGTTGCAGGCTGGCCTCTTCATCGCCGCTAAACGGCGGGAAATCAAAATGGCAGTGGGTGTCGATAAAACGGCAAATCAAGCCAGATCCTCATTGTTAAATGTCGGGTCGTTCGCCTGCGGAGCGTCGCTCACTTCGGCAACCAGCGTATCGTTGGCGACTGGCGCAGGCGGAATGACTATCGATTCCGGCGTCACCACTGGCACCAGATGGCGGGTAAGCGGCGCTTTTTCAGTTAATAGCTTGCCAACCGTGGCGAGGAAATAACGACCGCATAAACGCCCAAGTTTATAGTCTTCGCGCAGTGCCGGAAGCCGACTACCGAGCGCAATACTATGCAATGGCTTCGGCGGATAAATTTCGAATATCCGCAGCTTGCCCGGTGGTTTCTCAATAAACTGCTGAATGTCACGATAGCTGGTTTCATGATGCTGCACCAGATTGACCAGCGGCTGCAGGCTACTGTCACCCAGCCAGCGTTCCATGCGCTTGAACCACTGCGGCGTGTAGTACATTTGTGACGGCACGGTGCGGATGACGACCAACGTTTTTGCTCCCTGCCTTGCCGCCTCTTTAACAGGAATCGCATCACTGATCCCACCATCCAGGTAGTTAATGCCTTCCAGCGACACTCCGCTACGATAAAAACCAGGTATCGCACTGGAGGCGCGAATCACATCCAGCCAGTTTTGTTTGGTTGGTAAAAAGTAATTCGGCGCGTAGTCATCCTGACGACAGGCACACATATAAAAGGATTTACCGCTGTCAAACAGCCGCGCGGCGGTGTCCATTTGCAACGGCATCTGGCTTGCGGTGGCCTCCACCAGCCAGTCGAGATCGATAAGATTTCCTCCACGTACAAAGCGCACTGGATCGAAAAATTCGCGTTTTGTGGTATAGCGCATGATGACTTTGCGCGCGTAACCGGGCTGATTGCAGATATATGCCGAAAGGTTCTGCGCCCCGGCAGATGTGCCGAGATAAAGATCGAAAGGATTAAACTGCGCGCGCATAAACTCATCCAGCACACCAGCCGTGAAAATTCCACGCTGCCCGCCGCCTTCGCACACCAGAGCAATTCGTCCAGGCTGGAACGGCCTTAGCGACAACGGCGCAATATTACCAAGCGTTACAGGTATTCGCTGCCCCACCTCTGCCTTCCTGTTTTTGTTGTGAAAGACTGACAAAGTAACGCAATTTATTATTCGCTAAAACCGCAAAAGCCAGTCCGCTGGACTGGCCTTGTATAAAATTTTCTTAATAGTTTGAAATCTAGGGTCGTTTTCGGCCCATAAACAAACTCACCAGGAACAGAATAATCCCGACGACAAAGACAATTTTAGCTGCGCCTGCAGCGGTACCGGCCAGACCACCAAACCCAAGTGCGGCGGCGATTAACGCGATAACCAGAAATATGATGCCCCAACGAAACATAAGCGTCTCCTTTACCATAGTTAATGTCACCGCTTGATATGAGCGTGAAAATCACTCAATGCGATATTTTTAGTGTGGTGCACATCGCGCCTCCCGACAAAGTTCAGGAGAACGAATTACGACGAATTACTTAGTTTTCAGATCATTTTTAACGCTTTTCACACCATCTACCGCTTTGGCGATACTTTCAGCACGGTCGCTTTGTGCCTGGGAATCGACGGTACCGGAGAGCTGAACCACGCCGTCGGTGGTTTCAACTTTCACATGACGGGAAGGGACGATGTCATCCGCCAGCAGTTTGGCTTTGATTTCACTGGTGGTGGCGGTGTCACCCGCATAGCCCTTCACAGAACCTTCTTTAGCGTCGCGAACGTGCAGTTTGTCGCTGACAGAGGTCACGCCTTCAACGCCTTTCGCCACTTTCACAGCCTCTTCGGCCTGGGCCTGGCTTTCAACGAAACCACTCAGGGTCACCACTTTTTGATCGGTTTTGACAGAGATATCAGTGCTCTTGATGTTGTCATGATCCACCAGGGCCGCCTTCACTTTCGCGGTGATGGCGCTGTCATCCATGAAATTACCGACTTTATTCATAGAGCTATCGACTTTTTGCCCTGCGCTTTCATTGGTTGTCTGCGCGCTGTTTTCCGCAAAAGCAGAGCCGGTCGCGACGGCAGAGGTCAACATTACAGCCAGCAGAGTTTTCGAAATCTTCAGTCTTGTCATAGTCATCGATTTATTCCTGTATGTTTGCTCGTAATTTGAGCCAGGCAACACGAGGTTGCATTGCTGAAAGGGAGAGACTTCACCCTGTACAGAAGTCAATGGTCGCCATCACAAAAGCGATGAGTGATGAATAACGACCATTACAGCCTCTGAATCAGTTATTAATATCAATCGGATGACAGTTAACGGTTTTAAATACTGATATCTACGTATTGATCGGTATTTAAAGCCGTCAAAAATGTCATCACTTTGTTAAATATAGATCACAATTTTGAAACCGCTCGCCGTATCGACTAAAAAATGCGCAAACATAAGCAAAAGCGAATGTTTTAAGAACATTCCGCAAGCGGCTAATAAGGAAGGGAAATTGACAGGGCGCGGCGGTTACCGCGCCCTGGAGGCAAGAATTAATGCTCGCGGGTCTGGTGGAACTGAACGTCCGGGTAACGCTCCTGCGCCAGGCGCAGGTTGACCATGCTGGTAGCGATGTAAGCGAGGTTGTCGCCGCCATCCAGCGCCAGTTGGCTTTCGTTCTTACGCTTGAACTCTTCGAATTTCTTCGCATCCGCGCATTCTACCCAGCGGGCGGTGGCGACGTTGACTGACTCATACACCGCTTCGACGTTGTATTCGCTCTTCAGGCGCGATACCACCACATCAAACTGCAGCACACCAACCGCACCAACGATCAGATCGTTGTTGGAGATCGGACGGAACACCTGCACCGCGCCCTCTTCGGAAAGCTGTACCAGCCCTTTGAGCAGCTGTTTTTGCTTCAGCGGATCTTTCAGGCGGATGCGACGGAACAGTTCTGGCGCGAAGTTCGGAATACCGGTGAACTTCATCATCTCACCCTGGGTAAAGGTGTCGCCGATCTGAATAGTGCCATGGTTGTGCAGACCAAGGATGTCGCCCGGATACGCTTCTTCAACGTGCGAACGGTCGCCCGCCATAAAGGTCAGCGCGTCGGAGATCACCACATCTTTCGCGGTGCGCACCTGGCGCAGTTTCATGCCTTTTTCATATTTACCGGACACCACACGCATAAACGCCACGCGATCGCGGTGTTTCGGGTCCATGTTGGCCTGAATTTTAAATACGAAGCCGGTAAATTTATCTTCGCTCGCTTCTACGGTACGGGTATCGGTCTGACGCGGCATCGGCGCAGGCGCCCACTCCACCAGGCCATCCAGCATATGATCGACGCCGAAGTTACCCAGCGCAGTACCGAAGAATACCGGGGTGATTTCGCCCGCAAGGAACAGCTCTTTGTCGAACTCGTTAGACGCGCCTTTAACCAGTTCCAGTTCGTCACGCAGTTGTTGTGCCAGATCTTCACCGACTGCTGCGTCGAGATCCGGGTTATTCAGCCCTTTAACAATGCGGACTTCCTGAATGGTGTGGCCTTTACCGCTCTGATAGAGATAGGTTTCATCTTTATAAAGGTGGTACACGCCTTTAAACAGCTTGCCGCAGCCGATCGGCCAGGTGATCGGCGCACAGCCGATTTTCAGCTCGTTCTCAACTTCATCGAGCAGCTCCATCGGGTCGCGGATATCACGGTCAAGTTTGTTCATAAAGGTGAGGATCGGTGTATCGCGCAGACGGGTAACTTCCATCAGCTTACGGGTACGATCTTCAACACCTTTTGCGGCGTCGATAACCATCAGGCAGCAGTCCACCGCGGTCAGAGTACGATAGGTATCTTCCGAGAAGTCTTCGTGCCCCGGGGTGTCGAGCAGGTTAACCAGGCAGTCATGATACGGAAACTGCATCACAGACGTAGTAATGGAGATCCCACGCTGCTTTTCCATTTCCATCCAGTCCGACTTGGCGTGCTGGTTAGAACCACGGCCTTTTACCGTACCGGCGGTCTGAATGGCCTGTCCGAACAGCAGCACCTTCTCGGTGATGGTAGTCTTACCGGCGTCCGGGTGAGAAATAATGGCAAAAGTGCGGCGCTTCGCCACCTCTTGCAAATAAGGAGACAACGTCATAATTCTTTCTTCTTGAGTAAGCGGCATCGCGCCGCGCTTGTTGAAAACGAAAAATTGCGGCTATTTTACCCATCAACGGGGGGGAGGCAATCAGTGTTTACACAGGAGCTGCTCCAGTTCGTGCAACGAAGAGACGGTCCAGGTGGGCGCGATGCCTTCTGGTTGCTCGCGATTGTGCGCATTCAGCCAGCAGGTCGCAAGCCCGGCGTTGATGCCACCGAGAATATCGGACTCGGCAGTGTCGCCAACCATCAGCACGCGTGAACGGTCAGGATTGCCCGCCTGTTCCAGCGCATAATCGAAAATTTTCTTATTCGGTTTGGCAACGCCAACTTCTTCGGAAATCACCAGCAAATCGAAATAATCACGCAAACCCGTGCGTTCCAGACGCACTTGCTGCAAGGCGCTAAAACCGTTGGTGATGATGCCGATTTTGGCGTTGCCACGAATGGCGTTAAGCAGGGAAACCGCGCCCGGCAGCGGCGTGCAGATTTCTGCCATCGCATTAATGAAGGCATCGTTGAGTTTACCCGGCTCGACGTTCAGCCGTTCGGCCCAACTTTCAAAACGCCCGTGCTGAAGCTGTAATGAAGTGATTGCGCCGTTTTGATAATCCACCCAGAGTGGCTTGTTAACGGCCTGATAGTCCTGAAAATCTTCAGCGGTAAAGGTGACGCTGTAATCAAGAAACATCCGCTGCAAGCCGGTGAATGAGTCAAAGGTAAACAGCGTTTCATCGGCATCAAAGAAAATCCAGTCCCACTTCATTATTCCACCTTGTCTTACATACTGATTGGCAACGCCATGATGATGGCGTCTTCGCGACCGTCCGTGGTGGGGTAGTAATTGCGGCGAATCGTCGCCTCGTTAAAGCCTAAACTTTCGTACAGGGCAATGGCGGCAGCGTTTGAGGCACGGACTTCCAGCCAGAGCGTCGCCACGCCGCGTTTTTCCAGTTCGTCGATCAGATGTTCCAGCAGCGCCCTTCCCAGCCCCTGACGCTGATACTCGGGATCGACCGCAATATTGAACAATGTAGCTTCATCCAGCACCACTTGCGTAATCGCAAACGCCGCCATTTTGCCGTTTTGCGTTAACTGAAAGTTGAGATAGCGCTCGCCCTGATTGCTGGCAAACGTTTTTTCACTCCACGGAAAGGCGTGGGCGCGTTGTTCAATGTGGAAAGCCGCTGGTAAATCAGTCGTTTCGAGGGAAGAAATCGTGTTCATATGTGCAAATTTGTTGCCATAATGCGGCGCGTGCCGTTGGGTTTGCCCGTAATTCGGTGAGCGCCGGTGATGCCACCTGAGCGCCTTCCAGTGATAGCGGTTCGTCAGTACCCAACCGCCAGCTGTTGCAGCGACTGCCTTGCGGCAGCATCGCGATCCTATCTGGCGTCAGTTGCAGCACTTGATCGGGGCTGACGGTTAATGCACGCAGAACGTCGCTCACCAGGGGATCGGTCAGGGCGGGAAGATCGTTTGCCACCATCACCAAACGGACGTGTGCCGGGATCGTAATGGCAATCTCCCCCTGCAACGCGCCAGGGCGACGCAGCGACCACTGGGTAATGCCCAGTTGCTGTAACTGCCAGTCTCGTCGGGATGTCATAGCGAATCGCTCCTGTTGTCAGGGGCGCAAATATAGCAAATTCGTCGATACCGCGCCAACATATGGCTATAATCGCCGCCAGTATCAATTGAGGAGCATTCCATGTCTGCATTTACCCCGGCAAGTGAAGTCTTGCTGCGTCACAGTGATGATTTCGAACAAAGCCGTATTCTGTTTGCCGGAGACTTACAGGATGACCTGCCCGCGCGTTTAGATACCGCGGCCAGCCGTGCTCATACCCAGCAATTCCACCACTGGCAGGTGTTAAGCCGCCAGATGGGGGATAACGCCCGTTTTAGTCTGGTCGCCACAGCGGATGATGTCGCAGATTGCGATACGCTGATTTACTACTGGCCGAAGAATAAACCAGAAGCCCAGTTCCAGTTGATGAATTTACTTTCTCTGCTGCCGGTGGGGACGGATATTTTTGTCGTTGGCGAGAACCGCAGCGGCGTACGCAGCGCCGAGCAGATGCTGGCCGATTATGCGCCGCTGAATAAGGTAGACAGCGCCCGTCGCTGTGGCCTCTATTTTGGTCGTCTGGAAAAACAGCCGGTGTTTGATGCCGATAAATTCTGGGGCGAATACAGCGTCGATGGCCTGACGGTCAAAACGCTGCCTGGCGTGTTTAGCCGCGACGGTCTGGATGTCGGTAGCCAGTTGCTGCTCTCGACGTTAACTCCGCACACCAAAGGTAAAGTGCTGGATGTCGGCTGTGGCGCGGGCGTGCTTTCGGTTGCCTTTGCGCGCCATTCGCCAAAAATTCGTCTCACTCTGTGCGATGTCTCTGCGCCAGCGGTAGAAGCCAGCCGCGCGACGCTTGCTGCCAACGGTGTTGAAGGTGAAGTCTTTGCCAGCAACGTCTTTTCCGAAGTGAAAGGTCGTTTTGATATGATCATCTCCAACCCGCCGTTCCACGATGGGATGCAAACCAGCCTGGATGCGGCGCAAACGCTGATTCGCGGCGCGGTGCGTCATCTTAACAGCGGCGGCGAGCTGCGAATTGTAGCGAACGCCTTCCTGCCTTATCCGGATGTGCTGGATGAGACATTTGGCTTCCATGAAGTTATCGCGCAAACCGGGCGCTTCAAGGTGTATCGCGCCATTATGACCCGCCAGGCGAAGAAAGGTTAAGTATCTGGCACCTGTCGCCGCATGTCGTGTTGGATGCGGCGTGAACGCCTTATCCGACCGACAAACGAATTATCCACAATCCGCTGATGGCCATTTTTCCAGCAATTACACATCAGGCGATAATTAACTATTGACGAAAAGCTGAAAACCACTAGAATGCGCCTCCGTGGTAGCAATTCTTTTTTAAGAATTGATGGTATGCGAAGGTGGCGGAATTGGTAGACGCGCTAGCTTCAGGTGTTAGTGTCCTTTCGGACGTGGGGGTTCAAGTCCCCCCCCTCGCACCAAAAACCACGTTGATATTGCTCGCACTGGGCGAAGGTGGCGGAATTGGTAGACGCGCTAGCTTCAGGTGTTAGTGTCCTTACGGACGTGGGGGTTCAAGTCCCCCCCCTCGCACCAATTATCTTTACTTCCTTTCTTGTTGCTTCCCTGTTTTATCATCCCTGATTCAGATTCATTATCATCAGCATGATGCCAGCAATAAGCGCCAGGCACGATGGTAGCAAAACGTAATGCCGCAACTGTTTGTGATACAGCATCACCGGCGTCAATACTAATCCCATCAGAATGATAATCCGCCACTGATCTGACGATAAATCCGCATACATCAGCCCTGCAATCAGCAATCCCGGCAGCAAGACTCCCCAGCCACTGCCCAGCGTACGTTGCAACATGGTTTCATCTCTTTCATTGATAATGATAACTAATATCATATGATAATTTTTATCATTTGCAAGCCAGAGAAATCCCTTGCTATCGGGTAAACCTATCGCTAGGATTAGCAATCATTATCATTTAGATTACTATCCCGATTATGGCCTATCGTTCCGCACCGCTCTATGAAGATGTTATCTGGCGAACACATCTCCAGCCGCAGGATGCTGGGCTTGCACAAGCCGTACGTGCGACGATCGCCGAACATCGTGAACATTTGCTGGAGTTTATCCGTCTGGATGAACCCGCCCCGCTTAACGCCATGACGCTGGCGCAATGGTCCTCTCCCAATGCGCTAAGTTCTCTACTGGCGGTCTATTCCGATCATATTTACCGCAATCAACCAATGATGATCCGCGAGAACAAACCGCTGATCTCACTGTGGGCGCAGTGGTATATCGGCCTGATGGTGCCGCCATTAATGCTGGCGCTGCTGACGCAGGATAAAGCGTTAGATCTTTCCCCGGAACATTTCCACGTTGAGTTTCACGAAACCGGTCGTGCTGCCTGTTTCTGGGTCGATGTGTGTGAAGATAAAAACGCAACATCACATTCGCCACAGCAGCGAATGGAAACGTTAATCAGCCAGGCGCTGGTTCCGGTTGTGCAGGCATTAGAAGCGACAGGTGAAATTAACGGCAAACTTATCTGGAGTAATACCGGTTATTTGATTAACTGGTATCTGACCGAGATGAAGCAGTTGCTTGGCGAGGCGTTAGTTGAATCGCTCCGCCATGCCCTGTTCTTTGAGAAAACGCTCTCCAGCGGCGAAGATAATCCATTGTGGCGCACAGTCGTGCTGCGCGACGGCCTGCTGGTGCGCCGCACCTGTTGCCAGCGTTATCGCTTACCGGATGTGCAACAGTGTGGGGATTGCACGCTGAAATAAGCACACTGCCGGGAGGATAAACCCGGCATTAAGTAGATTAATATGGATGCAACACATTACTTGTTTCTGAAATCCGCATACATAACAGAATATCTGCCGCCTCAAGCAATCCGGCATCAGAACTGACACCCAGTTTCGACATCACATTAAATTTATGCGCGCGGATCGTTTTTATATTCCGTTTAAGCTGTTCAGCAATTTGCGTCATTGAGTAGCCACGCGACATAAACCGTAATATTTCCCTCTCCGTCGGGCTCAGCGTCCGGCTTTGATTAATATACCACTGGTTGTTCAGTCGATCGGTCGCCTGACGTACGCCATTTAATGACAGAAACAGCTCCTGGTGAAAAACATCCAGTGTTGATGCTTTACTTAACACACCATCCAAAGGAGAAGGCGATAATGAGCCAATCAACCGCGCTTCAATATCATCATCCGCAATAACCAAACGCCGGGTACGTGGAAATTTGATTGCCAGCTCAGTCAGACAAGATAATCCCTCCCTGCGCTCAGTTCTCATGGCAGAAAAAGAAAAAATGACCGCCGCAAATGAAACCCGCGACATAGCATCCTGAAAAGCCTCCTGGCTGGTGTACGTATAGAGTTTATAAGGATTACCCGCAAACTTTCTGAATAAACTCTCAATACCGATACTGCTCATGACGCACTTTTCTATGAGTGCGACATTTCTCTTCTTAATTCGGTTGTGTTCCATTCCGCGGCATCTCCATAAACAGAAGGCAAGTTAAGTTCCCTTGCCCCCTGTGCGCTATTAATCCATGCATACATCTCAGCGTTACTGTGAATTGCCAGCCGACGCATCGCACTGTTTTTTTGTGCGCTGATGGTTTTATTGCTTTTCTTAAGCAATGAAGCTATTTGGTTGATGCCCCATCCTTTACCTAACAGCCGCAGTACCTTGCGTTCAGAAAGGGTAAGAATCACGGTGCGATAACCAAATTCCTGAATTTCCGGCATTGCAGGCGACGTCAGCATGGCGCTGATGCGATCTGCATGGACATTGCCGGAACGAACGGTCTTGACCAGATTCTCAATGGGCTCGATATCGGACAGTAACGTCGCAGTTGGACACATAAGCAGTTCCACCGCCTGAGAGTACCAGGCTCGCGAAACCATGAAAACCCAATGAATTTCCCGGTATTGTGAGATCAATGAATAGTAATGTTCACAAACAGAACGCGGATCTTCTGTTTGTCCGGCTAAATCGGCAATAACTAACCCAGCACGACGTAATTGTAATATGGTCAGCTCCTCCGCAGAGGTGCTACTCGTTATATCGTATTCAGGGAGATGGGTCCTCATGACCTCTTTTAACCCTGCCTGCATAACGGGTATTTTACTGATAACAATTCCATTTTTGCAGCATCCTGGCAACATATATCCTCCATATCCACTGTCTATAAATTATGATGGTTTATTCAGGATATTCACCCTTCAAATGATTCCAACAAATTAATAGATTGAGCGAATAATTTATCCTTAGCATTCACTTCATATCAGTTTACCCCAGCCACACAAAAAATCCTTTGTATGTTTCAGGAGACTAGCATCAAATAATAACCTGGAAAAATACCTCTGACACATTTAAAATATCTAAATTATGTTGTTAGTAATACTTAATCAAAACCCTCAAAATCAATCAGTTTAAGATATCATTTAAAATAACGAATAAAAGTTAAATGAAACGCCTTTAGCCAGAATATCAAGAAAAAAACCAATAAAAACTGAAGGGTATTTCTTACCAGAAACCGAAAAAAATGATTTCACCGGTCATTACTCAAACGCGTAAAAACAAAACGATAAATTCATTTTAATGATAATATTCATGGAATTATTTATTCCACTCAAAACTTGCATCGCTTCCCTTCAGCGAACTCATCACCGCAACCAGGATTAATCAGCGCAATTTTGATCTTAACCAACGTCAAAACAGCCATGCTTCGTGATACAAAAGGGTTCTCATTTTTTGAAAAATACGCAACGCGTCTATGACAAAGGGCGAGTTATGCAAACAGAGCAACAGCGAGCCGTTACACGGCTATGTATCCAGTGCGGATTATTTCTTTTACAACATGGTGCGGAAAGTGCGTTGGTTGATGAGCTTTCCTCACGACTGGGTCGGGCGTTAGGGATGGACTGCGTCGAAAGTTCTATCTCTTCGAACGCCATAGTGCTGACCACCATTAAAGATGGTCAATGTCTGACATCTACGCGCAAAAACCACGATCGCGGCATTAATATGCATGTGGTTACTGAGGTACAACACATTGTGATTCTGGCGGAACATAAGCTGCTGGATTACAAAGGTGTTGAGAAACGTTTTAGCCAAATACATCCCCTGCGCTATCCGCGTTGGCTGGTCGCGTTGATGGTGGGACTCTCTTGCGCCTGTTTCTGTAAACTGAATAACGGTGGTTGGGATGGTGCGTTGATTACATTCTTCGCCAGTATGATCGCCATGTATATCCGCCAGCTACTGGCACAACGCCACCTCCATCCACAAATAAACTTTTGCATCACTGCCTTCGCCGCCACCACAATTTCTGGCCTTCTTCTACAACTTCCGACATTCAGTCATACGCCTACTGTGGCAATGGCGGCCAGTGTTCTTTTACTGGTGCCGGGTTTTCCGTTGATAAATGCTGTAGCCGATATGTTTAAAGGTCATATAAATACCGGACTGGCACGCTGGGCGATTGCCAGCCTGCTGACACTGGCAACCTGCGTTGGCGTGGTGATGGCACTCACAATTTGGGGGCTACGCGGATGGGTGTAATCGAATTTCTATTAGCATTAGCGCAGGATATGATTCTCGCGGCAATCCCAGCAGTCGGCTTTGCGATGGTGTTCAACGTGCCAATCCGGGCATTACGCTGGTGTGCGCTGCTTGGCGCGATGGGTCATGGTTCGCGAATGATTTTAATGACTACTGGACTCAATATTGAGTGGTCGACGTTTATGGCTTCGCTACTGGTCGGCACCATTGGTATTCAGTGGTCGCGCTGGTATCTGGCGCACCCGAAAGTCTTTACCGTGGCGGCTGTAATTCCGATGTTCCCGGGCATCCCGGCGTATACTGCAATGATTTCAGCGGTAAAAATCAGTCAGTTAGGTTACAGCGAGCCGTTAATGATTACCCTGTTAACTAACTTTCTTACCGCTTCATCAATTGTTGGCGCGTTATCCATCGGTCTTTCCGTTCCTGGATTGTGGTTGTACCGCAAGCGCCCCCGCGTATAAAATTGCCTCGCTTAAAGCACATGGATGAGAGGCTGCCTGGCCTCATCCGTGTGTTACTATAAAAGTAATCTCCCTTCTCGTTCATCGTTCCATATTGAGAAACAGTATGTCCTCCAGAGTTTTGACCCCGGACGTCGTTGGTATTGACGCCCTGGTACACGATCACCAAACCGTTCTGGCAAAAGCAGAAGGCGGCATGGTTGCCGTATTTGCCAACAATGCCCCGGCGTTTTATGCCGTTACGCCCGCGCGTCTTGCTGAACTGCTGGCGTTGGAAGAAAAACTGACGCGTCCGGGAAGTGACGTGGCCCTGGACGATCAACTCTATCAGGAACCGCAAGCCGCCCCCGTTGCCGTACCCATGGGTAAATTCGCCATGTACCCAGACTGGCAACCCGATACCGACTTTATCCGTCAGGCGGCATTATGGGGCGTGGCGCTAAAAGAGCCGGTAACCGCCGAAGAACTGGCGTCATTTATTTCTTATTGGCAGGCGGAAGGCAAAGTCTTCCATCATGTGCAGTGGCAACAAAAACTGGCGCGCAGCCTGCAAATAGGTCGTGCCAGCAATGGCGGATTAACGAAACGAGATGTGAACACAGTCAGTGAACCTGACAGCCAAATTCCACCGGGATTCAGAGGGTAACGATGAAAAACGTTGGCGACCTGATGCAACGTCTGCAAAAAATGATGCCAGCCCATATCAAACCCGCCTTCAAAACGGGTGAAGAACTTCTGGCGTGGCAGAAAGAACAAGGGGCACTCCGCGCCGCCGCTCTTGAGCGCGAGAATCGGGCGATGAAAATGCAGCGTACCTTTAACCGCTCCGGCATTCGTCCGCTGCATCAAAACTGCTCCTTTGAGAACTATCGTGTTGAGTGCGAAGGGCAGATGAATGCGTTGAGCAAAGCGCGCCAGTATGTCGAAGAGTTCGACGGCAACATCGCCAGCTTTATCTTTTCTGGCAAGCCGGGAACGGGCAAAAACCATCTGGCGGCGGCAATCTGCAACGAACTGCTGCTACGCGGTAAATCCGTATTGATCATCACCGTGGCCGATATTATGTCGGCGATGAAAGATACCTTCAGAAATAGCGGTACCAGCGAAGAACAACTGCTTAACGATCTGAGCAACGTTGATCTGCTGGTGATCGATGAGATCGGCGTGCAGACCGAATCGAAATACGAAAAAGTGATCATCAACCAGATCGTCGATCGCCGCTCTTCTTCCAAACGCCCGACCGGGATGCTGACCAACAGCAATATGGACGAGATGACCAAGTTACTGGGCGAACGCGTTATGGATCGTATGCGCCTGGGTAACAGTCTGTGGGTTATTTTTAACTGGGAAAGCTATCGTAGCCGGGTAACGGGTAAAGAGTATTAATCCTCCTTTCCGGCGCTATACTGCGACACAATTCCACCTTGAGTAATGATGATGAAAACTATTAAACACCTTCTGTGCTGTGCAATTGCCACCAGCGCATTAATTTCCACCGGGGTGCATGCCGCGTCCTGGAAAGATGCGCTTTCCAGCGCCGCCAGCGAGTTAAGCAACCAAAACAGCACCACACAGGAAGGCAGTTGGTCGCTCGCCTCATTAACTAACCTGCTTGGTAGTGGCAACCAGGCGTTAAGCGCAGACAACATGAACAATGCCGCAGGCATTTTGCAATACTGCGCGAAGCAAAAGCTGGCTTCAGTTACCGATGCGGAAAACATCAAAAATCAGGTCCTGGAGAAGCTGGGCCTGAACAGCGAAGAGCAGAAAGAAGATACCAACTATCTGGATGGCATTCAGGGTTTGCTAAAAACCAAAGATGGTCAGCAGCTTAACCTGGATAACATCGGTACGACGCCTCTGGCTGAAAAGGTAAAAACCAAAGCCTGCGATCTGGTGTTAAAGCAAGGTCTAAACTTTATTTCCTGATCCGCATAGCGCCGCGTTTTAGCTATTAACAAACTAACGCGGCCCTTCCCCGCTCTTTTCCCTGTTTCTGGACGTCTTTTCCTCTGTTACACGGGAAGCTTTCTTGCGCAAAAAAGTCTGTTTATAAACTAATTCCTAACAACATCGCATTTTTTTGACACTAGAATTGCAGCTATATGGCAGCACCATTACATTGTGTTTCTCAAAAAATCTTAAACATCGGCTAACCGGCCTGTTTTAGTGAGGATCGCCCGTTGTCAGAACTATTCTCTTTCGCCCTATTTCTCGCCTCTGTGCTGATCTACGCATGGAAAGCGGGACGTAACACCTGGTGGTTTGCCGCCACGTTAACGGTACTGGGGTTATTTGTCGTTTTAAATATTACCCTGTTTGCCAGTGACTATTTTACTGGCGACGGCATTAACGACGCGGTGCTCTATACCTTAACTAACAGCCTGACCGGTGCTGGCGTCAGCAAGTATATCCTGCCGGGAGTGGGTATCGTGCTGGCACTGGCGGTAGTTTTCGGCGCGCTGGGCTGGATCCTACGCCGACGCCGTCATCATCCTCACCATTTTGGCTACAGCCTGCTGGCACTCTTACTGGCGCTGGGTTCTGTGGACGCCAGCCCGGCGTTTCGCCAGATAACGGAGCTGGTAAAATCCCAGTCACGCGACGGCGATCCTGACTTTGCTGCTTATTATAAAGAACCGTCGAAAACCATCCCTGCCCCCAAACTTAACCTGGTTTATATCTATGGTGAGAGTCTGGAGCGGACCTATTTTGATAACGACGCTTTTCCGGACCTCACTCCCGAACTGGGCGCACTGAAAAATGAAGGGCTGGATTTCAGCCATACTCAGCAACTGCCAGGAACGGATTACACTATCGCGGGCATGGTAGCGTCTCAGTGCGGGATTCCACTGTTTGCCCCGTTTGAAGGTAACGCCTCTGCCTCGGTTTCCAGCTTCTTCCCGCAGAACATCTGTCTTGGCGATATCCTGAAAAACTCAGGTTATCAGAACTATTTTGTGCAAGGGGCTAACCTGCGTTTTGCGGGTAAAGATGTGTTCCTGAAATCACACGGCTTCGACCATTTGTATGGTGCAGAAGAGCTGAAAAGTGTGGTGGCGGATCCGCATTATCGCAACGACTGGGGATTCTACGACGATACCGTGCTGGATGAAGCGTGGAAAAAGTTTGAAGAGCTTTCCCGCTCTGGTCAGCGATTCTCACTGTTTACTCTGACGGTCGATACCCATCACCCGGATGGTTTTATCTCTCGCACCTGCAACCGCAAAAAATATGATTTTGACGGTAAGCCGAATCAGTCATTCAGCGCGGTAAGTTGCAGCCAGGAGAACATCGCGACGTTTATCAATAAAATCAAAGCGTCACCGTGGTTTAAAGATACCGTCATCGTCGTCTCATCTGACCATTTAGCGATGAACAACACGGCGTGGAAATACCTTAATAAACAGGATCGTAACAACCTGTTTTTCGTCATCCGTGGCGACAAGCCACAGCAAGAGACGCTGGCGGTGAAGCGCAACACCATGGACAACGGCGCTACAGTGCTGGATATTCTTGGTGGCGATAACTTTATCGGCCTTGGGCGTAGTAGCCTCTCTGGTCAATCCATGTCGGAAGTGTTCCTCAACATTAAAGAGAAAGTGCTGGCGTGGAAGCCCGATATCATTCGTCTGTGGAAATTCCCCACCGAGATGAAAGAGTTCACCATCGATCAGAATAAAAACATGATCGCCTTCTCGGGTACCCATTTCCGTCTGCCGCTACTGTTACGCGTGTCGGATAAACGTGTGGAACCACTGCCAGAAAGCGAATATTCTGCACCACTTCGTTTCCAGTTGGCCGATTTCGCTCCGCGCGACAATTTCGTCTGGGTTGATCGCTGCTACAAGATGGCGCAGCTATGGGCGCCAGAGTTGGCTCTCTCCACTGACTGGTGTGTTTCCCAGGGGCAGCTTGGTGGTCAGCAAATTGTTCAACATGTTGATAAAACGACGTGGAAGGGCAAAACCGCATTTAAAGATACCGTCATCGATATGGAACGCTACAAAGGCAATGTCGATACGCTGAAGATTGTCGATAACGATATTCGCTACAAAGCCGACAGTTTCATTTTTAACGTCGCAGGTGCACCGGAAGAAGTGAAACAGTTTAGCGGGATTTCCCGTCCGGAGTCGTGGGGACGCTGGTCCAACGCGCAGCTGGGCGATGAAGTGAAAATCGAGTACAAACATCCTCTGCCGAAGAAATTTGACCTGGTAATCACCGCCAAAGCATACGGTAATAACGCCAGCCGTCCCATTCCGGTACGCGTAGGCAACGAAGAACAAACCATCGTGCTGGACAATGAAGTGACCACCACCACGCTGCATTTCGAGAATCCAACCGATGCCGACACGCTGGTAATTGTTCCGCCAGAACCTGTATCAACCAACGAAGGGAATATTCTCGGCCATTCGCCGCGTAAGCTCGGCATTGGTATGGTGGAAATCAAAGTGGTGGCGCGTGAAGGGTAATCACTGACTGATTTGTAGGTTAGATAAGACGCGCAAGCGTCGCATCCAACATTGAGTACATAATGCCGGATGCGACGAAAACGCCTTCTCCGACCTACAAAACATTATTGAGAAACAGAAAAAACAGCGCCCAACATTTCCCCGGGCGCTGCATGGCAACTCGATTATCAGAAAGTAATTACGCCCTTAATCAACTCACGATTGTTAATCACATCGCGCTCATAGATTTCTGCCAGCGTGGCGAACGGATAGCGATGGGTTAACATCATGTCGGCAGTAATTTCCCCTTCCGCCATCAGCCGCCCGACTTTCGCGAAATCTTCCGGCGTGGCATTTCG
The DNA here is from genome assembly GCF_963883145.1 of Escherichia sp. E4385. Classification (NCBI taxonomy): domain Bacteria; kingdom Pseudomonadati; phylum Pseudomonadota; class Gammaproteobacteria; order Enterobacterales; family Enterobacteriaceae; genus Escherichia; species Escherichia sp. E4385. Next base: position 260,286 of record NZ_CAWOOJ010000002.1, read on the forward strand.
GCTGCCCATCATTGTGGTTTCTTTTTTATGGAATTCCGGATCAGAGAACTGCAACTCGCCTTTAAACAGGCCAACAAATACTACCGTGCCGCCATGACGAATCAGATTAACGGCGTTATTCATCGCATGTTGATTACCTGTTGCGTCGATCACTTTCTGCGCCAGCGAACCACCAAATTGCGCCCGCAACTGGTCGTCAAAATCCTCAGCTGACGGGTCTATCACGGGCAACTCCAGACGCGTTGCCACATGCTCACGCCGCGCCGGACTGGTATCCGCCACCACCACCTGTGCGCCATCGGCTTTAGCGATTGCCGCCGCGCCCAGACCAATTGGTCCCGCCCCGACCACCAGCACCTGCTCGCCGGGTGCAATGGCTGCACGACGCACCGCATGAGCGCTAATAGCGAAAGGTTCAATCAATGCTGCCGCCTGCGGGTCAATACCGTCTGCGGGCAAAATGTTCGCCACCGGCACGCTGAAATACTCACTAAAACCGCCATCCTGATGCACGCCAATGACTGAAATTTTTTCACAGCAATTGGTACGACCGCTTTTACACGCCGGGCATTGCTGACAGGCAACATAAGGGATCACAGCAACTTGCTGACCATTTTTAAGATCAGCAATATTTTTACCCAGCCCAACAATCTCCCCACATATTTCATGACCTAAAACGCGTGGATAACTAAAAAATGGTTGATTCCCCCTCCAGGCATGAATATCGGTACCACAAATTCCGACGACTTTAATTTTAATTAATGCTTCGTTGTCACCCGGAATAGGTATCTCGCGTTGTTTCCAGATTAATTCTTTCGGCTGCTGACAAATTAAAAATTTCATCGTAGACATGATTCGGCTCTCCATCTTTTGTTGCAATAGATATCAATGAAAATTAAAAATGACAGCAAAACAGAAAATCTATTTTGTGAAAACACACACATAAAAATGTTTTAAATATGGTTTTAATGGACTCACAAGGAGAAAATATGAGTCGTTCGCAAAATTTACGCCACAATGTGATTAACCAGGTCATTGATGATATGGCGCGTGGTCATGTCCCTTCACCACTTCCATCGCAAAGTGCGCTGGCGGAAATGTACAACATCAGCCGCACTACAGTGCGTCATATTCTCAGCCACTTACGCGAATGCGGCGTCTTAACGCAGGTTGGAAACGACTATGTTATTGCGCGTAAACCTGACCATGATGACGGTTTCGCCTGTACTACCGCTTCAATGAGTGAACAAAACAAAGTGTTTGAGCAGGCTTTTTTCACGATGATAAACCAGCGTCAGTTACGCCCTGGGGAAACTTTTTCTGAACTGCAATTGGCGCGGGCCGCGGGTGTCAGCCCGATGGTTGTAAGAGAATATCTTTTAAAATTCGGCCGTTATAATCTTATTCAAAGCGAAAAGCGCGGCCAGTGGAGCATGAAGCAATTTGATCAATCCTACGCCGAGCAGCTGTTTGAGCTACGCGAAATGCTCGAAACACATTCACTTGAGCACTTTCTCAACCTGCCTGATCATGATCCCCGCTGGCTGCAGGCGAAAACCATGCTCGAACGTCATCGGCTACTGCGTGACAACATCGGCAATAGCTTTCGCATGTTCTCGCAACTTGACAGAGATTTTCACTCCTTACTGCTTTCAGCTGCCGACAATATCTTTTTTGATCAATCGCTTGAGATCATCTCAGTCATCTTTCATTTTCACTATCAATGGGACGAAAGCGATCTTAAACAGCGCAATATCATTGCCGTCGATGAGCATATGACCATTCTCAGCGCTCTGATTTGCCGCAGTGACCTTGATGCCACCCTTGCGCTCCGTAACCATTTGAATTCAGCTAAACAATCAATGATTCGATCCATTAATGAGAACACGCGTTATGCTCATTAAGTACGGATTAAAAACAGCAAACTATTAGCGGGTGCACGGTTTTATCAAAAGATAAATACCGGGGAATTCCCGCTTACCTATGCTCACAATCAGTCGACTATAAATATTTTTGTGAGCGGTAGTGAAAGCCTAAAACTTTAACCTGCCGTTAATGTCAACCTTGCGTAATGCACAATTACGTAAACAATTAAAATTATAAATACAGGAGTCCGGCGTGGAAAAAGAAAATATCACCCTCGATCCGCGTTCTTCATTTACTCCATCTTCGTCGGCAGATATTCCCGTGCCACCAGATGGATTAGTTCAACGCAGTACCCGAATTAAACGCATTCAAACCACCGCCATGTTGTTATTATTTTTTGCGGCGGTAATCAATTATCTCGACCGCAGTTCGCTGTCGGTAGCAAATTTAACGATTCGTGAAGAATTGGGATTAAGTGCCACCGAAATTGGCGCTTTGCTCTCCGTGTTTTCACTCGCTTACGGGATTGCGCAACTTCCTTGCGGCCCACTATTGGATCGTAAAGGCCCACGTCTGATGCTGGGACTGGGGATGTTCTTCTGGTCACTGTTCCAGGCCATGTCTGGCATGGTGCACAGCTTTACGCAGTTCGTGTTGGTGCGTATCGGTATGGGGATTGGTGAAGCGCCGATGAACCCATGCGGTGTAAAAGTCATTAACGACTGGTTCAACATCAAAGAGCGCGGACGCCCGATGGGCTTCTTCAACGCAGCTTCTACCATTGGCGTTGCCGTAAGCCCACCGATTCTGGCGGCGATGATGCTGGTGATGGGCTGGCGCGGGATGTTTATTACCATTGGTGTACTGGGGATTTTTCTCGCCATCGGCTGGTATATGCTCTATCGCAACCGCGAGCACGTAGAACTGACTGCCGTTGAACAAGCTTATCTCAATGCAGGTAGCGTCAATGCCCGCCGAGATCCGCTCAGTTTTGCCGAATGGCGCAGCCTGTTCCGTAACCGCACAATGTGGGGAATGATGCTCGGATTCAGTGGCATCAACTACACTGCGTGGCTGTATCTGGCCTGGCTTCCTGGTTACCTGCAAACAGCCTATAACCTGGATTTAAAAAGCACAGGGTTGATGGCGGCTATCCCTTTCCTGTTTGGGGCTGCCGGGATGCTGGTCAACGGTTACGTTACCGACTGGCTGGTCAAAGGGGGAATGGCTCCGATTAAGAGCCGGAAGATCTGCATTATTGCCGGGATGTTCTGTTCTGCCGCCTTTACGCTGGTAGTACCGCAAGCGACAACATCCATGACGGCGGTTCTGCTGATTGGCATGGCACTGTTCTGTATTCACTTTGCCGGAACATCCTGCTGGGGATTGATCCACGTCGCAGTCGCTTCTCGCATGACTGCGTCGGTGGGCAGTATCCAGAACTTTGCCAGCTTCATCTGCGCCTCTTTCGCGCCGATTATTACCGGTTTTATTGTTGATACCACACACTCATTCCATCTGGCACTAATCATCTGCGGTTGCGTCACCGCGGCTGGTGCGCTGGCGTACATCTTCCTGGTTCGTCAGCCGATCAACGACCCACGTAAAGATTAATCTCCCTATGCCCGATAACATTTTGCTTATCGGGCATTTTTCATGGCGATTAAAACGTTTCCCAGTTATCCCCGCTATCAGCGACGGCAATTTTGCGCGGCACAACCGGCAACGCTGCGTTTACCACTGGCAAAGCTTCATACTGACGCTGTTGCGTTTGCTGTATACGGAACACCGCTACGGCTTCGGTCAGACGGCTGGCCTGCTCTTCCAGCGCGGCGGCAGCGGCAGCAGACTCTTCCACTAACGCGGCGTTCTGTTGCGTTACCCTATCCATTTCGACAACCGCTAAACCAACCTGATCAATGCCACGGCTTTGCTCATCAGAGGCTGAAGCGATTTCTCCCATAATGTCAGTAACGCGTGTTACGGCGCTGACAATCTCTGTCATGGTTTCCCCGGCACTTTCGACCTGCGTAGATCCGACATCCACTTTACTTACGGAGTCTTCAATCAAGCTTTTAATTTCACGGGCCGCCTGGGCGCTACGCTGCGCCAGGTTACGCACTTCCCCCGCAACTACCGCAAAACCACGCCCTTGCTCGCCCGCGCGCGCCGCTTCAACCGCCGCGTTCAAAGCCAGAATATTGGTCTGGAAGGCAATACCATCGATAACGCTGATAATATCGGCAATCTTCTGCGAACTGGTGGAGATATCGCGCATCGTCTGCACCACGTTATCCACTACCTTGCCACCACGTTGCGCGGTTTCAGAAGCACTTAACGCCAGATGACTGGCCTGACGCGCGTTCTCGGCGTTCTGTTTCACCGTTGCAGTCAGTTGCTCCATGCTGGCCGCCGTCTCTTCCAGTGAAGCCGCTTGCTGCTCAGTACGCGATGAGAGATCGTTATTACCCGTGGCAATTTCGCTGACACCGCTATAAATGGCATTAGCACCGTTACGTACATCTCCGACAGTACGCATCAGTTCACTTTGCATATGGCGCAAACTCTGAGTCAGTTGTCCTACTTCGTTAGAACCATCCACCTCAATGGGTTTTACCAAATCCCCGCCAGCAATATGACAAATGCTTTCGATCAGGCGATTCATTGGCGCTACCAGCGAGGCTTTAATACCAAACCAGACGGCCACAATGACGGCTAACACGACGATCAACACGCCCACCAGCACCCACATCGCCTGGTTGTAGGAAGCATTATTATCGCTGACGGCAATATCGTAGAGACGATCGTTTTGCTCCATATAAGCCATATACAGCTTTTCGAAACCGTCCTGATATCCCTGAGTTGGCTGATCAAAGAACTCATTGATTTTGCCTGCGCCTAACAGCTGGATCAGCTCCGCCAGCGCATTGTGGTAAATATCGTAATTACGTTTGATTTCCGCCGCTGCGGCTGTGCTCTGACGCGGGTCACGCGGCAACGCTTCGTAGTCCGCCCAGTTTTTTTCCGCTTGCTTCAGCGAAATACTGGCACTCTGCATCAGCTCGGCGACGGTTGAACCGCTGCCAATATTGTTCTGATCCATCATGTAGCGGATACCCGCTCGGTTGAGAGTGTTACGTGTCTGCAACAACGCGACCCAGCTGCCATTCAGCGTGGATTGCTGCTGACGAATGGTTTGTAAAACGGAGAAATTTTCTTTGTCATTTTTTAAGGCATTAAAGAACAAACCGCCTGATGTCAGTTGTAAAAGGCCAAAAACGGCCAAAACCAGCAATAAGCTGGTCACGATCTTAATACGTTTAAACATGGTTTCTCTTCCCTCCAGACCTGATACTCAGGTTGTCGGCCTGGTGGTAGAAAACTTTATGATCTGGAGCGGTGTTGAGCGTTTTTTTGTCGCTGCGTACTTACATTTTTTATGAGGGTCACACTCTGGAGCAATTTTTATGGTACAAAGTACCAGTTTTTACTGAATCAGTGATACTCCCATGGCTTATAGCATCGATATCATCTCCTGCATTACCGAACGGTTTATGGCGTTAACCGCCACTGAAAAGCGTATCGCACAATTTATTCTTGATGACGTCTCCGCAGCCGTGGAACTGCCAATTGCTGAGCTGGCGCGGTTAACACAAACCAGCCAGGCGTCGGTTACGCGTTTTGCCCGTGCTCTGGGGTGTAAAGATGTCCGCGAGCTGAAAGTCAAACTGGCGCAGTCACTGGCTATCGGGCAGCGGTTTATTCTCGATGTACCGGATCTTGACGGTGTTCAGGGGATCTACGAATCAATTATCAGCGTGCTGGAAACGCATCGTCGCTCACTGGATATGAACGCCATCAGTCAGGCGGTCAGTTGGTTAAGTCAGGCGCGGCAAATTCTTGCATTGGGAACGGGCGGCGGTTCTACCATCTGCTCGCAGGAGATCCAGTACCGTCTGTTCCGTCTGGGGTTACCGGTGGTCAGTCAGAACGACTCACTCATGATGAGAATGATGTGCTCGGCGGTTATGCCGCAGGATGTGGTGATTGTACTGTCGCTGGGCGGTTATACACCGGAAATCATCGAAAGTGCCGCAATCGCCCGTCAGTATGGCGCGCGTGTTATTGCCATTACGCCAGCACAAACACCGCTGGCAGAACAGGTGGATCTGGTATTGCCGTTGCTGGTTCAGGAAAGTGATTACATTTTTAAGCCCACCCCTTCCCGTTACGCCATGCTCGCGATGATCGATGTGCTGGCAACAGAGCTGGCTATGGCAAATAAAGCGCAGGCGAAAGATCGCCTGCGGCGGATAAAACTGGCACTAGACAGCCACCGGGGTGGCGCTAACCGCCAGCCACTTGGCGATTAGCACTATTGGTTATGCCTCTTCAGGTTTGGTGATCACGACACTCTGGTTTTCACGCTCATTGGTGATAATAGCCAGAGCTTCTTCCCGGCTGATCTCGCTTGCTGGCGTTACCAGCGTCACCAGTACGCCAGCGACCAGGCTTCCCAGCACTGACGGAATACACGGGTTACCCCAGTAAGCCAGCCAGTCGGCATTCATCAGCACCACAATGGACATCACCATACCGCTCACTAACGCCGCCAGCGCGCCCTGCCAGTTAAAGCGTAGCCAGAAGCGACCGAGAATCGAGCAGATAAACAGCCCGGACATCAGCATCGAAATCATTTTGGTAATGTAGCTGATGATGTCGTTAGAGGTCAGAGCAAAGACCAGCGCCAGGCCAATAACAAAGGTCAGCATCCAGCGTGAGTAAGTGATTGCCTTGTTCTCCGGCGGCATTCTGCCGGTAACCATGGTGTAGACGTCGCGCATCATAATCGCCACCGCAGCGATGGCATCAGAGCTGGCGGAAGACATGGTGGCAGAAAGCCCAGCAATCAGTACCACCAGGCCAAGCAATGGCGGCAGAAAACTGGTGGCGAACAAGAAGGCATAGTTACTGTTTTCCAGATTCGGGTTCATGGTGAACGCCGCCATGCCGATAATGGCAGGCAGAATCGAGAAGAACAGATACAACACGCCAGTAATAACAAACGAACGGCGTACAGAGGGAACATCTTTACCCGAGTAAATACGCTGGCGATAAGACGGTGTGGCCAGCACACCTACGCCAATAACCAGCGCCAGCGAAAGCGCAGGCAGCACGCCCATTTTATCAATCGCAAACAGGCTCATCGCTTTTGGGTCCATCGCCTGTTCAATCGCACTCCAGCCGCCAACGTGAACAACGGCGAGAATAGCCATCAAAATAAAACCAAAGAACAGAATTAAGGCCTGAATGGTGTCTGTCCACACTACCGCCGAATAACCGCCGATAATAACGTAAATCGCAAAAGCTAAGGCGATAATTAATTTTGCTACAGTAAGATCAATACCTGTTGCCCAGGCAAGATACATACTGCCACCTAAAATATGCGCGCCCAGCCAGCCAATAGAGGCAATAAATATCATCAGACCGACAATATTTTTAATTAAATGACTCCCGCCAGTATAATAAGAGAGTTCTTCACTCATGGTCATAAAACGTAATTTACGTACTGGAGCAAACAGCCACGCCACCAGCAATATACCTACGGCCCCACCGACGCCATAAAGCATTCCGGCCCAGCCATTACTGTAGCCAAAGCCCACTGCGCCCATACTGGAACCCGTGCCAACCATCGTGGCAACGGTTGAACCCAGCGTCAGAAACAGCGGCAGCGAACGCCCGCCCAGCAGAAAATCTTCTCCGCTTTTCTGATTACGAGAAACAAACCAACCAAGCCAAATCATGGCGATGGCATAAATAATAAAGCCGACTAAAAAGATATGACTGTTCATAATTCACATCCTGCCAGTAGAGAGAAAATAATGTAAGAGTTCCCGGAGTGCTGAATGTATTCAGCACTCAATTGCGGTCTGTTTTTTTAATTCTTAAATTTATTAGCGGGTCGCGTTATAACAGGTCACATCAACTTCGACTTTACAATCGACAACCAGATCAGCCACACAACAAATACGTGCAGGCGGATTTTCGCCAAAAAATTCTCTGAATACTTTATTAAATGACTGGAAATAGCGGGCGTCGGTCAGGATCACTTTCACGTGAACCACATCCGCCAAGCTATAACCGGCTTCGGTCATGATGTCGACACAGTTTTGGATCGCCAGTCGTGACTGTTCAACGATACCGCCTTCTACCACTTCACCGTTTTTCATGGGGGTTTGCCCGGAGACGTACAGCCAGCCGCCCGCCTCAACCGCCCTGGCAAACGGCAAATGCTGCCCGCCAGTGCCTGTTCCACCTTCCGTACCGTAACGTTTAATGCTCATATTCACTCCTTAATGTGAGGTCTGGCGGCGCAGGAAACGGCCCGCACGGCCTGTAATATGTTTATCGCGACCATAGCTCATAACGCCATTTACCATCACCGCTTCAATGCCATCTGCCGGGCGTTTGGGATCAGAAAAACTGGCAGCATCACGAATGGTTTGTGGATCGAACAGCACCAGGTCCGCAAAATAGCCGACTTTCACCAGTCCACGCTGGGGCAGACGAAAACGGCTGGCAGAAAGCCCGGTCATTTTGTGGATAGCCGTGGTCAGCGGGAATAAGCCTTCATCACGACAATAGTGACCCAGCACGCGAGGGAAAGCGCCCCATAAACGCGGATGCGGCATGGGATCATTGGGCAGACCGTCAGAGCCAATCATACTGACCGGATAACTCAACACTCGGCGGACGTCGCGCTCGTCCATGTTGTAATAGATAGCCCCGGCAGGCATTAGCAGCTTCGCAGCCTCCAGCATACTCATCTGCCAGTCGATGGCGATTTGTGCCAGTGTTTTCCCGGCCTGCTGCGGATGTGTTTGTGACCAGGTGATCACAATATCGAATTCGTCGGTGACTTGTTTGAGATCCAGCGTTGAAGAGCTGGCCGAGTAAGGGTAGACATCGCAGCCAATTTCCTGGTGTTGACGCATTTGGTCAAAAAAAGCCAACGTTTCTTTTGTCCGCCCCCAGTTTTTCGCCCCGGCGCATTTATGGTGGGAAACCACGACAGGCACTTTGCCATGACGCCCAATACGAAACGCCTCATCCAGCGCATCCAGAATCGGTTCGAATTCAGAACGCAGATGAGTGGTATAAACCCCCTTCTCACCGGCTAATTCTTCCGCCAGCGCCATTACCTCTTCGGTAGTCGCCTGAAATGCCGTGGCATAAGCCAGTCCGGAACTTAACCCCAGCGCTCCCTGACTCAACGCCAGACGTAAGTCGGCACGCATAGCGGCAATTTCATCCGCCGTCGCCGGGCGAAACAGGTCGTCCATATGATTATTACGCAGCGCCGTATGACCAATCAGCGTGCCTACGTTCAGTGACGGTCTGGCTGCTTCCACTGCCTGGGCATAGCTTTCAACGGTGGGATAAATAAAGTGCTCCGCTTCCCCCAACAGATTCATCGGGTCAGGGACTTCGCCTTTCATTTTCGCCGACGCTGCACTGATCCCGCAGTTGCCGACAATCACGGTGGTGATCCCCTGGCTGATTTTTGGCAGATATTCCGGGATGCGAATAACGTTGATATCGTCATGGGTATGAACGTCGATAAACCCTGGTGCCAGCACCCGTCCTTCACCGTCAATGACCTGCTGCGCCGTAACGTTAAGCGCAGGGGCTATATCGACAATCCGATCACCTGTTATTGCCACGTCACCGCGAAATTCAGGGCCGCCGCTGCCGTCGATAACCGTCACATTTTTGAATAACCAGTCAACCTGCATGTTCGTCACTCCATTTCTGCAATGGTGATAAGTTAACCATTTACAAGGATGAAAAACAGTGGAAAACTACGCAAAACCCAGATGATTTTCTGATACTTTTATTCACAAATCATAAGATAAATAAACTAAATACCTATATTTCATTTAGTTACAAATGATACTCGCATCCGATACGGTGAAAAACTCAAAAGGTAAATGTTATGAAATACCAATCAGAACCTCTGGTTCCCCATAAATCTGCTCTGATGCAAATGCCCGCAAATATCCTTGCCGAAGATGTTTGTTTACCTACCGCGATCATTAAAAAGCAGGCTCTGGAGAACAACATTATGTGGATGCAACGCTATGCTGACGCGCGCGGCGTTTCGCTGGCACCGCACGGTAAAACCACCATGACGCCGTGGATTTTTCAGGCGCAGCAGGCGGCTGGTGCCTGGGCAATTGGTGTCGGTAGCGCGTGGCAGGCTGGTGCGGCAATGGCGAGCGGTATTCAGCGTGTGCTGATGGTTAACCAGTTGGTCGGCAAGGCGAATATGCAGTTGATTGCCCAGTTGCAACGGCATTACCCGAAAGTCGATTTTATCTGCTGTATCGACAGCATTGAGAACGCCCGCGCTTTGTCTGCCTTTTTTGCCAGCCAGCAACAGACGCTGAACGTGATGATTGAGCTGGGGGTTCCCGGCGGGCGCTGTGGTTGCCGCTCAACGGATGCCGCACTGGCACTGGCTAAACAAGCGGCCCAATTACCAGGGCTACGTCTGCGCGGGCTGGAGTTATATGAAGGTGTTTTACACGGTGACGATCCACAACCGCAGGTAGAAGCGCTGCTGCGCGATGCCGCACAACTGGCTTGTGATATGGCAAGTCTGGTTGATGGCGAGTTTATTCTCACCGGAGCAGGCACGGTCTGGTATGACGTAGTGTGCAATATCTGGCTGGCGGCAGAAAAGCCTGATAACTGCCGGATCGTCATTCGCCCAGGCTGCTACATCACCCATGACGCAGGGATCTACGACATCGCGCAACAGCAATTGATCGCCCGTGATCCAGTGGCTTGCGATCTGGCAGGCGATCTCACATCTGCACTGGAACTGGTCGCCATGGTGCAATCGGTGCCGGAGGCCGATCGTGCAGTGGTTAATTTTGGTAAGCGTGATTGTGCCTTCGACGCCGGACTGCCACAACCGGTCGCCCACTACCGCAACGGCAAGCCACTGGCGTTTGATCCTGAGGCTATTCGCAGTGTCGGCATTATGGATCAGCACTGCATGTTGCAACTGTCAGCTAATAGCGACGTGCAGGTGGGGGATATTCTGGTGTTTGGCACTTCCCATCCGTGCCTGACCTTCGACAAATGGAAAACGTTGTTATTGACTGATGACGACTACAACGTACTGGCAGAGCTGGATACGTTGTTTTGATATCGCAGATGGCGGGATCCTTCCCGCCATTAATTGTATGTATATCCTTTAGTATCTATCAGCTACTTAAGGATCGAATATCGTCATAGAGTGATTGGCTGATCTCTACACCCTGTTGCTCACTGCGCAATCGTGCCTGGTAGCGACGTTCTCCTGGCAGGCGCGCGCCCTGTGCCTGCATCTGACTAAACAGTGTTTCCGCCCTTGCCAGATGCCTTCCGGCATCCTCACCAAGAAAACGCTGCGGATCGAGTGCCAGGATCAACTCTCCACCATATGGCAAACCACCTGCACCATTATCCCACGCAAGAGACTCAGCACTGGTCATATCGCCAATCAGTGGCCCCGCAATCAGCTCCACCATCGCTGCCAGTGCCGAACCTTTATGACCGCCGAAGGTTAACATTGCTCCGTCCAGCACAGCTTGTGGATCGGTGGTGGCATTGCCATTACTGTCGATCCCCCAACCTTCAGGAAGTGATTTCCCGGCTCGCTGATGTAACTGAATCTCACCGCGTGCCGCCGCACTGGTCGCCATATCAAAAATAAATGGCGGCTGTTTGTCGCGCGGCCAACCAAACGCGATTGGGTTAGTACCAAAAAGAGGTTTGCGCCCCCCTTTCGGCGCAACCCAGGCATGGCTTGGCGTGGTCGCCAGCGCCACCAGTCCGGCTTCAGTCAGCGGTTCAACATCCGCAAATAAGGCGGAGTAGTGAACACAATGATTAATCGCCAGTGCTGCAATCCCGCACTGACGCGTTTTCTCGATCAGTAACGGCAGTGCCTGCTGATAAGCCAACAGCGAATAGCCACCTTTGGCATCGGCCTTAACGATTGCCGGAGCCTGAGATTCCACTGTCGGCAGAGCATCGGCAGAGACTTTCCCTTTTCGCAGCGTGTCAACAATCCCCAGCAGTCGCCATAAACCGTGCGAGGCACAACCGTCGCGCTCCCCGGCGGTAACGTTTTTCGCAATCACCACCGCATGTTGCTCACTAAATCCGTTACTGATGAGCGCATGATAGGCTAGTGCGTAAGCCTCTGATAACGAGAGGATTACTCTATCCATTTTCTACTCCTTTATTCTTCTTCATCCCCGTTAAAGTTCGCCCGAGGAAGGCAGGTGTATGCGCCCCAGTAATAAATTCCCAACGACATCAGCGCGACGACGATAGTATCCCACGGGTGACCTATAATGCCGCTACCGCCAAAACTACCCAACCAGGAAAACAGCATAATCAGGGCATAGAAGGCAATAAGCCACAATGAAGATTTAATCTGCTGCGCCAGGCTGACATGCTGAACAGGCACTTTCGACTTACAAACCACGTAAACCACAAACATTACGATTTGTAGCCCCAGCAGCCAGGAAAGCGTTCCCCAACCAGACCAAAAAACAATCAGCGCGGAAATCATAAAAGAGAGTGGGCCGAGCACCGCAAAACCACGAACGCGGAACGGGCGCGGCATATCTGGTGCATTACGACGCAGCCCGGCAGCTGTAACTGGCGCGATGGCGTAGCTCAGTACCAGAGCCGCAGAAACCACGCTAATCAATTGCTCCCACGACGGGAACGGCAGCGTCCAGAAGATAGATAAACCAAACGTCAGCCACAGTGCCGGACGTGGAATACCTGACTCCTTATCGATATGAGTAAAGGTTTTAAAGAATGTCCCCGCCTTCGCCCAGCCATAGATCACGCGCGGTGTCGCATTCATGTAAATATTGCCAGTGCCGCTGGGAGACACAATAGCATCACATACCACCATAAATGCCAGCCAGCCCATCCCAAGGGTAATGGCGATATCACGATACGGCAGCGAATAGTTCTTACTGATCTCCGCCCAACCCCCACTTAGCGATTCAGTAGGAATACTACCCAAAAAGGCTATCTGCAGCAGAACGTAGATGATGGTCGAGAGAATTACCGAGAGGATCAGCGCAAATGGGATGGTACGTTGCGGATTTTGCGCCTCGCTGGCAACGGAGATAATCGGTGTCAGCCCAAGGTAAGCGAAGATAATCCCACCCGCGCTAATTGCCGCTTCCACTCCTGACATACCAAATGGAGCCATACCCTGTATATGCAGATTCTCCGGTTTGAAGAAGGCAAATAACGTTATTACCACCAGCAACGGCACCAGAAACTTCAGCACACTAATAAAATTGTTCGAGCGGGCGAACGTTTTGACACTGTAGTAGTTCAGGGCAAAAAAGAAGCACAACAGTAAGAACTGCACCACCCAGCCTAACAGCGTCGGGTCACTGCTCCCCGTCTGCGTCAGCGCCGGAAACCAGGCGGCAGCATATTGCCGTGCGGCTACAATCTCAATGGAGATCAGGCTGGAGAAGGCAATCAGGGTAATAAAACCCAGCAGATAGCCCATCAATTCGCCGTGCGAAAATACCGGGTAACGAATAATACCGCCCGCGCGGGGAAGCGCCGCCCCCAGTTCGCAGTAAATAATCCCCAGTAGCAACACCGCAAAACCGCCAATAACCCAGGAAGCAATCCCGGCTGGGCCAGCGATCGATGCGACATGGCTGGCAGCAAACAGCCAGCCAGAACCAAAAATCGCCCCCAGACCAATAAAGGTCAAGTCGGTGAGCGTTAACTGCTTTTTAAACTTCCCCGACTCAACAACGACGGTTTGCGTGCTTTGGGTAGAAGGAATTGTCATAGTGATGCCCTTCAATGAGTCAACAAGGAGGAAATGGCTTCCCGGGTCCACTGGCCGTTAACCAGGCGCAGCAGGTTTAATGGATTACTGTCCTGCAACGCAGGCGGTAATAGAGCAGCAGGTACATTTTGCAGGCATACCGGGCGCAGAAAACGAGTAATGGACAGCGTGCCTACGGACGTGCCGCGCGCGTCGGTGGTTGCCGGGAACGGACCACCGTGTACCATGGCATCGCAAACCTCGACGCCGGTGGGATAGCCATTGAACAATACGCGTCCGGCTTTATCAGCCAACAACGGCAATAAACGACCAGCCAGTTGCCGGTCATCCTCATCCGCCTGAAGTGTGGCAGTAAGTTGCCCTTGCAGAGCGTTAATCACCTGCAACAACTCCCCTTCATCAGCGGCTTCAACCACAATCGCGAGCGGCCCGAACACTTCCTCCTGCAACAGAGGATCTTTTTCAAGTACGCTTGCCACCTGAGCCTGATAGAGACGAGCTTCTGCACGTCCGGTCTGATGATTATCGTCCCCCGCCAAACACTGAATTGTCGGATGTCCTGCCAGTTTCTCTACGCTGTGGCGATAGTGCTCAAGCGTGGAGGCGTTCAGCATGAGTTGCGGTGAGGCGGCATTCACTTTCTCAACCAGTTGCTGCAAAAAGTCCGCGTTTTTCTCCCCCTTCAGCAACACAATCAGGCCTGGTTTAGTGCAGAACTGTCCACATCCCAGCGTGAACGACGCGACTAAATCGCGGGCCAGCGTATCGGCACGTACTGATAGCGCCTGCGGCAGAATGAAAAAGGGATTGAGAGCCGACATTTCGGCAAAAACCGGTATCGGCTGTGGACGCTGTTGAGCCAAACGAAAGAGCGCCATGCCACCACGTAATGAGCCGGTAAAACCCACCGCCTGAATTGCGGGATGTTTCACCAGTTCAGCACCGATATCAGTACCGAAAATCATATTGAATACGCCTGCGGGCATGGCGCATTTAGTCACGGCACGAGCGATCGCTGACGCGATAATTTCTGCCGTTGCCATATGCCCAGGATGCGCTTTCACCACTACCGGGCATCCTGCAGCCAGTGCCGCTGCTGTATCACCACCGGCGGTAGAAAAAGCGAGTGGAAAGTTGCTGGCACCAAATACCGCCACCGGGCCGAGAGCCGTTTTATACTGGCGCAAATCCGGTCGAGGCAAAGGCTGACGCTCCGGCAACGCAGTATCAATTCTTACCTCAAACAGATCGCCCCGACGTAATAACCCGGCAAACATGCGCATCTGCCCGCTGGTTCTTGCCCGCTCTCCCTGTAAACGCGCCAGGGGTAACGCTGTCTCCTGATGTGCCGTAGCGAACAGTTCGTCGCCTGCCGCATCAAGTTCATCGGCGATGGTTTCTAAAAAATCGGCACGTTGCCCGGCACTGGTCTGTGAATAGCGCACAAAAGCCTGCTGCGCCGCAATAGCCGCCTGCGCGGCCTCCTCTACGGAGGCCGGGTAAAAACGTTGCCCGGTAGGTTCGCCATCCTGCGATCGCAGGCTGACCAGCGACGGTTCACCGCTGGCAACACGTTGCCCGGCGATGAACTGTTGCCCGGTGAAAGGGAAAGTTTCAGTCATAGTCTCTCCCCACCTCAAAGGCCCACGTCCGGCAGCGCAGGGCGAGTCGCCAGCGCTTTCTCAACTATCGCCACAACCTGGGCACGCGTTTCACCTTCCAGCGCCAGACGCGGCGGGCGAGTAACCTCACTGCCACGCCCCAACAGGGCTTCGCACAGCTTGATACATTGCACCAGGTCAGGACGCGCATCGAGATGCAGCAGTGGCATAAACCAGCGATAGAGCGCCATAGCCTCGTCAAAACGCTGTTGTTTTGCCAAACGGAACAACGTCTCACCTTCGCGTGGGAAGGCGTTTGACATCCCGGAAATCCAGCCTTCAGCGCCCACCGCAATGCTCTCAACCACGACATCGTCCAGCCCTGCAAACAGCACAAAGCGATCTCCTACCGCATTACGAAGATCGATAAAACGACGAGTATCACCAGAGGAATCTTTAAAGCAGACAATATTTTCGCAATCAGCGAGTGTTTCCAGGATATCAGGGGTGACATCGTTTTTATAAATCGGTGGGTTGTTATAGACCATGATCGGCAGGTCGGTCGCCATTGCCACACTGCGGAAGTGCGCTGCAGTTTCATGGGGCTTAGACGAGTAAACCAAAGCAGGCATCACCATAACGCCATCAACACCGACCTTCTCGGCCTCTTTTGCCATCGTCCGGGCAAAGGCGGTGGTGAACTCAGCAACCCCGGCAATCACCGGAATTTTTCCGCCAGCAGCATCTTTCGCGACTTCGATGATTTGCAGTTTTTCCTGAGTGGTAAGTGACGTGTTTTCTCCTACGCTACCGCACACTACCAGGCCAGAAACCCCGTCTTTAACCAGGTTTTTCATCACCGCATGGGTGGCATCCAAATCAAGTGAGTAATCACTACGGAACTGAGTGCTAACCGCCGGAAAAACGCCACTCCAGTTAATCGCTTTATTGCTCATCTTTGGTTTCCTTATTGTCAACCTGTTGCGTTAATGTGAATTAAAAGTGAACTCTCATTAACAGATTGACCTCTCCTTGCGCTGGCGGCTTGTCGATTTTCTTTCCCCAGGATGACGAAATTAGCACAATGCCCGGTTGCGATTTGTCGTGCTACCCGACCAACGTCATCCGAAAATCACGCGGTGTTGAGCCTGTCATCGCCTTAAATTGACGGCTGAACGCACTGTGGTCGGTATAACCACACTGCAAAGCGATATCGGTAATCGGCGTATTTCCTGCAAGCAACTCAGTGGCCTTTTCCAGTCGAACTTTGTGGATCATCTGGCGAGGAGTCAGGTGAAAAATCCGCTTACAGTAGCGTTCAATTTGCGCCACAGACATTCCGCTCATTTCAGTCAACTCTTCCATAGAGATCGCGCGGTGGTAGTGATTGCGAATGTGCTCATCGATGATCGCCAGACGTTGCCAGGCAGGATGACGCGCATGTGCTTCCTGGAGATCATGTGATATCCCCGCCATTCCAATCACACGCCCCTGCATATCGCGCAGTGCCAGTTTCTGCGTCAGGCACCAGCCGCGTTCGCGCCCGTTATAGAGATGCATCTCCAGTTGATCACGTAACGCAACCCCTTCGCGTAGTACACGCAGATCCTGTTCGGTATATCCTCGTCCCAGTGCAGAAGGGAAAACATCTGCCGATGTCTTCCCCAGTAGCGATGTCACGTTTTTAAACCCGCAGCGTCGCGCCAACGTCATATTGACTAACAGATAACGGGCCTGCACATCCTTAATAAAAAACACCACATTAGGAATGGCGTTAAGAAGTGGCGCAATCAGTGCCAGTGCATTTAACAATGCCTGAATATTTTGTGGACGCTGCCGCGCCAGCCCCTCGCAAATTTGACTAAGTTCATCAACGGCCAGCGCAGTTTCTTCACAAGGGGAAAACTCAATAGTCTGATGACATATGCTGGACATAGCTGTTCCTCATAGCGATTGAGGATGAATGTTTATTAACCTTTAGTTAACATGACAAGTACTGAAAGCGCATTTTGCGATCCTTCCGTGTATTTCCACTTTCCGTTGCTCTCACTACTGACGAACGCTTGTTCTTGGTCTAACACATCACTAACAAGATGATTAATATTAAAAAAGTATGACCGCTCCTGGTGTCGCGAAATAATTCACTGTGCTGATTTCGTCATTTCCCTTGCAGAAACCCTTCAAGCGATAAAGTTGCAATTACGCCAGCATTTAGAAACATTTCGTTAACCACATGGAGCCAAAGCATGCATGTTCCTCACCAAATCACTGAACTCAGGGCTATCGACTCCCATACCGGAGGCGAGCCGACCCGGTTGATTATTGATGGCTTTCCCGATCTCGGTAGCGGCAGCATGGCCGAACGGCGCGAACGTTTTGCCCGGGAATTTGACAGTTGGCGCAAAGCCATAATTCTTGAGCCACGCGGTAACGACGTGCTGGTCGGCGCGCTACTGTGTGAGCCGGTTTCCCCTCATGCCACGGCGGGTGTCATCTTTTTCAATAATGCTGGATACCTGAATATGTGTGGGCACGGCACTATCGGGCTTGTTGCTTCACTGGCCTGGTTAGATCGTATTAAACCAGGCGTTCATCGCATTGAAACCCCTGTTGGAGATGTAAACGCCACATTGCATGACGATGGCAGTGTGTCAGTTGAAAACGTTCCGGCCTGGCGCTGGCAAAAACAGGTAAGTGTGGAAACGGCGGTGGGTACAGTTACAGGTGATATCGCCTGGGGTGGCAACTGGTTTTTTCTTATTAATGATCATCCATTTGATATTGTGCCGGAACAAATCCCGCAGTTAACTGAATACGCCTGGGCGGTACGGGAAGGACTCGGTAATGCGGGTATCGTCGGTGAAAATGGTGGCATTATCGATCATATCGAACTTTTTGCCGATGACGATCAGGCGGATAGCCGTAGCTTCGTCCTTTGCCCTGGCAAAGCGTGGGATCGTTCTCCCTGTGGCACAGGTACCAGCGCCAAGTTGGCCTGTCTGGCAGAGGACGGAAAACTCGCCCCCGGCGATATCTGGCGCCAGGCCAGTATTATTGGTAGCCAGTTTACGGCTCACTATACCCGCCATGGCGAGAAGATTATCCCCACCATTCGTGGAGAAGCCTGGGTATGCGGCGACAATCGCCTGCTCCTTAATCCGGACGATCCCTTCTGCTGGGGGATTAGCCTGTGAACAGCACGGAGGTCATTGTCATCGGCGCAGGCATCATCGGGGCCGCCTGCGCATGGCAACTGGCAAAACGAGGGGTGAGAGTCACGTTAATTGACGACGGCCGAGCCGGAGCTACAGCTGCAGGAATGGGGCATCTGGTCTGTATGGATGATGATCCCGCAGAACTGACGCTCTCTGCCTGGTCGCTGGAACTGTGGCGCACGTTGACGCCTCAGTTACCGGAAAGCTGTGCCTGGCGCGGCTGTGGCACATTGTGGCTGGCGGAAACACCAGAAGAACTGGAAATTGCCCGAGAGAAGCAGCGACGTCTGGCATCGCAGAAAGTAAACAGCGAAATGCAAAGCGCCGCACAATTGGCCGAGCGAGAAGTTATGCTACGCCCGGGGCTATCCGGCGGGTTATGGGTGCCGGGCGATGGCATCGTCTATGCCCCAAACGTTGCCCGTTGGTTTATTGCCAATGCGGGCGATAAGCTGACACATCTGGTTGATCCCGCCATTCGTCTGGAAGAACCAACAGTGACATTACAGAGCGGTCGTCAGGTACGCGCCGACGCGATCGTCATCGCCAGTGGTCTGGGAGCCAATACGTTACTGGGGGAGCCATGGCTGCGCGCGAAGAAAGGCCAACTGGCGATTACTGATCGCTATGGTCCACTGGTCAATCACCAACTGGTTGAACTTGGCTACGGCGCCAGTGCTCACGGCGGCGGCACGTCAGTGGCCTTTAATGTGCAGCCTCGTCCCACCGGCCAACTGCTGGTTGGCTCTTCGCGTCAGTTCGATAACCTGGATCGCGAACTGGACCTTCCACTCCTGGCCGCGATGCTGTCCAGAGCGCAACACTTTCTGCCGTCTCTGGCAACGCTCAATATTATTCGTTGCTGGAGCGGTTTTCGCGCCGCCTCGCAGGATGGCAATCCCCTTCTCGGTCCGCATCCTTCCCGTGCTGGCGTCTGGCTGGCTCTTGGTCATGAAGGGCTTGGCGTGACCACTGCCCCCGCCAGCGCGTCGCTGTTAGCCGCACAGTTGCTGGGTGAACGTAGCCTCGTATCTCCTGCCCCCTGGCTACCCGCCAGACTTATCTCCCTGGAGGCCAGCGCATGAGTGGCACCATTCGAGTTTTTATTGCCGGACAGCCCTGGTTTGTCCCGACGGGTATTAGCGTAGCGGCGGCACTGGCCTTAACTAATAACCCCATTACGCGCCTTTCGGTGAGCGGGCAACCACGTACGCCCTTCTGCGGCATGGGCGTTTGCCAGGAGTGTCGGGTGAACGTTAATGGTCGTCGGGTACCAGGTTGTCAGACCCTTTGCCAGCCAGACATGCAGATTGAAAGGAGCGGATATGCAGACCTTACAGTGTGACATTTTAATACTCGGTGCAGGCCCGGCGGGGCTATCAGCTGCTCTGGCCGCAGCAAAGTGCGATAAGCAGGTCATCATTCTTGATGATAATCCGCGTCCTGGCGGTCAAATCTGGCGCGATGGCCCACAAAGTCAGCTTCCTCCACTGGCCCGCCATTACCGCGATGCCGTTGCCAACGAATCGCGGATTCGTGTGCTCAACGGAGCGAGGTTAATCGCCCGCCGCAGCGAAAATTGTGTACTGTTCGAAACTGCAGAAGACTACGGCACAGTAAGCTGGAATAAGCTGATTCTCTGCTGCGGTGCTCGTGAACTTGCATTACCGTTTCCAGGCTGGACGCTGCCCGGTGTCAGTGGCGCGGGTGGGTTACAGGCACAAGTGAAACAGGGGCTGCACATGGCGAATCAAAAAGTGGTTATTGCCGGAAGCGGGCCACTATTACTGGCCGTTGCTGACACCGTTCGCCGTGCCGGAGGCGAAGTGGTGGCGATTGTGGAACAAGCCCCACGCGCAGCGCTATTGCGCTTTGGCCTCGGGCTATGGCGTTGGCCGGGTAAGCTGCGCCAACTGGCGACACTATTTCCTCGTCGTTATCTCGGTGCAAGCCAGGTTATCGCTGCTCACGGCGACGCCACATTGCGTGCTGTCACCCTCCGACACAATGGTAGGGAAATCACACTGCCATGCGACAAATTGGCTATTGGCTATGGTCTGGTGCCTAATCTTGAACCAGGGTTGTTCTTCAATTGTGTCATCAGCAATGATGCCGTGCAGGTGGATGAACTTCAGCGAACCTCGGTTAAAAACATCTATGCAGCCGGTGAATGTACTGGATTTGGTGGCAGTGAACTGGCGCTGATAGAAGGTGAGATAGCCGGACTTTGTGCGGCCGATCGCGCACATGAAACCAAGTTTCTGCAACAAAAACGTGCCGGGTGGCAGCGCTTCGCCCTTGCACTTCATAAAACCTTTGCCCTGCCCGAAAGTCTCAAGCGCGTTGCGACACCAGAAACGCTGCTTTGCCGCTGCGAAGACATTCGCTGTAGCGATGTAGAGCAAGCACAAAGCTGGCTGCAGGCCAAATTAACGACCCGCTGCGGCATGGGAGCCTGTCAGGGGAGAACCTGCGCCGCTACCGCTCGATGGTTGTACGGCTGGCCATTACCGCAACCGCGAGAACCCCTTTCCCCCTCTCGCAGCGAAACGTTAATTGCCCTGGCGCACCAGCCACCTTCACCACATTAAATCCCTGATAAGGATTTGACGTTAATGGCTTATCCGGTCTGGTAAATCCTACAAATTCAATACATTGCAGAATCTATCCAGGCCAGATAAGCATGGCGCATCTGGCAATTATTGAGGCGCAAACGAGAAATCTATCCAGGCAAAAAAATTCGTGATCTCAATCACATATTAGCCTAATGAATAATTCTTGCCCAACCGCTCACCGCCATTCCTGACCGCTTACGTCCCTAATATAACCACTCAGTTATTTACCTTACTTTACGCGCGCGTAACTCTGGCAACATCACTGCAGGATAGCGGTCAATTTACCTCCTCAAACGCAACGCAAACCTAGAACGGCTTCGGCCAATGATTAACAAATTACTCTATGGATTTTGGTTTGCAGGAAGGCAGCAAGTGAGTGAATCCCCGGGAGCTTACAACAGTAAGTGACAGGGGTGAACGAACGCAGCTGCCGCACCCATAAGCCAAAAGACGACGAGTAAAATGCCAGGTTTTACTATGGATACGAAAAAACTATTCAAGCACATACCCTGGGTGATTCTCGGAATCATCGGTGCATTCTGCCTCGCGGTAGTTGCATTACGTCGGGGGGAGCACGTCAGCGCCCTGTGGATCGTGGTCGCCTCTGTGTCGGTGTATCTGGTGGCGTATCGCTACTACAGTCTGTACATCGCCCAGAAGGTGATGAAACTCGACCCCACGCGCGCGACGCCTGCGGTTATTAACAACGACGGTCTGAACTACGTTCCGACCAACCGTTACGTGTTGTTTGGTCACCACTTCGCCGCTATCGCCGGTGCTGGTCCGCTGGTGGGTCCGGTTCTCGCCGCGCAGATGGGCTACCTGCCTGGCACGCTGTGGCTGCTGGCGGGGGTAGTGCTGGCCGGTGCGGTACAGGACTTTATGGTGCTGTTTATCTCCTCTCGTCGTAACGGCGCATCTCTTGGTGAGATGATCAAAGAAGAGATGGGGCCAGTACCGGGGACTATCGCGCTGTTTGGCTGTTTCTTAATCATGATCATCATCCTCGCCGTTCTGGCGCTGATTGTGGTTAAAGCCCTGGCCGAAAGTCCGTGGGGTGTCTTCACCGTTTGCTCAACCGTACCAATTGCGCTGTTTATGGGTATCTACATGCGCTTTATTCGTCCGGGGCGTGTGGGTGAAGTCTCTGTCATTGGTATCGTGCTGCTGGTTGCCTCTATCTACTTCGGTGGCGTGATTGCTCACGATCCGTACTGGGGTCCGGCACTGACCTTTAAAGACACCACCATTACCTTCGCGCTGATTGGCTATGCGTTTGTTTCCGCACTGCTGCCGGTGTGGCTGATCCTCGCACCGCGCGACTATCTGGCAACCTTTCTGAAAATCGGCGTTATCGTCGGCCTGGCGCTGGGTATCGTGGTGCTGAACCCGGAACTGAAAATGCCTGCGATGACCCAGTACATTGACGGTACTGGCCCGCTGTGGAAAGGCGCTCTGTTCCCGTTCCTGTTCATCACCATCGCCTGTGGTGCGGTATCTGGCTTCCACGCGCTGATCTCTTCCGGTACGACGCCGAAACTGCTGGCTAACGAAACCGACGCGCGTTTCATCGGCTACGGCGCAATGCTGATGGAGTCCTTCGTGGCGATTATGGCGCTGGTTGCTGCGTCCATCATCGAACCGGGTCTTTACTTCGCGATGAACACACCGCCTGCGGGCCTTGGCATCACCATGCCTAACCTGCATGAAATGGGTGGCGAGAACGCGCCGATCATCATGGCGCAACTGAAAGACGTTACCGCACACGCGGCGGCGACCGTCAGCTCCTGGGGCTTCGTGATTTCGCCAGAGCAGATCCTGCAAACCGCGAAAGACATTGGTGAGCCTTCTGTCCTGAACCGTGCAGGTGGTGCGCCGACGCTGGCGGTAGGTATCGCTCACGTGTTCCACAAAGTGCTGCCGATGGCTGACATGGGCTTCTGGTATCACTTCGGTATTCTGTTCGAAGCCCTGTTCATCCTGACCGCGCTGGATGCGGGTACCCGTTCTGGCCGCTTTATGCTGCAAGACCTGCTGGGTAACTTCATCCCGTTCCTTAAAAAAACCGACTCTCTGGTTGCCGGTATCATCGGTACTGCGGGCTGTGTGGGTCTGTGGGGCTACCTGCTGTATCAGGGCGTGGTCGATCCGCTGGGCGGCGTTAAGAGCCTGTGGCCGCTGTTCGGTATTTCCAACCAGATGCTGGCAGCCGTAGCGCTGGTACTGGGCACCGTTGTGCTGATTAAGATGAAGCGCACCCAATACATCTGGGTAACTGTTGTTCCGGCTGTATGGCTGCTTATCTGCACCACCTGGGCGCTGGGTCTGAAACTGTTCAGCACCAACCCGCAGATGGAAGGCTTCTTCTACATGGCAAGCCAGTACAAAGAGAAGATTGCTAACGGTACTGACCTGACGGCGCAGCAGATTGCCAACATGAACCACATCGTTGTGAACAACTACACCAACGCAGGCCTGAGTATTCTGTTCCTGATTGTGGTGTACAGCATCATCTTCTACGGTTTCAAAACCTGGCTTGCGGTGCGTAACAGCGACAAACGTACTGACAAAGAAACTCCGTACGTTCCAATCCCGGAAGGCGGCGTGAAGATCTCTTCGCACCACTAACCGGTTGCCGGATGCGCTGCGCGTATCCGGCCTACAAAGTGTCTATCGTAGGCCGGATAAGGCGTTTTACGCCGCATCCGGCAAATCCCCAGCCCGGACCTTCCGGGCTTTACGCATATCTGGAAGGCAAAATGTTTGGTAACTTAGGACAGGCAAAAAAATATCTCGGCCAGGCGGCGAAGATGTTGATTGGCATTCCAGACTACGACAACTACGTCGAGCATATGAAGACCAACCATCCCGACAAGCCGTACATGAGCTATGAAGAATTCTTCCGCGAACGCCAGAACGCGCGCTACGGCGGCGATGGTAAAGGCGGTATGCGTTGTTGTTAATGGAGAGAGCATGAACCCGATTGCAGTTACCCTACTCACCGGTTTTTTAGGCGCGGGCAAAACCACCCTACTGCGCCATATTCTTAACGAACAACACGGCTACAAGATTGCCGTGATTGAAAACGAATTCGGCGAAGTCTCCGTTGATGATCAACTGATTGGCGACCGCGCCACGCAGATCAAAACGCTGACCAACGGCTGCATCTGTTGTTCGCGCTCCAACGAGCTGGAGGACGCACTACTCGACCTGCTGGATAATCTCGACAAGGGCAATATTCAGTTCGATCGTCTGGTCATTGAATGCACCGGCATGGCCGATCCCGGCCCGATTATTCAGACCTTTTTCTCCCATGAGATTTTATGCCAGCGCTACCTGCTGGACGGCGTGATTGCGCTGGTGGATGCGGTACATGCCGATGAGCAGATGAACCAGTTCACCATCGCCCAGTCCCAGGTTGGCTACGCCGACCGTATTCTGCTGACTAAAACCGACGTCGCGGGCGAAGTAGAAAAACTGCGTGAACGTCTGGCACGAATCAACGCCCGCGCACCGGTCTACACTGTCACCCACGGCGACATCGACCTGGGGCTGCTGTTCAACACCAACGGTTTTATGCTGGAAGAGAACGTCGTCAGCACCAAACCACGTTTCCACTTTATCGCGGATAAACAAAACGATATTACGTCGATTGTGGTGGAACTGGATTACCCGGTAGATATCAGCGAAGTTTCCCGGGTGATGGAAAACCTGCTGCTGGAATCGGCGGATAAACTGCTGCGTTACAAAGGGATGCTGTGGATTGACGGCGAACCTAACCGCCTGCTGTTCCAGGGCGTCCAGCGCCTCTACAGCGCCGACTGGGACCGCCCGTGGGGCGATGAAAAACCGCATAGCACGATGGTGTTTATCGGCATTCAGCTGCCGGAGGAAGAGATTCGGGCGGCGTTTGCGGGGTTGAGGAAGTCAGCGTGAAAGGTTGAGTGTAAAACAGCTCAATGCCCTATTTAGCGGTGGGGGGAAACAGAACGACGTGCTCCCCTCCGCTAAGTTTTATTGCGCGTGAATACCTGGATCTGGCAAAAAATTGCCGCGTTTGGCGTCAGACCATGCTTCGCTACCAGAAGCAGGAATGTCGCTGTAATCAATATCTTCGTCGGATTTATTAACCAAAGCCATGAGTTCAGCTTCTTGCTGCACATCAAGTGTGTAGAGTCTGCCCCGTTTATGTTTAACCATGCTCATTTATGACCAGAACCTTTACGATTTAATTATAAAGATGACTTATTTCAGCCATCCAGGCACGTTATATTCTGAGACATTCTCAATGGAATATGCATCTCTCCTGTCAGAACCTTTCTTACACTTCAACTCATTGAACCCCCATTTACCCTCTCTATTGGAATAAAATACAGTATATTTATCGGTATTAAACCCGAAATATCTTTCATCCGGACGTGAAATATTCAACTCTCCACATTTAACCTGACTGCGCCATTCAAAATCTATGGTGCTTTTTAAAACGTAGTACGAAATATTCTCTACATTTTTTGAAGCAAAAACTACTAAAATAGTAGATACTATAAATGCTCCGGCAAGTATAAATAACCTATACACACTTAATTTAGTCCCCAGAGTTAAAAAAGCAAAATAGATAATAAGTTGCATCAACATGAAGAAGAGCAACATAAAAACCATCCCTTTCCAGAAATACTCAACCCATGGAGTTAGCGTAATGTTTAGATTACTCAAACTTAAAAATAAACTGGAAGCATAACTACTTGTGAATAAATATATAATTGGCATGACTGCTATAGTCACAGACCTAATAATCATTAATTTTTTATTTTCTTTAAACTCTAACTCTAATATAATAAAAATACCCCCCAGAAAAACAAATAATGAAAAAGCACTAAAAATATATACAGAGGCACTGACTGGAAAAATATTAATTGAAAGCACAAAAAACAAAAATATAAACCATGCAATAAGTGAACACCAGGCAGCACAACTATTCAACCTGTTTTTATTACTGAACTTAACAAAATACCCCATATATTCTGTAATGCGATTTTCTTCCACTAATGCATAAAGAAGAATACCAACAAAGTACAGAGATAAAATAATATCTTTCCACAGATATTTATAAGGGAGAAGTATAAAACCAAGGAGTAGATAAATTAGCAGAATGACATCTAATGCCTTAGTACAAAAATATTGTTTCACTCCTTGCAAGAACCGAACATTCTCCATATGAATCCTTATCCAGCTATTGATGAAACTCAAGAATACCTTTAAAACAGTGACTTAACGCTGATAATACTCTTTGAACAGATGAATTCATCTATTTTTCTGTGTAGAATTTGCGCATCGCATTTAGATGAGAACACCCCCATGGCGGAACTGAACCTAAGTAACCTGACGGAAGCAGACATCATTACCAAATGCGTTATGCCAGCCATTCTCAATGCAGGCTGGGACAACACAACGCAAATCAGACAGGAGGTCAAACTCCGGGACGGTAAAGTCATCGTACGTGGTAAAGTTGCGGCACGCAGAACGGTAAAATCTGCTGACATCGTGCTGTACCACAAACCAGGCATTCCCTTAGCCGTGATTGAAGCAAAAGCCAACAAGCATGAAATTGGCAAAGGGATGCAACAGGGCATTGAATATGCGCGCCTGCTGGACGTTCCTTTTGTTTTTGCCACCAACGGTGATGGCTTTATCTTCCGCGATGCCACCGCAGCCGAAGGTGAATGCCTTGAAAAGCAAATAACGCTGGATGACTTCCCCTCCCCCGCTGAACTCTGGCAAAAATTCTGCCTCTGGAAAGGATACACACAAGCTCAGCTTCCGGTGATTACTCAGGACTATTACGACGATGGCAGCGGTAAATCGCCACGTTATTACCAGCTTCAGGCAATCAACAAAACCATTGAAGCCGTCTCCAACGGGCAAAACCGCGTTCTGCTGGTCATGGCGACCGGAACAGGGAAAACCTATACCGCATTCCAGATCATCTGGCGCCTGTGGAAATCAAAAAATAAAAAACGCATTCTGTTCCTTGCCGATCGCAACATTCTGGTCGACCAAACCAAAAATAATGATTTCCAGCCATTTGGTACGGCAATGACTAAAGTCAGCGGACGCACCATTGATCCCGCTTATGAAATTCACCTCGCGCTCTATCAGGCTATAACTGGCCCGGAGGAAGACCAAAAAGCGTTTAAACAAGTCGCACCAGATTTCTTCGATCTGATCGTGATCGACGAATGCCATCGCGGCAGCGCATCCGAAGACAGCGCCTGGCGAGAGATCCTTGATTATTTCAGTTCAGCTACCCAAATTGGCTTAACCGCCACGCCAAAAGAGACGCATGAAGTCTCCAGCACGGATTACTTCGGCGATCCGGTTTACGTCTACTCGCTAAAAGAAGGGATCGAAGACGGCTTCCTCGCCCCTTATAAAGTTGTCCGTGTTGATATTGATGTTGATCTGCAAGGCTGGCGCCCAACCAAAGGGCAAACTGACTTAAACGGCGAGGTGATCGACGATCGTATCTATAACCAGAAAGATTTCGATCGCACGATGGTAATCGACGAACGCACAGAACTGGTTGCCAGAACCATTACCGACTACCTCAAGCGCACCAATCCGATGGATAAAACCATCGTCTTCTGTAACGACATCGATCATGCAGAACGTATGCGCCGCGCCCTGGTTAATCTCAACCCGGAGCAGGTGAAAAAGAATGACAAATACGTCATGAAAATCACCGGCGATGATGAGATTGGCAAAGCTCAGTTGGATAACTTCATCAACCCGAAAAAACCGTACCCGGTTATCGCGACCACTTCAGAGCTGATGACCACTGGTGTGGATGCTAAAACCTGCAAACTGGTAGTACTGGACCAGAACATCCAGTCGATGACCAAATTCAAGCAGATTATCGGTCGTGGTACACGCATCGACGAACGTTACGGCAAACTCTGGTTTACCATCCTCGACTTTAAAAAAGCCACCGAACTGTTTGCCGATGAGCGTTTCGATGGCATTCCCGAAAAAGTCATGGATACCACACCAGAGGATATCGCCGATCCAGAATCTGATTTTGAAGAGAAACTCGAAGAAATCAGCGAACATGACGAAGAACAGGTAACAGGCGTTGATGAACCGCCTGCGCCACCATACCAGGTTACCGATACCGATGATGTCGGCCCACTTCCGGAAGAAGACGAGAAGAAAATCCGCAAGTTTCACGTCAACGGTGTAGCGGTGGGCGTTATTGCGCAGCGTGTTCAGTATTACGATGCCGACGGTAAACTGGTTACCGAATCCTTTAAAGATTACACCCGCAAAACACTGCTCAAAGAATATGCCTCGCTGGATGACTTTACCCGCAAGTGGCAGGACGCCGATCGCAAAGAAGCGATCATTCACGAGCTGGAGCAACAGGGGATTATCTGGGAAGTACTGGCAGAAGAAGTCGGTAAAGATCTTGACCCGTTCGACATGCTTTGCCACGTAGTGTATGGTCAGCCGCCGTTAACCCGCAAAGAGCGCGCCGAGAACGTGCGCAAGCGGAACTACTTCACAAAATACTCTGAAGCAGCGCAAGCCGTGCTCGATAATCTGCTGGATAAATACGCCGATGCGGGCGTACAGGAGATCGAAAGTATTCAGGTGCTGAAACTTAAGCCATTCGACAGCATGGGCACCTTACCGGAGATTATTAAAACCGGATTTGGCGACCGTAACGGGTATAATCAGGCGCTCAGCGAGCTGGAAAACGAAATCTACCAATTACCGCCCCGCTCTGCTTAACAACTCTCTTTTGTGCCTTCTGCAACCAACATGTTGCAGAGGGCCTTGTTTTTCATGGAATACAACA
Source organism: Escherichia sp. E4385 (assembly GCF_963883145.1). NCBI lineage: Bacteria > Pseudomonadati > Pseudomonadota > Gammaproteobacteria > Enterobacterales > Enterobacteriaceae > Escherichia > Escherichia sp. E4385. Next base: position 289,337 of record NZ_CAWOOJ010000002.1, read on the forward strand.
TGTCTATCAGTTCAGTAATCAAATCATTACAAGATATTATGCGCAAAGATGCCGGTGTGGACGGCGATGCGCAGCGTCTCGGTCAGCTCTCCTGGCTGCTGTTTTTGAAAATCTTCGATGCCCAGGAAGAGGCGCTGGAACTGGAGCAGGATAACTATCAATATCCGATCCCACAGCGTTATTTGTGGCGCAGTTGGGCCGCAAACGCTCAGGGCATTACCGGTGATTCCCTGCTGGAATTCGTTAATGATGATCTGTTCCCTGCGTTGAAAAACCTCACTGCGCCTATCGATAAAAACCCACGCGGCTACGTGGTGAAGCAGGCGTTCAGCGATGCCTATAACTATATGAAAAACGGTACACTACTGCGTCAGGTGATCAACAAGCTGAACGAAATTGACTTTACCAGCGCCAGCGAACGCCATCTGTTTGGTGATATTTACGAACAGATCCTTAAAGATCTGCAATCTGCGGGCAATGCGGGCGAATTCTATACTCCACGCGCCGTCACTCGCTTTATGGTGGATCGCGTTGATCCGAAACTCGGCGAATCCATTATGGACCCGGCCTGCGGTACGGGCGGTTTTCTTGCCTGCGCGTTCGATCATGTAAAGAACAAATACGTGAAGAGCGTCGCCGATCATCAGACGCTGCAACAACAGATCCACGGTGTTGAGAAAAAACAGCTTCCGCACCTGCTGGCGACCACCAATATGCTGCTGCACGGCATTGAAGTACCGGTACAAATTCGTCACGACAACACCCTGAACAAGCCGCTTTCCTCCTGGGATGAGCAACTGGATGTCATTGTTACCAACCCGCCGTTTGGTGGCACGGAAGAAGACGGTATTGAGAAGAACTTTCCGGCAGAGATGCAAACCCGCGAAACGGCGGACCTGTTCCTGCAACTGATTGTGGAAGTACTGGCGAAAAACGGTCGCGCGGCGGTGGTATTGCCGGATGGCACGCTATTTGGTGAAGGCGTTAAAACCAAAATCAAAAAGCTGCTTACCGAAGAGTGCAACCTGCATACCATCGTGCGTTTACCGAATGGTGTGTTTAACCCTTATACCGGCATTAAAACCAACCTGTTGTTCTTTACCAAAGGTCAGCCAACCAAAGAGATTTGGTTCTATGAGCATCCGTATCCGGCGGGCGTGAAAAATTACAGTAAAACCAAGCCGATGAAGTTTGAAGAGTTTCAGGCGGAAATCGACTGGTGGGGGAACGAGGCCGATGGTTTTGCCAGCCGCGTCGAGAATGAGCAGGCGTGGAAAGTCAGCATTGATGACGTGATTGCGCGTAACTTCAATCTGGATATTAAAAACCCACATCAGGCGGAAACCGTCAGCCATGACCCGGACGAACTGTTAGCGCAGTATGCAAAACAGCAGGCGGGGATCCAGACGCTGCGTAATCAACTGCGCGATATTCTTGGCGCTGCGCTGTCTGGCAAGGAGATTAACTGATGAGTGTGGAAAAGCTGATCGTTGATCATATGGAAACCTGGACCTCGGCGTTGCAAACCCGTTCCACCGCCGGGCGCGGCAGTTCCGGTAAAATTGATTTGTATGGCATTAAGAAATTGCGTGAGCTGATTCTGGAACTGGCGGTGCGCGGTAAACTGGTGCCGCAGGATCCGAATGACGAACCAGCGTCGGAGCTGTTGAAGCGTATTGCGGCAGAGAAAGCAGAACTGGTGAAGCAAGGCAAAATTAAAAAGCAAAAACCACTGCCGAAAATTAGTGAGGAAGAGAAGCCGTTTGAATTGCCGGAGGGATGGGAGTGGGTGCGGGTTGCAGATCTCATGGAGGTTATTAACGGTCGAGCATATAAAAAACATGAAATGCTTCAAACAGGCACTCCTTTGCTGCGTGTTGGTAATCTATTCACATCAAATGAGTGGTATTACTCTGACCTCCAATTAGACGAAAACAAATATATAAATAATGGTGATTTAATATACGCTTGGTCCGCATCTTTTGGGCCATTCATTTGGACAGGAGAAAAAGTAATTTATCACTACCATATATGGAAATTAAATTTATTTGCAGAAGAGTACTCAAACAAATATTTTATATATGATTTTCTTTTATCCATTACAGATAAAATAAAATCGCAAGGTAACGGTATTGCAATGCTCCATATGACTAAAGAAAAAATGGAACAACAGATAATCGCTTTACCGCCTATAAATGAACAACAACAAATTGTCAGAAAAATCAGAGAACTTACAGTTCTCTGTGACCAACTGGAACAGCAATCCCTGACCAGTCTGGATGCACATCAGCAACTGGTTGAAACCCTGTTGGGAACGCTTACAGACAGCCAAAACGCCGAGGAACTGGCTGAAAACTGGGCGCGTATTAGCGAGCATTTCGACACACTTTTTACTACCGAAGCTAGCGTGGATGCGTTAAAACAGACCATTCTGCAACTGGCTGTAATGGGTAAACTTGTGCCGCAGGATCCGAATGACGAACCAGCCTCTGAACTGCTCAAACGAATTGCGCAGGAAAAAGCTCAACTGGTGAAAGAAGGGAAAATTAAAAAACAGAAATTGATATCAGCAATTTGTAATAAAAATACTTACCCAGCTTTACCTTCAACTTGGGAATGGGCGCGATTAATTGATTTAGTGTATTTAATAACTGATGGAGCCCATCACACACCTACCTATACTCAAGCAGGTATTCCTTTCATTTCAGTAAAAGATATTAGCTCCGGGAATATCAATTTTAATGAGACAAAATTCATATCACATGAACAACATAAAGAATTAATTAAAAGATGCCATCCTCAGCGTGGGGATTTATTACTTACTAAAATTGGCACCACGGGAATTCCAGTAATCATCGACACAGATAAGGAGTTCAGTATATTCGTAAGTGTTGCCCTTATCAAATTCCCGAATCATCTGATAAACCCTAATTATTTGAAATTATTAATCTCATCTCCTTTTGTAAAAAAACAATCAGAAGAGGGAACACAAGGGGTTGGTAACAAAAACCTTGTTCTTAAAACAATATCTATGTTTACACTTATGATTCCTCCTTTTGAGGAGCAAGCTCGTATAGTTGATCAGGTAGAAAGAATGCATGTATATTGTGATAAATTAATTAATTACATTAAATCCGCCCAACAAACCCAACTGCACCTTGCAGATGCACTCACTGACGCGGCGATAAACTAATTTTCTCGCCCTCATAAAACCAATAAAGCGGCTAAATAGCCGCTTTATTCACATCACCAAAAATTATATTTTACGCTAATTTTCATCTTATTTTCATTAATTTTTAGCTGGACTTTCCCCATATTTACTGATGATATATCCAGGTATTTAGCGCGGTGCGGATGTGCGCCAACACACCCGCACCGCTCATCACAATCACTATTTATAGGGAATAGCAGTTATGACTGACACGCATTCTATTGCACAACCGTTCGAAGCAGAAGTCTCCCCGGCAAATAACCGTCAATTAACCGTGAGTTATGCGAGCCGCTACCCGGATTACAGCCGTATTCCCGCCATCACCCTGAAAGGTCAGTGGCTGGAAGCCGCCGGTTTTGCCACCGGCACGGCGGTAGATGTCAAAGTAATGGAAGGCTGTATTGTCCTCACCGCCCAACCACCCGCCGCCGAAGAGAGCGAACTGATGCAGTCGCTGCGCCAAGTGTGCAAGCTGTCGGCGCGTAAACAAAAGCAGGTGCAGGATTTTATTGGGGTAATTACCGGTAAACGGAAAGTCGCCTGATACATTGACCCGGTAGCGCCAGTGCTACCGGGTATTATTCGCCGCGTTATACCAACGCGCTCTCCATCTGTTTTTCAAATGCCTGACGAATTAACCCCATAATGTAAGGAAGTTGTGCGAGGTCACTGAAACCAATTTCCACATCGCCATTGCCCCATCGCCCAACATTTGTCACATCTTTGGCAATACCTTTCGGATCGACCAGTTCATGAAACTGCATATTAAGCGACAATCGCAGTCGGCTTTTTTGCGGCACAACATCAACAAAATTTGTTTCAGCTTTAAACGCAATATATAGCTTCAATACTTCCTGCGTGATCCCTGCGTCCAGGCGCATAACTTCATCGCGAAGATGATCGAATAACACCCGGCTATGCGAACCATCAGCAAGAAAAGGATAATCACTCAGGCTGTAACTTGTTTTGTTCTCCGGTTGCCCCCGATAAACAGCTAAAACCTCTTCAGGAAGAGAAGGCGCTTGCCAGACCTGAACCGCAAGCTCCGCCAGACGATCGGCTCGGGCGTGAATGGCAGCTTCATCCCATTTTTCGCACTGTCCAAGACCGATATTCAAATAGAGCGGGCTATGTTTAAAGCCATCTTCAATATCGCGTTTTTCCGCGAAAGGTCTGTCACTGTAGCGGGAGTTATAGCGCGTTAATGTGAGATTCCCCAACGTATGCAGCAGTTCTTTATGCACACGCTGCCAGTCACTTCCCAGCTCTTCACGCCATTTAGCCGACAAATTTTCGTTCTGCGGCATAATGTGCTCAATCGTAAACTCTTCCACGCGCTCTCTGCGTTTATCGTTTTCCAGTCGTCGTAACCAGTAGCTGCGACTACGGAAGTTATAGAGATCGCGAACTTTTAATTCCCGTTTAAATTCATCATCGTTGGGGAAACGACGATATGAAGGTAGATTCAGAAAATGTACCTGAATACTTTCCAGATAATTTTCTTTATTAATAACTTTATAAAAAGTGGCAAATGTCTTGTTCAAAGAATTTGTCGGAATTGCACATACTGCACGGCGGAAAACATAAGATTCAATTAAACGAATTATGCTCAGGAAATCTTCGTGAGACAAAACGCCATTTTTATAGTCATGATAAAGCGCCAGTAAGAAAGGATACGCCACATCAACCTTTAACTCGCGCAAATCCTGAAAAGCCGTAGCAAGCGATTTGTCACTTTCTTTTCCCAATGCCATTGCACAGTAATACTCCGCGTAGATGTGAATATCTTCAACCAGCCGATCTACGCCTTTTTCAGCAACACTCTGGCTACGGGCATGGAGTTTAAATGCCTCATAGACTTCATCTGTCCGCGGGATCTCCCCCGTTTTTACCGTCAGATAATGACGCATAAAACTGTCAAAATATTCGCTGTAACCTTGCTGACCAAAAGCGACTTCCATTGGACGCCAGTGATCTTCATACAACCGGGTTTGATGCTCTGGTTCGAGGCCCATCAGAATAAAATTGCGCACCAGATCGGCCTGACCTAACGCCTTACCGGTGGAGTTCATACTTTCAAAAATCAGTTGCGGATTATCCTGACCACGATTAAGCGCCACATCGACAATTAATAACTTTGCTAACCCACGACATAAGGGGATCAAGTCATCACCGAGTTTGGCAATTTGTTCATCAAAGAAAGTAAAGTTTTCCATTATTCGATGGGAATAGTTTTCTGGCATTGGCCTTTGTTTTATTAACGCCAGTAAACTGTCTTTATCAGTCTCGGTCAGCAGTAATTTAAAACCTTTCTCGCCGGACTCATAAGGATTGAGCAAATAATAATTACGCAATTTCATTGCCGAAAAGCCATCAAAAACTTCGTCTTCGCCAAGATGGCGCGATAAAGCCTCAATCAGCAACATTGCGGTCGTCAGCCGCTGCTGACCATCAATGACCAGCAACGGAGAAATACCAGAAACCTGATACAATCCCTGCTCTATATAAACAACCGAACCGATAAAATGCGCTGATATATCGTCACGCTTTCCTGCACGAATGATGTCGTCCCAAAGTTGCCGACATTGTTGCCCGGTCCATGAATAAGTCCGTTGATAAATGGGAATAACAAACTGCTGCGAACGTTTTAAAAAATCGAGTAGGCGAGCTTCTGTAGCTTTCATTCTGACGTCTTTCCGTGAAGCGATGATTTCGCAATAATAACCACTTCCTTGTGGAGGTTATAGAGAAATCCTGTTTATCCGCGACGAACAGCACTCTCACTCCACATCCTCCCTGCGTAGCCCAATATCCCTCAACCGCTCATCACTCATCTGCTGTAACACGCGCCGGGTCTGCTTTTTCAGCCACCAACTCCTCACCGCCTGCCAGAGTTGCACAAGTCCGATAAACGGCGCTTTAGCTTTGTTTTCGTGAAATTCCATCTGCTGCCTCCTCATCTTTCAGAGGCTTCATCATCCGCCTTCTGGCAGCTCACAATACAGATGCAAATATTACTTTTATTTAACATACAGACAGGTTAAAACAGCATCTGCATCCGGTTTTTTAGCCTCATCTGTACCGGTTTTTCTCTCTGTATGGTCCAAAGAAGGAATACAGCATGACGCGTTACCAACATCTGGCGACTCTGCTTGCCGGGCGGATTGAGCAAGGGCTGTATCGTCACGGGGAGAAATTGCCGTCGGTGCGCAGCTTAAGTCAGGAGCACGGCGTCAGCATCAGCACCGTGCAGCAGGCGTATCAGACGCTGGAGACGATGAAGCTCATCACTCCGCAACCACGTTCGGGTTATTTTGTCACGCAACATAAAGCCCAGCCGCCAGTGCCGCCAATGACACGTCCGGTGCAGCGCCCGGTGGAAATTACCCAGTGGGATCAGGTGCTGGATATGTTGAAAGCGCATAGCGACAGTTCTATTGTTCCGTTCAGTAAAAGCACGCCGGATGTCGAAGCGCCCAGCCTGAAACCGCTCTGGCGGGAGCTAAGTCGGGTGGTGCAGCATAATCTACAAACCGTTCTCAGCTATGATTCATTAACCGGTCAGCGGGTATTGCGCGAGCAGATTGCCCGACTGATGCTCGACAGCGGCTCGGTGGTCACCGCTGATGACATTGTCATCACCAGCGGCTGCCATAACTCGATGGCGCTGGCGCTAATGGCAGTGTGTAAACCAGGCGATATCGTCGCGGTCGAATCGCCCTGTTATTACGGTTCGATGCAGATGCTGCGTGGCATTGGCGTGAACGTGATTGAAATCCCGACCGATCCAGAAACTGGCATCAGCGTTGAAGCGCTGGAACTGGCGCTGGAACAGTGGCCGATTAAAGGTATCATTCTTGTGCCAAACTGTAATAATCCGCTGGGATTTATTATGCCGGACGCGCGCAAACGGGCCGTTCTCTCTCTCGCTCAGCGTCATGATATTGTGATTTTTGAAGATGATGTCTACGGCGAGCTGGCAACGGAGTATCCGCGCCCGCGGACCATTCACTCATGGGATATCGACGGGCGAGTGCTGCTGTGCAGCTCGTTCAGTAAAAGCATTGCGCCCGGCCTGCGCGTGGGCTGGGTCGCGCCGGGACGTTATCACGATAAACTGCTACATATGAAATACGCCACCAGCAGCTTTAACGTACCGTCCACGCAAATGGCGGCAGCAACGTTTGTACTGGAAGGTCACTATCATCGCCATATCCGGCGTATGCGGCAGAACTATCAGCGCAATATGGCGCTTTATACCTGCTGGATACGGGAATATTTTCCCTGCGAAATCTGTATTACGCGCCCGAAAGGCGGATTTTTACTGTGGATAGAATTGCCTGAACAGGTCGATATGGTCTGCGTCGCGCGGCAGCTGTATCGCATGAAAATCCAGGTGGCGGCAGGCTCGATTTTCTCGGCTTCCGGCAAATACCGTAATTGTCTGCGCATCAACTGCGCTTTGCCGCTCAGCGAAACCTATCGCGAAGCACTGAAGCAAATTGGCGAGGCCGTGTATCGGGCAATGGAATAATTTCGAAATAGTGGCGAAACACCTGATTTACTCTCACGAATCACCTGTAACTCGTTTTATCTCTGCTGGGCCATCGCCACGTTCCAGCATGGCTTAGGCCAAGCGCGCTTTGTTCATGCCGGATGCGGCGTGAACGCTTTATCCGGCCTACAAACCGCGAAAATTCAATAGATTGCAGAGATAATGTAGGTCTGATAAGCGTAGCACATCAGGCAGCTTTGCGTTTGTCATCAGCCTCTGATTAGTATTCGATCCATGGATCGCGCTTGCTTTCAGGCAAGGGCTGATCTAATGCCTGCATTTGCTCTGCCGAAAGTCCAGTAATCTTTTGTATCCATTCAGGATCCGCCCCATTCTGCAACAACAATCGGAGGAGGCTCTGTTCCCCTTCTTCTTTCCCTTCTTTCCTCCCCCTCTCCCTTCCCAACAGCCATCCATCATTATGAATTCGCTCTGCAATCGTCATTATTCGCTCCCTGTGTTGTGGCATTCGACGGGTTAGTTCGCTGATAAACTCTTTAAAACTCGCTTCATCGCCAGCCAGTAAAATGTAATTTAACAGCGCGGTTATCTGGCTGTCATTAGCGCACCCTGTAACCAGTAATACTGCCAGTTGATCAATAAGCCCCATTAGATCGCGCTGGCGAATATGCTTTTGGATCAACTCCAACAGGGCGACTCTGCGATGCTGCACAATCTCGTCGTCTGGCACGACAGTGATATCCACCAGCGGGAACGCGGCGTTATATACTCGTCATACTTCAAGTTGCATGTGCTGCGACTGCGTTCATTCACCCCAGTCACTTACTTTTGTAAGCTCCTGGGGATTCACTCACTTGTCGCCTTCCTGCAACTTGAATTATTTAGAGTATAAAGCTTCCGTGCGGTAGTCGGGTCGGCAAATTCGTCCAACCAGCACAAAGACCAGGGGTAAGGACTACGGCTACCGTGATAAAACAGCATCGGGATAACCAGCGGTAGCGGCCGGCGTTTATCATGCTCTATATGGCGCTGCATCACCGCCATGGAATATCGCATCAGGCGAAACGCCATATGGATATCCTCGCGACTCTGATGCTCAATCACCACATAAATATAGCCATCGCCTTCGCGGGTCTTTACCGACCACAGAATATCGGAGTGTAGCGCCCGCAATTTTTCATCGACAAAGCTGGCAGATTCCAGTTTTAAGGTGTCGAGATCGCATAGTTCACGTAAGCCTTTTGGTAAATGGATCTCCATAAAATCCCGCGCAGTGTCAGGGTGCGTGAGAAAGGTTTTAAATAATGCATCATGCGGCGTGCTGGTCGTGAAGTTTGTCATGGCGATCCATCACCTGTTGATAAGATGACCCGACTTTAGCGACTAATAAAACCATTCTCACCCGGCAATTTCCCATTCCCCGAGGCACTTTCCAGGCTATTTTTGTTCTCCTGCAAGCGATACATTTTTATGGAAGATATCTCGCTTTTTGCGTTTTCTTACCGTCAGGCTCTATTCTTACGATATGAATAAAATCATTGAACTCCGACGCGCCAAAATGTTGGCGCTCTCTTTGCTGCTCGTTGCTGCCGCGACTTTTATCGTTACGCTGTTTTTGCCGCCCAACTTTTGGGTGAGCGGCGTGAAGGCGATTGCCGAAGCGGCGATGGTCGGCGCGCTGGCGGACTGGTTTGCGGTGGTGGCGCTGTTTCGCCGCGTGCCGATTCCGATTATTTCTCGCCATACGGCGATTATTCCGCGTAATAAAGACCGGATTGGCGAAAATCTCGGCCAGTTCGTGCAGGAAAAATTTCTCGATACTCAGTCCCTGGTGGCATTGATTCGACGTCACGAACCGGCGTTGTTAATTGGTAACTGGTTCAGCCAGCCGGAGAACGCCAGCCGCGTCGGTCAGCATCTGTTGCAGATCATGAGTGGTTTTCTCGAACTGACCGATGATGCGCGTATTCAACGTCTGCTTAAGCGTGCGGTGCATAAGGCGATCGATAAAGTGGATCTTTCCGGCACCAGTGCACTAATGCTGGAGAGCATGACCAAAAACGATCGTCATCAGGTGCTGCTCGATACGTTAATCGCACAACTGATCGCCCTGCTGCAACGAGACAAATCGCGCAAGTTTATCGCCCAGCAGATCGTCCGCTGGCTGGAGAGCGAGCATCCGCTGAAAGCCAAAATTTTGCCCACTGAATGGCTGGGCGAACATAGCGCGGAGTTGGTTTCTGACGCCGTGAATTCTTTGCTTGATGATATCAGCCGCGATCGCGCACATCAGATCCGCCATGCGTTTGATCGCGCTACCTTCGCGCTGATCGATAAATTGAAAAACGATCCGGAAATGGCGGCACGGGCCGATGCCGTGAAAAGTTATCTGAAAGAAGATGAAGCATTTAACCGCTATCTTGGTGAATTGTGGGGGGATTTACGGGAATGGCTGAAAGCGGATATCAACAGTGACGATTCTCGCGTGAAAGAACGTATTGCTCGTGCAGGACAGTGGTTTGGCGAGACGTTAATTGCCGATGATGCCCTGCGCGCCTCGTTAAATGGTCATCTGGAACAGGCCGCGCACCGCGTCGCGCCAGAGTTTTCAGCATTCCTGACTCGCCACATTAGCGATACGGTAAAAAGTTGGGATGCGCGCGATATGTCCCGGCAAATCGAGTTAAATATCGGCAAAGATCTCCAGTTTATCCGCGTTAACGGCACGCTGGTCGGCGGTTGTATTGGGCTGATATTGTATTTGTTGTCGCAGATCCCGGCCTTGCTACCCTTCAGCAATTTTTAGGAAGCGATAAAAATTATGCCAGGGGCGAACTGAGAAAAGCAGCTACAGTTTCAGCAAACCAATAATGCCCCTACTTCTATTTTTCTGATCTGGTGGTCAGTGAAGCTATCTGCGACAGCAAAAAGAAAATGCGCGAATACATGGCGGCGTTTAAACCTGTTCATGTAATGCAACAGCCGAACGGCGTTAAGGATTTATTAAGATCGCTACGTATACTTCCCGATATCTTATTGATTTGCCTTAAAGGGATTACCGTGACAAAAAGTATTTCATTAAGTAAACGCATCTCCGTAATTGTGATTCTTTTTGCCATTGTGGCAGTGTGTACTTTCTTCGTGCAATCTTGCGCCCGTAAAAGCAATCATGCAGCATCATTTCAGAATTACCACGCCACCATTGACGGCAAAGAAATTGCAGGCGTAACGAATAATATCTCCTCGCTGACCTGGTCGGCACAGAGCAATACCCTGTTTAGCACTATCAACAAACCTGCCGCCATTGTTGAAATGACCACCAATGGCGATTTGATCCGCACTATTCCTCTGGATTTTGTTAAGGATCTCGAGACGATCGAATACATTGGCGATAATAAGTTTGTCATTAGCGATGAGCGCGATTATGCCATTTATGTGATTTCACTTGATGCCAACTCGGAAGTAAAAATCCTCAAAAAAATAAAAATCCCGCTGCAGGAAACCCCGACCAATTGTGGTTTTGAAGGGCTGGCCTATTCTCCTGCCGATCAAACTTTCTGGTTTTTTAAAGAGAAAAATCCGATCGAGGTCTACAAAGTGAGCGGGCTGTTAAGTAGCAATGAATTGCACATCAGCAAAGACAAGGCACTACAACGGCAATTTACTTTAGATGATGTGTCCGGCGCAGAATTTAACCAACAAAAAAATACGCTTCTGGTGCTGTCTCATGAATCACGCGCACTCCAGGAAGTAACGCTGGCTGGCGAGGTTATCGGTGAAATGTCACTAACCAAAGGCAGTCGAGGTTTGTCGCATAACATCAAACAGGCCGAAGGAGTTGCGATGGATGCCTCTGGTAATATTTATATCGTTAGCGAACCAAATCATTTTTATCGCTTTACCCCTAAATCATCGCATTAACAGGCTGGCATGTTTCACCTTTTTGTTATTAACTTGTTAACTACAAAAAATACAAACAAGGTTAAACATGCCTCCGTCCTCGCATCCCGTAGAACGCTTTTCTTTCAGCACCGCGCTTTTCGGGATGCTGGTTCTGACCTTAGGTATGGGATTAGGTCGCTTCCTTTATACACCTATGTTGCCCGTCATGATGGCGGAAGGGGCGTTTTCATTTAGCCAGCTCTCGTGGATTGCCAGCGGCAACTATGCGGGGTATCTGGCTGGCAGTCTGCTATTTTCGTTTGGCGCATTTCACCAGCCGTCGCGCCTGCGCCCATTTCTGTTGGCTTCTGCCCTGGCGAGCGGATTGTTGATCCTCGCAATGGCATGGTTGCCGTCATTTATCCTGGTGTTATTGATTCGCTTCCTGGCGGGTGTCGCCAGCGCTGGAATGCTGATTTTTGGTTCGACGCTGATTATGCAGCACACGCGCCATCCTTTTGTGCTGGCAGCTTTGTTTTCTGGCGTTGGCATTGGCATCGCGCTGGGCAATGAATATGTTCTGGCAGGCCTGCATTTTGCCCTCTCCTCGCAAACGTTATGGCAAGGCGCCGGGGCGCTTTCTGGCATGATGCTGATTGCACTTACGCTTTTAATGCCCTCGAAAAAACACACCGTCGCGCCAACGCCATTGGCAAAAACGGAGCAACAGATAATGAGCTGGTGGTTACTGGCTATTCTGTACGGTCTGGCGGGATTTGGTTATATCATCGTCGCGACTTACCTGCCGCTCATGGCGAAAGATGCAGGCTCACCATTGTTAACCGCCCATCTCTGGACGTTAGTCGGCTTATCAATTGTGCCTGGTTGCTTTGGCTGGCTATGGGCAGCAAAACGTTGGGGAGCATTACCCTGCCTGACGGCGAATTTAATGGTACAGGCTATCTGTGTGCTGCTTACTCTCGCCAGCGACTCGCCTCTCTTGCTTATCATCAGTAGTATCGGTTTTGGCGGTACCTTTATGGGCACGACATCTCTGGTGATGACTATCGCCCGCCAACTGAGCGTACCGGGAAATCTCAATCTTTTAGGCTTTGTGACGCTCATTTACGGCATTGGGCAAATCCTCGGCCCGGCGCTGACCAGTATGCTTGGCAATGGGACATCGACGCTTGCCAGCGCCACTCTCTGCGGCGCGGCGGCGTTGTTTATTGCTGCGCTTATCAGCACAGTGCAATTATTTAAGCTACAAGTGGTCACTTCATGAGGGCTGTTTCCCTTACCACTCAAGAAACTCAACCTCAACCATTGATGTCAGCCAGACCCCGTTTTCCGCTTGCCAGAAAGGGATCCCTCGTTTCGCCATTTCCTGTGCTTTGACGGTTAAGATAACCGGCGAACCGTGTCTTGCCCCAACTTTGCGAGCCGTTGCTTCATCAGCAGAGAGATGCACATGATGACGCTCCCCTGCAATCAGCCCCTGTTTTTTTATCGCCTCAAGAAAACGGCTTGCCGTACCGTGGTAGAGAAATTGTGGCGGTGTTTTTTCGATGAAGGCAATGGCGACCTGCGAAGTCGAATGGCCCTGAACGGCGCGAATACACGTACCATCACTGGAATAACTAAAGCGCTTCTTATCGCTGGTGGCGACCACAGTCTCCAGTAATGCGCGGGTTAACCGCTTGCCCGCTTTTTGTGCACAGAGTATGAGCTTATCGATATCCGCCCATCCTTCACGGTCCAGCACGATGCCAATCGCCTCCGGTTTATGTCGGAGGACAAAACTTAAAAACTTGCTCGTCTCTGCCAGCTCTTTGTCGTTGTATTTTGCCATTTTGCATTCGTCCTTGTATTCGCCGCCTTTACTCACCAGCCGTTATTGTCACCGTGTTTATGAATTTTCTGCAACTCAATCCTTACAGGAAGGTTCTCCGCGCAGCGTAATTTTTCCACGTAGCCGCCACAAGCATACATAATGGGGATTGTTATGGCACAACAAGGGGATGCTGTAGCTGGCGTGTTAACCGAGCATGATGTCACCGTTTTACTGCCCGCGATGTATTTAATGGGCAACCCGGTGCAAAATGTCGGTCGCTGCCTGGGGACAGCCGAAGTAAATGCCAAATATTACCCGCATATCATTACGGTCTGCGTGATTAACGCGTTGCTGTCAAACCTGGTTATGCAGCTTATTATTTAACAAGGAGTTACCATGATTGATTATTCCGCAGCCGGTTTTACCCTGCTGCAGGGAGCGCATTTATATGCGCCGGAAGATCGAGGAATTTGCGATGTCCTCGTCGCTAACGGCAAGATTATCGCCGTTGCCAGCAACATCCCTTCTGACATCGTACCGGACTGCACGGTTGTCGATCTCAGCGGGCAGATCCTCTGCCCCGGTTTTATTGATCAACACGTCCATTTGATTGGCGGCGGCGGCGAAGCAGGCCCCACTACACGCACGCCGGAAGTCGCGCTTAGTCGTCTGACAGAAGCGGGCGTCACGTCAGTGGTTGGTCTGCTCGGCACCGACTCTATCTCTCGCCACCCGGAATCCTTACTCGCCAAGACTCGTGCGCTCAATGAAGAAGGCATTAGCGCCTGGATGCTGACCGGTGCTTATCATGTTCCTTCCCGTACCATTACAGGCTCGGTGGAAAAAGATGTGGCGATTATCGATCGCGTGATTGGCGTGAAATGTGCCATCTCAGACCACCGCTCGGCCGCGCCGGATGTTTATCATCTGGCCAATATGGCGGCGGAATCCCGCGTTGGAGGTTTGCTCGGCGGTAAACCTGGCATCACCGTGTTCCACATGGGCGACAGCAAAAAGGCGTTACAGCCCATCTATGACCTTCTTGAGAACTGCGACGTCCCCATCAGCAAGTTGCTGCCGACCCACGTTAACCGCAACGTTCCGTTGTTTGAGCAGGCGCTGGAGTTCGCGCGCAAAGGCGGCACCATCGATATCACCAGCAGCATTGACGAACCGGTCACCCCTGCCGAAGGTATTGCCCGCGCCGTTCAGGCGGGTATTCCGCTGGCACGCGTCACCCTCAGCTCCGACGGCAACGGTAGCCAGCCGTTCTTCGATGACGAAGGAAATTTAACCCATATCGGTGTTGCAGGTTTTGAAACATTGCTGGAAACCGTGCAGGTGCTGGTCAAAGGCTATGATTTCAGTATCAGCGATGCCCTGCGTCCACTCACCAGTAGCGTCGCTGGTTTCCTTAACCTGAACGGGAAAGGCGAAATTCTGCCGGGCAATGACGCGGATCTGTTAGTGATGACACCACAGTTGCGTATCGAACAGGTATACGCTCGCGGCAAACTGATGGTCAAAGACGGCAAAGCGTGTGTGAAAGGAACGTTTGAAACTGCATAAGCAGTTCCGAACGCTTGAACAGGCGACTGGCGTTGAGCTGTTTAATCGCCAAAGGCAACGCTACAACTTCTGTGTGGGGCGATTTATTAACCGCCCCCTGACATGCCACTGCGAGTTACGTTTCAGCACTTTTTGGCTCTTCATGGGCCAATTATTCAAGCAAGTTGCCTTCGGCAGCTGTGGAATATCTGGCTACCGGAGTACGCCATACAACAAGAAATTCGCAGCGGGCAGCTCATTGTCCTGAATCGGGACGAATTAGTTATCCCGCATTCCGGATGAATCCCGTTGCAGAGCGTTTCTGGCGTGAACTGCGTGGGCTAAAGATTGAACCTGGCTGAAAGTTTTCTGCAGAAAATGGAATTCTGACATTAGCGCCGGATGGTGATTAATCCATCCGGCAAACGCATTTATTATCTTGAATAACTCAGGCTTTTGCTTCGTTGAAACGCAGTAAACGAAAACCTGTAGAAGCATAGATCAACGCAAATATCATCGAGCAGAAACAGAATACACAGTACGGCAAGTAACTAAACGTCGGAACACCTAGTGTCGTCGCCATATACAATCCGGCAGCTGACCACGGAATAATTGGCGCGCTCATGGTGCCAAAATCTTCCAGCGTTCGGGCTAAGACTAACGGTGATAAATTAAGATCTTCGAATTTCTTCATCATCAATTCGGAAATAACAATTTTATTCAAACCATCAGAACCGGTAAGCAAGTTAATGATGATCGCTAAAACACCGCTTGCCAGAATAGCGCCAAAGGCACTTTTTATTTTGTTTGCCGCACTTTGTAGTGTGACATCCATCATTCCTGTTCCCGTCAGGATGCCAGCAAACATCATGGCGCAGATAATAAATGACAGGAATCCGCCCTGGTTATTAAGACCGCCCTGTTCGAGCAGTTCTTTCACAGAAGGTAACAGTGTCGTTGAATCAGTGATCATCGTCAGACGGAAACCACTCATTGTGGCCTTAATACCTTCTGCCAGCGGGAAACCTTGATACAGCCATCCAACCAGCACAGCCACAAACGCACTGCTTAATAATGCCGGTACCGTAGGCAAACGCAAAAAGGTAAAGCACAGAACAATAAGCATAGGCAACAGTGGTAACAGACCAAACTTATATAACTCTTTAAGCTGTACCAGCATCTGCATACTTTCTGGTGAAATAGACCCCGTAGAAGTATGAATCATCCCTAGCCAGGTGAAAAACAACAGACTAATAATCGTTGATGGGATGGTCGTCCAGAGCAGATATTTAATCAGATCATAAAGTTTAGTTTTGGTTACTGCAGAAGTCAGGTTGGTGGTATCACTTAACGGTGAGAGTTTGTCGCCAAAATAAGCCCCAGTCACAATGGCTGCCGCCAGAATTGGAAGATCGGCATGTAAGCCGGAACCGATGCCCATTAATGCAACACCAATAGAAGCTACAGATCCCCATGATGCCCCGGAAACATAGGACAATACTGCGTTCAGAAAAAACGCTATGGCATAAAGCCATGCGGGTGCAACCAGTAACATACCGTAATAAACCAGCATCGGCAGTGTACCTGCATAGCTCCATGTCGCGACCATAAAGCCAACAAAAATAACGATAAGTACCGGTGCCATCACCGCCGAAATCTTATCGATAATAAACCCCTGAATTTCATCCCAGGTATATTTCAGCTTAGCCATTGCAATAATGCAGGAAAACGCCGCTGAAATTAATAAACAGACGCTGGCAGGCCAGCCCATAACACCGATGCCAACAACCAACACGATCATCATAAAAATGATCGGTGTTAGCGCGACATAAAAACTGGGTTTTTCTCTCATGACTTTATTCCCTGTTAAAAGACTTTTACGCCATTTTGCTGTAAGCGTTCCTGTACCGTCTGAATATCTACCTGTGAAACGGTAGTGTTATTTTTAATGGCAATCGCAGCGGCAGTCCCTGCACCTTCTCCAGTGACAATACAACACCCCATATTACGGATTGTTGCGTATGCGAAATTATCTGCATCGATTGCCCGTCCGCAAACCAACAGGTTTTCAACTTGCTGCGGAATCATTACGCCATAAGGGATTTGAAAATAGTTCGCTTCAAGAGGTAATTTAAGATGACCATTTCCATCTATAAATTCAGGGAATATACCTATCGAATCAACATGACGCCCTTCATTACAAATATCATTTTCAGTCAGTTGAGTTCGCCCAAGAATATGTCTTGATTCTCTTGTTCCTACTGTCATACCGAAATTTTTTAATTGCGCCTGTTCAAATCCTGGCTGGAATTGACGCAAAGCTTCAATCGCCTGCATGGCTTGCTTACGGCCCTCTATTTCGGCACGCGTCAGGTCAAAAACATCCGTACAATCAACGGCAGGGATGCTGACAACGTTCAAGTAATTCGCATCACCATACTCAGTGACCGTGCTCCAGGAACCGCCTAACGTCACATCTTCAGGAATAATCCCCGCCGATTTTCCTTTCGCAAAAACTTTACCCAGATAAGGGCTAAACATATCGCGACAAGATTCATGAACATCATAAGACCAGTTTTTATTTTCTTCATCCGCCCCCCAGTCTCCATATTTAGGTTGCGTGCTCTTAATATTTTGCATGAACGCGTTTTTATTGACATTTGCGCAACTAAAAACGGTTGTCATACACATCAGCTCTTCACGTTCACGCTTAATAAATGGCGCTCCGGCAAACCATGCAATATCGGCATCACCAGTACAGTCAATAATGACATTCGCCAAAATGGCCTGACGACCAGATTTACTCTCTGTTATTACGCCGAGTAAATTATTGCCCTGCTTAATAACATCAACGGCGGTAATATGTAGTACGCGGCGCACACCCGCCTGCTCAAGCATTGCATCCGCAACCAGTTTGAAACGCTCGGCATTAATAGCCTGACTATTCGATTGCGGCTCAGGGCTGGACGCCCCCATTGATTTTGCCGTTTCTTCTATTTCGCGTGCCAGTCCACCTGACTCCACTGTATTTTCATGACGCCACCATGCAATTGACTCGACACCAGCCGTCGTCATCATACCGCCGAAACAGCCGAAACGCTCAATCAGCATAGTTACTGCGCCCTCACGAGCGGCACTCATTGCTGCTGCAATACCCGATGGACCACCACCAACAACTAATACTTCCGTGGTTGCCAGTACAGGTATATTACGAGCGGGTTCCAGATAAAATTCCATACTTTATCTCCGTATTCAATAATTGAGTAAAATAATCCCCCGCGCTTATATAAACGCGTTGATATTTTTAATTATTAACAAGCAACATCATGCTAATACAGACATACAAGGAGATCATCTCTCTTTGCCTGTTTTTTATTATTTCAGGAGTGCACACACATTTTCCGTCTCCCTGACTTATCACCACATTGGTATTTATGGAGCACATCACAATACTTCAATGCAATTCAACCATCGCACCAAAATGAAACACTGCAATATTAAAGCTTTTTCAATTTGAAAAGCATCAATCTGCATGTTCAACATTTGGATAGAGATTATAGCTTTTAAGCTTACGCCATAATGTTGTACGACCAATTTTTAATACTTCAGCAGCTTTAGTCAGATTCCATTCGCAGACCCGACATGTATGTTCAATAGCTTGCATCTCCAGTTCTGCCAGTGAAGTAAGATGAGGAATATCATCGTCGCCACTACTATTATTTTGTCGGATATCTAATGGAATATTCTCTAATCCGAGGACAAGCCGATTGCAGTTAATAAACACCTTCTCCATTCGGTTTTTGAACTCAGAAATATTCCCAGGCCAACGATACTCAAGCAGAACTGAATTTGCGTCAGGCGTGATTGTCATTTTCTTTCGGGTACGCTCCTGATACTTATCAATAATATCGTCAATCATTTGCTTGAGATCTTCACGACGTTTACGCAATGGTGGGATTTCAATTTCATTCATGGAGATCTCATAATATAGTTGTCGGCTAAAAGCCCCCTGCTGCACGTACTCACGTAAAGAACTACTGGTACATGTAATCAGGCGGAAGCGTACAGGAATCAAACGATGACTATCTGAGCGAGTAACAAGCCCCGTTTTCAATACTTTCAATAAAACACTCTGAACTTCCCCTGATAGATATTCGACTTTATCCAGATATAAGGTGCCATTATGCGCTAGTTCAAATTTCGATGGCGAAGGGCCAACATCAGAACCAAGAAGTTCGTGTAAGATATTTTCTGGTGATAGCATCTGACAATCTACAGAAATAAATGGCCCATCACTTTGCTCACTCTCATTATGTATTGCCATCGCCAGACTCAATTTTCCCACACCTTCTTCGCCATTGATTAAAATCGGAGAGATGGATTTAATTGACCTACGAGCGATAAGCAGTACCTGTTTCATGCCACTTGAAACCGCATGTAAACTGTCAAAGGTAAAATTTGCGTTAGTGCTTATTTGCTGTTGGGCTATTTTCCTAATTTTGTCCAATGGATGAAGAAAAAGCAAAAACGAGCCATCACTTAACGGGCGAAGGGTAACCATCAGTTCAATAAATTCACCACGGCATTCGAGGACAATTTGCTTTTGCGATAGTTTGTTTCGTTGTGTAATCGCCTCATTCAAAATCGGCGGAAATACGAAACCTTTTCGGATGTTCTGACCAATTAAACTTTCTTTATCAATATTCAGTAGTGTTTGCGCCTGAGGATTAACCATCGTAATCAAAGAATGGCTATTCCAACAAATAAAACCATCATCCATGCATTCAATCACAGCGTTATGCTGACAGAGTACTTTGTTTATTAACTTTTGTTCATTTTCAATATAGATATAATTAGCAATTTCTGTTGCACATGAATATGATGTTTTTAATTTAATAAGCTCGGCTGTAGTTTCAATTATACATACAATATATCCGTGGATATTACCATAATAATCAATAACCGGAGCTGCACTCATTGCATAACAATGCAACTGCTCACTAAAATGTTCTGCTCCTTCCAATTGCGTATATAAATTTGTTTCCCGACAAAGACTATATACATTGGTGCCAATACCATCTTCAGCCCATGACATACCAGATTCAATTCCTAACTCTCGCAATTGACTGGAATAATCGTCTGCTGCATTCAACGATAAAACCCAGCCGTGTGGGTCAAGGATCAAAAATGCCAGCCGGTCGTCACCAGCCAGGGTGAAATAGTCTTCAACAACTCTTTGCGAAATTCTAATAAACTCTTCGTTACGAGAAAAAATCGTCTGTAATGTTTGCCCGGAAGCTTTGACAGGCGTGTTCCAGTGGCGAGGATCGCAATGCTTGAGACATTTTTGCCATGACCTCAGCATCACATGATTAGTCGAATTTGTCGCGACCCAACCATGTTTAACAAACATTTTCCATTTATTTTTTAGATCATTATGATACGACTCTTTATTCATTATAATAATATCCATTCAAGTCACTTCCAGAACTTGTATCAGAATGCTATGCCAGTAAGTTTGATCAAACGCAATAATATCTGGTCTACATCCTTACAAAAACAGACCTTATCAACAATGTAATCACACATACATTAGAAAGAATAACCGTTAAAGCAATAAAAGACGAATAATACATTAGATAAATTTTAAAACTGCCAACAACATCTGAAATCTTTGCGTTTGATATTTATAATTATTCAAACTGAAACAACACCGGCATAGGAGTTGTTTCACTGTGAAACAATGCAGCGAAGTTTGTTCTGCCATTTTATTTCCTCAAAGATATTTCATCGTTAAATTCCAAAATTGACTGACTATTCTAATCAGCATAAATATCAGGAGAAATAATGTATGGCGAGGATGCGTGCAATCGAAGCAGCAGTAGAAATACTGAAAAAAGAAGGCATTAGCGTTGCTTTTGGAGTACCCGGCGCAGCTATAAACCCACTCTATGCCGCGATGAAAAAATCAGGCGGTATTGATCATATTCTGGCCCGTCATGTTGAGGGCGCCTCGCATATGGCTGAAGGTTACACCCGCAGCCATGATGGCAATATTGGCGTGTGCATTGGCACATCAGGCCCTGCGGGCACTGATATGATTACCGGGCTTTATTCTGCCTCTGCGGATTCCATTCCTATTCTCTGCATTACTGGTCAAGCTCCCGTAGGAAAACTTCATAAAGAAGATTTCCAGGCCGTCGATATTGAGGCTATCGCCACGCCAGTGACCAAAATGGCCCGCACAATTCTCGAAGCGGGTCAGTTACCGGGAATTTTTCAGAAAGCCTTTTGGGAAATGCGTTCTGGCCGTCCCGGCCCTGTTCTTTTAGATCTGCCTTTTGATGTTCAGATGACCGAAATTGAGTTTGATATCGATCTCTATCAGCCACTCACTCCCTGGAAACCCCAGGCGACGCTGGCCCAGGCAGAACGTGCATTGAAAATGCTTAACAGTGCAGAAAAACCCGTCATCATTGCTGGCGGCGGCATTATTAATGCCGAAGCGAGCGAACTGTTGCGCGAGTTTGTTGAGTTAACCGGCGTTCCCGTCATTCAAACCTTACGCGGTTGGGGCGCATTATCGGACGATCACCCTTTAATGATTGGTCGCATGGGATGTCAGGCGGGTCACCGCTATGGTAACGCCAGCTATCTTGCCTCTGATTTTGTTTTTGGTATCGGTAACCGTTGGGCAAACCGTCATACTGGAGCTATTGAAACCTATACAGAAGGCCGCAAATTTATTCATGTTGATATCGAGCCAGCGCAAATTGGCCGGATATTTGCGCCGGATCTGGGTATTGTTTCAGATGCTGAAAGCGCCTTAACGTTATTTATTCAGGTTGCCCGTGATATGAAGTCGCGCGGAGAACTGAAAGACCGTAGTATCTGGGCTGACGAATGTGCCGAGCGTAAACGTACAATGCTCCGCCGCTCAGACTTTGACTGCAATCCGATTAAACCGCAGCGCGTGTACCATGAAATGAATAAGGTTTTTGGGCCAGAGACGCGCTATATTTCGACAATTGGTCTGGCGCAAATTGCTGCGAACCAATTTTTGCATGTTTACCGCCCACGCCACTGGATTAATGCTTGCCAGGCAGGACCACTAGGCTGGACAATGCCCGCAGCATTGGGCGCAGTGAAAGCAGATCCGACTGTTCCCGTTGTGGCAATATCCGGTGATTACGATTTTCAATTCTTGATCGAAGAGTTAGCCGTCGGCGCACAATTTAATCTTCCATATATCCATATTTTACTTAATAACGCTTACCTTGGTTTGATTCGTCAATCACAACGCGCATTTGATATTGATTACTGCGTCCAGTTGTCATTCGAAAATATAAATGCCCCAGAAGTTAATGGTTATGGTGTTGATCATAAATCTGTGGTTGAGGGATTAGGGTGCAAAGCTATTCGCGTATTCACCCCACAAGATATTGGACCTGCACTACAAGAAGCCCAGCGTTTGCGTGACGAATTTCACGTACCTGTTGTCGTAGAGATTATTACCGAGCGCGTGACTAATATCGCTATGGGACCTGACATTAATAAAGTCACAGAATTTGAAGAAACTCTCGACTTATAAGGAAACAGGATTATGGCAAAGTTTGCAGCGAATTTATCAATGCTTTTTACCGAGCATCCATTTATTGAACGTTTTGCGCAGGCAAGTCACGCAGGATTCCACGGCGTTGAATATCTTTTCCCCTATGACTTTTCCACTGACGAGCTGGCTTCGCAACTGCATCAACATAATCTGACTCAGGTTTTGTTTAATCTTCCAGCGGGTAACTGGCAAGATGGCGAGCGGGGTATCGCATGTCATCCTGGTCGGTCAAAAGAATTTCAGGAGGGTGTTTGCAGAGCGATAGAGTATGCACTGGCCCTTAATTGTTCACAAGTGAATTGCCTTGCAGGGAAACATCCAGGTGGTTATTCGCATGAACAATGTCATGAAACACTGGTCGAAAATTTGCGCTATGCGGTAGATAAACTGGCTTCTCATGGGATAAAGCTGGTTCTGGAAGCCATTAATACAAAAGATATTCCCGGTTTTTTTGTTAACAACACCAGACAAGCCCTCAATATTATTCATGACGTAAACCATCCTGATTTTCGCTACCAATATGATATTTATCATATGCAAATCATGGAAGGAAATATTGCTACAACAATCAAAAACAACCTGAATAACATTGGGCATATTCAATTAGCCGATAATCCAGGGCGTCATGAACCTGGGACGGGAGAAATTAATTACCCGTGGTTGTTAAATTATATAGACCAGATTGGTTATCAGGGATGGATTGGTTGTGAATATATTCCATCTACGACAACGACTGAAAGTCTACACTGGCTAAAAAACGAGAGTCAAATTTAATCCCTGAGGATATTTATCATGAATATTGGATTTATCGGCACCGGTATAATGGGCAAGCCGATGGCTTATAATTTACAACAAGCCGGACATACCCTTTATTTTTCAGCGCATTTTGAACCTGCACCGCAAGAGCTTATTGGTGAACGTGGCATTGTTTGCTCTACACCGAGTGAAGTCGCGCAGGAGTGTGAAGTCATCATCACCATGCTCCCTGATACCCCACATGTTGAGGATGTTCTTTTTCATCCCAACTATGGCGTAATACACGGTTTAAGCCACGGGAAAATTGTGATTGATATGAGTTCAATTTCCCCGGTTGCCACCAAAGCATTTGCACAGCGTATTATCGCGGCAGGCGCGGAATATATCGATGCGCCCGTCTCTGGTGGTGAAGTTGGCGCGAAAGCCGGGACGCTTTCCATTATGGTTGGCGGATATGAAGAGGTTTATTTACAGATCAAACCGATTCTGGAATTGATGGGTAAAAATATCACTCTGGTCGGTAACGTCGGTGATGGTCAAACGTGCAAAGTCGCTAACCAAATTATTGTTGCACTGAATATTGAAGCGGTGGCTGAAGCCCTGCTTTTTGCCAGTAAATCAGGTGCCGATCCCGCCCGCGTACGTGAAGCTCTGATGGGAGGTTTTGCTTCCTCTCGTGTGTTGGAAGTTCATGGCGAACGAATGATCAAAGGAACATTCGCCCCTGGTTTTCGAATTAGCCTGCATCAAAAAGATCTGAATCTGGCGCTGGAGAATGCTCGCCTGTTGAATACCCCGCTTCCTAACACGGCGATGACACAACAATTATTTAGCACCTGCGCCGCACTCGGCGGCAAAGACTGGGATCATTCCGCTTTAATTCGGGCGCTTGAAGCTCACGCCAATTACACCATCCGTAAATAATGAATTAAGGGAACCACCGGTTCCCTTTGTTTATTCGTTGCACGGCCCTATCCCCCTATTTTGAAGGACCAGCTATGAAGATAGTTATCTCCCCCGACTCCTTTAAAGAATGCCTTCCCGCATGGAAAGTCGCCGAAGCGCTGGCAACCGGCTGGCGCAAGGTCCTGCCTGGCAGCCAACTGGTGTGTTTGCCCGTGGCTGACGGCGGCGAAGGCACGCTCGAAACACTCATTCATGCGACTGACGGTACGTTTTACACTAAAACCGTCACCGGACCGCTTGGCGAGTCAATACATGCGCAATACGGTATTTTAGGCAACCAAACTACCGCAGTGATAGAACTGGCACAGGCTTCAGGGCTGGAACTGGTTTCTCCGGTCCGCCGTTCGCCCCTCTATACGACGTCGTTTGGCACTGGCGAACTTATTCTCGCCGCCCTGGAACACAATATTGATACCGTTATTCTATGCCTGGGTGGCAGTGCTACTAATGATGGCGGTATTGGATTGATGTCGGCACTTGGCGCATCGTTTACAGACGCTGAAGGGCAAACTGTCTCCGTAAATGGGATGGGGCTGGCGGCAATTCACCACATTGACTTACAGCAACTCGATCCGCGATTGAAAAATGTGAAATTTATCGCAGCCTGTGATGTCACTAACCCACTAACCGGTGATAACGGCGCCACTCAGGTTTTCGGTCAGCAAAAAGGGGCCAGTGCTGATGACCTTGAGCAACTGGAACAGGGAATGAAAAACTATGCCCATTGCATCCATCGATGCTGTGGTAAAGAAGTCGATACGATACCCGGTTCTGGGGCAGCTGGCGGCGTTGGCGCAGCATTGGTGGCTTTTCTTGATGCTCGCCTACAGCCCGGTATTTCGCTCGTGCTGGACGCTATTCAATTTGCCCAGCATTTAAAATATGCGGCATTGGCGATTGTCGGTGAAGGTAAATTAGACCGTCAAAGCTTGAATGGCAAAGCGCCTGTGGGGGCGGCCAAAATCGCCCAGATGATGGGCGTTCCGGTTATCGCAATTGCCGGGTATATCGATGATCAACTTGATCTGAATGAGTTACGCCAGTGTGGAATAGAAGCCTGTTTTTCCGTCGTCAATGGTCCTTGTGATTTACCCACCGCGCTGAGTCAGGGGGAAAATAATTTAATCCGTCTCGGAGAAAATTTGGCAGGATATTTTCATGCAGTCCTGAGTTAATTCTCATTCGGTAAAATGCCCGATAATGCAAATTACCGGGCATACCTGAACATCATTTTTCAGCAATACCTACATTGCTTTTCTCATCAACCGCCAGTTGTGTCAAAAAACTCTTCAATAGAATAAACACAACTCCACAAAGCGGTAGCCCAGCCAGAATAGAGACCGTTTGTAGCGGTTGCAGACTTTGCGCATCAAGAAGATAGAGTGTGATGGCGACGACTCCAGTCATAATCAACCAAAATGCCACGTTCCAGAATGCAGGTTCACTCTCACAATCTGCCTGTTTTTGCGTCGCAAAGCCAAGGGCATAACCGACAGTACAGTGTCCGGTTATATATGAAATTAATGCTATAGCCCCAAAGGCAACTAAAAATATCTGACTTGCGGGTAGCTGTTCCAGTAAGCGAGAGACGACAACGCCTCGCCCTTGTTCATTCAGAATAGGAACAAAATCGATAAGATGCGTTGTCTGCAACGATAAACCGAAATTAGCCAGTACCATGTAAAAAACCATGCATCCCAATGAACCTGCCAGAGTTCCACATACAATCAATTGCCGGATCGTCCTTCCTTTTGAAATACGGGCGATAAATAAACCAAATGGGATGGCATACACGACCCACCATGAAAAATAAAATACGGTCCACATCTGTGGAAATCCGCTACGACCAATAGCATCGGTACTTAGACTCATTGCCACAAAATTTTGTAGCATCAGGCCGAGACCATCAATTGACTGGTTAAGTATAAATGCCGTCGGCCCACAAATCAGTATTGCCAGTAGCATCAAAATATCGGCGCGTATATTCCAGTTACTGGCCCATGCCACACCTTTCTTTAGTCCAAAAAAGAGAATTAATAATGGCACCAGCGTCCAGATAAAAATAACTATGACATTGATAAACCGCCCTGCGGGTTCCAGATTGAACACATGGCAAAATACGGCAGAAATCATCGGCGTTCCCAGCGCCAGAGATGTTACCGCACCACCAAGCAAACCAAACATATAGAAAAAGTTTACACAATGCCCGCAAAAACCATCAGCACGTGCGCCCAGGCATCCACGACATAAATCACTGACCTTTAATGAGTTGGTTTTCTTAACATGCATAAACCAACCAATGGGAACGGCACAAATCAGATACCATGCCCATGCGGACGGCCCCCAATGGAACATGCCATAAGCAGAGGCCCAACGAGCAGCCTGAGCGCTTCCTGCCGCCGCGCCAAAAGGCGGTTGCTGAATGATCCAAATCCACTCTACAGAGGCCAGATATAACAAGCTGCCCCCCGTTCCAGAAGTAAAAATAAGTCCAAGCCAGGTTAACAAGCTGAAGTCAGGTTTTTCTCCCGGCTGACCTAACAAGATATCGCCATAACGTGAAAAGGCCAGCCACAGGCAACAAAGTACGACCAGAAAAGTCATAACCAGAAAAATCCCGCCCATTTCCCAAGTTAAATAGTGATGCATTTTATTAATATACTGACTGGTATTTTGTGGATACATCGTCAGGCACAGAATGATCACCGCAATAAACAGTATCGCCGGAATAAAAACATTCAGTTCAATCAAAGAAAATCGTTTTTTGAAATATTGCATATCAGTCTCCTGAATGTTTTCATTCAATGAGGACGAATATTGCGCCGTTCTTTTTTCATTTGTTGCAATTGTCGGGAAAGGCGTAAAGAAAAAAAGGCGCAAATAAGTGAGAGCGCAGCAATACAATACAGAGAAAAACCATGCTGATGCTGTTGCAGCATGAACAGGAATATCCCCAAAAAGAGCCCGCAGAGGATTGTGGTTATCCAGTAATTGGCACTTAAGTGCTCCAGGTCATCATCCCTCATGGTATTTCTCCTGCAAGGCGCAGAGAGGCTTTCGACTCTCTGCGCCCTGGTGTTATGCCAAACGCACGCCCTGCAGTTGCAGCGTGTTTTGCAAATCAGGAATAGCAACCTGACGCACAGTGCAATGTTGCTGTAGCGAAACCACGGCGGCAGTGCCTGCGGCCTCACCGGTAACGGCACAACACATCATGTTGCGCATAGAAGTATGTGCAACTACGCCTGCGGAAATACAGCGCCCGGCGACCAAAAGGTTCTCCACTTTTTGTGGCACCAGACAGCCATAGGGGATCTGAAAGAAACGCCCGGTCGTTGGCAAAATGAGATAACCGGAACCATCAATAAATTCCGGGAAAATCCCTACACTGTCCGAACAACGCCCCTGATTAAGGACGTAATCATCAGCAATACGTATTTCCCCCTCAATAAGCCGTGATTCGCGTGTACCCAGCGTGGCGCCAAAATTGCGTAACCGTACATTTTCAAAGCCCGGAACATAATGGCGTAGTGCGTCAATTGCCCATAATGCTTGCTGCCTTCCGGCGATTTCTGCTTTGGTTAAATCGAAGACATCGGTACAGTCAAAACCAAAGGCGTACACCATATTCATCTGAAAAGCTTCACCACTTTCAGAAAAGGTTGACCAGGTTCCGGCAATCGCCTGGGCGTCGCCTGGAATCACACCATCCTGTTGCGCCCGGGTAAAAATATCCTCCATATAAGGGCTAAACATCTGGTCTTCTTTGCCCGTGGTTTGAATCGTCCAGTTTTTTCCCCAATCCGCGTAGGTCGGCTTAAGTTCTTCCGCAACAAAATGGTTAAAGCGCGCCACATCGACACCTGCGCAACTGAACATCACGGTGACGCCCATCAGTTGGTCCTTGCCCCGTTTCGTCCAGGGCGCGCCTGCACGAGCGGCAATATCAGCATCCCCCGTGCAATCGACGATTCTTTTCGCCAGAATTGCCCCTCGTCCTGATTTATTCTCGACGATAACACCACATAACGTATCCCCGTCCTTGATTACATCCACAACCCAGGAGTGATATAACGGCTCAACGCCAGCTTCCGTTATCATCTGATCGGCAGCAACTTTAAATCCCTCAGTATCTATAACTTCGCTAATTGACTGAGGTTCTGGTCGCGTGAAGCCCAATACTCGCGCGCGGCCTTCATATTCACGACAAATCCCTTCACAATCTACCGTCCCTGGATGACGATACCAGGCAAAACTTTCCACACCGACCTGCGTCAGTACCCCGCCAAGCGATCCGTAACGCTCAACGATCATGGTTCTGGCACCTAACCGCCCCGCCGCTATCGCCGCCGTTAACCCTGCCGGGCCGCCACCGATAACCAGTACGTCCGTTTGTGCAATGACTGGCGTTTGCCGCGCACTTTCATTAATCATGTCCACCATTTGTTCCCCCGTCAGATTCAGGATGCGCAATCCGCATTGTTTTCAGTGATTTCATTGACTTGATTTTTACTTTTACGATTCACACGCTGGAGGACCAGTGCGGCAATGAGGCCGATGAATGCGCAAACCAACATGAACAGGAAGACATCCTGAAAACCGGCAATCCCCGGTTTACGGTCAACCATATTGCCCACCATCGTGTAGCAGTAGATTTCCGGGAAATAGGTCAGTAAAGAGATCAAGCCCGCAGCAGTCCCAGTGACTTTTGCCGGGATCCGAACCTCATCAATAATTGAGAAGAACACGGCATTCGCGGAGTAAATAAACACGCCCAACGCAACCATATTCGCCAGCGCAATCGTGACGTAGCGCGACTCACCGGGCAGGAAGAAATAAACGGTAGTAAAGACAATCATGCCAATAAAGGCGTAAATCATAAAACGCGTGCGTGACGCACAGCGGTCGGCCAGTTGTCCGCCAATTAATCCCCCCATCGCAAATAACACATAGGCGCGAAGAATACTGGCAACTGCCACTTCCGATTCGCCCATATGCAGGATCTGCGTGAGATACGGCGTGACCATGCCAAAGCCGATATAAATTGACCACATACAGAAGGTCACAACGCCTGCCAGCCAAACCGTCGGCATTTTCAGCACGAATGCCATATCCGCCAGACGGAAGTTGGCTTTATCTTCGCTGTGCGTTTCATCCTGACAAACAAACCAGGCTAAAACACCGGTCAGAATAGTCACTACAGAATAGAAGATAATGGTTGCCCGCAAGCCATCAACACCTTCGCCAAATTTGGCAAATACCGGCACGGAAAGAAATCCCAGAACAATAGAAGTTAATCCCTTACCAAGAAACCAGTAACCATATAAGCGGCCTTGTTCTTCACTGGTTCCCAGGGTACGAATAATTCGCACACACACGGCCCAAAACGTAAATACGGTTGTAACAGCCCAAAGCGCATGTAACAGACAGATCATGGTATACGAGGGGAAGGTCGCATAATAAAAACCGCTTATCCCGGTGGAAATTAATGAAAAGGTCATTAATTTACGTGCAGAAAATCTATCGGCAGCCCAGCCACCAGGTAGATATAATAAAAAGTTAACCAGACCATAAGCTGTCATTAAAAAACCAAGTTCAGCATTAGTCGCTCCTGTAGCCTGCTGCATTGCATCGTAATAGGTTTCCCGTAAATAAGGTAATTTATATATTGCACTTCCGGCAATACCGCATAACGCCAGCGTGATCCAACGTTTCCAGTTACTGGTCATATTTATTCCCGAATGAAGTATTTAAAATGACACCAGCGGCCTGCTTTGCACAGGCCGTATTATTTTTTAAAGTCCTAAATGATGTGCAGTCAAAATTGCAGAAAGAACGTCCTGCGCAGTTACCACGAATGGCATATTATGGATAGTTTCCCCTTCAGCAGTAGCGGCTTCAGCCACTGCCAGTAATTTATCTTTATTAATTTCCTTCACGCCTAACATATGGAGATTTGTCGGCAGACCAACGCTATGGCAGAAATTGAGTACGGTTTCAATTTCCTCCTGTGGAGCGTTTTCCAGTACGAGCTGTACCAGCACGCCAAATGCCACTTTTTCGCCGTGGTAGCAATGATGGCATTCCTCCAGTTGCGTCATGCCATTATGGATGGCATGAGCTGCCGCCAGACCGCTACTTTCAAATCCAATCCCGCTGAGATAGGTATTAGCTTCGATAATATTCTCTACCGCTTTGGTGCTAACGCCTTGTTCAACCGCGGTTTTTGCCTTATAGCCATCTTCCAACAGCGTGGTATAACAGAGTCGGGCAATGGCCAGTGCCGCCAGTGTCGACGCCCCGCCTGCCATTGTGGCTTTTCCTGACGCCTGATTAGCTCTCGCTTCAAACCAGGTTGACAAAGCATCTCCCATACCGGCCACCAGCAGACGCACTGGCGCGGCTGAAATAATACCTGTATCCATAATCACCATATCCGGGTTTTTCGGGAAAAACAGATATTCGCTAAACTGACCTTCCGGGGTGTAAATTACTGCCAGAGAACTGGTTGGCGCATCTGTGGAAGCAATTGTCGGTACAACCACCACTGGAACTTTTTGGTAATATGCTACGGCTTTTGCCGTATCCAACGTTTTACCGCCGCCAATACCAATAACGACATTATATTTACGCTGATTAAATTTCTCACGAATTCGAGAAATTTCATTTTGCGAGCATTCACCGCAAAAAACATCAAAATCCGCAATAATGTTTTCTCTTGCAAAGCTCTGGCTAACTCTGTCACCAACCAGACCGGTAACAAAGTTATCTGCAATAATTAATGGTTCTGTTCCCAAACTTGCCGCATATGTAGCAATATTATCCAGAGAACCATTTCCCTGGATATATTTAGCCGGACTTATAATAATCTTATCCATGTCATTCCTCGCGTAACTTGTTTTGCTTCACTGTTAACCTACTCGTTGCATCCAGTGGCGGCAAACATTTCATTCGCGAAAAATTATGTTTTATGATCGCGCTGTAAAAAACATCATCCGCAGATGATAATAAAAAATACTTTTTATGCCTTAATCACAATACATCAATATCCACTCTGGTCCCTTTTCATTTTGAAACAACACCATGAATTAACCGTTTCATTATGAATCTTATTATCCTGTAGTTTGTTTTGTTATGGCTTGAGAATTAATCTCGAAAGCATCTTTAGCGTGGTTTACGTAATTTATCAGAACAGGAATGACTATGAAGAAATTAATTAACCAGGTTGATTCTGTTGTCACAGAACAAATGGAAGGACTCATCGCCACCTGGCCACACCTGCAGGCAAATTACGCGCCCCGATATGTGTGGTGCAAACAAAACGATAATACGGTGGCGCTGGTTTCAGGCGGCGGCTCGGGCCACGAACCGCTGCACGCAGGTTTTGTCGGCATGGGAATGTTAACCGGTGCATGCCCTGGTGAAATTTTCACTTCGCCCACACCAGACCAAATGATCGAATGTGCCAAAGTCGTTGATAATGGTTCTGGCGTTCTGTTTTTCATCAAAAATTACACAGGCGATATTCTGAACTTCGAAACAGCTGTCGAGATGCTACACGAAGAAGGTATCGCCGTTGGCACGGTTATTATTGACGATGACGTAGCAGTGAAAGACAGCCTGTATACAGCCGGACGTCGTGGCGTTGCTGGTACGGTTTTTGTAGAGAAAATTGTCGGTGCAGCTGCGCTTCAGGGTTATGACCTCGGGCAATGTGAACAACTTGGCAAAGATGTGAACAACGCTACCCGCTCTTTTGGCGTCGCACTATCAGCCTGCACTGTTCCCGCAGCGGGAAAACCCTCATTTGAACTGGCAGATAATGAAATTGAATTTGGTGTTGGGATCCACGGCGAACCAGGCATTGAACGACGTACTCTGCAAGATCTGAACGCGTTAATCGACAATGTGATAGCACAGTTACTGGATAATACCCCCTGGCGACGCACATTACGCCATTGGGATCGCCATGCCGGGGGATGGATAGATACGTCATCAATGAACGAATCATTCGATAAAAATGCTGAATATATTGTATTAATTAACGGACTTGGCAGCACACCTGAATCAGAGTTATATGGTGTCACCAGGGTATTTATGCGCGCAGCACAGCGTCAGGGAATCAAAATTAGCCGCCAGCTGGTTGGTAATTATTGCACATCATTAGACATGGCAGGATTTTCCATCAGCCTGTTGAAATGTACCCCGGAGTTTTTGCAACTTTGGGATGCCCCGGTCAATACGCCAGCTCTTCGTTGGGGATGTTAATAAGGACATTATATGAAAATTCAAAACAAACATATTATCGCCTGGCTGGAGAGTTGTGCGGCGCATCTCGCTGAACAGCAAGACTTTTTAACCGCACTCGACAGAGATATTGGTGATGCTGACCACGGGCTCAATATGAATCGTGGTTTCAGTGCAGTAAAAGCGACCTTACCCGACATTGAACGTCAGCAAATTGGCAACATCCTTAAGAATACCGGTATGAAACTGCTTTCCAGTGTCGGTGGTGCCAGTGGTCCTCTTTACGGCACATTATTTATTCGCGCCTCTGCGGCAGTGGGAGCCAGAACGGAATTAACTCTGGAAGAGTGGCTGGCGTGCCTGGAAGAAGGGATTGCAGGAGTCATCGCGCGAGGAAAAGCAGAACAAGGAGACAAAACACTGTGTGATGTCTGGGTTCCGGTCCTCAACGAAGCCAAAAAAAATCTGCAAG
This sequence comes from Escherichia sp. E4385, assembly GCF_963883145.1. Lineage (NCBI taxonomy): Bacteria > Pseudomonadati > Pseudomonadota > Gammaproteobacteria > Enterobacterales > Enterobacteriaceae > Escherichia > Escherichia sp. E4385. Next base: position 322,381 of record NZ_CAWOOJ010000002.1, read on the forward strand.
CCGGAATATCGCCTTCCCTTCTGCTGAATACGATGGTGCAAGATGCGGCAACAGCAGTGGATAACACCATCAATATGCAGGCGAAAAAAGGACGAGCCAGTTATCTCGGCGCTCGCAGTGTGGGCCATCAGGATCCAGGCGCTACCTCCTCCTGGCTGATGATTAAGGCTATGCAGGAAGGATTCGCGGAATAAATTATGGTCGCCATTGTTATTGTTTCTCATAGTCTACGCCTCGCCCAGGGGATTGAGGAGTTAGCACTGCAGATGTCTGGTGGTACCGTTCCTCTGGCCATTGCTGCGGGTATTGATGATCCACAAAATCCGATTGGCACCGATGCCATTGCGATTATGTCTGCGATTGAATCAGTCTGGTCACCGGAAGGCGTTCTGGTTCTCATGGATATGGGCAGTGCGCTACTTAGTACAGAGATGGCGCTGGAATTGCTTTCTGAAGAACAGAGAAGCGCGATTTATCTGCTCGCAGCTCCTGTAGTGGAAGGTGCTGTGTCTGCGGTAACGTCTGCCGCGGCGGGGCTTTCGGTTAAGGAGATTATTGCCGAAGTGGACCTTGCGCTGTGTGCCAAACAGCAGCAACTCACGCCATCCTCGACTGCAGGCGAAGTTGTGCCAGCGATATCACCGGTCAATCATTCCGGCGAATGGCAAACTTTTTGCTGGACGATACGTAATCCTAACGGCATTCATGCCCGTCCGGCAGCCAGCATTCTAAAAGTTTCAGCGCAATATTCAGCAAATATTATCGTCACCAAAGGGAATAAACGCGCCAGTACCCGCAGCCTCAATGAACTGGCTATGCTGGGAGCTCGCTGTGGCGATGAAATCACCTTTCAGGCCGAAGGCGTCGATGCCAGTGACGCTATAAAAGCAATTGAAACGTTGGCGAGAGATCATTTTGGCGAAGCTCACCTGCTGGCCTCTTCAGAGATTCCGCTAACCGCAATGCCCGTAGTCAGCGCTCCTGTCGATGGCGCAATCGCAGGCCTGTCAGTACAAAATGGTATCGCTATTGGTCCGGTTAAATGGTTTACCTGCGAACTACCAGAAATTACGCAGCGTACCGTCGATTCTCCGCAAGAAGAGCTGTCGCGAATCGAGTCTGCTATCGACATTGTGGTTCGCGAACTTGCCGATAAAGCGGCAGGGCCTGAAGGCGATATCTTTGCCGCCCATAAGATGATGCTTGAAGATCCAGAAATTAACCGGCAATTACAGCATCGTCTGGCAAAGGGCAAACAGGCGGAATTCGCATGGTTAGAAGTCATGCAGGCATTGGCAGAGCAATATTGTCAGGCGGAAACACTGTATTTACGTGAACGCGAGGCAGATATCCGTGACCTTACACGTCAGGTACTGAACCAGCTTTGCGGGGTAAGTGAGCAATACTTTATGACTACCGCGCCCTGCATTTTGTTAGCCAACGATCTGTTGCCATCACAGATAACCAGCCTGAATAAAGCACACATTCTTGGCATTTGCCTTCATAACGGAGGAACGACTTCACATACAGCGATCCTTGCCAGAGCAATGGGCATTCCTGCTATTGTGAAGGCAGCTATTACCCCGCAAAACGTCCGCGATAACGACACGGTCATTCTTGATGGTGAAACAGGCCGTTTGTGGCTACAGCCGGATGAGGTCACCCGCCTGGATTTACTGCAACGCGCCGAAGCATGGCGACAACAAAGAGATCGTCAGTTAGCTGATGCCATGCTGCCCGCTGTCACACAAGGTGGGCGAAAAATCAGCGTGCTGGCGAATATTGGTGATCTGCAAGACATTGACGCCGCACTGTCTCACGGAGCTGAGGGCGTTGGCTTGCTGCGTACCGAGTTTTTATTCCACGATTCTGCGACATTACCTGATGAGGAAGAGCAGTTCCGTGTGTATTGTTCTGTCGCCCGAGCTTTTGGCGACAAACCAGTAACGATCCGGACTCTGGATATTGGTGGTGATAAACCGTTACCTTCGTACCCTTTACCCGCAGAGGACAACCCCTTCCTGGGACTTCGTGGTATCCGGTTGTGTCTGGCGCATCCGCAAATATTTATTCCTCAATTGCGCGCACTTCTCAGGGCCGGGAAAGAATACCCAACGCTGCAAATTATGCTGCCGATGGTTTCAACGCTCGAGGAGGTCAACGCCGTCAAAACGCTGATACAAACTCAGGCAAAACTGCTGGGACTTACTGCAGAAAATCTTCCGGCGCTGGGAATTATGATTGAGGTTCCTGCCGCAGTCATGATTGCAGACAAATTAGCCAGTGAAGTCGATTTCTTTTCCATCGGCACCAACGATCTGACGCAATATATTATGGCGGCAGACAGAGGAAATAGTACCGTCGCGGAACTGGTCGATTATCGTAATGACGCGGTGATTAACGCTATTGCTATGGTGTGTCAGGCCGGACGTAATAATGAAATTCCGGTCAGTATGTGCGGCGAAATGGCTGGAGATACCCAGCAAACAGCACGACTGCTCACCATGGGGATTGATAAGCTCAGTGCCAGTCCATCCCGACTTCCGGCCTTGAAAGCAGCAATCAGAACCTCCCACTAATTGTGACCTAACGCGATACGTCTTGCGCGTATCGCGTTTCCCATCATTTACTGGGCATCGTGCGATGCCAGCTCCCCTTCTGCCAGACCAGGTCAAACGTTAGCGGCTCATCATCGTGGTACAGCATCATCTCCAGACTAATGACCAACTCGTGGCAATAGACTGCTTTCAGATTGACCTGCAATGCTGCAATACGTGGCTCATGAAATAAAAGCGCGGAACGTAACTGGCGGCAATACCAACTCTGGAGAAGCTTGTCGCTCTGATTATGCCCTTGCCACTCAGGCATGCCTGAAACAAGTAATATTGGTAGCGATGAATGGGGAGAACTAAAAAGTTGAAAGAGATCCCGACATACGGAATCACGCAGCGATAACGTATTGTTCCCTGTACTTTCAGGTAATACCGTCTGAACCGATTGGCGCATCATTTTGCGCACTCCTGACGTTTAGTGGCATCTGTATCCTGCCCTGGCTGCTGGACACCACTGGGTTGATGCTCATATTCCATAATCATTCCTTTATGCTCATTGCGTCCCTGGCACTTTCATAAGGGATTTATAAGATCCGCCAAAGATAAAACACTGTACAGAAAAGAATATCCACTGACTTTTTATTTAAAAAGGTATCATTTGACAAAAGTCATTAAACATAACGGAAATACGTTAACATATTCTGATTATTCCGAATAATTTCTCAGCGTTTAACTGATATATAATTATTCCAAAACAATATATCGTACGTAATGATTAAATTACGCATAATATATTCTGCAGAACATAATTAATTATTCAGGGAACATACATAGTGCAAAGCGGTTCAACTTTGCACCAGAAATGAGGGATCAGGCGTCCACTTTATCCAACGGCCACGAATCAAACAGATAACCATCGAAATAGATGTCATCGACGTTAGAGAACTCCAGCAAGCGCTGCTTCACATTCTCCAGATGCTGCCACATCGCCAGTTTTGCCGCGCGGGCATCTTTTTTGATTAACGCAGCCAGGATTTGTTTGTGATCGTCCAACCACTCTTTGCGGTATAAGCTGTCATCGAGATGGCTATGTAACTGGATCCACATTGGATTATTTTCCCGCCACTCCCAGGACTGACGGAACAGTTCCACCAGCATGCTGTTATGCGTGGCTTCAGCAATAGCGAGGTGGAACTGCATGTCGCCGCTTTCGCTACTACCCGGCGCGCTGGAAGCCAGTTCACGCTCTTCCAGTTGCAATGCCTGACGCATTTTAACGATGTCTTCGCGGGTAGCCTGCAAAGCGGCAAACTCGGCGATGTTACTTTCCAGCAACTGGCGCGCCTGTAACAGTTCAAAAGGACCGGCGTCATTGCAGACGTTGGCCTCTGCGCTCTCTGCATTATGGCTGGGTAAACTGTCGAGCACATAAATACCGGCACCACGTCGTACTTCTACCAGCCCTTTGATCTCCAGCATGATCAGTGCCTCACGCACCACCGTGCGGGTGACATCCAGCATTTCTGCGATTTCACGCTCCGGCGGTAGCCGTTCGCCAGGATTGTACGGCGTCTTAAGGATCAGATCGCGGATCATCGCCCCAACTTCCTGGTAAGGTCTTTGCGCAGAGGTGGCAGATTTCATGATGTTGTGTCCGTTAGATGCGATTAATCAAATTATTGCCGGATGCGGCGTGAACGCCTTATTCGGCCTACAAAGAGTGCGTATTCAATAAATTGCGATTGATCCGTAGGCCCGCCAGGCTTGCTTACCGGGCAATTTTACGTTGACCGTTAATTTCAAACTATACCATCAGCACTGGAAGTTGGCACGTACAGGTGGGCAAAAAACGAAAACTGGTCAACCAAATATATTTTTGATTGACCAGTGAGTCTGTAGAGTAATCAGTCAGTTACAGTGCAGCCACACACTCACGCGCGCCGCGCTCGCACAGCTGCTGATATGCCGCAGTCACCGCGCCAACAAAGTCTGCATTTTGCGGCAGATCATCGGCAAAGATACCGCTCAGGCCCAGCAACGCTTTCACGCGGTCTGCGCCCTGATACTGCGCATTGATCTTCTGGAACTCGGCCAGCATCGGGTCTACCACGTCGATAGCATTACCCTGCTCATCCACGCCCTGGGTGTAACGCATCCAGCCCGCTACGCCAAGCGCCAGGTGACGCCAGCTACCGCCGTTTTGCAGGTGTAAACGCACCGGGTCCAGCAAACGCTGCGGTAACTTCTGGCTGCCGTCCATCGCAATCTGCCAGGTACGGTGACGCAGAGACGGGTTGCTGAAACGCTCGATCAGCAGCGTCGCATAGGCGTTCAGATCAGTCCCTTCCGGCATCGACAGCGTTGGTGCTTGTTCCTGCATCATCAGGGCAAAGGCCGCTTTGCGGTAATCCGGGTTAGTCATGGTGTCGGCAATGGTTTCATAACCGCCGAGGTAACCGAGGTATGCCAGGAAAGAGTGGCTGCCGTTAAGCATACGCAGTTTCATCATTTCGAACGGTACAACATCCGCAACAAACTGCGCGCCGACTTTATCCCAGTCCGGACGACCATTAACGAAGTTATCTTCAATGACCCACTGACGGAATGGTTCGCAGGCAATGGCGCACGGGTCATAAACGCCCAGCTGGTCAGCAATTTCCTGCAACGTTTCAGGCGTCGCCGCCGGAACGATACGGTCAACCATGGTGCACGGGAAGGTGACGTTCTCTTCAATCCATTCCGCCAGTTGCGGGTCACGCGCCTGAGCCAGCCCCAGAACGGCAACTTTCGCCACATGACCATTTTCACGCACGTTATCACAGGACATCACCGTAAACGCTTTCAGCCCTTTTTCACGACGCAGACGCAGGGCTTCTACGATGTAACCAATTGCGGACTTCGGCGCAGTCGGGTTTTCCAGATCGTGCTTGATCAGCGGGTTATTGAGATCCAGCTGACCGCTCGCCGCATCGGCACAGTAGCCTTTTTCCGTGACCGTCAGGGAGACAATCGCCGTCTGCGGACGCGCCATCGCGTTGAGAATACCTTCGCAACCGTCGATTTCCGGATGCAGGGCTTCTTTCATCGAACCAATAATTTTCAGCTCGGTGCTTTCCGCGCCTTTTTCCGCCACGGTGTACAGCAGCTGCTGTTTTTTCAGGTTTTCGATCAGCACGCGGTCGTTGCCTGGCATCAGGTTAACTTCGCAGATACCCCAGTCGCTATCGGTGCTTTCCAGCAGGTGATGGGTATACAGCGCCTGGTGCGCGCGGTGAAACGCCCCGCAACCGAGATGCACAATGCGTGATTCCAGACGAGAATGATCCCATGACGGGCGGGCAACCGGCAGATTGCTGTCAACAATAGTAGTCATCGTAAACTCCAGAATCCGTCTTCAGAGAGTGACGGCAAGGAAGAAGGAACCGGCACGGCGCGCAGCCATGCCGGTGGGTATTAACGGCTAAAGAAAGCGCGCTGGATCGCCAGTTCGACGCCGCGAACTTCGGCCAGGCCTTTCAGACGACCAATCGCGGAGTAACCTGGGTTGGTTTTCTTCTTCAGGTCGTCCAGCATCTGGTGACCGTGGTCCGGACGCATCGGGATCAGGTCTTCTTTGCCTTCCGCTTTACGACGGTGTTCTTCTTCAACAATCGCTTTCACCACTTCGTACATATCAACGTCACCGTTCAGGTGCGCCGCTTCGTGGAAGGTTTTCGGGTTATCTTCACGCATGGTGGAGCGCAGATGGGTGAAGTAAATACGCGGACCGAACTGCTTGATCATATCAACCAGATCGTTGTCAGCACGCACGCCGTAGGAACCGGTGCACATGGTGAAACCGTTCGCCATGCTGTTTACGGTATCAACCATCCACTGCATATCTTCAATGGTGGAAACGATACGCGGCAGGCCGAGGATCGGGCGCGGCGGATCGTCCGGGTGAACAGCCATACGCACGCCAACTTCTTCGGCAACTGGAATAATCGCTTTCAGGAAGACGGCAAAGTTTTCGCGCAGTTTGGCTTTGTCGATATCTTTGTACAGTTCCAGGTGCTTACGGAACTGGTCGAGGGTATAACCTTCTTCCGCGCCCGGCAGACCGGCGATGATGTTACGGGTCAGACGCGCTTTGTCTTCGTCGCTCATGGTGGCGAAGCGTTCAGCTGCCTGAGCAATTTCTTCTTCGGTGTAATCCGCTTCCGCGCCTGGACGCTTCAGGATGTGCATTTCAAATGCAGCGAATTCGATCTGGTCGAAGCGCAGAGCTTTGGAGCCGTCTGGCAGCACGTATTCAAGGTCAGTACGGGTCCAGTCGAGCACCGGCATGAAGTTATAGCACACGGTGCGGATACCGCACTGCGCCAGGTTGCGCAGGGTCTGCTGATAGTTAGCGATCCACTGCTCATAGTTGCCAGTGTGGGTTTTGATATCTTCGTGAATTGGCACGCTTTCTACGACAGACCACACCAGGCCTGCGTCTTCAACGATCGCCTTGCGTTTGAGGATCTCTTCAACGGACCATACTTCGCCGTTCGGGATATGGTGCAGCGCGGTAACCACGCCAGTTGCGCCCGCCTGACGGACATCAGCTAAAGAAACCGGATCGTTAGGGCCGTACCAGCGCCAGGTCTGTTCCATGTTTATTCCTCTTTCACGTAGTGGGTTCAACAGCGAAGAGACGCGGAACCCCGGAGTTGTTTAGGTATCCGAAAGAACGACCAGACCGCAGCCGTGGCGTTGCATCGGATGAGATGGCGTATAAGTTCTACCTTTTGGTAATACATGTCAACCTGAAATCTAAAATTGGTTAACCACATCACAAGAAATCTACTCTCATGTCGGTTACTGCAAATGACAACACAGGGAGATCAGCGGTTAGTGATCGGGGGATGTGACATTCATCGCAATAATGGTTGACCAATTTACATAACGTGTCGTCCAACATAACAATGGATTAACCTGGAGAGGTAAAATGTTATTGGTTTCTCGGCGATTGTAGTGGTGGGGCGCTCGTGCTGTTCTACACCGCGCGGTCTCGATTGGTTAGATCGTGACCGAAACACCGCAAGAAGATTTTTACATACCAGAGTCTGATTATTTAACGATAGCCGCCCAGCGGGTTAACCCAGGCGGGGTTATACGCAAGTAGTGGTGACGCCCTACTCCACCACGCTGCCTAACTGACCAGCGCCCTGAAGCAGCCCAAAACACAATCCCCCTGCGGAGATCATCCTCTGGTCGCCTATTTATAAATAAATGTTGAACAATTACGAAAAAGAAATGTGATTTATTACCATAACAACGGTGACTACTCTAATAATATGGCTTGTGAATGGAACTGAATAATTAATGGCAATTTACTACAGATAAAATGTCTGACGAGATTCAATCATTACATGTTTAACTTGCCAGACATTTATTTTATCATAAAGAATATTGCAGATTCGTCGATTAATATTCAACGCGTAGACGTCATATCAGATATGTTATTTCAAAGGGATTAACTCTAATGGCACACAGTATAAAGCAATGTTTCCATGCGGTAGGTAAAGGTACTCTTTATACCGGACAGATAAAAAATATGTCTGGTAACAGCACATTTAATATAGTGTATGATTGTGGTTCCACCAGCAGAACGACAATCATAAATAAGATCCATAGCTTACCAAACTGGTTTAAAAACACTCACGGCTCAAGGGTGATTGATATGTTAGTCATTTCTCATTTTGATGATGACCACGTAAATGGGCTAGAGGAGCTTTTAAGGCTTTATCGGGTTAAAAAGCTCGTTTTACCTTATACGGAATGGACACAAAGTGTACGTGAAATCGCAGTATCAGGAAAAAAAGGCGTTTCTCCCAGTGTTGCACTTTTTCAGTTGAACCCACTCAGGTGGCTACAGATGAATAATCTAAATGGCAGTGTGGAGCAATTAACTCTGGTGCAGGGAAATTACCCTCCAGATGATAATCATGAGGAGCCAAACAGCCCTCCGCGTTATCCACCCAATGCAGACTTTAACAATCTTAATTTGCAAAATAATGAAAGAGAGGTTATACAGCAGGTTGATCTCTTTGGGGAGGAAGGGGCTTTTTTTAAATTTAAAAGTTCAGGAAATCAAACGGGTCCGGTTATCAGAACAATAGACCACGCAGTTCCATTATACAGTACAGACAGCGTTTACGAATTTATGTTCTATAACGTTGTGAAACCTTTTAAAGGATTAGGGCTGGTCCGTGTTCAATCAGGTGAAATTTTCGCAGTAAAATCAGGAGTCCCGTTAAAAGATGTAAAAGCGGAGATAGAGCTTCTTATTGATTCCTTAGGGCTTACAAATGACATTAGTTCTCTTCCACCTGATTGGAGAAAAAAACTCAAAGCCTGTTATCAAAAACATTTTGGTCACACAGCTAAAGCAAAAAATAATATTTCGTTATGTATGTATGTTGGACGAAGTATTAACTCTATCATTGATTTGATGGCTCAACACGCTACTCTTCTTACCGGTGATATTAACCTGACCAGAGATGTTGCTTGCGATATGCTTGGCCATTTTGGCCCCAGACGCAAGAAATCAATAAGCGTCGTACAAGTTCCTCATCATGGTTCCAGAGACTATTGGTCAGTAGGAAATGCCAGCCTTTTTGTGCCAGCTATATTTGTCCAGTGTGTCACCCCATCCAAAAATCATCCACATCCTGATGTTACGTTAGATATAGAGAAAACAGGTTGTACTGTGCAATATGCAAACCGCATAAGCGGATATAATTTCTAAGCTGATATTGTCTGGCTGTTGGGAGCTAAACAATATAAATATCGCCAGTTGCCAGAACGGTTATATAGACCAGGAGCGTTTCGGCTCCTGGTCTGTTTCGGACATGTTATCAGTCAGCCACTAATAGCGGACTAGGGACACCAGATGATGAAACAAACAGCCCTTTTACGGCACGGGTTGCAGCCACATGCAGTAACGCTCGCTCATTAAATAATGCATCACGTTGTTCAACGGGATCATCGGATGCTAATGCTTTTATTTCCGGCACAACGCCTTCGTTAATCCCCACCAGGAACACATACTGGAACTCAAGCCCTTTAATACGGTGCATCGTTGCAACCCGCACGCCTGGGCGTGCATCGCTGTCACCGCTATCATTGCCTAAATTAAATGTCTCAATTCCGGCGTCATTCAGTGCTGATGCGTAGCGGTCACAAGCATATTTAGTACGCGCAGTAATGCAGATATCCTGAGAACGAACCTGATTCGCCAGCAATGCCTGAATTTGCTTGACGAGCGTTGCAGCCTCTTCTTTGAAATCTGCCGCATGCGTAATCATGGGCTTTTCCCCGTGCAGTAATGACAAATAATCATTACTGGTATCCGCTTCGCCATCGAGGTTATCAACCTTCACACCAGTTAACAGCCCAACAGCAAATTGACGCGTCTCTTCTGTGGTCCGATAGTTAATCTTCAATTTTTTACTGCGACGACCACGGACGTTAATACCACACTGACCAAGAACGACCTTATTGCGATAAATACGCTGATGCCCATCCCCGACAATAAACAGATCGTTGGGCGACTCGGGAACCAGGCTGCGAATAAGAGTGAATGCCGGGGCACCGATATCTTGAGCTTCATCGACCACAATACTGCTATAAGGTAGTTGGACCTGCTTTTCTTTAAACAGAACAATAGCCTCATGCATGGCATCGCCCATTTCGCGCAGTTTGGCACGCGCCATTTGTGCTCTGAATTCTTCAAAGACTGGCCAGATTTTCGCTCGTTGAATACGGGATAACGCTGTACCACGCCCAACCCGGCTGACTTTGAGGTATTCCTCTCGGGTGTAAACCGCATTTGGCTGGACAACGCGTTGCCACTCTTCAGCATAGAAATTGTCAGGTAGCCCCAGTTCGGCAGGTGCCTGCTGCAAGGCATAGTTCCAGCATTTGCGTCGCCCTTCATCGCTGTCGTATACCACGCGGAAATCATAACCGTGGCGTTTTAGTTGGTCGCTCATCCAGGCATCAATGTTAACGACGTCAATACGCGCCATCTCTTCTCGCGTACACAACCGCTGGAGATTAGCGCGAATATCTGCCGCCAGGTTACGCGTAAAGGTCGTGAAAAGTACCTTCTTACCGGGTTTATCTGCCAGACGCTGAGATAACCACCGCGCACGGTGCATCGCAACAACCGTTTTCCCTGTACCTGCACCGCCCAGTACTCGTACCGGACCATTAGCGGGCGACTCCACCAGTTTTCGCTGGCTCGGATGCAGAAATACACGCCATTTTTCTAAAGGCGCATTAAGCATCTGCAACAGCTCCTGTTCATTTTCAACGACATGGAAGCGACGTTTACTTCGTTCAATCGCCTCCATAAAGTCGTTGGTATCAACAGGCTCATCACGATGATCGTTAAACTCTTCCAGCACTTCCTGGTAATCCAGCCCTTCTGCCAGCCAGTACAGAGGTTCCCAGGCTTCTGCTGGCATTATGCTTTCAAGTTGATTAAGCCCGGCTTCATCTGTAAGCGCCATCACCTGATCAATAAAGACAGGCGGCACGCCCAGGGCCAGAATCTGTTCCGCGCTGTAAGCTGCGAAGAGTTTCGGTTTATCAACTACCGCTTCCGCTGCCGGTTTGATATAGCTAATATCAATGACCTGAATCGCGCCGGTAACCGGGTGAATTGAACAATCATGCCGCCGCGCCCAGTCGTATGCTTCGTCGTGTTTATCTACCCACATCAGCATATACAGGGCACCCTGTTCAGGTTTCAGAACAATGCCGCGATAAGTCTGATCGATTCTCACCGAATGGACATTTTTACTGCGCGCATCGTGGATCTTTTCATAGTTAAGTCCATTACTGGTCGGGTCCTGACGGAATTTTGAAATGAATTCCTGCACCTTTTTTTGCTGTGCTTTTGGGATCCGCGCGAATGCGGCCAGAAAACCATCAGAAAGTGCCACCTTGGGCGTTTGCACCGTCATTTGTCACCTCCGGACAGATGTTGCAATGTATTTTCGTCAATTGGCCCGAATGCAACGTGCCAACCTCTGGTTGTGAATAATGGAATAAATTCTTGATTATCAATAATCAATGCCCATTTTTGTGATGGCCAGGCGAGATCGGCTTCCGCAATAATTTCACCTTCATCATTTTGCAATTCGTAGCCGAGAGTCGGCGCAGAGAGAGAATGAGACTGAAGCAACGCGATCTCTTCAGCGCTTAATAAGCCAAACTCAATAATCTCAGCCCAACTCTCGTCAGTCTCTGGTACTGCCTCTGGCGTTGCCGAAACTTTAGGGTCAACGCTTTCCTGCGGTAAATGCACGGCTTTACGGCTGGTAAAGGTCATATCCGGCAGGAACTGTAACAGGTTTACCAGTCGCCAGAAGCCATTGAGTCCCGCTTCATAACCGTCATCCTGCGTATAGCGATCGTCAAAACAGATATGCAAACGCAGCCAGCTGCGCATTTGTGCGACGCTGGTCGTCGGTTTAATGGCTTGTTGTGGTAACACCGAAGCCAGCTCAATAAATTGCTGCGATGAGTTACAGCTATCGAGTAAACCACCAAAGACAAACGGTTCGTCTGGCAAAAGCTCTGCTAGCCGCCAGGCTGGCGCGTTTTCCTGCATTTCATAGGCATACTTTTGTTTCGTGCCCGCGTCCTGTGACTTCTTCACATCCAACCACACCCAGGCATGTGCAGCAGCCATTTTCTGCCATAACTGCGTTCTTCCTCCCGGATCGGCGAGATAATCCAGCAGCAGTGCAAAACTGTTGCGTTCCCGGAACGACGCTTCAAGGGCCGCAAAGTTGGTATCGTGAAACAGGTTATAAAACTTAGGCTGTTTCATATCCGGGTTATGCCCAAGTCCCAGGACATCCTGAACATGTTTAAGCCCAGGCTCTTTGAGATCGGTCCACGTGACTGTCCACACCCAGAAATTACCGCTATCCCGAATCGCCTGGCGTTTTTGCACATCCTCTGCGACGCTATTTTTGTGGAATGCAAAGCCATCAAGGAAAATAGCCACCGGTTTAATGGCGTCAGACTGCATAAGCGGATATAGCACGTAATCCGGGCGACAAGGGATCCCCACCGCCTCTTTAGCGCCTAAATCCACCTGAGCTTTAAGATGCCAGCTCATCATCGGTTCGCTGCGGGTGTTAATAATCCACCCAGCGCCCTGATGCGCGTAACTGCGACTGACAATCAGGTTTTTATTTTCTTGCAGGCAGCTAATAAACCGTTTTTCCAGCTCACTGCCCATCATGGCTTCGAGGGAAATGTTTTTGATGGAATCAATTACCCGTATTGAATCTCTTGCCTGCAAAATTTTCGCCAGCAAGAGACGCGCCTGATCGCGGGAGACATACTTCATGCGCCCACGGTCACGGTAAGCGTAAACGCAACGATAACAACCATCTTTATGCGTATCATGGTTGCAACTGCATTCCACTATCGCCTGATAGGCCAGTTCAAGTAATTTCAGCAAATTGTCGGGAGTGCGCATCAGCTCTTTAAGAGAACCAGTCCCCCCCGGGACGGTATCGTAAATCACCAGATACTGCCGCCAGGATTCGCCTTCATTTTCCGGCTCGCGGTACACAACGCCTTTCAGGTGATCGACATTCCCCTTGAAGTAATGCTTAAGGCCGAGCTGGATCGCCGCCCCAAGAGAAGCCTCCACGACACGGTCATTACTGTAACTGCTTACCGGGAGCAGAATACGCAACGCTTCTGACTCCAGCTGGCGATAGAGGTAGAGATAATCTTCGAACTTCGCCTTTTCCGGTTCCGTGCGATATTTGCAGCTCAAATCATGACGTGGTTCATGATCGCGAGGACGCTGCACCATGCCGCACCCGAGGCAAACTTTAAACCCGGTTCGCTTCTTCGCTTCTCCGGCAATCATCAACTCATTGGCATCATCCGCCATTTTGCCGAAGTTGATATCCCGCAGGGTGACTTTGCTTAAAAATTCAAAACCGAACGGAACTTCGCCTTCCTCAATAGCGTATGCCGCCGATACATCCTCTTTTTCGAAGCTAACCAATAGCTGACGCTGGAAGAAAGCAGGTTCACGGCTGTCGCTCTCGTCGCTGATCTGGCTATCACGTGCGCTGGCGCGGGCATAAACCTGGCGAAGTTTCAGCAGCGTGGTTTTTTGTCCGGCATCGGCCCACCCCGGTGTGCCACATTTCGGGCAATATTTATGCTGGTCGCCCGTCTGGTCGATATTTTCGCTGTAGTTACAGTGGCTACAGATACGCCAGTTCTCCGGCTCAGAGACCTTCAGGTCTATCTGCTCAATTTCAACTTTATGCCCACCAGCATAGAAATTATTCAGCGGAGCCAGCTCAGCCAGCGCCGTTGATGCCGGACGTTCATATTCGAAAGTGGTGTTTTGATATTCACGTGCTTCTCCGCCTTCTTTACGCCGCCAGAGCACAGAACGTAACGTAATACCGGCTTCCGGGAAGGCGTAGTTAGGCAGCAGACCTTCATCCGTAAGGAAATTCAGCGTTTGCTTATTGTTGATTTGATTGACCAGCGCCATCAGCGCCTGCCGTTCCGAAGTCAGCTCGCGCATATCGCTGTCAAAGTTTTGATCGCGCGGCGCGTTCTCCAGCTTATCGATACTGCGCTTGAGTTTATCGATGCGTGAACGCAGAGATTTGCGATCTTCCACCAGCAGTTTTAACGCCTCTTCGATACGCTGCACCAGAGAGCGTTGTCCTGGCGCGCCCTGAAGATAAGACAACAGCTGTTGGCGAGTTTCTGCGGCAAGATCGGGGAAGATCGCCGTAAATTGTGCAGCAATCTCCGCATGATGCTGTTCGATATATCGCAGTAAGTTATACGGAAAACCCGATTTACGCCCGAACTCCAGCTCATCCAGCATCTGTTTGACGTTTTTACAGATAGCGGATTCTGGTACACCGGTTTTCACCCAGTTATCCATACAAAAAGCCGCCAGCTGGCGTTCGAGAATAGCCGTTGCATTGAGGAAGACGCCAGGAGCCTGCACCTGGCCCTGCATCATCTCCAGTGGTTCTTCAAAGAAAAACTGATCGTGCGGGTTCCCTTCTGCCACGGTAATGTTTAACGCGTTACCATCTTTACGACCGGCGCGACCAATACGCTGCAAGTAGTTGGCCTGAGCAGGAGGGACAGAACAGAGTAAAACGGTGGAAAGATCCCCAACGTCAATACCCATCTCCAGCGTCGGTGTTGCCGACAACAGGTTGATATTCCACGGTTGGTTGCCGCGGTAGAACGATTTTTCGGTGGCTTCGCGATCTTCACGGCTAAGCAGCCCCGTGTGTTCTGCGCCCTGTACGCGCGCGATGTCCATGTTCTCCCAACGCCAGGTCGCCGTATTGTCCACTTCCTGGTAACGACCTTCACAACGTAAAGAGAGACAAGGCGCATTACGCCACTGCCAGCCTTGATCGGCCGGAGCCCGGACAACCTCACGGCAACATGAGCAATTAAGCTGAACGACGTCACGGCTCACCACCAGCGCAGAAGGCACCAGTCCCCAGGCTTCACGCCCTTTGGTGTCAAAATCTTTTACAACTCCGGCTATTTTCAACGCCGTAAACAGGCGTCGTAACACTGTTTCCGCAACGCTACTGATAAACAGATTATTGCCGTTACTCAGCGTGCGATTGATCCAATGCTGATACCAACTGGGGTTAGACTTCGCGCCAATCAGGCGATGGAAACCATTAATTTTTTCAAACGAGGCATAAGCCGGTTTACGTGTTTTCGGACCGATAGAAGGCATATAGCGCGAGGTACGCTCTTTTTGCGTCATCATAAAGGTCGTGCCATCACGGCGATAACTTTCGAACGCCGGATGCATAACGGCCCCGGCCTGGCGTTGATACCAGATAACCCCCAGCGCCAGGTGCGCTACCTGCTCGACGCTCACACCGGACATCTCATCACCCAGCTCTTCACAAAGCTGTTGATGCAGGGCGGTAATTGCCGGATTAAAGCGATCTTTATCCACTCCGGCAACGGCATAACCGGTGGCTTCCAGCGTACGTCCGATACGCGCGCGTAGGGTAAATTCGCTGTACACCTCCCAGTCGAGGCGCAGGGAAACCAGCGCCGGCAGATCGGAGTTCTCCGCCAGTTTGCCTTCATTTTTCAGCGTCTGATAATCATTCAGCCACTGCATATTTGGTGCGATGAAGTTCGCTGCAAAATGAGCATCGTCCGGTGAACGTTCACGCGTTTGTTGGCAAACACGCGCCGCGAACGCATCCAGCGGTAATGTCTCTTTTTCGCCAAGAACCCTGGCGATTTGCCCACGAATCATCAGCGGCCAGGTTCGGGCAGTAAAAAAGCTGGCACGATGCGCGGCGTCTTGTACCGAGTCAGAAAACGTAATCAGCTTTTTATGTTCGTTGAACTGGCTGCCATAAAGCTGGTGAATCATCACCGCCGACAGACTGGCAGCCCGTGACCCCAGGATCGAAATCCCCTGTTTGCTGTTGCAGTACGGGCATTCATTAGCAAACTCCAGCTCGTCCTTACGCTCTTTGAGCATATCCGGGATCAGTACCTGCAACAGTTCCGTATGACCGCAATGTCCACACTGGACGCTGGACTGTCGGTTCAGTTTCAGGCAGGTAGGGCACAGTTTCTGGTGTGCGCCACTGACCGCTTTTTCGTTGTTATCCGGGAAAGCAAGGACGATGGAGCGTCCTTTTTCAAAGAACTGGCGATAAATGCCGTCGAGGTCTGTTTCCAGCTGAACGCTTTGCCCATGACGCAGGCTGGCCCAGCCAGTTGCGTGGCAGTCACGGCAGTGGATAACCGGCAAATAGTGTTCGCGGTCTTCCACCGCCACATCATCGGCAAACACCAGTCGGGGCGTTTTCGCCACGCTGGCGACCAGACGACGCATCTCACGAAGCCACAACTGGGAGCGCAGTTGAACAAACGGCAGCACCGGGCGCGCTTTCTTCGCCTGGAGACGTTTTTGCCGATCGTGTTCCGTTTCCGGTACTTCGAGACGTGCCTGTGCGATCAGCGCCAGAATGCTTTGCAGCACGCGTCGGGCATGGTCGGCGCTTTCTGCCAGCATGACCTGGAGATTTTCCAGACACTCTCGTTCAGAGAGGATCCCGCCTTGCAGATCATGGAGTAAGACATGCATCACGCTGTGGCGGCGTAACAGTGACCCCAGCGCAATACGCTTTTCGCGCCCGTCATCGCTCTCCAGATCGTCCGGGAGTTGCAAGCCGCTGTCGGGGAACCACAAAGGGATTTGCCCGTTGAGATACGCCACCGGGGTAGCGTAACCCTGCGGGTCCAGGGCCGAAGCGACCTCCGGCCCCGGATACTGACTGTACGCAATGGCGTAATCCTGCAAGTACTCCGCTGCCGTGTAGCGATCTTCGCGAATAACGGCGTCATCGGTAAACGGCTGGTCAAAGATTGTTTTTGCGTAATCGAGCAGTTGCCCCAGTTCGTCGCCGACGGTAGCTGATGTCCCGACGCAGGCGAATCGTTGGTTATCTACACCTATGTGATGCTTCAGACGTCGCACCAGACAGGCCAGATCCGACCCTTGCGCGCCATCAAACGTATGCAATTCATCCACGACCAGGTAACGCAATGAACCGGGCTGGTTGTAACGCCAGAGCGGCTGATCGCCAGGGCGCATCAGCAGGTAGTCGAGCATTTTGTAGTTGGTCAACAGGATGTCCGGCGGGCTTTCGCGCAGCGTGGGCTTGCAGGTAATGACCTTTTCTGCCGACATTTTTTTGCTGGGTTCGATTTCGCTGTCGCCGACAAACAGGCCGACGGTCACCTTGCCATGCAGTTGTGGATCGCTGGCGATGGTTTTGGCGAAACGGCTGGCCTGATCGGTTGCCAGGGCGTTCATCGGGTAGATGATAATCGCTTTAACCCCGGCTTGTGACGCGCCCGCGCAGTGGTTGAGCAGCGGGAACATAAAACATTCTGTTTTACCGGAGCCGGTACCGGTTGCGACCAGCGTCGGCTGTGGCGCGTCGCTTCCCAGACGCTGAAATGCCCGGGCCTGATGCGCGTGCGGCGGGAACGGCAGCGTCAGATTAGGGAAGAAATTCAGCGGTAAGTCACTTTTACGAAACGGCAGCTGAGCGGAAAGATACGGCCCTTTCAGCAGCGTTTCCGGCTGGGCCAGAAATTGCTCCAGCATCGAGACGTTATTGTTTTCTTCACCATTAAACAGCGGGCTGTTTAGCGGGAACGCCGCCCGTAAAAAGGCGGCAACGCTGTCGGCGACCTGCCGACTGACAACGGACGGCAGCATCAGGCGCTCTCCTTATCTTGTGCAAAGAACGCCCAGGCCACTTTGTAGTCGTCTTCGCGATCTGGCTTGATAAACGGAGCCTGCCAGGTGACGGTACGGCGCTCACCTTCGTCGCTGCGGGTATAGTCATCAAAGGTGACGCTGACGGTACCGGTTTTAAGATGTTTGACATCATCCCAACCGATAGCTTGATCGGTGCAGTCACCGCCGGTCCACTCCGGGCTGTCGACGTTAAAGACAAAGCCGTTTTTCAGGTCAGCTTTACGCGCGGTGCGAGGCAAGCCAACGCCCACCAGCCCTTTGCTTGGGGTAAAGATAATGCGACCGTTTTGATCGTACCAGGTGTCCGCTTCGTACTGGCGCATCACCGGGAACTGTACACGGTAAATGGTAAGCAGCTCTTCGAGGGTTAACCCCAGCGCCTGTGCCACCAGCACGTCGATTTCCACCAGAGCCTGACGACGACTGTAGTCGGAGCGTAAAGCGCAGTTACGCTGCCACTCTGGGGTCAGATTGGCGAAGAAATCCTGGGGGAGCTGCGGGAGATCGCGGCTCCAGCGCTGGGTGTTGAAGTCTGGGGTGAATGTTTTATCCCATAGATCAACATAACTATTCGTGATACAGCATAAAGTTAAAACCCTTACCGAAAGCTGAATCAAACTTATGTTATTAAATTCTGCAAAAGAAAACTCATCCAATGTATTGTGTAGATTCTGTTTACCAGTTGATTTTAAAAGGAAATCAAAAGGCAGTGAAAAGTGACAAGCAGCAATACTTAACAGATCATTTTTATATCTAAAGACATAAGTACGGGCATTATTTACATGTGAAACAGTGCAGGGAATGAGCGCACATGACAACGTTCTTTCCGAAGCCGACCCAATCATTGCTCTATAAACCAAACGATAATAATCCGTCACCTTCCTCGGCTCGTCTTCATCCTGTTCTTTCCACGACACCCGTGGAGTGCGCTTTGCATACTCCTGTGCATCACATGCTGGAATGTAGTTAGTGCGCGGCAGATAGTCGTCGGGCAGAGTTAGCAAGTCCAGGCAGTCATAATGTCCTTTCTCTGTGCAAATTTCTCTCGGCGTTTTATAAAGCGGTGTTCCAACATAGAAGTGCGGACCAGACAAAATCCATTGGGATGCGTCTTCCGGGAATTGGGTATGCCGTTCGATTGTGCCATCACTTTGTTGATTTGTTTCATGCCACATTTCAAGAGACAAATATTGCTCCTGCAAATCCCCCAGCCGTTTAGGTTGCTTAGCGAATTTTTCAAGTACAGAAACAAGAGGTTCAGCATGAAGCGCAGGGAGTCGAGCTTCAAGAGCCGGCGTTCCCTCTTCATCATAAAGAGTGGCAAATAGTGCAAGCCGTTCCATTCCAACGGTCAAAATACGGCTTTGATGCCCCGCTTCATTCCAAGAACCTGTTTCGTCATCTTTAATGCCGCCAACTTCACCGGAACCATCATGCGCAAGGCAAAGCTCGATCGTTTTGGCTGAGAAAAGGTTAGCAATATTGATAAAGCCGACAAATTGATTCTGTGAAGCCGTATAAATATTAATGCTGAATTTAACCCTGTGACCAATTGGGAAAAGCATATGCTGATTCTGAAACTGAAAATGCGCCCTCAGCCTCGGATATACCGCCGCACGTAATTGCCCGCCTTTCGGGTCATCATAAATCCCTTCCGGGTGCAGGAACCCTGCCACGCCTTTCTCTGCCCCCAGGCGCCAGGCCTGCGGCAGGAAGCATTTATACAAGTTGGTCTGCATCCCGCGCAGTACCGGGTAGTTCTGCTGCGCATTGAGGAAGTTTTGCATCCCTTCACAGCCTTCATACTCGCTGCGCCAGGCCGCTTCCAGTGCCGGGATCTGGTTAAAGGTATCAACACGCAACGTTGCCAGCTTCGATGCACTCAGCTTACGCAGCACAAATTCCGGCTCGTAATCACCCAGCACGCCCGCTTCCTGCCATTCCACTTTCAGCCACGGTGGGTTTCCGAGCATCAGGTCAAAACCGCCGCGCTCGGCAAACAGGTCGCAGAACTCCAGATCCCAGTGGAAGAAACGGTGCTGCTTTCTCAGGGCATCGACAATCGCCAGACGCGGCAAATGACGGAACAACACCTCAGTTTTCAGACGACCTGCAACGGAAAACAGCGAAGACTCTTCTCGCAGCAGGCCTTCTTCAGCAAACAGATCGCCGGTGGTGTGCTCCGCAACTTCAGTGACTTTTTCCGTAATCACAATCCCGTCGAGCAGGGTTTCAATCTCAAACAACCAGGTGCCGCGATCCGGTAACTCATCGGCTTTGTCGATCGGCCAGAACCACAGCGCGCACCAGTAGTCCATCACCCAACGCAGCTTCTGGTAGGCGCTGTTATCTTCAAGACGACCACTAAAGGTTTCATCTTTACTGCTCAGCGAAGAACGCGTCTGCTCGCTGTTTTCTGCCGGCCACACCGGGTAGCTGTCGGCGGTTTTCAGACGTTCTGCTTTAAGTTGCTGGCGATAAGTGTTCCACAGAGCTTCCACCTTTTCGCTGATACGCTGCACATCGGCAATCTCATGCCCGGCAAAGCTTTTAATAAACTCTTTGCGCCAGCTGTCCAGCGCTTTGAAGTCATCCGGATAACGCTGCTTAACAGTTTTATCGCTGTAGTTAGCCATACCGCCGTCGGGCAGCAGGAAGTGGAAAATCTGCGTCTCTTCACGCGGCGTGTTCATCGCCAGTTCGACCGGCTCGCTGTTAAGCCAGCTAGGATCTTTGGCTTTTTTGTAGGTCAGTTCACTCTTGTTGAACACCTGACGGCGCGCGCCCACCAGCGAGTTACCGCAGTGCAGCTGGTAACCAAACCACGGTACAAACGCATCGCCACTAATGGCGTTCAGCCACAGCGACACTTCCGCCAGTTCCACCGCCACCGGGTTTAAGTCCACGCCGAAAACGTTGTTGTCGGCAATGTACATTTTCACCCGCTGTAACTCCTGGGTGTAACGATCCTGCGGAATACGGCGACCTTCCGCCTGCTGCTTGTGGAACAGATACGCTTCCGCCAGCTGGTCGATGGCTTCGTTAAGGAACGCCGCGCTGCCCATCGCCGGTTCGCACACGGTGAGGTTTAAGATGGCGTCGGCTTTGGCGTGCGGATCGCTAATGGGATCAATCTGCTCCTTAAACAGTTCTTTCAGGGCATATTTAACCAGTGAGCGGGTCAGCACTTCCGGGGTGTAATAAGAGGCAGATTTCTCACGGTCGCGCCCGGCCATACGGTAGATAAAACTGCCTTTGCGGTGAATGCGCAGACTGCCGTCTTTCTCGTAGACCTTCTCGTCTTCGTGGTATTTGCCAATCTCATCCTTACTGACGAAGTAACCCGTCTCCAGCTCGTTAAACTCTTCCCCGGCTTTCTTCACCTCGTAGAGATCTTCGCTGGCGAAGAATCCGCGATAGGAGAGCAGCGCCTCATACACCGCACCCAACTGGTTGATACCCAACTGGCGATAAGAAATACGTCCGCGGCGGTTAAAGCGCCCTTTGGTCGGGCGGCTTAACGACATCGCCTGGATAATCTGTTGCAGGGTTTCGTTACGGAATACCACGCGGTTAAGAATGCGCGTGTTGTTGGCATCAAACAGATGACTTTCCAGACGCGGGACGCTGAACTGATGACTATGGATGGTGATCCGGTCGCCGCTCTCCAGGTCACTCTGCATTTTCACGCCGCCGTTGTAGCCTTCGCGCACCAGTTTAAACAGCATATTCAGGCTGTCGTGGAAGTAGCGCCCGTTGCGATCTTCTTCGCTGGTCAGCGGGATCATCTCCAGATCGCGCAACGTTTCCAGGCTGTAACCTTGCAGATAGGTTTTGGCGGTCATTGGCGCATAACCCAGCTCCGGGCGCGCTTCAATGTAGAACAGGAACAGCAGGCGGTACATGTAACGCAGACATTCGCGGCTCAGTTCATCCGGATCCACCGCACGATTACCTGTATAGTTTGCCAGGCCACGGTCGATCAGATAATGCATCGCTTCGTTGCCCAGCAACTCAATGCTTTCGCGCAGGGCATATTTCAGATCTTCCGAAACACCAAACGCATGTTTGTGCGAATTGTCATCCAGCGAGTCAAGATAAGGTGCCCCACTGCCCGGCAGCAGAGAATCTTTATGTAGCAACACTGCCGTCGCTTTCAGCGTATCCGTTTCACGACGACTTAAAATCTCTTCAAAATCAAAACGTAGCAGACGGTTTTGCGCCCACTTAGTACGGTCCAACAACAATAGCTGACGGTTACCGAGCAGCAGCACAAAACGCGGCGGTTCATTTTGGGTGAAGACCGCCGTAGAGAGCAGATCCTGCCAGCTGCGATATTCACCGTTGGCTTTTTTGCGCAGGCTGTCGCGCTTATGTTTGTCGGTATCCGCCGGGAATTGCGCGGTCAGTAAAGAGAGCGCCAGCGGATCCAGCGTTCCCTCTTCCTGATCGTGTGCTTCAACAATCCACAGCCACGGGCTACCGTCAGTGCTGTTGTAACGCGCCAGTACCGGCAGTGGTGTATCGTCATCCAGCATTTGGATCTGCGGCGTAATTTCGTAGCCCAGCGCCTTTAGCAATGGCTGCCAGCGATTACGTTGATCGGCCAGACGCTGCGGGATCTGACGCTGTTTTTCGTGCTCGGCAAGTTTGCGGAAAAACTCAGTCGCCAGACTGTTAAACTGGTTCCACGGAGCGCGGTATCCCGGCTCCACGTCTTTGCCCTGTTCACGAGCGGCACGCTCCGCTTCACGCGCTGCATTTTCCTGGGCTATCCAGGGTTCCAGCACATCGCGGATATCACTGGTGAAAACCTCACCCAAATAATGGTTAGAGTAAAATTCGTTTTCGTTATTAATACCGACCAGCGCCATGATTAACCCTCCGCTCCGGTGATAACAGCAATTACCTGAATGTAAGGTTCTTTTTCAGTCGTCATGGTGTCCTCAATCCATTCGATATAGCTGTCAAAATTGTGTTCGATTTCGCGTTGTCTCTGCTCTTTACGGCTCTGCTTAACTGACAATTGCTGTTTGTTATCGGCAAAATCCAGCTCAAGTTGGCTCAACTGCCGCCCACGCAAAACGTCCAGCTTTTGCAGATGCTCATTCAGTTGCTGGTTAATGTGCGTTTCAAACGCATTCCGATCATGGATGAATACCTCCCGGGCATGAGCAATAGCCGCTTCCAGTAAATCCTGCTGGCGTTGGTGATTACGATCTTTACCGCCGCTGTTAGTCAGCTTGTGACTCAACTGCGGATGACGTTGTAAAAACTCAGCAAATGGCTGACTACCGATTAGCGATTCACGGTTAAAGCTCACCACTATCCACGGGTTCACCATCGGATGTGATTTACGGTTCGGGAATAACCCGGAAAGAATGAAGTGATCTTCATCGGGTTCAAGCAGGTATGGCAGCCGGATAACCGGAGCCTGATGACGACCAAAAGCCGAAGAGATTTTATCGTCCAGCCACTGCACTACCGGGTTGATTTGCCAGAGATACTGCACATCGGGCCAGGCATGTTGCTCACCGCGAGCGCGCGCAATCGCATCGGTGATGACGGCTTTATCCTGACTTAAATAGAGCTGCCAGTTCTCCGGGGCGATTTCAGGCGGTAGCTGATTGAAGCGGCGGCGTAACTCCTCCGGTGCCACCAGCGACAAGGTATTATCAGGCAAGGTTTCATACTGGATAGTTTGACCACTGGCTTTCAGGTAACCCAATGCTCTTTCACAGTACGCCTGTTCGCTGGCAAACAAGCTGGTGTCTGTTTCGGTGACCATTGAGGCATCGCTGGAAACCGCACTGCATATTTCGCCAAACAGATCGTGTTCGGCGCTTTCCGAGACGTTGCTGTTCAGCAGTTGATCAAACAGGCTGGCACCATCATCCTGCATCATGAACTCTGCAACCTGCTCTTCTTCCTCTTCCTGGGTAAATTTGCCGGTAAACTCCGAACTGTCCCCAATGTTCTTCTGCGCCTGTTCGTCTTTGTTGATCAACACTTCCAGTACGCGCATATCGCCATTGATCTGCGGTTCGCTGGCCTCGGTAAGCAGATAGCGGATTTGGGGCTGATGTTTTTGCCCATAGCGGTCAATACGCCCGTTACGTTGCTGGAATACCATCAACGACCACGGAATATCAAAGTGAATCATTTTGTGGCTAAGGTGATGCAGGTTGATCCCTTCAGATGCCACATCCGAACAAACCAGAAGACGCAACGGCGACTGCGTTTTACCAAAGGCTTCTACGGTTTCCATCAACACCGTATCGCCCTGATCGCCGCGCAGCGTGGCGATCTGATCATCTTTCAATTTCAGATCCGCTCGCAGTTGCTGTTCGAGGAACTCCAGCGTTTTAATGCTTTCGGTGAAGATCACCAGGCGATCTTCCGTGTTATTGGCTTTCCAGGCGAGGTCTTTACGGATGGTGTCGAGCAGCAACTGGTATTTGCTGAACTGGCTGGCATCAATGTTATTCAGCGCCAACAGCAATGACTCCAGTTCGTTGATCTGGCTCTGGCTATTATGATCTTTACGGCTCTCAAGACGCTTCAGACGATTAGCCACTACGCTGGCACACGCCATCGGGCTGGAAAATAGCGCTTTTTCGAGGGTTATCTTGAACAGACGACCTTTGTTAGACTGGGCTTGTTCATCGTCATCATCACGGAACTGACTCTCAACCAGGCGACGGTATGCTTCTTCTTCGGCACCGGATGCCAGGCGAGTCAGTTTAACGATATTGCGCTCGGGGAACTCGCCGGACATCTGATCTTTCACGTCTTTTTTGAAGCGACGGACAACCAGATTTTTATCGGCAAAGTCGGCGTATTCATACTCTTTCGGGTTGGCGATCGCCGTCGGGTCAAGCATGTTCATCAGGCTGGCAAAACTTTCAGCTTTACCATCATGGGGCGTTGCTGAAAGCATAATCAGCGTATCGCTGCGCCCGGCGAGCAGTTTTGCCAGTTTACTGCGTAACGAACTGGTTCCACGTTCTGCGACGTTATGGGCCTCATCAATGACAATAATATCCCACCAGGCATTTTCCAGATGGTGACGATATTCAATGTCTTGTTTCAGCGTATCGATGGAGATAATGGTCTTGTCAAAATAGTGGAAAGGGTTGTGGTTGGTTGGGATGCGGTTACGCACCTTTTGTAAACCAGCAGAATCCAGGCGGGTCAATGGGATCGCAAAACGGCTCCAGAACTCCTTCTGGAATTGTGTCAGCATCGATTTAACCGCCAGAACCAGAATTCGCTTTCCGCGCCCACGACGGATCAGTTCCGAAACCAGAATACCGGCTTCCAGCGTTTTACCCAGACCGACAGCGTCGGCAATGAGTATCCGCTGGCGCGGCTGTGCCAGCGCCATCCGCGTAGGATCGAGCTGAAACGGCATGGAATCCATCGCCGCCAGATGACCAAAATGGACTTTACTGTCTGTCGGTACGCGTTGGCGTAACTGACTTTCGATATACAACTGCGCCGCCTGATAATTGGCGGATTCATCTTCCACCAAATGCGTTTTTGCGGGATCCAGGATCTCTACTTTTTGTTCCAGTTTGGTCAGAAATAACCCTTCTTTACCGCGCACCAGCTCTGAAATACCATCGCAGGTCAGCAAATACCCACCATCACCACTGTCATCCGCCCGGCGAATACGCCATTCGGCATCACGAATAACCACCCGCATACCAGGTGCATAATTTTGCTTATTCATCGGTTTTTCTGTCTATTTGGGGCAGTGGCGGTAACGTCATCCTGAAAAATGTGGCGCGGCACACTGCGATAAAAAAGAGGGCCTTAAAGATATCATGAAGGCCCCCGGCAAAGTGACAAAATGGGAGGGAATGCGCATAAATTGCGCATGATTTTCAAACAAAAATTATTAAAAAGTGAGCTGGGTCAACTCCCCTGGAGGATATCCCCAGGGGAGCAATTATTTATCCAGCGATAATATAACTCCTAAGGTCATTACCCGGAGCAACAGCTCGCGCTCGCGTGTTTGCCAGTCGTTCAACTTGCTGCTGTACTCGCAGGGCAAAATCAAAGAAGGTATCTTCAGTACAGCGCCAGTAGCTAAGCCCCATGTCAAGCAGGACATAATGCTGACTGCCATCGCTGAAGGTGACTGTCAGTTCTCGTCCATGCTCCGTACTCTGGTTATCCCCCGTTAACCAGCTAATTGCTCCCGGCCACGCAGGCCCCAGATATCCTTCTTCAAGTAAAGTGGTCACAACCTGCTGACGATCTTCCTCATTAAGCCACGCGTTATAGAGAGCGTCGTGTTGGCGAGAGTTGTAATCCAATTTTTTGACGCAAACAGTGAGGCTGGCGCGTTCCGCCATTCCCTGTTCAACCAGCTCGGTTAAGATTTCACCTAACAAACGCGCCGTGAATGGGCTATTAAGATAACGATCGCTATACTCAACATGTGTTATCTCTTTGTGGCGGGTAAATGCCTGCTTCCAGCCAGCGTGCTGTTGCGTGACTAACGACCAGAAACGCGAACCAAAACCTTCCAGCGGCCCGTCCAGTTGTTCGCAGAGATTGATGCGCACCGCCCCGGTGGGTAAGGCGGGCAGTAAATCTTCTGCACTTAAGGTCTGACCCGAGAAGGTTTTTCCGGACGTTCCTTTAAGTGTCACTACTGGTGAGGACGCACTTTGTCCCCATAATTCACCAGGTGCAACGGTAGCGCTGTCGTCTGCGGCCCACTGTTGGCTTTGCCCTTCGCGAGTCACCTGTGCAAGCCAGCGCCCCTTTCCTTGCATGAGTTGCGCAGTGGCAATGGATTTCACTTGTAAGCGCCCTCCCGGCATCGCCGCCAACGCGGAAAGCTGATGTCTGGAGCTATCAGTTAAGTTTGCCAACGGCGTGGCCACCAGCAACTCAACATGCCCACCGGAGGAGGCAAACTGGAGCAACTCTTTCAATAATGGCCATTGGGCAAAGTCCCACTGTTCCTGCGGCCCCGCAAGAACCAGCGAGCAGGAGTCATAAATCTCGCTGTTCAGGCATTGCGCAATACGTAAACTCAGAGGGTTAGTTTCAACCCGGCTACCATCGCCGAAGTACTGATATTCTGGCGCGAGGTTAAGTCGCTGCAACCGTGCATTGGTAAGCAGGGTTAATGCATGGTGACGATCTAATCTGTTGACATAATGCTGACTGTCATAGCTGAGCAAGCAGTGGTGACAGAATTTATCGCAACTGCAATCGAGCAATTTTCTGGCGTAATTAAAGACATCAGCCCAATGGTCGATCAATTGCACTGCATAACCTGCACCACCCGCATTATTGTCGTAAATGAAGATGGAATATCCGGTATAGCCATTGATATCGCGCGCTTGCTGCGTCGTCACGCCCAGCTCAGTATTTTCGATACCCAATTTATGCGCTAACCCTTCACGCAAAGTGACCGCAAGGGATCGCGCAGCAACCTCATCACGGATCAACAGGTCATTATCATCATTGAGTTGCAGCTCAACCATATCTGTTCGACTGCTATACCCCAACCACAGATCTTTATGCACATGACCGTGGCACAATTTATTGCTCCCCTGACGATCGTTACTGCCCCCTCGCAACAGGTAATGCGTATTTTCCCTCTCTGGGTTCTTTAGATTTTCAGGGGTACGCTGGGGTTGAGTTTGAGATTCTGCCCGACCACATGAGAGGCAAATTGCGTAGCCGTGGCCAAATTCCCCTTCACTGAAGTGGAACAATTCCCCACTATGGCTAAAACGGTAACGTCCTAGCCCAGCATCGGGTAAAGAAACCCACACCGAAGACGGTACAAGAACACGTGGATCTTTCCAGGGAAGTTGTGCAGGCATGGATACATCATTATGTGCCTGATAACGAATATCTGTCGCAAAACCAACAGGCTGTAAATAACGCTTCACATCAAGTTGCTGTATATCCGCTTTGCAGTGACTACATTCGACAGGACGGGTAGTACTGGTTGCCCCCGCACCACATTTACGACAATGCCAGAACCACGGAATATGATGATCGCCTGACAGCTCCTGCCCGCTGGCAAGTACCTTGCCAAGCATAATGCCCGAGGAACGATATACTTTTCCGCCCAATACCACATCTGCACCAGGAGCATACTCGCGTAATGCTGTAGGCAAATCACGGCTGGGCAATTTTTCAATACGACGAGAAAAGCTTTCTCCCCCTTCATTAGGGTCAGCCTGAGTAGCTTTTATTGCGCGACGTTTTTCCAGCTCATCTGCCGTCAAATAATTGAAATTGACGACGCCAACCGGGAAACCATGCCCCGGCAGGAACGCTTCACTAATGAGTTTAGAAAACAGATATGCACCGCGATAATCACGAAGCTGATAAGCGATGGCTTTACCTGCTGGCGTTTCTTCCCACGCGCTGTTATCCGCCTTCAACGCTTCGATATTTTCCAACAGTATCGCAAGTTGGCTTCTCCAGCGGATATCAACCTGCTGCATCATTGCTTGTGTGCGGGTCAAGAGCTGGGTTGCCGTCAATGACATCAGGACGGTTCCCTGAGTAAGGCGTTTAAGTTTATCCGCCAGCTGATCGGCCTGGTGATTTAACCAATGGAGAAAACGAAGACACTGGCTCTCATCACCTTCAAAGAACCATTTGCAACTCAGTTTTGTCGCATCAGGAACTTCAGCTCGTAAAAACAGACCTAAAACCAGGGCATTAACATGTCGTTGAACAATACTACTGCTTCCAAAACGAACCCGTGGCGCACTGGCAGTAGTGTTAAACGCCCAGAGGGGATCTTTGAATACCTCCATTCCATGCGCAGTGTTTTTACATAACGTAATAGCAGCAGATGCACTCTCTCCACGACGCCCCGCGCGACCTGCACGCTGCAAATAATTTGCCGGAGCTGGAGGAACGTTGTTCATTGCCACCAAACTCATACCACCAATGTCCACCCCCATCTCCATAGTCGTGGAGCAGTTCAGCACATTAACTTTGCCTGACTTAAATTGTTTTTCATTAAACTGGTTCTGCTCAGGCGTTCTCTGCGCAGAGTGTTCCTCCAGACGATACCAGCTATCTTTCAGGGCCAGTCGGTCGCTGCGAGTAGACCATAATCCTTCCTCGCGGGCATGTTGAATCAGCGCATTACTTTCCAGCCACTCCAGACGTTCTTCTCGGGCGATTTCTCCACCACCAGACAAACGCCAGTGACGTACAGGAAGCTCAGGCATTTCAATCAACACTGCTTTTTCAGGTGCAATTTCTTTGCTACCCGGCAAATACGGAGAGTATCCCAGCAACGTGACGTCTAACGCACGTCGAGTATAGGGGCAACGCCACACTTGCTTTGGACTGTAAAATTCAGCTTGTTGTTTAATATCCAGCTGATAACCCGACTCAAACTGACGTAAGCAGGGTCGAATTGCATCCCAGACCTCAATCATTAAGTGGTTAACTAACGATTTCCAGTGAGCCTGCTCAGGTTGTATTGCCGGAAAGACTGCGATTAATAGCTTAATGACCCGGTTATAATGGCGATCGCGTATTTGTGGCCAAAGTTGATCACGTTTCTGCCCTTTGTTTTTTTTATCTGGGCCCTGGAGCATTTTTACCGGGAAACGTGCCCCCATCCAGCGAGGGTATTGCTCGTTTTCGTAAAAAACGGCACTATTTTCACGGATAAAGAAATCAAGAGTAATCTTCAATAAATTACGCCATTCCGCTAATTGCTTATCGGGATCGGGTAATAATGTCTTCCAGTCCTGCGGGCAGGTTGTAACTTTATCAATGAATGGATAGTGAATAGCTACCAGACCCAGACTTTCGAGGGTCCAGGCATTTTTAGGGCGGCGACCAAACTCGCTGTATAAACAAAAATCTGCAAACTGTTGTTTAGTAAGATCAAGCCCAGACAATTCTTTAAAACTGCCTCTCATTCTATCGGCAAGGTCCACACTGCCAACCAGCTGTTCAGACAGCGTTTGCCATGACATGGTTTTCTTCTGCTGATTGCCAGAGTTAGCCTGAAGTATTTGCATCGCTTCAGCATGCTCCGGGCTTAAGGAACTCACCATCGGCTCAATAATTTTAAGTGCCTGAATGTCCGCCGGGTTAAGCTCCTCATTCTCAGCCATCGCTTTTTTCAGCGCGTCGATGGAATTTTTTAAAGGAAGGATAGAAAACTGGCTAATAAAACTCTCTAACAATGCACAGTGTGCCGGGCTGAGTTTTGCTGAAGGCTCTGTAATATTTGCCAGCTCCTGGTAACAAAGAGCTCGCAACGTCGCTTTATCGGCATCCTGCTGTAAGCGGGCTGAAATGCGAGCGGTACCCTGACGCGAATCCGTAAAGGTGAGCAAGCGTCGACCATTAAACGGTCCTAACTGCTCTTCTCTTGTTTGCGGTAATGGTGAAAACTCCAACAGAGTAGGAATAATTTCATTTAAAAAAAAGGGTGCGCCAAGTCGAAGCGGACGGAATAAAGGATTATTTTTCCGTTGAGTGTCGCCGCAGCAAACACAAGCAAAGGAATTATTGCGTCCCTCACCTCGAGATTCCGGTCTTAACAGGTTTATTTCATAGTGCTTTTGCGCTTCACTATCAATTTTCCCCGCCGTCGTTTCTTCCAGTGAAATGATATATTTTTCACCATCGCTCGCAATCAGACGATCAAATTGAGAGTTATTGTCTAATTCGTCGTTGTCTTCATCTTCAGAATAAACATCTACATCAAGAGCAAATTCATCCACTTCGGCAGCGGCTGGTTGCGCTACCAACCAGTTCGTTCCATCACCGCGCATCTCCTCTTTGGCAGACAAATAAGCTGAACCACACCCGGAGCAACGTAAAACTTCAAATACCGGCGCACCACAGTCACAATATTGGCGCTGCTCAAACCATACCTGACCAAATGGCCAGTCACTCTGATTTAATTCATGCGCTTTATGTGAGCATTGTTTGTTTGAACATGCCCATAGACCCGCCAGTGTTCTGATAAACCCATGCATACGTAATGGCGTAAAAGCCAGTTCACCTTCTCGCGATCTTGCCATTAGATCGAGGAGTTGCAGTAGCTCACGGTGATTAATATCTGGCCAGGTTCTTCTGGCAACATTGAGCAACTCACTCAAACGTACTGCCTGCCGTCCTGGATGAGTTAACGCCTGACGCAATTGCTGGGCCACACGGTACTGACAAAGCTGTTGGTAAAGATCCTGAGGGCTCAGAGATTTAAGAGACGTTAAAGATGTGGGGTATTCATGACGAATCAGCGACTCCGATACCCGCGGTATTTGTCGATAGCCGCGAACCACTTCGACATCACGTTCTGTAACGCCCGCGAGATCAGCGACAAATTTAGCAAGCTCCTTATTACCTTCAGGAGAGTCTTCACCAATAGTGGCAGAGGTCGCGATAATCTGCACAGGTTTATCTGTGCCGGGTCCAACATTGAAAGCCTGCATAACACGACGTAAAAGCAGCGCTAACTCAGCAGCCTGAGAACCAATATAACTATGGGCTTCATCCAGGACGATATACTTTAACATCCCCTGAGACTTTTCGATGATTGGGGCATCTTTACGACGAATCAGCATATATTCCAGCATAGTGGTATTCGTCACCATGATGGAAGGTGGTGCTTCGTAAATGGCTTCCCGACTCAAAGCTTGTTCAGGTACTTTCAACTGATCTTCCTGAACTTCGTATTTGGTATGCCGGGTTTCGCCATTATATAGCGCGAAGCGTATTTTCCCCTTAAATCCGCGCGTCCATTCGCGAAGTCGC
The DNA here is from genome assembly GCF_963883145.1 of Escherichia sp. E4385. NCBI lineage: Bacteria > Pseudomonadati > Pseudomonadota > Gammaproteobacteria > Enterobacterales > Enterobacteriaceae > Escherichia > Escherichia sp. E4385. Next base: position 354,094 of record NZ_CAWOOJ010000002.1, read on the forward strand.
TCCTGTTGGCTGTTAATTAATGCATTTAACGGATACAAGAAAATAGCTTGTGTCCCTGTTAGTGACTGGCGGGTCGATTTTTGCTGACGAATAAGATCTTCCAGAACCGGTACCATAAAGCATTCTGTTTTCCCGGATCCCGTACCGCTGCTCACTAACAAGGATTTTTTGTCTTCCAGAATCGTTCGCCACGCAGTAAGTTGATGACGAAATGGCACTGGCGCTTTGCTCAATGCATCAACCAGCGGGCTGGAGATCAGCTTGTCCCGCAAATCCTCCATTGTTTCATCCGCAGGCATCCAGCCGAATGTACTTTCGAATACCGGGTCTGCAAGCAGTGACCCCTCCTGACCGGGAGGCTGAAAATATTGTGATTCCAGATAATGAGTCAACGACTTGCTCCGCAATGCCAACTGACTTACCACCGACCTCACCGCACGCTGATGAAGCTGATTTAGAAGTGGCGCATAATGCAGTTGCTGAACGTCCATCAATGACATACTCCTGCTTGTTCAAAATAATATTGATAGATTACCCCTAATTGCTGCGGGGCTTGCTGATAGTGGAATTCAAAAAGCGCAGACAGTTGATGTATCAGGTTATTATCTTTTTGGGTTAACAGCGCTGCGACTAACATCAAATTAAAACGTTTTTCAAGCCGTGAGTGATATTTATCTTCAATCCAAAGCTTATTAAAAACAGATTTTAACTCTGGAGTTATAGCACTAGCCCAAAGTTCTTTAGGGAAGATACTGATACGCCCAAAGCTGTCGGGGTTCCTTAATAGCATCTGTTTAGCTTCATTAAACTGCTCACGACTAACAGTTGGCAAGACATTACAACCGGCTGGTAGGCTCTCGCTATATGTAAGTAACATATTCGCAATGGGAGCCAGCCGACGATCGATATGTGCACGATGGTTCATAAAAGCAATAAAGGGTTGCAATATATGTAATGCTAATGTTTTATCGTTAATCTGTTTTTCCAGATAAGTCCAACATTTTTGGAAAACATCTTTCCAGATTGAAACGGGAATCCATCCCCATGAAAAGGGTAATTCTTCCTGTATATCATAAATCGTATCGCTATCACCAGAAAGACATGATGATATTAACAATTGAACAACCACGCGGTAATTACTCGAAATACCTCTGAACAAGTCCAGATCCAGCAAGGATAAGCCATTATTAATTTTGTATTTCTTAATATACTCTGTTAATAAACAGCAATAATTTTGCAATGGGTTGTTATCTATTTCAAAAATTAGCTCATTAAAATTTTTTTTGCGCTGTTCTGGGTCTGCTTCGCATAGAGCATTTAGTAATAAATCATTTGTCTGCAATACAGGTAGCATCCATTTAATTACTGGTGCAATGCGAGCTGTACCATCAAGTTTTCCCACAATTAACCATGGACTATCCTGAACATTCAGAGCTGAAAGATCATAAGCAAATTCATCTTTTTTTAGCAATGATTTGTGTAAGCCAGGATCCTTAAGAGAAATAGCATCAACAACCAGTTCGTCTATTCTATTTGCAGGAAAAACAACAGAATTTTTTATATCAACCAGTAACCCTTGATCGTGTTCAATAAAACTACCATCGTAGCGTTTGATGTTGAGTGTTGCTTTATCCTTTCCAAATCTGTCAGAGTAAAAATCAACACATAATGTACTATTGCTGTTCCATGCACATGCCAGCATAGCATTTAGCAAATTATAGTTCTCATAAAGTGAAATTTGTTGTAATTTGTCATTGCGTCCTGATAAAAGAGGAAGGTCAGCATGTAAATAACGGAATTTTTCAGCTACTGGATTTTCATCCAATAACTCGATATTAAGATATCCTCTTCCAGCACATGATATGGTTAATAACTCAGCATCTATTCCATGCAAATGTGCTATAGATGCCACACCATCAAAATGAACAGAACCATCATTAGTTACAAATCGGCCACCGCTAACCGGTTTAGGTAATAATAGTTTAAGATTAGAACCATCTTTCCAGGAGACCCGTAAATCAACGGTATTTTCCAGCATCTGCGATGAATTATAATAAATAGCACACTCGTTTTGTGAATAATCGGACTTAAGTGTTACTTTTTCATTGTTTGAATATTTATCAATTCTAGTATCCGTTATACCAGAAAGCATAATAATGCCTTGCTGAGCACTCTCAGGTATAATATTAATATCGAAGTCTGCTGGTAAAACTACAACTTTACCGCTAAATAAAACCTCATCATTAACTATTCGCCGGACTTCTATCTGTCCTTTTGGCATTTCTGATGCGACAGAATACCAGGCATTGTTACCTGAACGAATGGAACGCCAAAAAAGTTCTTTCTCCGGTACAATGCCATATTGCAGATCCTTTTTCCAACCGATCTTCGGCCAGGCTCGATGGACAGGATAATCCGATTTAACCAGTTCAACTTCTGTCGATTTAATATAATATTCAATCGCAGAATCATAAAGTTGCTGGGTGCGAATTGTACAAACTGCACCATCATGTAAAACAACGCTAAATACTCCACTTATTTTAGTTAAGCTGCGTTCACTGTTTTTCAGCAACCTTGGAATATCAAACTCACCTTCTCCACTAATATCTAAATGGCTATTTTTCGGTAGCGAAATAAACAGAGCATTTAGCCTGGAACTCACAGACCCCATACCAACAAGTTTTAGCTGCGATTCACTCTCATTCATCGCTTCAAAAACCCAGGGAAGTTCTTCAGTAAGTTCATAACCGCCTTTTGGAATTGTGTGACCTAACAGAATTGGACCTTCATGAAGCGACAATGAGATTTCGGCCATTGCATCTGCACCAGAGAGTTTTTGCATCGCAATAGGTAATAACTCGACCCGCCAATCTTGCTGCTCATAACGGCTTAGCATTGCCAACCTTGCCCCGCCATTTTTCCATTTTCCTGAAATGATGAGTCGGGTCTGCTCCGGCTGAATATGGCATTCAAACAAAGAGGTTAACTGTTCTGTACGCATTGTGGCCGGGAATCGGAACCGGGCATCGCAATACCAACTGTCATCAACATCGACCCAGATTCTTTCAACCTGAAGACTACTTGCACTGCGTATTTCAGAAGATTGAGAAAGTAATCGCCTTACAATCTCTGCAGCATTCGCTTCGGGGAGAACGAGTGGAAGTTGAAGATGCCAGTCTGGAGAGAGCTTACGTAATGCAGAAACGGGATCACTGCTTTGAGGAGGATGCTCACTAAGTAATCGGCAGAGAGTCTCGCAGAATTCACCGGCTATTTCATAGACCAGTTCGTTTTGCATTGTGACAGGAATCGTATCGCCTAATTCTTGTGCAATTTTAGCGGCAGGATATTGAGATGATTGCCCACGAAGCGCCTGATATATCCTTCTGAAATAGGTAATCAAATAACCGCTCTCATTTTCAATCATGCGGATAGGTAAACCACCTTCACAAGCCAGTGTATGCAGATAACCCGAAGCTTGCCCCAGGTTTCTTATCTTTCTTTTCCAGTAGCGAATGCCATCATTAACCAGCTTCTGTCGATGAACATACGGAACTTTCCAGTCAATAGAATCTAAAATTGTGTCCCATTTAGGGTGTCCGACCGTATGAGTCCGGCGGATAAACTCTGCGGCATATATGCTAAATAGAACATCGCTATAGGAAATGAATATCGTTCTGGGATAACTACGGGGGGCATAAGTACGCAGTAGTTCTGCCAAACTTTCGTACTCTGTATCAGTACAACGGTAAGCATATAACGCCCTTCCATCAGCTCCGGATAATGAACGGCGACTAAAAAACATGTTAAGCCATTGCAAAAGTGGGTTAACTGGAGTTTTCACAAGCAACCTGCCTTCCTTTGATACAATTCGTAACAGATTACTATCATCATAAAAAAGCTCAACCCGATGAACTCGCTAAAAATGAGACAAATCATTTATATCTCGAAAAAACTTGTTACAATCATGAGCGCTACACCGGACTTAACCATATAAATTATGTGTGCTTTGTTTGTTTTTTAAGCAATTACAACTATCCATTATTTGCACAGGTATCAAAATGTTAGCGCAGCTTTTTGAGCAGTTGTTTCAATCGATAGACTCTACACTGATCACCAATATTTTTATCTGGGCTGTTATATGCGTATTTTTATCAGCGTGGTGGTGTGACAAAAAAAATATACATAGTAAGTTTAGAGAATATGCTCCAACCTTAATGGGGGCATTAGGTATTCTGGGTACTTTCATTGGTATTATTATTGGGTTACTCAATTTTAATACCGAAAGTATTGATACCAGCATCCCCGTATTATTAGGTGGCCTAAAAACAGCATTCATTACAAGCATTGTAGGTATGTTTTTTGCCATTTTATTTAATGGAATGGATGCTTTCTTTTTTGCCAATAAACGAAGCGCGTTAGCAGAAAATAACCCTGAATCCGTTACACCTGAACATATCTATCATGAATTAAAAGAGCAGAACCAGACTCTGACTAAATTAGTCTCGGGTATTAACGGTGATAGTGAAGGTTCTCTTATTGCTCAAATAAAATTACTACGTACTGAGATTAGCGATTCCTCGCAAGCACAATTAGCTAATCACACTCATTTCAGTAATAAGCTTTGGGAACAACTTGAACAATTTGCAGAGCTGATGGCAAAAGGTGCTACAGAACAAATTATTGATGCTTTGCGGCAAGTCATTATTGATTTTAATGAAAATTTAACTGAACAGTTTGGTGAAAACTTTAAAGCACTTGATGCCTCTGTAAAAAAACTTGTTGAGTGGCAGGAAAATTATAAAACGCAAGTTGAGCAGATGTCAGAACAATATCAACAAAGTGTCGAGTCCCTGGTTGAAACAAAAACTGCGGTTGCCGGGATTTGGGAAGAATGTAAAGAAATTCCACTGGCTATGTCTGAACTGCGTGAAGTGCTTCAGGTGAACCAACATCAAATCAGCGAACTCTCCCGCCATCTAGAAACCTTTGTCGCCATCCGCGATAAAGCTACAACCGTATTACCTGAAATACAAAACAAAATGGCTGAAGTGGGTGAACTGCTGAAATCCGGAGCTGCAAATGTTAGTGCATCTCTTGAGCAAACCAGCCAGCAAATACTTCTTAATGCAGATTCAATGCGCGTGGCCCTGGATGAAGGTACCGAAGGATTCAGACAATCGGTTACCCAAACACAACAAGCATTTGCCTCGATGGCTCATGATGTCAGCAATTCCTCCGAAACCCTAACCAGCACGTTAGGTGAAACAATTACTGAAATGAAACAAAGTGGTGAAGAATTCCTGAAATCACTAGAGTCGCACTCGAAAGAATTGCATAGAAATATGGAACAAAATACGACTAATGTGATTGATATGTTCAGTAAGACTGGTGAAAAGATTAACCATCAACTATCCAGTAATGCCGATAATATGTTTGATTCAATCCAGACATCATTTGATAAGGCAAGTGCAGGGCTGACGTCTCAAGTCAGAGAATCAATTGAAAAATTTGCTCTATCCATCAACGAGCAGTTACATGCTTTTGAGCAAGCAACTGAACGTGAAATGAACCGTGAAATGCAATCATTAGGTAATGCTCTGCTTTCAATCAGCAATGGTTTTGTCGGTAACTATGAAAAACTTATTAAAGATTACCAAATAGTTATGGGGCAGTTACAAGCATTAATTTCTGCTAATAAACATCGCGGGTAATCGATCATGGATAAGATTATAGGAAAACAATTACCTAAAAAAGATCAAGATAATGAACACTGGGTATCCATGTCAGACTTAATGGCAGGGCTGATGATGGTTTTCATGTTCATATCTATTGCTTATATGCACTACGTACGTATTGAAAAAGAAAAAATTAAAGAAGTTGCCGTAGCCTACGAGAATGCTCAGTTACAGCTTTATAATGCTCTGGATATTGAGTTTGCAAAGGATTTACAAGACTGGGATGCAGAGATCGATAAACAGACTCTGGAGGTTCGATTTAAATCACCGGATGTTTTATTTGGCTTAGGAAGCACAGAGCTTAAACCAAAGTTTAAACTCATTCTTGACGACTTCTTTCCTCGCTACCTAAAAGTTCTTGATAATTATCAGGAACATATTACTGAAGTCCGCATTGAAGGTCACACAAGTACTGACTGGACAGGAACAACGAATCCTGATATTGCTTATTTTAATAATATGGCACTATCACAAGGTCGTACACGAGCAGTATTACAATACGTTTATGATATAAAAAATATCGCGACACACCAACAATGGGTTAAAAATAAATTTGCCGCAGTAGGTTATTCATCTGCACATCCAATTCTTGATAAGAGCGGCAAGGAGGATCCTAATCGCTCTCGTCGTGTCACCTTCAAAGTTGTGACAAATGCCGAGTTGCAGATTAGAAAGATTATTCAGGAGTAAGAGATGAAATTATCTATCGACATTTCAGAACTTATTCAATTAGGGAAGAAAATGTTACCAGAAGGAGTCGATTTTTTTCTGGATGAATCCCCTATTGACTTTGATCCTATAGATATTGAGTTATCCACGGGTAAAGAAGTTAGTATCGAAGATCTTGACCCTGGTAGCGGGCTTATCTCTTATCATGGCCGCCAGGTTCTTTTATATATTCGAGACCATTCAGGGCGTTATGATGCGGCTATCATCGATGGCGAAAAAGGAAAACGTTTTCATATTGCCTGGTGCAGAACTCTTGATGAAATGCGGCATAAAAATCGATTTGAAAGGTATCATGCAACTAACCGCATAGATGGTTTATTCGAAATTGATGATGGCTCAGGTCGGAGCCAGGATGTTGATTTACGGGTATGTATGAATTGCCTCGAACGACTTAATTATAAAGGAAGTATTGATAAACAACGAAAAAGAGAGATTTTTAAATCATTCTCATTAAATGAGTTTTTTTCAGATTATAGTACCTGTTTTCGTCATATGCCTAAGGGTATCTATGACAAAACAAATAGTGGGTATGTCGAAAACTGGAAAGATATATCTAAATCAATACGAGAAAAAGCCAAGTATACCTGTATTGATTGTGGCGTGAATTTATCAACCGCCAAAAACTTGTGCCATGTCCATCATAAAAATGGCATCAAATATGATAATCGCCATGAAAATCTGCTTGTCCTGTGTAAGGATTGCCATCGTAAACAGCCCCTCCACGAAGGTATATTCGTTACCCAAGCTGAGATGGCTATCATTCAACGTTTACGTTCCCAACAAGGGTTATTAAAAGCAGAATCCTGGAATGAAATATATGACCTGACTGATCCGTCAGTGCATGGTGATATTAATATGATGCAACATAAAGGCTTTCAACCTCCTGTTCCTGGGTTAGATCTTCAAAACTCAGAACATGAAATTATTGCAACCGTAGAAGCAGCATGGCCAGGCCTTAAAATTGCAGTTAACCTTACTCCCGCCGAAGTCGAAGGATGGAGAATATATACCGTGGGTGAGCTGGTTAAAGAAATACAAACCGGAGCCTTTACGCCAGCAACTTTGTAAATTCTAACACTCCGTGAAAGTTAGGGCTTTCGCGGAGGATAAATAAAATTTTCCTGATTTGTGACTCAAATTACAAAAGTAGTTTATGGCATAACTTGTCTGGTTTTTATGGTGTAATAGGTATAAAGGTTTATGCTATGGTTAGCTTCATACTTAAAACTTCCCTCATATGGGTGAAGATTAAATCTTGGTAGGCAGGAGACAGTCACAATGAATAAAACAATAACGGCGCTTGCTATCATGATGGCATCATTTGCCGCGAACGCGTCTGTATTACCGGAAATCCCAGTACCATTTAAAAGTGGTACTGGTGCAATTGATAACAACACTGTCTACATCGGTTTAGGTAGTGCAGGAACAGCATGGTATAAGCTGGACACACAGGCCAAAGATAAAAAATGGACAGCTCTGGCTGAATTCCCCGGCGGCGCGAGAGATCAAGCAACGTCCGCATTTATTGATGGTGATTTGTATGTATTTGGCGGTATTGGCAAAAACCAACAAGGTTTAACCAGGGTGTTCAGCGATGTGTACAAATATAGCCCAGCAACTAATACCTGGATTAAATTGATGTCACACGCACCTATGGGCATGGCGGGTCATGTGACTTTTGTGCACAACGGCAAGGCTTATGTTACTGGCGGTGTTAACCAAAATATTTTCAATGGCTATTTTGAAGATCTCAACGAGGCTGGAAAAGATTCAAAAACTATAGATAAAATCAACACCCGCTATTTCGATAAAAAAGCAGAAGATTATTTCTTCAATAAGTTTCTGTTGTCTTTTGATCCCTCTACACAGCAATGGAGTTACGCTGGCGAATCGCCCTGGTACGGGACGGCTGGTGCGGCGGTTGTGAATAAAGGTGATAAAACCTGGCTTATTAATGGTGAAATAAAGCCTGGACTGCGGACAGATGCCGTATTTGAACTTGATCTTACCGGCAATAACGTAAAATGGAATAAGCTTCCTCCCATCTCATCACCAGATGGCGTCGCTGGCGGTTTTGCAGGTATTAGCAATGACTCTCTTATATTTGCCGGAGGAGCCGGATTTAAAGGCTCGCGCGAAAATTACCAGAACGGTAAGAACTATGCGCATGAAGGCCTGAAAAAATCGTATAGTGCTGATATTTATCTGTGGCATAACGGGAAATGGGAGAAATCTGGCGAACTGTCGCAAGGTCGAGCCTACGGAGTATCATTGCCCTGGAATAATAGTCTATTGATTATTGGCGGTGAAATTGCGGGTGGTAAAGCTGTTGCGGATTCAGTGTTGCTCTCAGTGAGAGATAATAAAGTTACTGTGCAAAACTAACTTTTCTGGGTTTCCATTGCCTGAAAATAAAGATGATGTTCATCCTGGAATAAAATAACTGGCGCGGTTTGCGCAGATACATCCTGCGCCCGCCATATCACTTTAAAAGAGAACTGACAAACGCGCCTGATGAAAATCCAAATAATTTGAGCAAGGGATATAACGGTTCAGCGTACCGAATGCCTGAGAACAAGACGACGGCGCTACGAAGCCGTCATTTCAGTCGGGGGATGATTGTAGACAAATTTGTTGACGGTATTTTGCAGTTTTGGTGCGAAAGATGAGCGTTCATTAATTTGATTTATTTGCATCCATCAACGCTTTTAACTCCTCCGGTGTAAATGGTGGTTTGCGTCGGTGCAGCATCGCATGGCAATTAGGGCAAACAGGCAGCAAAAAAACAAATGAGATCAAGGTAATATATCTTCGCTTGCAGGCTTGAACAGCAGAAAATTTGCGAGCATGATCGCAATTATTTCACTGCCAGGGATATCAATGGCTTCCAGTAAATCGCTACAGCAGGCAATTGCCAACATAAAAATCTGGCACAAGGGTGAACAGCGCGCGCCTCATAAGCCATTGTTACTGCTATACGTATTAGCGGGATACCTGAATGGACATCCGCGCCTTTTCGATTATGGATCAGAAATCTACGAACCTCTGCACAGTTTACTGGAACGTTTTGGGCCACAGCGTTCACAGTACCGACCTGATATGCCGTTCTGGCGATTACAAGGCGACGGATTCTGGCAATTACACAATGCCGGGCTTTGCTCAACAGCAGGGAGCAGCCGACAACCGCCAGTGAAGGAACTGACTGAATACCACGTTGCAGGCGGTTTCGACGAACAGCACTACGCCCTGGTAACCGGCAATAAAAAACTCATCAACACTCTGGCGCAACAGATACTCGAAGCGCACTTCACCGAGAGTATTCAGGAAGAAATCGCTGACGAGCTGGGTTTTGATCTCCAGCAAATCCGTAAACAGCGCGACCCGTTATTTCGCAAACTTGTATTGCGCGCTTATAACTACCAGTGCGCGATATGTGGCTTTAATATGCGCCACGATGACACCACCGTCGCGCTGGAAGCAGCGCATATAAAATGGAAACAGCACGGCGGCCCTTGTGAAATCCCTAATGGCCTGGCGCTTTGCGCTATTCACCATAAAGCCTTTGATAAAGGATCGATTGGCCTGGATGAAAATATGCGAGTGCTGGTATCGGATGCGGTAAATGGCGGAGGGATCGTTGAGAAACTATTCTGGGATTTTGACGGGAAAACTATTGCGTTGCCGCAGGTACGTAAAAATTACCCTTATGAGGGGTTTGTGGAGTGGCATCGGAAAGAGGTTTTTAGGGGGTGAGGTAATACTTATTTTGCTGATTTAACGTCTCTATCTTATTCAATTCGGCATCATGAACAGCCATGATATGCTTAATACGGGGCGAAGAAATTAGACCGTTATGATCGGTTTAGATTTCCGTTATTACTTGCATTCGCTTTCATTCCTAATAGCCCCTGCCGTTAATGCCAGGCGCATTACGCAAAGGAGAATGATTAGTAAACAATAAGAGTGAAAATCAGGAAGGCGACTCGCAATAAATCTGAAAGTCGCTTTCACATTGTTAAAATATATCCTTTACCACGCCTGTGTTGTGAACTGTTCATAACACTTATAGCTGACGTTGATCCAGACTGCTATATATCGCCTTTATTTCATTTTTTACGCCTTCGCCACGGTACACCAAAGACGTATCGTATCGTTGATATTTATCTTCTCGCGCAGCACTGAACCAGTTAAAAGATCCAACGCACAGCAACTCCTCATCTCTAATCACAATTTTGCTGTGAACGCGATTCACCAATTTTGTAGCAATGCCCATATTATTGAGCTTTTCGACTGCACCATTTAGAAGATGCAGTTTCTCCTGGCGCTTATCATCATCGATATGCGCAATATTGCAGTTTTTATCCGTTACCACGGTAATATCAATACCTCGGGAGCGGGCCAGAGCCATTGACGTCAGAAACCCCGTTTGCTCCACTTTTTGCCAGGATAACCAGGGGGAAATAATCGTGATCTTCTGTTGAGCTGCGGCCAGAGCATTATTCAAGAATTCATCATGCTGCTCCACACCATGCAACGTTGAAATTTGTGTCTGTGCGGAAATTAAATCCTGTCGTTTCTGAAACTCAAATTGCAACGCATTATTATCTGAAGCAAACAGAAATTTTGCCAATAACCCTCGCGGCGAAGATGCGGGCTGCATCTCAATAAGGTCCATATCGCCAAAGACCAGAAAACTATCCTTAGCGCGTGAGACAGCAACATTGAGGATACTGCTGTTGCTATCAAGAAACCTGCCATCTTCATGTTTTGAGTAGACTGGGGAAAAGAGAACAATCGCCCTTTCCGCACCCTGCAAGGAGTGCACAGTCCCCACTGTTAGTGAGCCCTCTTCGTCTTTGTCATTAATCTCCAGCTTACGCAATGACGTTTTGATGGCATTAACCTGCGCCGAAAATGGCGTCACAACACCAACAACTTTGTACAGAGGCTCCCCGTAATGGCGCTCTATATCATCCTTATGTGTCGCCAGCCATGCTGCTATTGTTTCAGCTTCAAGAGGGTTATAACGGCTCCCCCCATTTGGCTTCATGCCTCGGCCATCAATATGCAGATATCCCATTGCGGGAAAAATCGTCCCTTTTTCCATCCCTCTTTTAGGCTGCAACTTACCGTTATAGCAAAGTGAGTTACAGTAGCCGATGATGTTATTGAAACAGCGACGATGCTCATACAGATACATTCCGCGCTCGAACTTGGGATCATACTGGTAGCGGGAGTTGAACTGGGCAACCTGCATTACGCTGCCAGATGCTGCACTTTTTCCAGACCCACACACATGGGAATATGTATTTATTAACTCTTCCTGAGTGCCACCAGAAAGAATATTCTCCTCAAGCATATTGCCCATATCAGTAACGGGTAGACAATTCCAGATTGGAGCTATTTGCTCCGTATCGCCAATCACCAGTGCTTTCTTCGCCAATGCAAAAGAGGCCGCAGCAACCTCCGGGAGTACCTGCCCTGCTTCATCGACAATCAGTAAATCGGCAAAGTTATATAAATAATTATTATCCGATGTTCTGTCCCCACCAAAAGATTTTCTCCTGTTCATATGGTAAGGCAACATGTAGCAGGTCATTACCACACAAGGAGTAAGTTTCATTCTTCTTAGCCAACGAGCCTCGGCGATAGTTGTCCCGGTAATTCCTTTTTCTTTTTGCAGGTTATCGATTGCCGCCATATCCATCAGCCAGCGACCTTCCCAATAATGAGTCGCTAACAAGAACGCTGGAAAACGAATCTGAGTATCGGCAAACTCGTCCGCTCCGGCGAGGTTCAGCTCATCGTCTCCCCTGTAGCCCAGAGCATAAGTCAACCCGCGCCATTGTTTTGCTGCTTCCATTTCGCTTCGGGCTATGTCCTGCGCAAAGTTGATATTCTGTTGGCACACCGCCTGCTCTTGTTGTGCTTTAGCGATCAAACTATCGATAAATTTATCAATATCTTCGGGACAATTTCCCTGGAACGCTGTCATTCTTGTGCCGAACGTAGAGTCCAGGAAGAGGTTAATCTGGTAATGGCGTTTAGCACGAACAGCAGGGAGCCATGACAAAAATGCATACATAAGCGACTCATCGGCACGGTATTGCTGCCACTGCTTTTTACCTCTGGCCAAAAGTGAAATTTCATTACCAATATTGAGAAGAAGTGTGTTTTTGTCCTGAAGATACTGGTCGAGATTCTCACTGATGACTCGCTGTTCATGGCGGATATCATTGAGTCTGCGCCATGCGGGTTCGATTTGCTGAAGTTGCATAAACTGTGAAGTTAAACGTTCATGCAAAAGCGTCACTACATGCTCTGGCGAATTGCACTCTCCAGCTCCAAACGCCGCCTCCGCTTTTTCAAGGTAAAAGGCCCGGGCTTTTTCCAGATATTCCTGGGATTCAACGCGGTTAAAAAAATCTTCAGTCTGGTATTTCTTCGCTGCCTCAACCTGACGGCTTTTAGACGGAAAATAAGCGCCATAGCTTATTACCTCCGGCAACCAACGCCCAGACATTACGCCAAAACCAGTAGAGAAATCTTTTCCAAAGGCTTCGATAATATTGGTGACGGCCTGATTGTTAGTCGATGTGGCAATAATTACAGGAGGTTCAGTTTGATTAAGTGCGGCTCTTGTCCATTCGGTGGCAATAATAGAAAGCACCAGCGTAGTTTTACCCGTTCCCGGAGGACCGTTGACAGCGAGCATATCACCCTGCTGTTGAGTCAGATAATGGCTCAGGGCATCGCGCTGCGCCACTGCCAGCGGAAACTTATCGCCGGAATGCCCCAGACGTTCGCAGAACATCGCATTCTTAGCGAGAAGTGGCTCCACCGGAGCCATTTCGTTTGATGCAAAACGCGTTAATAGCGGAACCTTAACCTGGCTCATCAGAAGATGGTCATACATAGGCAGGATATGAACGCTGGCCCCTACATGCTGGCTAGCTTTAACAATATAACCGTATCCAGCCCGTTCGTATGGCTCAGATGTAGCGACCCAATTTCCAGCGACGTTTCTTAAAAGGTTATCTGACTGTTGAAGATAATTTTGCCAATGCTGACGATACCTGGCATGGCGTTCCGCTTTCTCTTCGTCAGTTTCTTCGTAATGTTCTGGTTCATCTTCATTAATGGTGGCTGTGCTATGCGTGGTTTTGTATTTGTCATATTGCGCCAACTCACCAATAGAAAAATGACCGGAAGGGAGAGGTTCAAGCAGATCGCGGGGAATAGTGGCTGAAGCAGCAGGAAACAAAAAACCTTCCCTATTCAGAAGAGCGGAGGTAACCAGTGGCGTGATAATTGCGGGGGCACCTGCCATTTGCTCTTTGCCATGCTTTACTATGCGGTTCCACACCTGGGGCCGTAACACGACTTCAACGGTTTTTACCGACTCCCCTTCACCGTCAAAAAATGCCCGAATAGTCTCGTCATCCAACTGCCCTGCAGTGATATTTATCCATCGAATGAATGAATCTATATCTTTACGTGAAAACGTTCCTTTACCAGATTCGGCGTCAGCTAAGGAGTTGCGCCAGTATGAAGTGAATCCCAATGTATTGCTGTCCATTTTCCATTCCGTGACATAATAGAAATCATTGATTTCATTGATGTAAATATTACTTATGATTAAACATTGTCCACGATGCGAGCACGATCGCAATAAATATTGTGCCTGGAGGATGGATTAGATTTTCTGAAAGAGCCGAATCCTTAATAGATAAGCGCAAACATACTTGGTTCGGTATTCTTAAGGGATTTAATATGGATTGAACCAGGTTGACGTTAGTTGGAAAAAAACAGCGGAAAAGATTTGTGTGGCGTGAATTTCAGGTATAAAAAAAGACCTCAGTTGAGGTCTATTTACATACTTTTGGTGCCGAAGGCCGGACTCGAACCGGCACGTATTTCTACGGTTGATTTTGAATCAACTGCGTCTACCGATTTCGCCACTTCGGCACTGAAGAGGTATGCGGAAAACGTTGTGGATTATACCTGTCGCACGCCACCATGCAAGCGCCAGCTTGTGCCTGCCTCGCTAAGTGCTGAAAATTTCAGCGTTGTCTTCAGAGATATGTAACCTTTGTCACACTCCAGGCCCCGCTCAGCCGTGCTCTACACTTCTCGGGCAACACCAAAGAACGACAAAAGCATGTCGATGGTCGATAACGAATAGGGATTCTCGCAATATTCGCTACTTGCCAGACATGAGGAGATTCGCCGCGTGGTTGCCCAGGGTAGCGCCGCGTAGCCGTGGTCACTGCGGTGCCTGTATTCGAGATAATCAGACCAACTTCTGGCAAGGTGCGGTGCCTACAATTATGAATTGTGGAGGCTTTGTTGGGTCGCTTCTGCCAGGCCTTTAAGATATCTCGCAATCGGCTGAATTTAGTGGTGAAAACTTTTTAACCGTGCCTATACTCCAGACAGGGAACTGGAGGAAATCTCATGAGCGAACCACGTTTAATTGCCCGCACGCCGGACACAGAACTGTTTTTACTACCCGCTATGGCTAACCGTCACGGACTGATTACTGGCGCAACGGGGACAGGTAAAACTGTCACGCTGCAAAAACTGGCGGAATCTCTGTCAGAAATCGGCGTTCCGGTGTTTATGGCCGATGTAAAAGGTGATTTGACCGGGGTTGCGGCAGAAGGTACTACCTCGGAAAAACTGCTCGCTCGGTTGAAAAATATCGGCGTCAACGACTGGCAACCACATGCTAATCCAGTGGTGGTATGGGATATTTTTGGTGAGAAAGGTCATCCAGTGCGGGCAACGGTATCGGATCTCGGGCCGTTGTTGCTGGCGCGTTTGTTGAATCTCAACGATGTGCAATCTGGCGTCCTGAATATCATTTTCCGTATTGCTGACGATCAGGGATTGTTGCTTCTCGACTTTAAAGATTTGCGGGCGATTACCCAATACATCGGTGATAACGCCAAATCATTCCAGAATCAGTACGGTAATATCAGTAGCGCTTCGGTTGGCGCCATCCAGCGCGGATTACTGACGCTGGAACAGCAAGGGGCAACGCATTTCTTTGGCGAGCCGATGCTGGATATCAAAGACTGGATGCGTACCGATGCCAACGGTAAGGGTGTTATCAATATCCTTAGCGCCGAAAAACTCTACCAGATGCCAAAACTGTACGCCGCCAGCCTGTTGTGGATGCTTTCAGAGTTGTATGAACAATTACCGGAAGCAGGCGATCTGGATAAACCGAAACTGGTGTTTTTCTTTGACGAAGCGCATCTGTTGTTTAACGATGCGCCGCAGGTGCTGCTGGATAAGATTGAACAGGTAATAAGGCTTATCCGTTCAAAAGGCGTAGGCGTCTGGTTTGTTTCGCAAAACCCTTCTGATATCCCGGACAACGTGCTTGGGCAGTTGGGAAATCGTGTTCAGCACGCTCTGCGCGCCTTTACACCGAAAGACCAGAAAGCGGTGAAGACGGCAGCGCAAACCATGCGACCTAATCCTGCATTTGATACGGAAAAGGCGATTCAGGAACTAGGAACCGGCGAAGCGTTGATCTCTTTTCTGGATGCGAAAGGAAGCCCTTCTGTGGTAGAGCGTGCGATGGTGATCGCGCCTTGTTCACGGATGGGGCCGGTGACAGAAGATGAGCGTAATGGCTTGATTAATCACTCCCCGGTGTATGGCAAGTATGAAGATGACGTGGACCGGGAATCCGCCTATGAGATGTTGCAAAAAGGCGTACAGGCAAGTACCGAGCAGCAAAATACCCCTCCGGCCAAAGGGAAAGAGATAAGTGAAGATGACGGTATTCTGGGTGGGTTGAAGGATATTTTGTTTGGCACTACCGGACCACGCGGTGGGAAGAAAGATGGTGTGGTGCAAACAATGGCGAAAAGCGCCGCCCGCCAGGTGACGAATCAGATTGTACGCGGTGTGCTGGGGAGTTTGCTTGGAGGGAGAAAAAGGTAAGTCAGGCGCTGTTTGTATTCTCTCACACCAGCTTGCCTTTGCCTGATGCACTACGCTTATCAGGCCTACGCCACTTTGCTAACAATAATAAAGGGAGCTTTAGCTCCCTTTATTCATTCATCAAGTTACGATTTTCTCATTAACAGCCACAGACTGATTAAGAAGAAGCTGGCGCTTGGCAACAGTGCGCCGATAATCGGCGGAATGCCGTAAACCAACGTCAGCGGGCCGAAGATCTGGTCCAGTACATAGAACACAAAACCGAAGCTAATACCAGTCACCACACGAACGCCCATCGGCACGCTGCGCAGTGGACCGAAGATAAATGACAGCGCCATTAGCATCATTACCGCCACGGATAGCGGCTGGAAGATTTTGCTCCACATATTAAGCTGGTAGCGCCCGGCGTCCTGACCGCTCGACTTCAGATACTTCACGTAGTTGTGCAAACCACTGATGGAGAGCGCATCCGGATCCAGCGCCACCACGCCCAGTTTGTCCGGCGTGAGGTTGGTTTTCCAGGTGCCGCTCACCGTCTGCGAACCGGTTATCTGTTTTGGATTGGTCAGGTCAGATTCATCAACCTGCGACAGACGCCAGACTTTATGTTCAGGGTCAAACTTCGCGGAAGCGGCATAGCGAACGGATTGCAGACGACGATTCTCGTTAAAGGCATAAATACTGATACCACCTAACTCTTCGTCACCTTTTACTCGCTCAATATAGACAAAGTTGTCACCATCTTTGGCCCATAAACCTTGTTGAGTAGAGAGCAACGAACCACCGTACATCGCCTGCGCGCGGTAGTTACGCGCCATCTGTTCGCCCTGCGGCGCGACCCATTCGCCAATCGCCATCGTCAGCAAAACCAGTGGAATGGCGGTTTTCATTACTGACAACGCGACTTGCATGCGGGTAAAACCAGAAGCCTGCATCACCACCAGTTCGCTGCGCTGCGCCAGCATCCCTAGCCCGAGCAACGCGCCCAGCAGGGCCGCCATCGGGAAGAAGATTTGTACATCTTTCGGCACGCTCAACAGGGTATACATTCCCGCGCCTACCGCGTCGTAACTCCCCTGCCCGGCTTTTTTCAGCTGATCGACAAACTTGATAATGCCGGAGAGCGACACCAGCATGAACAGCGTCATCATGATGGTGGTGAAAATGGTTTTACCGATATAGCGGTCAAGAACACCAAAAGGTTGCATCACACCGCTCCTTTACGCGAAAAACTGGCGCGCAGGCGGCGGACCGGCACTGTGTCCCAAAGGTTGAGAACAATCGCCAAAGCCAGATAAATCAGGTTAACGGTCCACATCCACAGCGTCGGGTCCAGCTTGCCTTTACCGCCGTTCGATTTAAGGGAGGTCTGGATCAGGAAGAAAAGCAGATATAGCAGCATGGCTGGCAGCATCGACAGGACACGTCCCTGACGCGGGTTAACCACACTCAGAGGCACAACCATGAGCGCCATCATAAATACAGTGAATACCAGCGTTATACGCCAGTTCAGTTCTGCGCGGGCACGATCGGTGTCGGTGTTCCACAATGTGCGCATATCCATCTGGTCGGTATCGTTCGGGTCGAGCGCCACCGCCTGGTGACCAATGATCGCCTGATAATCCTGGAAGTCCGTAATGCGGAAATCACGTAACAGTGCGGTGCCTTCGAAGCGCGTTCCCTGGTTGAGGCTGACGACCTGGGATCCGTCGCGCAGTTGCGTTAAATGTCCGGAATCGGCCACCACCACGGAAGGACGCGCGTTACCTTTTGGTCGAATTTGCGCGAGGAACACATCTTTGAAATCGCTGCCGTCAACGCTTTCGATGAACAGCACTGAGCTGCCATTAGTCGCTTGCTGGAATTGCCCTTGCGCCAGCGCCGCCATGCCTGGGTTAGCTTTCGCTTCTGCCAGCACTTCATCCTGATGGCGCGATGACCACGGCCCCGCCCACATAACGTTAACCGCCGCAACAATCGCCGTGAACACCGCGAGAACCATCGCCGCTTTCACCAGAACCGCTTTGCTCAGGCCGCAGGCATGCATTACCGTAATTTCACTTTCGGTATACAGTTTGCCCAGCGTCATCAGCAGCCCGAGGAACAGGCTTAATGGCAGGATAAGCTGCGCCATTTCCGGCACGCCCAGCCCCAACAGGGAGAGCACCAGATTCGCCGGAATATCGCCGTCAACCGCTGCGCCGAGGATCCTCACTAACTTTTGACAGAAGAAGATCAAAAGCAAGATGAAGAGTATCGCCAGCTGGCTTTTGAGCGTCTCCCGCACCAGATATCTTATGATTATCACTTTAAATACGCCCGTAAAAACTCGTCTTTTGCAGGATTTTAGCTTGTTTCATGGCTTAAACGTCATTTATTCTCTTGAGTCGTCGAAATCGTCGCTAAGATAATTATACTCAACGGATTCACCTCTCAGATTTTGTTCTGACGTGCCAATGCCGTAATAACGTTAAGATTAACACGAAGTCATCGCAACAGCGGACATGAGTTACGAAAGCTTGCAATTCTATCTGTAGCCACCGCCGTTGTCTTTAAGATTCAGGAGCGTAGTGCATGGAGTTTAGTGTAAAAAGCGGTAGCCCGGAGAAACAGCGGAGTGCCTGCATCGTCGTGGGCGTCTTCGAACCACGTCGCCTTTCTCCGATTGCAGAACAGCTCGATAAAATCAGCGATGGGTACATCAGCGCCCTGCTGCGCCGAGGCGAACTGGAAGGAAAACCGGGGCAGACGCTGTTGCTGCACCATGTGCCGAACGTGCTTTCTGAGCGCATTCTCCTTATTGGTTGCGGCAAAGAACGTGAGCTGGATGAGCGCCAGTACAAGCAGGTGATTCAGAAAACCATTAATACGCTGAATGATACTGGCTCGATGGAAGCGGTCTGCTTCCTGACTGAACTGCACGTTAAAGGCCGTAACAACTACTGGAAAGTGCGTCAGGCTGTCGAGACGGCAAAAGAGACACTCTACAGTTTTGATCAGCTGAAAACGAACAAGAGCGAACCGCGTCGTCCGCTGCGTAAAATGGTGTTCAACGTGCCGACCCGCCGTGAACTGACCAGCGGGGAGCGCGCGATCCAGCACGGTCTGGCGATTGCCGCCGGGATTAAAGCTGCGAAAGATCTCGGCAATATGCCGCCGAATATCTGTAACGCCGCTTACCTCGCCTCTCAGGCGCGCCAGCTGGCTGACAGCTACAGCAAGAATGTTATTACCCGCGTTATCGGCGAACAGCAGATGAAAGAGCTGGGGATGCATTCCTATCTGGCAGTCGGTCAGGGCTCGCAAAACGAATCGCTGATGTCGGTGATTGAGTACAAAGGCAACGCGTCGGAAGATGCACGCCCTATCGTGCTGGTCGGTAAAGGTTTAACCTTCGACTCCGGCGGTATCTCCATCAAGCCTTCAGAAGGCATGGATGAGATGAAGTACGATATGTGCGGTGCGGCGGCGGTTTATGGCGTGATGAGGATGGTCGCGGAACTGCAACTGCCGATTAACGTTATCGGCGTGCTGGCAGGCTGCGAAAACATGCCTGGCGGGCGTGCCTATCGTCCGGGCGATGTGTTAACCACCATGTCCGGTCAAACCGTAGAAGTGCTGAATACCGACGCCGAAGGCCGCCTGGTACTGTGCGATGTGTTAACTTACGTTGAGCGTTTTGAGCCGGAAGCAGTGATTGACGTGGCGACGCTGACCGGTGCTTGTGTTATCGCGCTGGGTCATCACATTACCGGTCTGATGGCGAACCATAACCCGCTGGCCCATGAGCTGATTGCTGCGTCTGAACAATCCGGTGACCGCGCATGGCGTTTACCGCTGGGTGACGAGTATCAGGAACAGCTGGAGTCCAATTTTGCCGATATGGCTAACATTGGCGGTCGTCCTGGTGGGGCGATTACCGCAGGTTGCTTCCTGTCACGCTTTACCCGTAAGTACAACTGGGCGCACCTGGATATCGCGGGAACCGCCTGGCGTTCTGGTAAAGCAAAAGGCGCAACCGGTCGTCCGGTGGCGTTGCTGGCACAGTTCCTGTTGAATCGCGCCGGGTTTAACGGCGAAGAGTAATTGCATCAGGCAAAGTTGTTATTGTCGGATGCGGCGTGAACGCCTTATCCGACCTACACAGCACTGAACTCGTAGGCCAGATAAGACGTGGCAGCGTCGCATCAGGCAATGCTGTTATTGTCGGATGCGGTGTGAACGCCTTATCCGACCGACACACAGCACTGAACTTGTAGGCCTGATAAGACGTGGCAGCGTCGCATCAGGCAATGCTGTGTATTACCAGATGCATATTTAAATCCACCACAAGAAGCCCCATATATGAAAAACGCAACGTTCTACCTTCTGGACAATGACACCACCGTCGATGGCTTAAGCGCCGTTGAGCAGCTGGTGTGTGAAATTGCCGCAGAACGTTGGCGCAGTGGTAAGCGCGTGCTCATCGCCTGTGAAGATGAAAAGCAGGCTTACCGGCTGGATGAAGCCCTGTGGGCACGTCCGGCAGAAAGCTTTGTTCCGCATAATTTAGCGGGAGAAGGACCGCGCGGGGGTGCGCCGGTGGAGATCGCCTGGCCGCAAAAGCGTAGCAGCAGCCCGCGCGATATATTGATTAGTCTGCGAACAAGCTTTGCAGATTTTGCCACCGCTTTCACAGAAGTGGTAGACTTCGTCCCTTATGAAGATTCTCTGAAACAACTGGCGCGCGAACGCTATAAAGCCTACCGCGTGGCTGGTTTCAACCTGAATACGGCAACCTGGAAATAATGGAAAAGACATACAACCCACAAGATATCGAACAGCCGCTTTACGAGCACTGGGAAAAGCAGGGCTACTTTAAGCCTAATGGCGATGAAAGCCAGGAAAGTTTCTGCATCATGATCCCGCCGCCGAACGTCACCGGCAGTTTGCATATGGGTCACGCCTTCCAGCAAACCATCATGGATACCATGATCCGCTATCAGCGCATGCAGGGCAAAAACACCCTGTGGCAGGTCGGTACTGACCACGCCGGGATCGCTACCCAGATGGTCGTTGAGCGCAAGATTGCCGCAGAAGAAGGTAAAACCCGTCACGACTACGGCCGCGAAGCTTTCATCGACAAAATCTGGGAATGGAAAGCGGAATCCGGCGGCACCATTACCCGTCAGATGCGCCGTCTCGGCAACTCCGTCGACTGGGAGCGTGAACGCTTCACCATGGACGAAGGCCTGTCCAATGCGGTGAAAGAAGTTTTCGTCCGTCTGTATAAAGAAGACCTGATTTACCGTGGCAAACGCCTGGTAAACTGGGACCCGAAACTGCGTACCGCTATCTCTGACCTGGAAGTAGAAAACCGCGAATCGAAAGGTTCGATGTGGCACATCCGCTATCCGCTGGCTGATGGCGCGAAAACCGCAGACGGTAAAGATTATCTGGTGGTTGCGACTACCCGTCCGGAAACCTTGCTGGGCGACACCGGCGTGGCCGTTAACCCGGAAGACCCGCGTTACAAAGATCTGATTGGCAAATATGTCATTCTGCCGCTGGTTAACCGTCGTATTCCGATCGTGGGCGACGAACACGCCGATATGGAAAAAGGCACCGGCTGCGTGAAGATCACTCCGGCGCACGACTTTAACGACTATGAAGTCGGTAAACGTCACGCCCTGCCGATGATCAACATCCTGACCTTTGACGGTGATATCCGTGAAAGCGCTCAAGTGTTCGATACCAAAGGTAACGAATCTGATGTTTATTCCAGCGAGATCCCGGCAGAGTTCCAGAAACTGGAGCGTTTTGCTGCGCGTAAAGCCATCGTTGCTGCGGTTGACGCGCTTGGCCTGCTGGAAGAAATTAAACCGCACGACCTGACCGTTCCTTACGGCGACCGTGGCGGCGTAGTTATCGAACCAATGCTGACCGACCAGTGGTACGTGCGTGCCGATGTACTGGCGAAACCGGCGGTTGAAGCGGTTGAGAACGGCGACATTCAGTTCGTACCGAAGCAGTACGAAAACATGTACTTCTCCTGGATGCGCGATATTCAGGACTGGTGTATCTCTCGTCAGCTGTGGTGGGGTCACCGTATCCCTGCGTGGTATGACGAAGCGGGTAATGTTTATGTTGGCCGCAACGAAGACGAAGTGCGTAAAGAAAATAACCTCGGTGCTGATATTGCCCTGCGTCAGGACGAAGACGTTCTCGACACCTGGTTCTCTTCTGCGCTGTGGACCTTCTCTACCCTTGGCTGGCCGGAAAACACCGACGCCCTGCGTCAGTTCCACCCAACCAGCGTGATGGTATCTGGTTTCGACATCATCTTCTTCTGGATTGCCCGCATGATCATGATGACCATGCACTTCATCAAAGATGAAAATGGCAAACCGCAGGTGCCGTTCCACACCGTTTACATGACCGGTCTGATTCGTGATGACGAAGGCCAGAAGATGTCTAAATCCAAGGGTAACGTTATCGACCCGCTGGATATGGTTGACGGTATTTCGCTGCCAGAACTGCTGGAAAAACGTACCGGCAATATGATGCAGCCGCAGCTGGCGGATAAAATCCGTAAGCGCACCGAGAAGCAGTTCCCGAACGGCATTGAGCCGCACGGTACTGACGCGCTGCGCTTCACCCTGGCGGCGCTGGCTTCTACCGGTCGTGACATCAACTGGGATATGAAGCGTCTGGAAGGCTACCGTAACTTCTGTAACAAGCTGTGGAACGCCAGCCGCTTTGTGCTGATGAACACAGAAGGTCAAGATTGCGGCTTTAACGGCGGTGAAATGATGCTGTCGCTGGCGGATCGCTGGATTCTGGCGGAGTTCAACCAGACCATCAAAGCGTACCGCGAAGCGCTGGACAGCTTCCGCTTCGATATCGCCGCAGGCATTCTGTATGAATTCACCTGGAACCAGTTCTGCGACTGGTATCTGGAGCTGACCAAGCCGGTAATGAACGGTGGCACCGAAGCCGAACTGCGCGGTACTCGCCATACGCTGGTGACCGTGCTGGAAGGTCTGCTGCGCCTCGCGCATCCGATCATTCCGTTCATCACCGAAACCATCTGGCAGCGTGTGAAAGTGCTTTGTGGCATCACTGCCGACACCATCATGCTGCAGCCGTTCCCGCAGTACGATGCGTCTCAGGTCGATGAAGCGGCGCTGGCCGACACCGAGTGGCTGAAGCAGGCGATCGTTGCTGTACGTAATATCCGCGCGGAAATGAACATCGCGCCGGGCAAACCGCTGGAGCTGCTGCTGCGTGGTTGCAGTGCAGATGCAGAACGTCGCGTGAACGAAAACCGTGGCTTCCTGCAAACGCTGGCGCGTCTGGAAAGCATCACCGTACTGCCTGCGGATGACAAAGGCCCGGTTTCCGTTACTAAGATCGTCGACGGCGCAGAGCTGCTGATCCCGATGGCGGGCCTCATTAACAAAGAAGATGAGCTGGCGCGTCTGGCGAAAGAAGTGGCGAAGATTGAAGGTGAAATCAGCCGCATCGAGAACAAGCTGGCGAACGAAGGCTTTGTAGCGCGCGCACCGGAAGCGGTCATCGCGAAAGAGCGTGAAAAGCTGGAAGGTTATGCGGAAGCGAAAGCGAAGCTGATTGAACAGCAGGCAGTTATCGCCGCGCTGTAATCAACACTGTGAAGAAAACGAAGGCCGGAGCATGCTCCGGCCTTTTTATTTAGATAAACGGAACATACGGCATAATACCGCGAGATATCCACATTAACGGACCGCTATCCTGCGGTTTGTCATCATTGGTTAACTCCAGCGAATCAAGGTCACCCTGGACATGGGTATTGTTAGCAATCCAGCTAACCATCCACATTTTCAGCCAGGGATAAGCCAGACCACAGGTAATTGAGGACCCCATTAATACCGCCAACATGCGCAAAAGCATACCGATCGCGGTAACAGATGAATGAAAACGAATAGTGCCATTTGCCAGTGTCAGATTATTCAAAAACAGATTGCGTAACGTGACATAGAGATAACTGGCAAAAACAAGAATCGCGACAAAATACAGGAAATAAGAAGCCGTAATCTGCGGGTAATATTGCAATACTAGCTCCCTGCCCGCATCAGACCTACCCAACATGGTCATCATCATTAACTGCTGAAATACTGGCGCAATCATAATACCAATCACA
The DNA here is from genome assembly GCF_963883145.1 of Escherichia sp. E4385. NCBI lineage: Bacteria > Pseudomonadati > Pseudomonadota > Gammaproteobacteria > Enterobacterales > Enterobacteriaceae > Escherichia > Escherichia sp. E4385. Next base: position 378,682 of record NZ_CAWOOJ010000002.1, read on the forward strand.
ATGATGAAAGGAACCATGGTTAATATTGCGAGCATACAGCCTTTAATGCATTCTTTTACGTTGACCTTAATGGAAAATTGATGGACACCAAAAGTCGCGTTATTACCCAGTAATGGCATCCACTTGCTATAGGTAATACCATTGATAACACCCAGTCCGATGACGGAAAGCAAACTTAAGACCACTAAGTTAAAGATTAACCCACCTATCGATGTCGTCACTTGCGCAATAAGGTGCAGTGCGAGCCAAAAAGCTAACGCCAACAGAACAGGCAGACCTAACATAACCCACCATGCACGAAGCATTGAGCAGTTAAAGCCAAAGCGAATGCCATTCAGCGAGGTCATGTTCGCCTGATACTGCAGACTCTTCACTGCCATGCAAGGAATACCGCAGATAAAGAGAGCAAACAGGAATAAACCGAGCGCAAAGTGTTGGCCTGCAAAACAAGAAATACTGAGAAGATAAACCGCCACAATAAGTAACATGCTAACAAAAATGGCACCACCTGTTCCCTTATAACTAAATGGTTGCCCCTTGAGTGTCACATGTTGATAAATATAACGACGGCATTTTATCAATGCCCACGGCCCATATATTCCCAGAGTAATAATTGTCAGTAAAAAATTCACAAGACAAATAAGAAAATACTCACTACCCTTGCCTGTAAAAACAAATGCGTGACGAGGATTATCTTTCCCGACGTTTACACCATTCATGAACTATATCCCTAAAATAAATTCCATTCATATAGATAATAATTCCAGTCAATTGATACTGGACCACCTAGAATACGCTTTATCTAAGCGATATATGCTTAATATTTTCTGATTTATCTTCTTCTTGCACCACATAAGCGAGGGTGGTATTAAAGGGAGCTATAAATCATACATTTGAAATTGAGCTATGCTATGAATGTTGTCGTTTCGCCCGCGCTCCGTTTGCGCAAACTTACCGCCGCCGATAATGCTGCTATTGCCAGCGTCATCCGCCAGGTGTCCGCAGAGTACGGTCTTACCGCTGATAAAGGCTATACCGTCGCCGATCCCAATCTCGACGAATTGTATCAAGTGTATAGTCAGCCCGGTCATGCCTATTGGGTAGTTGAACACAATGGCGAAGTGGTGGGCGGCGGCGGGATTGCGCCATTAGCAGGTAGTGAATCGGACATTTGCGAACTGCAGAAAATGTATTTTCTTCCCGCCATTCGCGGCAAAGGGCTGGCGAAGAAACTGGCCTTAATGGCGATGGAGCAGGCACGAGAAATGGGCTTCAAACGCTGCTATCTGGAAACGACCGCTTTTTTGAAAGAAGCGATTGGTTTGTATGAACATTTAGGTTTTCAACATATCGACTATGCACTTGGCTGCACGGGCCATGTTGATTGTGAAGTGCGGATGTTGCGCGAACTCTAAAAAAATGCCCGCTAGTGTGTGCTATCGGGCATTTTAATCAATTAATTAATGGCGAACACCGTCATCGTCTTCGTCGACATAATCTTCATCGTCGCCATCTTCGCCATCTTCGCCGTTAGGATCTTCAAAATAAGTCCCCCAACCGTCGTATTCAACGTCGAATTTCTCTGCCAGGTTCATCAATTGCTCAACCTGGGCATCGATCAGATCGGCATTCAACGCGCATTCGCTGACGATGTCACAGCAAATTACGATATCGCCATCTTCCACTTCCAGCTCTTCCGGATCGGTCACTTCGTAACCGAGTTTAAACGCTTCAACCGCTGCTTTTTCCAGGGTTTCCAGATCGTCTGCGGAAAGGTGATGTTCGATGGTGTACAGCGCGTCCGGATCGCTGCCATCTTCCAGTAATTCTTCAATAATCAAACGTGTTTCTTCACGCTGTTCTTCGAGTTGTTCCGGGTTTGCCATGACTTATTCCTCTTAATGTCCTGCTGATACTCTTATTGTCACACACCACTGACATTGCCTCCACCTTTGTGACAAAGTTTTATGCTTTAGGCTTGCAAATGAATATTCATACATATAAATTGAATTTTAATTCATTATGGCGCAAGCCACAGGAGGGATCTATGTCCGGGTTTTATCATAAGCATTTCCTGAAATTACTTGATTTTACGCCAGCTGAACTCAACACCTTGCTCCAGCTAGCCGCTAAACTAAAAGCAGATAAAAAAAGCGGTAAAGAAGAAGCCAGACTCACCGGTAAAAACATCGCGCTCATCTTCGAAAAAGACTCAACCCGTACCCGATGCTCTTTCGAAGTTGCCGCATATGACCAGGGCGCTCGCGTTACTTATCTCGGCCCGAGCGGCAGCCAGATTGGCCATAAAGAGTCAATTAAAGATACCGCCCGCGTGCTTGGCCGCATGTATGACGGTATTCAGTATCGCGGCTATGGTCAGGAGATTGTCGAAACACTGGCGGAATACGCTGGCGTCCCGGTATGGAATGGGCTGACCAATGAGTTCCACCCCACGCAACTGCTGGCAGATCTGCTGACCATGCAAGAACATTTACCGGGTAAAGCGTTTAATGAGATGACGCTGGTCTACGCCGGAGATGCCCGCAATAACATGGGGAACTCGATGCTGGAAGCGGCCGCGCTGACCGGTCTGGATTTGCGTCTGGTGGCGCCACAGGCATGCTGGCCAGAATCTTCGCTGGTTACGGAATGCCGCGCCCTGGCACAACAAAATGGCGGGAATATTACCCTGACAGAAGATGTCGCGACTGGCGTTAAAGGTGCTGACTTTATCTATACCGATGTGTGGGTATCAATGGGTGAAGCAAAAGAGAAATGGGCTGAACGGATTGCATTGCTGCGTGATTATCAGGTGAATAGCAAGATGATGCAGTTAACTGGTAACCCGGAGGTCAAATTCCTCCACTGCCTGCCCGCGTTTCATGATGACCAAACAACGCTTGGCAAAAAGATGGCTGAAGAATTTGGCCTACATGGTGGGATGGAAGTAACGGACGAGGTTTTCGAATCTCCCGCCAGCATTGTTTTTGATCAGGCGGAAAACCGTATGCATACTATCAAAGCGGTAATGGTTGCGACGCTTGCCAAATAATTTCAGTACCGGAGGCGGCTTCACGTCGCCACCGGCAGGTACTCGCTTAAGCCATCAGCATCTTAACAACCGCTTTGCGAACCTGAGCAGGCTCACCCACTGCGCACAGCGGTTTGTGCACTTCACCCGGATAAAACACAACAAAATCGCCTTCATTAAGGATAACTGTTTTCTCTTCAATACCTTCAGGCAAAAAGGCGATGTCTTTATCAGCTAACCAGTCAGTATCCGGCGTACCCGCAGGCTGTGTGCTAAAAGTCATTCCTTCCTGCCCTTTTAACACAATCTGGATGTCGAGATAGCGGGCATGATACTCCGCGCGACGCGCTTCATACGGCTCAGTCATATCTTCAGAGATAAGATAAAACAGACGGTTGCCTTCGATATCATGCTTACCTTTTGGCGTTTCTGCCGTAACGTGCATTTTGATATGTTCAATGGCCTGGCGTAACTCTTCTGGCAACCACGGCTGGAGATTATGAATATTTCCGATGATCATCTTTTTCATTCCTCAATTAAAACAACGTTTCATTTCTCTCGTTATACGTAATTCCTTACTGCCATACCAGCATTTTTTGCTGTCCGATTGCGCCAAAGCATGTTTTTCCGCCCGCTTTTCACAAAAAAATTATTGTTAAAAACTCAATTTTAAAGCATATAAATTCACTACAATCGTTTACCTGGGTAATTTTTTGCATTGATTGCTTGATCCCACTTTCTGGCTGAGTATAATGCCGGACAATTTGCCGGGAGGATGTATGGTTCAGTGTGTTCGACATTTTGTCTTACCGCGTCTGAAAAAAGACGCTGGCCTGCCGTTTTTCTTCCCGTTGTTCACCTATTCCCAGCCCCTCAATCGAGGGGCTTTTTTTTGCCCAGGCGTCAGGAGATAAAAGATGGCTAATCCGCTATATCAAAAACATATCATTTCCATAAACGACCTTAGTCGCGATGACCTTAATCTGGTGCTGGCGACAGCGGCGAAACTGAAAGCGAACCCGCAACCAGAACTGTTGAAACATAAAGTGATTGCCAGTTGCTTCTTCGAAGCATCAACCCGCACCCGCCTCTCTTTCGAAACCTCGATGCACCGCCTGGGCGCTAGTGTGGTGGGATTCTCTGACAGCGCAAACACCTCACTGGGAAAAAAAGGGGAAACGCTGGCTGATACCATCTCGGTTATCAGCACTTACGTCGATGCGATTGTGATGCGCCATCCACAGGAAGGTGCGGCACGCCTGGCAACCGAATTTTCCGGCAATGTACCGGTACTGAATGCCGGTGATGGCTCCAACCAACATCCGACGCAAACCTTGCTGGATCTGTTCACCATTCAGGAAACCCAGGGACGTCTCGACAATCTTCGCGTCGCAATGGTCGGCGACCTGAAATATGGTCGCACCGTTCACTCCCTGACCCAGGCGCTGGCGAAGTTCGACGGCAACCGTTTTTACTTCATCGCGCCGGACGCGCTGGCAATGCCGCAATACATTCTGGATATGCTCGATGAAAAAGGTATCGCCTGGAGTCTGCATAGTTCCATTGAAGAAGTGATGGCGGAAGTGGACATTCTGTATATGACTCGCGTGCAAAAAGAGCGTCTGGACCCGTCCGAATACGCCAACGTAAAAGCACAGTTTGTCCTGCGCGCCAGCGATCTCCACAACGCCAAAGCCAATATGAAAGTGCTGCATCCGCTGCCGCGTATTGATGAAATTGCGACGGATGTCGATAAAACGCCGCACGCCTGGTACTTCCAGCAAGCAGGCAATGGGATTTTCGCTCGCCAGGCGTTACTGGCACTGGTTCTGAATCGCGATCTGGTACTGTAAGGGGAAATAGAGATGACACACGATAATAAATTGCAAGTTGAAGCTATTAAACGCGGCACGGTAATTGACCATATCCCCGCCCAGATCGGATTTAAGCTGTTGAGCTTGTTCAAGTTAACCGAAACCGATCAGCGCATCACCATCGGTCTGAACCTACCTTCCGGCGAGATGGGCCGCAAGGATCTGATCAAAATCGAAAATACCTTTTTAAGTGAAGATCAAGTAGACCAGCTGGCACTGTATGCACCGCAAGCCACGGTAAACCGTATCGACAACTATGAAGTGGTCGGCAAATCACGCCCCAGCCTGCCGGAACGTATTGATAATGTGCTGGTCTGCCCGAACAGCAACTGTATCAGCCATGCAGAACCGGTTTCTTCCAGCTTTGCCGTGAGAAAACGCGCCAATGATATTGCGCTCAAATGCAAATATTGTGAAAAAGAGTTTTCGCATAATGTGGTGCTGGCCAATTAATTGCGGTTGGTAATAAATGTCAGGCTCCCTATAATGAGCCAGACTTTTTACCGCTGTAATAAAGGAGAAATCATGAGCAAAACTATCGCGACGGAAAATGCACCCGCAGCTATCGGTCCGTATGTTCAGGGCGTTGATCTGGGCAGTATGATCATCACTTCCGGTCAGATCCCGGTAAACCCGAAAACTGGCGAAGTACCGGCAGACGTCGCTGCACAGGCGCGTCAGTCGCTGGATAACGTAAAAGCGATCGTGGAAGCCGCTGGCCTGAAAGTGGGCGACATCGTTAAAACCACCGTGTTTGTGAAAGATCTGAACGACTTCGCAACCGTAAACGCCACTTACGAAGCGTTCTTCACCGAGCACAATGCCACCTTCCCGGCACGTTCTTGCGTTGAAGTTGCACGTCTGCCGAAAGACGTGAAGATTGAGATCGAAGCGATCGCTGTTCGTCGCTAATCTTGATGGAAATCCGGGCTATCATGCCCGGATTAAGTCTGATGACAAAAGCAAAATCGCCTGATGCGCTACGCTTATCAGGCCTACGTGATTCCTGCAATTTATTGAATTTGTAGGCCGGATAAGGCGTTTACGCCGCATCCGGCATGAACAAAGCTCACTTTGTCTGCAATCTGAATCCGGGCCACCATGCCCAGTTAATTCTTTACTGCCAGCCGTAACGACGACTATAAATCCCTTTAACCAACTGCGTTAACACCATATACCCTGCCAGAATCGCAATCAGCCACGGGAAGTAACTTAACGGCAGTGCCTGCAGTTGCAGATAACTAGCCAGCGGTGAAAACGGCAACGCGATCCCCACGACTATCACGATCGCGGTCATCGCCATTAATGGCCACGACGCACAACTCTGAATAAACGGCACACGGCGGGTGCGGATCATATGCACAACCAGCGTTTGCGACAGTAATCCCACCACAAACCAGCCCGACTGGAACAGCGTTTGCGTTTCCGGCGTATTGGCATGAAATACCCACCACATCAGGCAAAACGTCAGAATATCGAAGATCGAGCTGATCGGTCCGAAGAAGATCATAAAGCGACCAAGATCCGCCGGATTCCAACGCTGCGGCTTTTGAATTTGCTCGTCATCAACGTTATCAAACGGGATCGCTACCTGCGATACATCGTACAGTAAGTTCTGGATCAGTAAGTGCAATGGCAACATCGGCAGGAAGGGCAAGAATGCACTCGCCACCAGCACGCTGAACACATTACCGAAGTTAGAACTTGCCGTCATTTTGATGTATTTCAGCATGTTGGCAAAAGTTCGGCGTCCTTCAATAACCCCCTCTTCCAGTACCATCAGGCTTTTTTCCAGCAGAATGATATCAGCCGCTTCACGGGCAATATCTACCGCCCCGTCCACAGAAATACCGATATCCGCAGCACGTAAGGCGGGCGCATCATTAATACCATCGCCCATAAAGCCAACCACATGCCCTTCGCGCTTCAGTAAGGTCACGATGCGTTCCTTATGCATCGGCGTCAGGCGGGCAAACAACGTGGTACGCTGCGCGAGATTTGCCAGTTCGTCGTCAGATAGCGTTTCAATATCACTACCAATTACCACCTCTCCCGCATCTAGTCCCACTTCATGGCACACTTTCGCCGCCACTAACTCACTGTCGCCAGTAAGGATTTTGACGGTAATTCCACTCGCTTTTAATGCCTTCAGTGCCGGAGCGGTTGTCTCTTTTGGCGGATCAAGGAAAGCAATATATCCTTCGAGGATCAGGTCGGATTCATCCGCCCGCTGGTAATCTCCTTTACGTGCTGGCAGGTATTTCGTCGCCACCGCCACCACGCGCAGCCCCTGACGATTCAGCGTATCGGTTACCCGCTTAATCTTACGCAGCATGGTGTCATCGAGCGGAACAATCGCGCCATTGTGACGCACCTGCGAACACACATTGAGGATTTCCTGCAATGCGCCTTTGCACACCAGTTGATGGTGTTCGTCATTTTCTGCCACTACCACCGACATCCGGCGACGCTCAAAATCAAACGGAATCTCATCAATTTTTTGCCAACGACTGGCCAGCTGACGGGCGGACTCCTCATCAATGCCTTCCAGCACCGCCGTATCGAGCAGGTTTTTCAGTCCGGTCTGATAATGACTGTTCAGCCACGCGCTATGCAGCACGCGCTCACTGGTTTTACCGGAGATATCGGTATGATTCTCCAGCACAATTTTATCCTGCGTCAGGGTGCCTGTTTTATCAGTGCACAGAATATCCATTGCACCAAAGTTCTGAATCGCATCCAGATGTTTGACGATCACTTTCTGTTTCGACAGTTTTACCGCACCACGCGCCAGCGTCGAAGTGACAATCATCGGCAACATTTCCGGCGTTAAGCCTACTGCTACCGAAAGCGCGAACAGTGCAGCTTCCCACCAGTCGCCTTTGGTGTACCCGTTGATCAACAGCACCACGGGCGCCATCACCAGCATAAAGCGAATCAGCAGCATACTGACGCGGCTGATCCCTTGCTGAAAAGCATTCGGCTCGCTTTCCTGCTCGCTGACACGCCCCGCCAGTTGACCAAACCAGGTGTTGGCACCTGTGGCAATCACCATTGCTTGTGCCGTACCGCTCACCACGGTGGTGCCCATAAAACACAGGGTATCGCACTCCAGCGGATTGCTGTGCTCTGGCTGGCGAGTGGTTGCGGCTTTTTCCACGGGCAGAGACTCACCGGTTAACGATGCCTGGGCGACGAACAGATCCCGCGCCTGCAAAATACGTAAATCTGCCGGGATCATATCTCCCGCCGCCAGTTTAATAATATCGCCAGACACCAGCTGGTCGATCGGGATCTCCAGCCAGCCATTTTCGCCTTTATCGTTAATTACGCGCAGCACCGTCGCAGTATTACTGACCATCGCTTTCAGGGCATCTGCTGCTTTGGTGGAGCGCGCTTCCTGAATAAAGTTCAGCAACGTAGAAATAGCTACCATTAACGCAATAACGCCCGCGGCAAATAAATCTTCCGTGGCGTAAGAAATGCCGCCGAGGATCGTGAGCAAAATATTAAAGGGGTTGCGATAACAGACCCACAAATGTACCCACCACGGCGACGGTTGTTGCGCGGGTAGTTTATTTTCACCGTGTTGTTCGCGGGCTAATTCCACTTCCGCCTGATTTAACCCTTCTGGATGCGTGCCGAAGGTTTTCCATAATTCCTTTACTGGCATCACCGCCATTTTCAGGCAATGCGCGCTTAAGGAAGGCGGGATCGGAATATTCGCTGTCTGTTGCGAACCAGGCAACGGATCGCGATGGACCAGACGAGAAGGTAAATGGCGAATGAGCCGGGTAAAAATTTCTTTAAACATAGGAAGTCCCTCCGCACCCTGTAAGCATGGTGCAGAAAATATCTTCAGGCGTCGCAAAGCCTTACCTGAAGGTAATAAACATGAGCTGGGACGTTAAAACGTCACGGCCTTACACATCCGGTAATGCCGTGAAAAGACAGGCTTACCGGAAAAGTTTTAATCTCCGTCGAGGGAGAGGCGTGGGATCAGGTTCCATATAACCTCCGGTAAGTGAAAAAAGCGCCGCAAATAATAAGGAGAATCCAATAATATTCGTAGCATTTATGCCGATATAATATCTGCAAGCAACTAAACCAACGATAAACCAGACTTTACCCATTGCTGAATGCGTGGGTAAAGTTAGGCTCAAATAATTAAACGCAAATTACGGGACAACAGAATGCAAAATCGGCTGACCATCAAAGACATTGCTCGTTTAAGCGGCGTGGGGAAATCCACGGTTTCCCGAGTGCTGAATAACGAAAGTGGCGTGAGTCAGCACACGCGCGAGCGCGTGGAAGCAGTGATGAATCAGCATAGATTTTCCCCTTCCCGATCCGCGCGTGCTATGCGTGGGCAAAGCGATAAAGTGGTTGCTATTATCGTCACCCGTCTGGATTCGTTATCAGAAAATCTCGCCGTTCAGACGATGCTGCCGGCATTCTATGAACAGGGTTACGATCCGATCATGATGGAAAGCCAGTTTTCGCCACAGCTGGTTACTGAACATTTAGGTGTTCTGAAACGTCGCAATATTGACGGAGTGGTGCTGTTCGGTTTTACCGGCATAACGGAAGAAATGTTAGCTCACTGGCAATCATCTCTGGTACTGCTGGCGCATGACGCAAAAGGTTTTGCTTCGGTCTGTTATGACGACGAAGGGGCGATTAAGATTCTGATGCAATGCCTCTACGATCGGGGGCATCGCAATATCAGTTATCTTGGCGTACCGCACAGCGACATTACCACTGGTAAGCGGCGTCATGAGGCTTATCTGGCATTTTGCAAAGCACATAAACTACATCCCGTCGCCGCCCTGCCCGGCCTGGCCATGAAGCAAGGTTACGAGAACGTGGCAAAAGTGATTACGCCAGAAACCACTGCGTTGCTGTGCGCAACCGACACGCTGGCGCTCGGGGCATGTAAGTACCTGCAAGAGCAACACATCGACACACTGCAACTGGCGAGCGTCGGTAATACGCCGTTAATGAAGTTTCTCCATCCGGAGATCGTCACCGTTGATCCAGGCTACGCCGAAGCCGGACGTCAGGCTGCCAGCCAGTTGATCGAACAGGTAACCGGACGCAGCGAACCTCAACAAATCGTCATCCCAGCAGCCCTTTCCTGAGAGTTACCTTCTACCAGATTTATCCAAAGAGTGTTCAGAACACTACTGGCAGCTTCTGATGTATAGCTTTGAAGAAACTCTGTGCCACGACATTACAGTCTTTTGAGGCTGTCTGGTGGTTTCAGAGATAATCCCTCTCCAGACCATGCTAAAGCGAGTATTTCCGGGGACTTACCGGGTAGTATATTGTTTTTGTTGATTTTATAACCAGAAAATCATCAAAAAATTTACACATCGCTCTAGCGCCCGCCATCCGTACTCTCTGCTTTTTACTTTGAGCTAAATCAAAAAAAACGCAAACATCCTTAATGCAAAGCACTATATATAGACTTTAAAATGCATCTAAACCCAATATGTTGTATCCATCGTCTAAACTTGCAACAAGATACACATCAACGAAGCCGACACAATTGTGGATAAAGCGAATTGGGATTGCAGTAAATCCCCGTAACAAGAGCTGAATAAACCGGGGCGCACTTCCCAACTTTCTGTGGATAACCTGTTCTTAAAAATATGGAGCGATCATGACACCGCATGTGATGAAACGAGACGGCTGCAAAGTGCCGTTTAAATCAGAGCGCATCAAAGAAGCTATTCTGCGTGCAGCTAAAGCAGCGGAAGTCGATGATGCAGATTATTGTGCCACTGTTGCCGCTATCGTTAGCGAGCAAATGCAGGGGCGTAACCAGGTAGATATCAACGAAATCCAGACCGCTGTTGAAAACCAACTGATGTCTGGCCCGTACAAACAACTGGCCCGTGCATATATTGAGTACCGTCACGATCGCGACATTGAACGTGAAAAACGCGGTCGTCTGAACCAGGAGATCCGTGGTCTGGTCGAGCAGACTAATTCCTCGCTGCTCAATGAAAACGCGAATAAAGACAGTAAAGTCATTCCGACCCAGCGTGACCTGCTGGCCGGGATTGTTGCTAAACACTATGCACGTCAGCACCTGCTGCCGCGTGACGTGGTGCAGGCACATGAACGTGGTGATATCCACTACCACGATCTCGATTACTCGCCGTTCTTCCCAATGTTCAACTGCATGTTGATCGACCTGAAAGGCATGCTGACGCAAGGCTTTAAGATGGGGAATGCCGAGATTGAACCGCCGAAGTCGATCTCTACAGCTACCGCAGTAACTGCGCAAATTATTGCTCAGGTCGCCAGCCATATTTATGGTGGCACCACCATTAACCGTATCGACGAAGTTCTGGCGCCGTTTGTCACCGCCAGCTACAACAAGCACCGTAAAACTGCGGAAGAGTGGAGCATTCCTGACGTCGAAGGTTACGCTAACTCTCGTACTATCAAAGAGTGCTATGACGCATTCCAGTCGCTGGAATATGAAGTAAATACCCTGCACACCGCCAACGGTCAGACGCCGTTTGTGACCTTTGGCTTTGGTCTGGGTACCAGCTGGGAATCGCGCCTGATTCAGGAATCTATCCTGCGTAACCGTATCGCGGGCCTGGGTAAAAACCGTAAAACCGCCGTGTTCCCGAAACTGGTGTTCGCAATTCGCGATGGCCTGAACCATAAAGTGGGCGATCCGAACTACGACATCAAACAGCTGGCGCTGGAGTGCGCTAGCAAGCGCATGTATCCGGATATCCTGAACTACGATCAGGTAGTGAAAGTCACCGGCTCGTTTAAAACGCCAATGGGTTGCCGCAGCTTCCTCGGCGTGTGGGAAGACGAAAACGGTGAGCAGATCCACGATGGTCGTAACAACCTCGGCGTGATCAGCCTGAACCTGCCACGTATTGCTCTGGAAGCAAAAGGCGATGAAGCCACCTTCTGGAAGCTGCTGGATGAACGTCTGGTGCTGGCGCGTAAGGCGCTGATGACCCGTATCGCCCGTCTGGAAGGCGTGAAAGCGCGCGTAGCGCCGATCCTCTATATGGAAGGTGCCTGCGGCGTACGTCTGAATGCAGACGATGACGTGTCTGAAATCTTCAAAAATGGTCGAGCGTCTATCTCGCTGGGTTACATCGGTATCCACGAAACCATTAACGCGCTGTTCGGCGGCGAGCATGTTTACGACAACGAGCAGCTGCGTGCGAAAGGTATTGCGATTGTTGAACGTCTGCGTCAGGCGGTGGATCAGTGGAAAGAAGAAACCGGCTACGGTTTCAGCCTCTACAGTACGCCGAGTGAGAACCTGTGCGACCGCTTCTGCCGTCTCGATACCGCTGAGTTTGGCGTGGTGCCGGGCGTGACCGATAAAGGTTACTACACCAACAGTTTCCACCTCGATGTGGAGAAGAAGGTGAACCCGTACGACAAGATCGACTTTGAAGCGCCTTACCCGCCGCTGGCGAACGGTGGCTTCATTTGCTACGGCGAGTATCCAAACATTCAGCACAACCTGAAGGCGCTGGAAGATGTCTGGGATTACAGCTATCAGCATGTGCCGTATTACGGCACCAACACACCGATCGATGAATGCTACGAATGTGGCTTTACCGGCGAGTTTGAGTGCACCAGCAAAGGCTTCACTTGTCCGAAATGTGGTAACCATGACACCTCCCGTGTGTCGGTAACTCGCCGCGTGTGCGGATATTTAGGTAGTCCGGATGCGCGTCCGTTTAACGCCGGCAAGCAGGAAGAAGTTAAGCGCCGCGTTAAACATTTGGGAAATGGGCAGATCGGTTGATCTCCACGCTGCGTTAAGCAAATGCCGGATGTGATGTGAAAGCGTCGCATCCGGCGTTGATTGCAGGATGTGGCGTAAACCGCCTTATCCGACCTACAAATTCCAGACTGTAGCAACGGCTGTAGGCCTGATAAGACGCGACAGCGTCGCATCAGGCATTGATTGCCGGATGTGGCGTAAACGCCTTATCCGGCCTACAAATTCCAGACTGTAGCAACGGCTGTAGGCCTGATAAGACGCGACAGCGTCGCATCAGGCGTTAATTGCCGGATGCGGCGTAAACCTTATCCGGCCTACACGCAGACTGATAAGCCAGGCGAAATATGAACTTCCATCAATACTATCCTGTCGACATCGTCAACGGCCCCGGCACTCGTTGCACCCTGTTTGTCTCCGGGTGTGTTCATGAATGCCCCGGTTGCTATAACAAAAGCACCTGGCGGGTAAATTCCGGTCAGCCATTTACCAAAGAAATGGAAGACCAGATCATCAACGATCTGAACGACACTCGCATCAAACGCCAGGGCATTTCCCTCTCCGGCGGCGATCCGCTGCATCCGCAAAACGTGCCGGATATTCTGAAACTGGTACAACGCATCCGTGCCGAATGTCCGGGTAAAGACATCTGGGTGTGGACAGGGTATAAACTCGACGAACTCAACGCTGCACAAATGCAGGTTGTTGATTTGATTAACGTGCTGGTTGATGGCAAATTTATGCAGGATTTAAAAGACCCTTCCCTGATCTGGCGCGGCAGCAGCAACCAGGTGGTACACCATTTACGTTAATCACTCTTCCAGCCGTTTATCCGCATCTTCATAAACGGCTGAGTTCTCTCTCTTACCAATAGCTATCACCAACACGAGCAACTCTTTATCGTTAACCTGATAAACCAGACGATATCCCAGAGTGCGAAGCTTAATTTTGTAGCAGTCCGGTAAATCCCGCAGTTTAGCCGAGGGATTGCGCGGCCTTTTCAGCACATCCTCAAGCTTTTTTTTAAATTGTTCCCGGACTGTCACGCCCAGTTTTTGCCACTCTTTCAGCGCTCGCGGATCAAAGGCCAGCTCATAGTTCATCCAGTCGGACCTTAATGGCCTCTTGTGGGTTGGCCAGTCGTTCCCTGACAGTGCGTAACAAGGCTTCTTCACTATCACTGACAGTGAGCGTTTTTACCGGCATTCGCCCATTTTCCGCAACGTACTGAAACAGCAGCCGTACGGCTTCAGTAGGCGTGATATTTAATTTTTCCAGCACCGCATAAGCCTCGTTTTTCAATTTGTCATCCAGACGGACGTTAAGTGTGGCCATTATGCCTCCGGTAATTATGAAAAGTGTAATGCATTATAGCATTACATATGCATTACATTCATTTCTGGAAAACGCCTCGCAAAAATGGCGGCGACACGCAGAAATATGCCGTAGTGAAGAGAGATTTAGCGGTGATTTTACGAAGGGAGAGGAGAGCATTGGGCGGCGACGTTTCACCGCCCAATGAGGAATTAACGATACTTCTTGTGATATGAATTGCGGGTCGTTTTCAGTTGCTCTGCGGCGGCCTGCGCTTCTTTTACTTTACCTTCATTAGCCAGCTTCAGCGCGTCGTCAATCTGGCCAACCAGAATGTCGAAACCGTGGCGGAAGTCTTTCATTTCCGGGCTGTCTGGCGATTTTCCTTCCAGCTTCGGCGGCGTTGCTTTTTGCGCATCCAGCGCCGCGGCACGCATTTTGGTTAACGCGTCTTTGACTTGCGCCGCGTTATCCGCTTTTTCGACCACTTTTAAATTGTCGTTGAGGGTTTCCATATTGTCTTCCAGCTCAGCGGCAAACGACACCGAACTGAATACCAACGAGGAGACTGCAAGAATAGCTAACAGGCTTTTACGCATTGCTCACTTCCTTTTTTATTTACACTTCATCCTTCACACTGCCTCATCGACGGCTAAGCTCATTCGCCCGAGTCACGTACTACGAGTACGCTCCCCGGCCCTCATTCACTTTCCGTCTCGATGCAGTGCGAATGATTTTGTGTAATTTTTTAGTTTATAGCGCGGCAGGTCGCGCCAGTTTTTTTACTGTCCGGCGATTTTCATCTCCGGCAACAGCACAGAACCACACTGTATATTACTGCGTGTTTCAATATCGTTACCGACGGTGACAATATTGCGCCACATATCTTTTAAATTACCTGCGATGGTGATTTCGCTAACCGGATACTGAATTTCGCCGTTTTCTACCCAGAAGCCCGCCGCACCACGGGAATAATCACCGGTAATTGCACTCACGCCCTGGCCCATCAATTCCGTCACCACCAGCCCAGTGCCCATCTCTTTGAGCATCTGCTCGAAGCTTAGACCTTGTCCGGCAATGCGCCAGTTGTGAATGCCGCCCGCATGTCCAGTGCTTTTCAGCCCCAGTTTGCGCGCCGAGTAGCTGGTCAGCAGCCACTGAGTCAGGATGCCATCTTTAATAATGTCGCGACGTTCGGTGCGAACACCTTCGCTGTCGAATGGCGTAGATGCCAGCCCTTTCAGCAGATGCGGATGCTCTTCAATGGTCAGCCAGTCCGGCAGAATTTGTTTACCCAGCGAATCCAGCAGGAAGGTGGATTTACGGTAGACCGCACCACCAGCAATCGCCCCCACCAGATGACCGAACAGCCCGGTTGCCACTTCATTGGCAAAAATGACCGGCGCTTTCATGGTGGAGAGTTTACGCGGTGACAGACGCGATAAAGTACGGCGGGCGCAGTCGGCCCCGACCCACTCTGGCGTTTGTAGATCGCTCATCGCGCGGCCAATGGTGTAGGCATAATCACGCTCCATATCGCCATTTTCTTCGGCAATCACGCAACTGGAGAGCGAATGACGCGTTGAGCAGTAGCCTTGCAACATACCGTGGCTATTACCGAAAACTTTGACGCCGTAATGGCTGTTAAAACTGCCGCCTTCGGTGTTGGTAATGCGTTTATCCGCCTGTAATGCCGCCTGTTCAGCACGGGCCGCCAGTTCAATGGCTTCGTCTGGAGAGACTTCTGCGGGGTGGAACAAGTCAAGATCCGGCGCGTCGAAAGCCAGCAGTTCTTTATCTGCCACGCCTGCATACGGATCTGGCGAAGTGTAACGCGCAATATCCAGCGCCGCCTGTACGGTGCGTGCAATGGCCTGCGGGCTTAAATCGGTGGATGATGCGCTACCTTTGCGGTTCTGGTGATAAACGGTTATCCCCAGCGCGCCATCACTATTGAATTCGACATTCTCCACTTCACCATAGCGCGTACTAACGCTAATGCCGGTGGTCTTGCTGACGGCAACTTCCGCACCGTCCGATTTGCCTGAGGCCAACTCCAGCGCAGTCGAAACTGCTTCTTCCAGAATCTTGCGCTGCGCTTCAACTTGAGAGATTACTTTCATTGCAAGTGCCATAATGTAGAGAGTTTCTCTGAAGTCTAACAGAGAACCGTTTTTCAGTGCGCATCTTAACTGGTAACATTAGCCTCTTTTTTTTAAGGAGCCTGACATGACTAAGCAGCCCGAAGACTGGCTCGACGACGTTCCCGGTGATGACATCGAAGACGAAGACGATGAAATTATCTGGGTCAGTAAAAGTGAAATTAAACGTGACGCCGAGGAGCTAAAACGCCTGGGCGCAGAAATTGTTGATCTGGGGAAAAACGCGCTGGATAAGATCCCGTTAGATGCGGATCTGCGTGCGGCTATTGAGCTCGCCCAGCGTATTAAGATGGAAGGTCGCCGCCGCCAGTTGCAGCTCATTGGTAAGATGCTGCGCCAACGCGATGTAGAGCCTATCCGTCAGGCGCTGGATAAGCTGAAAAACCGCCACAACCAGCAGGTGGTGTTGTTCCATAAACTGGAAAACCTGCGCGATCGTCTGATCGACCAGGGGGATGATGCTATCGCTGAAGTATTGAATCTGTGGCCAGATGCCGATCGTCAGCAACTGCGTGCTCTGATCCGCAACGCGAAGAAAGAGAAAGAAGGGAATAAGCCGCCGAAATCCGCACGCCAGATTTTCCAGTATCTGCGCGAGCTGGCAGAGAACGAAGGGTAATTTTCGTTGTTGATGTGAGTATGGTTTGCCGGATGCAGTGCACCGCCAGATCTGTAGGCCTGATAAGACGCGTCAAGCGTCGCATCAGGCGCTATGCTCAAATGCCGGATGCGGCGTCAACGCCTTATCCGGCCTACAAAAGCACATTGCCCCTGTAGGCCTGATAAAACGTCTCAGGATTACTGCGCAGCTTCCGCTTTCTTCGCCAGACCATCCAGCAGTTTCTGATGGATCCCACCAAAACCGCCGTTGCTCATCACCAGAATATGGTCGCCAGGCTGAGCGGTTTTCACCACCATTTCTGCCAGCGCATCAACATCTCCACTCCAGTGCGCAGGCTGAATACATGCTTCTGCCACTTCTGCTACCTGCCATGGAATATGTGACGGTTGCAGCAGGAAGACTTCATCGGCACGACCTAATGACGGTGCCAAATCATCTTTGCAGACGCCCATCTTCATGGTGTTGGAACGCGGCTCAAGCACGGCAATAATACGCGCCGTACCGCCAACTTTGCCGCGCAGCGCCGCCAGCGTTGCCAGAATTGCCGTTGGGTGATGGGCAAAATCGTCATACACCGTCACGCCATTAGCTTCGCCACGCAGTTCCAGGCGGCGACGGGCATTGATAAACAATCCCAGCGCGTTAGCAGCATCAGCCGGTGCGATGCCAACATGACGGGCCGCAGCAATCGCCATCAAACCATTGTGCATATTATGTTCGCCCACCAGCGACCATTTCACTTCACCCACTTTTTCGCCATCCAGCAAGACTTCCCATTCGGAAGCGTCAGTGGTCAGCTTTTTCGCCTGCCAGTGACCTTGCTCGCCCACCAGCTCCTGTTCACTCCAGCAGCCCATCGCCAGGGTTTGTTTCAGGTTGATGTCGTTTTCCGGCCAGATAATACGCCCCTGACCAGGAACAATACGCACCAGATGGTGGAATTGTTTCTGAATCGCTTTCAGGTCGTCGAAGATATCGGCGTGGTCGAACTCAAGGTTGTTGAGGATCAGCGTTCGCGGGCAGTAATGAACAAACTTAGAGCGTTTGTCGAAGAAGGCGCAGTCATACTCGTCTGCTTCGATAACAAAGAAGTCGCTTTCGCCCAGGCGTGCAGAAACGTCAAAGTTCCCCGGTACTCCACCGATCACAAAACCTGGTTTATAGCCGCACTGTTCCAGAATCCAGGTCGCCATTCCCGCGGTGGTGGTTTTACCGTGTGTACCGGCAACGGCCAGCACCCAGCGGTCACGCAGCACAAAATCGTGCAACCACTGCGGACCTGACATATATGGAATGTTTTTTTCCAGTACCGCTTCCACACACGGATTTCCACGGGTCATGGCGTTGCCAATAATCACCAGATCCGGCTGAGGATCGAGCTGGCTGGCATCATAACCCTGAATCAGTTCAATGCCTTGCTTCTCAAGTAAGGTGCTCATCGGCGGATACACATTGGCGTCCGAACCCGTTACTTCATGGCCCAACTGGCGCGCCAGAATCGCCAGACCGCCCATAAACGTGCCACAAATTCCTAATATATGAATGCGCATACGTCACTATCCTTTTTTAATCTACCGTTCATTTTACGCATATGTCGGGCAACAGAGAAACGCATTTCAGGATAATCCGTAATTTGCTGGCGCGATTCACCTGAGCGCAACATTGAGATTATTTGTTAAGATTATTGCGGTCGCTTTACTCCATAAACATTGCAGGGAAAGTTTTATGAAAACGTTAGGTGAATTTATTGTCGAAAAGCAGCACGAGTTTTCTCATGCTACCGGTGAGCTCACTGCTTTGCTATCGGCAATAAAACTGGGCGCCAAGATTATTCATCGCGATATCAACAAAGCTGGACTGGTTGATATCCTGGGTGCCAGCGGTGCTGAGAACGTGCAGGGCGAGGTTCAACAAAAACTCGACTTGTTCGCTAATGAAAAACTGAAAGCCGCACTGAAAGCACGCGATATTGTTGCGGGCATTGCATCCGAAGAAGAAGATGAGATTGTCGTCTTTGAAGGTTGTGAACACGCAAAATACGTTGTGCTGATGGATCCGCTGGATGGCTCGTCCAACATCGATGTTAACGTCTCTGTCGGTACCATTTTCTCCATTTACCGCCGCGTTACACCGGTCGGCACGCCGGTAACGGAAGAAGATTTCCTCCAGCCTGGTAACAAACAGGTTGCTGCAGGTTACGTGGTATACGGCTCCTCTACCATGCTGGTTTACACCACCGGATGCGGTGTTCACGCCTTTACTTACGATCCTTCGCTCGGCGTTTTCTGCCTGTGCCAGGAACGGATGCGCTTCCCGGAGAAAGGAAAAACCTACTCTATCAACGAAGGGAACTACATTAAGTTTCCGAACGGGGTGAAGAAGTACATTAAATTCTGCCAGGAAGAAGATAAATCTACCAACCGTCCGTATACCTCACGTTATATCGGCTCGCTGGTCGCGGATTTCCACCGTAATCTGCTGAAAGGCGGTATTTATCTCTACCCAAGCACCGCCAGCCATCCGGACGGCAAACTGCGTTTGCTGTATGAGTGCAACCCGATGGCATTCCTGGCGGAACAAGCGGGCGGTAAAGCGAGCGATGGCAAAGAGCGTATTCTGGATATCATCCCGGAAACCCTGCACCAGCGTCGTTCGTTCTTCGTCGGCAACGACCATATGGTTGAAGATGTCGAACGCTTTATCCGTGAGTTCCCGGACGCGTAATGGTCTAAAAACGCCGGGTTGTTCCGGCGTTTTTGCATTTTAATTAACAAAAGTTAATTTGACTCGTTTAGAGACACGGAAATAGGGAATCCAGATTGCCATATGAATGATATCTCTCAGCACGCCCCATGCGTCTGAAAGATCAATTGTGGCATGAAGAAACTGTACTGCTCCCCAAATATCAGCAATATTAAATACGAAGAGCGACAGAAGAAGGGCAATATAGTAGTACGGGAGCTGGCGTTTCTTTTTAAAAAACAAAAAAGTAGTATAACTTACCAACAGAAATACCATGGCAAATACAACCACTTCCAGATAAAGCAGAGTTCTGAGTGGTTCTTCCTGACTGCCCTGAGCAAGCCCCCATGTTTGTACAAAAGAATAGATGCTCGAAATAATCACCAGCACTAAAGAAATAGCAGGTAAATACAGCCAACCGCCAATCCCTGTAAGTTTTTTATCCGCACAACTTTTACAATAATCGTCAGGTGGTAAAACAGCCACACCACAGTTTTTGCATGTTGTACTTAAATCCTCGCCTTCCTTTGCCCACATAAAAATATCCTTATATATCAGTAATTTTACTCTTTTATTGTATTTTCCGGACTCACTCTTATTACAGGCGAACTCTGACGATTCTCCCACAACACCGTTAATCCACGCTGTAAGGCAATAAAAATGAATAACAAAATGCCGATGGCGATTTTCGTCCACCATGAGCTCAGCGTGCCGTCAAAGTTTATGTAAGTCTGGATCAGTCCCTGAATCGCCACACCAAAAAGCGTCCCTAATACTGTTCCAACGCCACCGCTCAAAAGTGTACCGCCAATCACCACCGACGCGATAGCGTCCAGTTCCACACCTACACCCGCCAGGGCGTATCCGGCCTGGGTATAAATCGAGAAGACAATTCCTGCCAGTGTTGCCAGTCCGGTAGAGAGCATATAAATGCGAATAGTAGTGCTGCGAGTGGAAATCCCCATCAGGTTTGCCGACGTTGAGTTGCCGCCAATGGCGTATACCTGATTACCAAAACGGGTACGATGCGCGAGGAATATGCCGATAACCACCACCGCCAGCATCAGCAGCCCCATCGCGCTTAAGCGACCACCGCCGGGGATTTTCCACGCCAGGCTTGAAAGCGTGTCATAAATTGGATGATTTATCGGGATCGACTCTTCCGATACGAGATAGCTGACGCCGCGCAAAAAGAACATCCCGGCAAGCGTAATGATGAACGCCGGAATCTTCAGGGCGTCGATCAGAAGCCCCATAAATGCGCCGAAGGCACAGCCCATCACCAGCACCAGTGGAAACGCCAACAGCGGCGAGAGGCCGAAATCGCCAACCACTTTTGCCAGAAACACGCCGGTAAAGGCGATCACCGAACCGACGGAGAGATCGATCCCACCGGAGAGGATCACAAAGGTCATGCCAACGGCAATGATCCCAAGAAAGGCGTTATCGGTCAGGATATTGCAGATCACGCGCGTGGAAGCAAAACCGGGAAACTGGGTCAGGCAGTAGAGATAGCCCAGCACAAAGACGCCGATGGTGATCATAAGCGGCAGGTTACGTTTTATCACGGCTACGCACTCCTTTAATCAGACTGATAAAGCGTTGCGACTGGACAATCAGCACGCAAAGCACCACCACCGCTTTCACCACCTGGTTCATCTCTGGCGGAAAGCCCGAAAGTAAAATTCCGGTGTTCATCCCCTGAATAATCAGCGCCCCCACCACCGAGAGCAGCAGGTTAAAGCGCCCACCCATCAGCGATCCACCGCCAATCACCACCGCGAGAATGGCGTCCAACTCCAGCCATAATCCGGCGTTGTTGGCATCGGCACCGCGAATATCCGCCGCCACGATAATGCCCGCGATCGCCGCACACAGCCCGCTCAACACATAAGTGAGCATGACGATGATTCGTGTGTTGACTCCGGCATTTTTTGCCGCCCGAATGTTGATGCCAACGGCTTCAATAAACATCCCCAGCGCCGTTTTGCGGGTCAACAGCCAGAAGAAGAGAAGCGTCAGCACAGCGATAATGACCGGCGTTGGCAGGAACAATAGCGATCCGCTGCCGAACCATGAGAGATCCGGCGAGTTGAACGTGACGATCTGCCCGGAGGTAATCAATTACCACGTCCGGCGACCATCAGGATCAACGTGGCGACAAACGGCTGAATTTTGAGGATCGCCACCAGTATGCCGTTCCACAATCCAGCCAGAATGCCGGTACCCAGGGCGCTTAACAAAACAACTGGCAGGCTGAACCCCGCGACCGTCATCGCAGCCGTTGTGGCTCCGGCGATAGCCATCACCGCCCCCACAGAGAGATCAATCCCACCCGTAGCAATCACCAGCGTCATACCAATCGCCAGTAGCGCAACCGGAGCGGCGCGATTAAGAATGTCGATAGGGCTACCGAACAAACGCCCATCCTGAAGCACCACCTGCCAGAAATGCGGGGCCACCAGGCTATCGACCACCAGCACCAACAATAGCGCCACCAACTGCGGCATCCCCGTCGGCCAGCGAAAGCGCTTTTTCGACGACGCGGTGTCAGGGAGAGATTGAGGCATCACACTGTTCTCCTTACGCCGCAATGGCGTTCATGATCGCCGGAACGGAAAGCTCTGCCAGCGGGATCTCCGCCACCTGTTTGCGATCGCGCATGATAATCACCCGATCGGCATAGCCCACCAGTTCTTCCAGTTCGGAGGAGATCACCAGCAGCGCCAGACCGTCAGCGCACAGCGTTTCTATCAGGCGAATGATCTCGGCATGGGCGCCAACGTCAATGCCACGCGTTGGCTCATCGAGGATCAGAAATTGCGGACGAGTCAGCAGCCAGCGTGAGAGCAACACTTTTTGCTGATTGCCACCGGAGAGAAATTCAATCGGTTGTTCGCTGGAAGGAGTACGAATGCCCAGCTGACGGATAAAGCGTTCGGCAATCTCTTGCTGTTCTTTACGGGAAATCGGCCGTAGCCAGCCGCGCTGGGCCTGGAGAGCGAGGATGATATTTTCCCGCACCGAGGCGGCGGCGATGATGCCATCGGTTTTCCTGTCTTCCGGGCAAAAGCCGATGCCCAGTACCGAAGCCTGATGTGGCGATCGCAGGGTTTGCTGTTTGCCTTTGATCAGCGCCGTGCCGCTATCGGCTGGTTTGATGCCGAAGATCACTTCAGCGGTTTCGGTACGTCCTGATCCCAGCAAGCCTGCCAGACCGACGATCTCGCCGGGGCGTACTTCCAGATCAAACGGCGCGATCGTTCCTTTCTTGCCGTAATCTTTAAACGCTGCAACAGGATTGTCACTAAGCAATGTTCTTCCGGCACGCTGTAGCGCATGAGTATCCAGCTCACGCCCCAGCATCATTTTCACCAGTTCGATCTGCGGTAGCTCGCGGGTTTCCCGACAACCAACAAAGCTGCCGTTGCGTAAGACGGTGATCCGATCGCTGACCTGATAGACCTGATCGAGAAAGTGAGTGACAAAGATCAGGCTGACGCCGCGATCGCGCAACTGGCGCATCAGGCCAAATAATAACTCCACTTCCTGAGTGTCGAGGCTGGCGGTGGGTTCATCGAGGATCAGCACTTTGGCGGAGAGATCGATGGCCCGGCAGATGGCGACGATTTGCTGCATCGCAACTGAAAAGCGGTTGAGCGGTTCCCGCACGTCGAGGGAAAAACCGTAAGATGCCATCAGTTCGGTGGCGCGCTTTTCCATCTCTTTACGTCGTAGCAGGCCGAAACGCTTAGGTTCGCGGCCTATGAATAGATTATCAGCGACCGACATATTGGGTAGCAGGTTAACTTCCTGATAGACAGTGCCGATGCCGAGCTGCTGTGCGTGGGCGGTGTTTTTCGGTGAAATAACCTGACCTTCCAGCCAGATGGTGCCGCGATCGGCATGGTAAACGCCGGTAAGTGCTTTGATTAACGTTGATTTACCGGCTCCGTTTTCACCGAGTAGCGCCATGATTTCACCACGGCGCAGGCTGAAATCAACGTTATCTAACGCTTTGACGCCAGGGAAAAATTTGCTTAATCCTTCGGTGCGGAGGATTTCCTGGTGTTGGTCGGTCGTCATGGTTTCCCCCGAAGTAAAGCGTGCTCCCGCCAGGCCTGATAAGACGCGCCAGCGTCGCATCAGGCACCAGTGCATAAACGCCGGATGCGGCGTAAATGCCTTATCCGGCCTACACAGTGCATCGAACTCGTAGGCATGATAAGACGCGCCAGCGTCGCATCAGGCACCAGTGCATAAACGCCGGATGCGGCGTAAACGCCTTATCCGGCCTACACAGCGCATCGAGCTCGTAGGCCTGATAAGACGCGCCAGCGTCGCATCAGGCATCAGCGCACAACTGCCGGATGCGGCGTAAACGCCTTATCCGGCCTACGAGTCGGTATCAGGCATTAATGCCTAATACGTCTCAATACCCCATGTTTTTCTTCTTCTCTAACTCTTCTTTTGCGGTATCAGGCAGGTAAAGGGTGGACTTGGTCAGCGTCAGCTTTTCAGGCATGGTGCCGTCTTTTTTATATTTCTCCAGCGCGTCAAAGGCGGGTCCCGCCATGTTTGGCGTCAGTTCAACGCTGGCGTTCGCTTCGCCATCAATCATCGCTTTGTAGATGTCCGGCACGCCGTCGATAGAGCCTGTCAGGATATCTTTGCCCGGTTTCAGGCCCGCTTCTTTAATTGCCTGAATTGCGCCAATCACCATGTCGTCGTTATGGGCGTAAACCATGCAGATGTTTTTGCCGTTGTTTTCCGCTTTGATAAAGCTCTCCATCACTTCTTTGCCTTTACTACGGGTGAAGTCACCGGACTGCGAGCGGATGATTTTGATATTTGGCGCATTCTTAATAGCTTCGGCAAAGCCTTTCTTACGGTCAATGGCGACGCTGGCCCCAACGGTGCCCTGTAACTCAACCACGTTACACGGTTTGCCATTGACCTCTTTGACCAGCCAGTCACCGATCAACTTGCCTTCGAGGATGTTGTCGGCGGTGACGGTGGTCATATAGAGAGATTTGTCTTTCACGTCGATGGAACGGTCAAGCAAAAAGACCGGAATTTCGGCTTCCTTTGCTTCTTTCAAAACAGGTTCCCAACCCGTTGCAACCACCGGGGCGATAAAGATGGCATCTACCCCTTGCGCGACAAAGGAACGCACTGCTTTAATCTGGTTTTCCTGCTTTTGCTGACCATCGGCAATTTTCAGTGTGATACCGCGTTTTTCGGCCTCACTTTTCGCCACATTAGTTTCTGCTGCGCGCCAGCCGGATTCGGATCCAACCTGCGAAAATCCTACGGTTAAAGGAGCGGCCAACGCCATAGACGACATGGCTGCCGAGACTGCAGAGACTACAAGTAAGCGTTTCCACATAGGGTTGTCCTCGTCGGGGTGATTATTATTGGTGAAAAGATGTTCGCGAAAAAACTATAGACAATTGGTTCTGTAACAGATTGCGTTACATCACACTTCAAAAAAGTAAATACATCGTTAATCACAAGTTTGTAATCGCTTTCATATCACTATGAAAAATGCGGCTACGGTTATGGATTTTCCAGCTCTGCGAACCGTCTTAAAACTGGCGAAAAAGGAAAATGAGAGCGAAAACAAGCGAAGACATTCGGCGCGAGTTGGCTATAATACTCGGCACTTGTTTGCCACATATTCTAAAGGAAACAGACATGAGCTTACTCAACGTCCCTGCGGGTAAAGATCTGCCGGAAGACATCTACGTTGTTATCGAAATCCCGGCTAACGCTGATCCGATCAAATACGAAATCGACAAAGAGAGCGGCGCACTGTTCGTTGACCGCTTCATGTCCACCGCGATGTTCTACCCGTGCAACTACGGCTATATCAACCACACTCTGTCTCTGGACGGTGACCCGGTTGACGTTCTGGTCCCGACTCCGTACCCGCTGCAGCCGGGTTCTGTGATCCGTTGCCGTCCGGTTGGCGTTCTGAAAATGACCGACGAAGCTGGTGAAGATGCGAAACTGGTTGCTGTTCCGCACAGCAAACTGAGCAAAGAATACGATCACATCAAAGACGTTAACGATCTGCCGGAGCTGCTGAAAGCTCAGATCGCTCACTTCTTCGAGCACTACAAAGACCTCGAAAAAGGCAAGTGGGTGAAAGTTGAAGGTTGGGAAAACGCTGAAGCCGCTAAAGCTGAAATCGTTGCTTCCTTCGAGCGCGCAAAGAATAAATAAGTTCTTAGATACTCTAAATAATTCAACTTGCAGGACAAAACGCCAGCGGCGTTTTGAACAACGCTTGCGTTGGCCCTGAAAGGGCGAGGCCTAAGGCCGAGTAACGCGACAAGTGTGTGAATCCCCTGGAGCTTACAGAAGTAAGTGACTGGGGTGAATGAACGCAGTCGCAGCACATGCAACTTGAAGTATGACGAGTATAGCGCAATAACCCTGAACGCCGGGCTTCGGTTAGTAAGGGTTTTTTTATGCCCGCAATTTATAAACTATCTACTCCACTATTATTATTTTCAGCAGTTGAAAGGCTTGAACGGTAAGAACAAGCTAAACTCGACCACCATTTTGCTGTTCATAGCCACTTGCTGGAAGTTAGCCGACCTCACTCATACTCACCGTTCAAAGCGTGCCCCCGTTTTACCCCTGCACATTTGTGAACGCCAGCAGAGTTTTTTATGCGATTGCAGATATGGAAAGCGGCTCGGAGAGAAAAGCAAAAGATGTGAAAGTTACAAAAAAATCGCGAGATACATCGCAAAAAACAACGCCACCCGAAGGTGGCGTGTTTATATTATGACTGATCCCTGTCTAACCAGTCGCCGCTTTCAATCAGCGTTAATCCATCGACGGGCCGTTGATAAACGTACATCCATGCACTCCCGTACGGCGTCTGAATCAACTGGCGCGCGTATTCACCGCCCCTGGTGCGCAAGGCATCAAGTTCGGCCAGCGTGGCGTTGTCAATACGATAAACTTCACCATGTACCGTTCCGTTTCCCGGAACTGCGCCTGGATAGTGGCCCAGGCTATACAACTGGTAGTTATCGATACTGAAATCGCCCAGCAACTGGGCATTTGTCATCCAGTGGCTGTTGCCTTGTTTGTGACGTAAACTGCCGTAGACAAATATTCGCATAGCTAAAACTCGAACTGATAGAGCAAATCCAGTGCCTGATCTACACCAGACACGGCTTCCAGATATAGCTTCGGCATCAGGCGATAACGTAACGTGAGTGTTGCTATAGAGTCAAATATCCCCACGCCGTATTTCACTTGTAAGCCTGGTAATACATAGCCGCTGACCACCACCTGGGAAGAATCACCTACCCCCTCGGTGTCGAGCGCTAAATTACTTACACCAAATGTCTCGCCGATTTTACCCACAATCTGACCACTTTGCGCAACCCCCAGACCAATCAGCATCGAAGTCATCGCCGCGCTGTCGCTCTGATCGCTCTCCAGCCCTTGTCCACGCAATAAGTAAGACAATGCAGCCTGTTGTGACATCGCCGGGTCAGAGAAGATCTCCGCTTTCGGCTCATCCGCCAGCCCGGTGACACGAACACCAGCGATTACGTCATCTTCTGTAGCATCCGGGTTACGAATGGCTTCGATATTGAGATACGGTTGATCCGGTGGACCAGAGAACAGCAGCTCGCCTTTGCGCACAATCAGATCCTGGCCATATGCATGGAAGCGCCCTTCAGGGATGTTAATTTGCCCGTTCAGGCCCAGACCTTGTTTGTCCTGTACGACGTTGAGATCGCCCGTCAGCCGCGCCTTCAGGCCAAAGGCATCAATGCGCACGTTATTGCCGACGTGGACAATCAGGTTGCTGTTGATCGGAATTGACGCGGTTTTCGTCTCCTCCGGTTGCAGGTTATCGTTGAGCATCACCACATCGCTTGAGACACCCACCGCACTTTCCGGCAGATCGTGCACCACAATGCGCGCCCACGGTACATCCACGCGACCATCAAGGGTAAACAGGCTTGGTGTCGCTTCGAATACGATGTCAGGCGACACATCCATCCGCACCATCGGTGGTACGGTGATCCGTACCTTACTGCCTTTCGCCGTTACCCGCGCCCGCCAGTTTTCAATCTGGCTCCAGTCAGCATCACCGTTCAGGTAGATGTCACCCTGCTGAGTCCTCACGGTCCCCGCAAGCGTCGAGCGCATACCGTTAAAATTGACCGCAAGCTGGCTCGGCTGCATATCAAATGGCATAAAGTTGCCGTCGATATCCACGCCTGTGACCTGTAGCTGACCAAACAGCTGCGGGCTTTGCACATCACCGCCCAGACGTAGGTTGGCGCTCACCATCCCCGCTGCTTTTTCACCACGCGTAAAGATGGGGTTCACCATTGCGAGGTTAAAATTGCGGATGTTGACGTTGCCGCCAAGATTCCGACGGCCTTGCGGATCGGTCACCTGCACCTGACCATCAAACTGGCCGTTATTGGTCAGACGGATGGTCCAGCCCAGCTCAGCGCGATTATTCCGCAGCTCTGCCGATAGGTTCAGCGTCTGAAACGCCACCGGTAGCTCCGCATCGTTGACGGTTTGCGTCACCTGCACGTTACGCCCCGAAAGAGTGATACTACCCTGTGGCAGCCCCTCTTTGGTGGTGTCCCAGGCAACGTCCGCTTTACCCGTGAAGATACCGCTTGCCTGAGTAGTTTCCGGCATAAACGGTTTCAGCATTGCCAGGTCGAAGCGGTTGAGATTCACAACCGCACGCCCTTCAGCCCCGGCATCAATGGTTTGCGGCACGCACAGTTCCGCATTCGGGTTAAGCCAGCAGTGTGGCCCAATGCTGATTTTTTGCTCCTGATTGCGATAGTCCAGCGCGATATCACGCGTTAGCGACCACGGTCCGACCGGCGTCTGGAAGCGCGTATTGCTAAGTGTTCCCTTCCAGCGTTCTTCTTTGCGATCAAAGCTACCTGCCAGATTAAGCTGCCCGGAAACCGGCTCGCCCTGAATCCTCAGTTGTAACTCGTGCTGCTTTTCGCTGCCTTTCGCATTCAGAGTAACAAGGTTGATATTCACATCCGGCTGCGAGATTTGCTCAACGCGCACGTCGAGTTTACCCGCAATCTGATCGGTGGATTTGATGTCGCCTTCCACGCGAACCTGCGACACAGAAAATTCCTGCCAGCGCAAGCCGCGCGCGGTGATATCCGCCAGCAACTGCGGCGCTTCCACCGTACCGCGAACTTTCACCAGCCCTTTCGCTGTACCGCCAAGTCCTGGCAGCGCGTTATCCAGACCAGGCGCGTTGATGGTGGCGTCAAGATTGAGATCTTTCACCCCCAGCTCGCCTTTCACTTCGGCACTGTTTGGCCCCAGTTCCAGATGCAGACCTGGGATCATCCACTGCATATAACTGTTGCCTTTCAGCGTTCCCTCAACGTTCACTTTGTTCTTTTTGACGTTGCCGGTCAGCTTCAACTCCGGCACGTCCATCTGCCAGGTGCCGCCGTACAGGCTACCGCGCGTTTTGATCAAACCAGTGAGTTTCGATGGCCAGTCCGGGAACTCTTTCGCCGTATTAATGCCGTTGAACGTCAATTCGCCGCGCCAACTAATGGCCTGCTGCCAGTCGAGCAGCGCCTTCAGCTCGGTTTTTCCTTCCAGCGCCGCAACGGTGAGTTTGTCGAGATTGACCTGCTGTTCATTCCCTTTCGCATCAAGGGTAATGGTCGCTGGCGGGATCTCCTGCCCTTTCACCGCCGTACGCATAGACAGCGTGTAATCGGTCATTTTGCCGGTGAGTTTCAGTTTCAGGTCATCCGCCTGATATTGCTTCTCACCAGTGAACGGCCAGTAAAGTTGTTTGCTGTTCACTTCCACGTTGAGCGGCAGTCCGGCTTCCGCCAGCCGCGTCTGGGCGCGTAAATCCATATCCACCGGGCCGGAAAGGTTAACGCCTATCTCCAGCTGTTCGCGCAGCGCGCCGCCCACTTTCAGCTTCACCTTTTCACCTTTCAACGGCTCCACATTCAAAGTGCTGTTGAGGGTGATATCCACCGGCCAGTTGTTGGACAGTTGTGCCGTACCGCTGGCATTGACAATCCCCTGGTTAGAGTCAATATCCAGCGCATCCAGTTTGGTATTGCCGTCGATGCTGCTCACTTTCAGCAGCATGGTGCTCACGGTGATATCCGTGTCGCCTGTCACGCGCAGTTGCTCGCCTTTAAACTCTTCAATGTTCAGGTTAAGCGGCAAATGCACGTCGGTCATTTCCGGTAATACCGGGCGAGAAAAGAGATCTTTCAGCGTTTCGCCGAGCGGCTTTTCCTCCGGCTGCGGATTTTCAATCTTCGGCTCGACCACTTCTTCCTGCGCCACGTCCGCCACTTTCGGCAAAGCAATCAACAGGCCTTTCAGCGACGTCGGTTTCAGGGTCAGGGTTTTCTCCTGCCAGTTCAGGCCGGAGGTGAAGTCCATCACCGACACCGTAGTGTCATCAATCTTGATGTTGACGTTATCCAGCGCCACGCGCGTCAGTGTGATGGGATACGGCGTGGAGAGATCCAGCGGCCCGCTATCTTCCTCTTCTTCAACCTGCTCAGAAGGAGGCATTTTTTTGCTGTCGATGTTGACCTGAATATCTTTCAGCGCCAGATCGTTAACACAAACGCTGCTGTTCCACAGACAATCCAGCCCAACGGCCAGGTGCAGATTGCCCGCTTTTACCGCCACGCCTGGCTGCTCATAACGAACGTCAGACAGGGTAAGGTCGCGCCAGCCGCCAGTGACCTTGCCGATGTCCAGCCCTGGCACCCAGCGGTCCGCCGCTTTAAATACCAGATGCAGGCCGCTAGTGGTGCCAACCAGAAATGCCACCGAGCCCAGCAGTAGTAAGATGACGATAACCGCGCCGAGGCTGATTTTTTTCCATAAACTCATAATTCTGGCCCCAGACCGATGTAAAACTGTAACCCGTGCTCGTCTTTATCCGCGACCGGTACGGCGAAATCGAGCTTGATTGGCCCGACCGGCGATTCCCAGCGCACGCCGACCCCGGTGCCGGTTTTGAAGTCGCTGCGGCGGATATCACTCACCGCTTCACCGCTATCGACAAACACCGCGCCCCACCATTTTCCGGTCACGTTGTACTGGTACTCCAGTGATCCGGTAATTAGCTTTGATGCCCCTTTCAGGTCACCATTGTCATATTTCGGCGCAATAGATTTGTATTTATAGCCGCGAATACTGCGGTCGCCCCCGGCGAAGAAACGCAGATCCGGCGGTACTTTGTCGAAGTCACCGGTTTCAATCCAGCCCAACGTGCCGCGCGTAACAAAGCGATGGCGATCGTACAGTGTGCGGATCCAGACGTTCTGTGCCTGGAAAACGGAGAAATCGACATCCGATCCCCAGGCTGTGTTGGAATAGTCGATAGAGTAGCGTTGCGAGTCGCCCCAGGTCGGCATCAGGCCGCCGCGTGATCGCGTCCGGCTAATCATCACACCTGGATAAAACAGCATTGTGGTGTTAGTAATTTCACCCTGAGTAAAGTGGTCGAGACTCCAGCGTAGGTTAATGGCGCGCTGCCAGCCGCTGGAAAGATCCCAGTAGCGGGAAGCGACCAGGGTAGTGGAATCGGATTCGGTGTCATTCAGGTCAGTACGCTTAAAACCGCCCTGCACCAAATAATATTGTTCCAGTGGATTCTTCAGCAGCGGCATTTTATAGCTGAAGTCGAGGGTCTGTTCCGGCGCGGAAATACTGGTACTGGTGGTCAGACTGTGACCGTATGAGTTCATCCACGGCTTTTTCCACGTCGCTTTCACGCGCGGTCCCACGTCCGTAGAGTAACCGGCCCCGGTTTCGATGGTGTTTTCTGTTCGCGGCGAAACCACGCCTGTCAATGGTAATACTTTCGTTTCGCGCGCTTTATCAAATTGCGGTGCCACTACCACCGAATTAAACCAGCCAGTCGCGGAAAGGCGACGGTTCAGTTCCGCCAGATCTTTTGACTCGTATTCATCGCCTTCTTTGAACGGTACCAGGTTTTGCAGGTACTCGTCGCGAATTTGCGAACCTTCAAAAGTGACATGCCCAAAGCGGTAACGTTCGCCACTGTTGTAATCAATATCCCAGTACGCTTTATGCAGGCCAAGCGCTATGCCTAACTGAGCTTTGGTAAATTCGCTATCGAAATAGCCTTTACGCAGCGCAATACTGGTTAAGGACTTTTTGAAATTTTCATAATCGCCCTGGTTTAGCACCGTACCTATAGCCGGGCGAGTATCCAGCAACTTCAAATAGTCTTTATCGGTTCGCGCACCGCCGCGCAAGACTACATCGGTGCCGCCAATCAACACGGGTACACCCGGTGTAACTTTAGCAACCAGCACCTGCCGTCCTTTCTTTGGCGGTGGCTGGAGATCAAATTCAATTGTTGGCTGGTAATAGCCCAGTGCTTTTAGACCTTCCCGAATGGCATCATCAACACGTGCGCGAAAGCGCCGGTCTGGCGTCACTTCATCACTTTGAATCGTAGAAAGCTGTGCACGAACGTTTTTTTCCAGCTGTCCCGATAACCCTTCCACCTGTAGACGGACATTCGCGGCGATGGCAGAACCACTAAAGCAGAGTAAGCTTACACAGCATAACTGTCGGATATAGCGCACATTTTCTCCTGAATATCCTTTATTCCTGCCCCTGGAACTCCGTTAAACGGCTTAACAATAATCCAGCAATATGGATTAAAAAGCAGACTAAACCCAAAATATTACTTATGTTTTACTTTAGACCCATTCACGGGGGTTATTGTGTGCAAATACGTCCCTTGTTACAACCTAAACCCCTATGACCGACTTTCGGGAGAACGACACCATGAGTTTATTTGATAAAAAGCATCTGGTTTCCCCCACCGATGCCCTTCCTGGACGGAATACCCCGATGCCCGTAGCTACGCTGCATGCGGTCAACGGTCACTCAATGACAAATGTGCCTGACGGAATGGAGATCGCCATTTTTGCGATGGGCTGTTTCTGGGGCGTTGAACGCCTTTTCTGGCAACTTCCCGGTGTTTACAGCACTGCCGCAGGCTACACTGGCGGTTACACGCCAAACCCGACTTATCGGGAAGTGTGTTCCGGTGAGACCGGCCACGCAGAAGCGGTGCGAGTGGTTTACGATCCGTCGGTAATCAGCTATGAACAACTGTTGCAGGTTTTCTGGGAAAACCACGATCCTGCACAAGGGATGCGTCAAGGTAATGATCACGGCACGCAGTACCGTTCCGCGATTTACCCGCTGACACCAGAACAGGATGCCGCCGCCCGCGCCAGTCTGGAACGTTTTCAGGCCGCAATGCTCGCCGCCGATGACGATCGCCAGATAACCACCGAGATTACTAACGCCACACCGTTCTATTATGCCGAAGATGACCACCAACAGTATCTACATAAAAACCCTTATGGCTATTGCGGAATTGGTGGAATAGGCGTTTGTCTGCCGCCTGAAGTGTAGTATTAAAAGGTGGCCCCAAAGTGAAATGAGACAAAAATTTAACCCTCTGGCGACTTTACAGTACCTTACGCTATACTAGCCTCTGAAAATGCCGGTTCACTCTCTTCGAATCGGCTTTCAATGTGTATTTCACACAAATTA
Source organism: Escherichia sp. E4385 (assembly GCF_963883145.1). NCBI lineage: Bacteria > Pseudomonadati > Pseudomonadota > Gammaproteobacteria > Enterobacterales > Enterobacteriaceae > Escherichia > Escherichia sp. E4385. The sequence continues at coordinate 411,845 of NZ_CAWOOJ010000002.1, forward strand.
ATCAACTTCCCCTTCCGAGGATCTGACCTGAACGGTTAGATAAGATATGTTAAACAGTATTTTAGTCATACTCTGCTTGATCGCCGTAAGTGCGTTCTTCTCGATGTCCGAGATCTCGCTTGCCGCCTCACGCAAAATCAAACTTAAACTGCTGGCTGATGAAGGCAATATAAATGCCCAACGCGTTATGAATATGCAGGAAAATCCCGGCATGTTCTTTACCGTGGTACAAATCGGTCTGAACGCAGTGGCGATTCTCGGCGGTATCGTCGGTGATGCAGCGTTCTCCCCGGCTTTTAACAGCCTGTTCTCCCGCTATATGTCGGCAGAGCTCTCTGAGCAACTGAGCTTTATTCTCTCTTTCTCGTTAGTGACTGGCATGTTTATCCTGTTTGCGGATTTAACCCCGAAACGCATCGGTATGATTGCGCCAGAAGCTGTGGCTTTGCGTATCATCAACCCGATGCGCTTCTGCCTGTACGTCTGCACCCCGCTGGTGTGGTTCTTCAACGGCCTGGCGAACATGATCTTCCGTATCTTTAAACTGCCGATGGTGCGCAAGGATGACATCACTTCCGATGATATTTACGCGGTAGTAGAAGCGGGGGCGCTGGCGGGGGTATTACGTAAACAAGAGCATGAACTGATTGAAAACGTGTTCGAGCTTGAATCCCGTACTGTCCCGTCGTCTATGACTCCGCGTGAGAACGTCATCTGGTTCGATCTCCACGAAGACGAGCAAAGTCTGAAGAATAAAGTGGCGGAACATCCGCACTCAAAATTCCTCGTCTGTACTGAAGATATCGACCACATCATCGGCTATGTGGATTCGAAAGATCTGCTTAACCGCGTGCTGGCCAATCAAAGCCTGGCGCTGAACAGTGGCGTACAAATTCGCAACACGCTGATCGTGCCAGACACGCTGACCCTTTCTGAGGCGCTGGAAAGTTTTAAAACTGCGGGCGAAGACTTTGCAGTAATCATGAATGAATACGCGCTGGTTGTGGGGATAATCACCCTCAACGACGTGATGACCACACTGATGGGCGATCTGGTTGGTCAGGGTCTGGAAGAGCAGATTGTGGCGCGTGATGAGAACTCATGGCTAATCGATGGTGGAACACCGATTGATGACGTGATGCGTGTACTGGATATTGACGAGTTCCCGCAGTCAGGCAATTACGAAACCATTGGCGGCTTTATGATGTTTATGCTGCGTAAGATCCCCAAACGCACTGATTCGGTGAAATTCGCCGGCTACAAATTTGAAGTGGTGGATATCGATAACTACCGCATCGACCAGCTGCTGGTAACGCGGATCGACAGCAAAGCCACCGTCCTTTCGCCAAAACTGACTGACGCTAAAGATAAAGACAAAGATAAAGAAGAAAACGTCGCATAACCTCAGAAACATCAACGGCTCCTGAATCAGGAGCCGTCTTATTACTGCATAGCACTTTGGTTAAGCCATCTCTGTTTGCAGACGCATAACCTGACGGTTTACTTCGGACATCACTGATAAATGCAGTTTATCCTTCACTTTTGGGATAAGAATTTTACCCTTATCAAATTCAAAAGCGCCAACATCCTTGATGTATAACCGTCCACGAAACAGGATCTTCACGTACTTCGCCACTTGCAGTGGGTTGTACCGTTGGAAAATTTTCATTGTTGTCTCCTGCTGAGTATTACGCCTTTGCGGTACCACAATCGGTCCAACTATTATGAGGCGCAAATTTTAATGCCTAATGACTATAGACTACTGCGGTAATGTTTCCAGCCTGTATGAGTTTTTTTACCGTAACGTTACAATTATTCAGAATTATCTTTTCGCCTAATCAGAATCTTTAGTATAAGCATTCATTTTTCATATGATTTGTGCGCTTGTCCGCAAACTGGCATCACACTTGCGGGATTTTCGATAAATAGCACATATGATTAAAAGTCAGACCCAAGTGGTCGGATCACCTGCATATCATAAGAAGGAAACACCATGACTCTACGCAAGATTCTGGCCCTCACCTGCCTGCTGCTGCCGATGATGGCCTCTGCACATCAGTTCGAAACCGGCCAGCGAGTACCGCCGATTGGCATTACCGATCGTGGCGAGTTGGTGCTTGATAAAGATCAGTTTAGCTACAAAACCTGGAACAGCGCGCAGTTAGCGGGAAAAGTGCGAGTGCTACAACATATAGCTGGTCGTACGTCAGCCAAAGAGAAAAACGCGACGCTGATAGAAGCGATTAAATCGGCGAAGTTGCCGCACGATCGCTACCAGACCACCACCATTGTCAACACAGATGACGCAATTCCGGGTTCCGGCATGTTTGTGCGCAGCAGTCTGGAAAGTAATAAAAAGCTTTATCCGTGGTCGCAGTTTATTGTCGATAGCAACGGCGTCGCGCGCGGCGCCTGGCAGTTGGATGAGGAGAGTTCTGCCATTGCCGTGCTCGATAAAGACGGCCGAGTGCAATGGGCGAAGGACGGAGCGCTCACCCAGGAAGAGGTGCAGCAAGTGATGGACTTGCTGCATAAGTTGCTCAATAAATAGAAACTCTGAATCCTGGATTCAGGAACGATTCACGCGGGGTATAATCCAGCGTTTTACCCTGCCAATCGTGTACGTGCGCTCCGGCTGCAGCAGCAACAGCGTGGCCGGCGGCAGTGTCCCAAATATTGGTTGGTCCGAAACGTGGGTAGAGCTGCGCCTGCCCTTCCGCCACCAGACAGAATTTCAGCGAAGAGCCAATGGACGTCGTCTGATGTTCGCCAAGCTGTTGCAGATACTCTTTCAGCTCTGCATCCGCATGGGATCGGCTAATGACCACCAGCGGCGGCCGTGCATCGCGTACCTGAATCTGCTTGCGCACGCCGCACTCTTCTTTCCAGGCTTTGCCTTCTGCCGCACTGTACATTACGTTCATTACTGGCGCATACACCACACCTAAAATCGGTTTTCCGTGGTCGATGAGCGCAATATTAACGGTGAATTCGCCGTTACGTTTAATAAACTCTTTAGTGCCATCCAGCGGGTCCACCAGCCAGTAACGCTGCCAGTGCTGACGGACTTCCCAGCCGGGAGGATCTTCTTCAGACAGAACCGGAATATCCGGCGTCAGCGTACGTAAACCGTCCATGATTACGGTATGCGCGGCAATGTCCGCCGCTGTCACCGGTGAGTTATCCGCTTTGCTGACGACGTCCATCGGTTTCGTCCCGTCGTAGACCTGCATAATGGCATCGCCCGCAATCCGTGCGAGTTGACATACTTGTTCTAACATTCTCCACCTCTTTTGTTTCAGTGGTGTTAACTCGTTGTTTTACTTATACCCTATCGTTAAAGAATCCGCCAACTGTGATGGCGTCATCGTTTCCTGATTTATTATTTATGGCATCCTTCAACGCTCTGTATGAAAGACGTTTCATCTACTCATTCATAAAAGGATGCCCAGATGGTTAAGTTTAGTGCAACGCTCCTTGCTACGCTGATTGCCGCCAGTGTGAATGCGGCAACAGTCGATATCCGCATAATGGAAACCTCTGATTTGCATAGCAATATGATGGATTTCGATTATTACAAAGACTCCGCCACAGAAAAATTCGGACTGGTTCGTACTGCGAGTCTGATTAATGGCGCGCGTAATGAAGTGAAAAACAGCGTGCTAGTCGATAACGGCGATTTGATTCAGGGGAGTCCGCTGGCAGATTACATGTCGGCGAAAGGATTAAAAGCAGGTGATGTTCATCCGGTTTATAAGGCGCTGAATACGCTGGATTATACGGTCGGCACACTCGGCAATCATGAATTTAACTACGGTCTGGATTACCTGAAAAATGCGCTGGCAGGGGCGAAATTCCCTTATATAAACGCCAACGTCATTGACGCTAAGACCAAACAGCCGATGTTTACGCCGTATTTAATTAAAGACACCGAAGTGGTCGATAAAGACGGGAAAAAACAGACGCTGAAAATTGGCTACATCGGCGTCGTGCCACCGCAGATTATGAGCTGGGATAAAGCCAATTTATCCGGCAAAGTCACCGTTAACGATATTACTGAAACAGTGCGCAAGTTCGTGCCAGAAATGCGCGAGAAAGGGGCCGATGTTGTTGTCGTCCTGGCGCATTCTGGTTTGTCTGCCGATCCGTATAAAGTGATGGCGGAAAACTCGGTTTATTATCTCAGTGAAATTCCGGGCGTTGACGCCATTATGTTTGGCCATGCTCACGCCGTCTTCCCGAGTAAAGATTTTGCCGATATTAAAGGCGCGGATATTGCCAAAGGTACGCTGAACGGCGTTCCGGCGGTAATGCCTGGCATGTGGGGCGATCATCTGGGCGTGGTCGATCTGCAACTCAATAATGACAGCGGGAAATGGCAGGTGACGCAGGCGAAAGCGGAGGCTCGCCCAATCTACGATATCGCCAATAAAAAATCCCTCGCGGCGGAAGACAGTCAACTGGTAGAAACGCTAAAGGTCGATCACGACGCCACACGCCAGTTTGTCAGCAAACCGATCGGCAAATCTGCCGACAACATGTATAGCTATCTGGCGCTGGTGCAGGATGATCCGACCGTGCAGGTAGTGAACAACGCGCAAAAAGCGTATGTCGAACATTACATTCAGGGCGATCCGGACCTGGCAAAACTGCCGGTGCTCTCTGCTGCCGCGCCGTTTAAAGTCGGTGGGCGTAAGAACGACCCTGCCAGTTATGTCGAAGTGGAAAAAGGCCAGTTGACCTTCCGTAATGCCGCCGATCTCTATCTCTATCCCAATACGCTTATCGTGGTGAAAGCCAGCGGTAAAGAGGTGAAAGAGTGGCTGGAATGCTCCGCCGGGCAGTTTAATCAGATAGACCCCAACAGCACTCAACCACAGTCACTCATCAACTGGGATGGTTTCCGTACCTATAACTTTGATGTGATTGATGGCGTGAATTATCAGATTGATGTTACCCAGCCCGCCCGCTATGACGGCGAATGTCAGGTGGTTAATGCCAATGCAGAGCGGATTAAGAACCTGACCTTTAACGGTAAACCCATTGATCCGAACGCCATGTTCCTCGTTGCCACCAATAACTATCGCGCTTACGGCGGCAAATTTGCCGGAACAGGTGATAGCCATATTGCCTTTGCTTCACCGGATGAGAACCGTTCGGTACTGGCAGCGTGGATTGCTGAAGAGTCTAAACGTGCGGGAGAAATCCACCCGGCGGCAGATAACAACTGGCGTCTAGCGCCGATTGCTGGCGATAAGAAACTGGATATCCGTTTCGAAACATCCCCGTCAGATAAAGCCGCAGCATTTATTAAAGAGAAAGGGCAGTATCCGATGAATAAAGTCGCGACCGATGATATCGGCTTTGCGATTTATCAGGTGGATTTGAGTAAGTAAAACACTTCATTTTCGGCCTACAAATCATCAACCGCATCCGGCATTTATTGTCGGATGCGATACTGACGCATCTTATCCGCCCTACAAGCTATGAACCGTAGGCCGGATAAGCGCAGCGCATCCGGCTCTTCCTGGCGGATGCGATGCTGACGCACCTTATCCGCCTTACAAGCTATGAACCGTAGGCCGTAGAAGCGCAGCGCATCCGGCTGTTATGCCGCACGTTCATCCCGCACCGCCAACACCTCGGGCAAATTCAACTCAATCCAGTCCGCCAGTGCAGCAACCTTTTCGCTCACCTGCTCGCCCAGCGGCGTGAGGCTATATTCCACATGCGGCGGCACCACCGGATACGCGATACGGTTAAGAAAACCATCCTGCTCTAACGCCTGTAACGACTGCGCAAGCATCTTTTCACTCACCCCGCCGATTTTGCGCCGCAGGTCGCTAAAGCGATGAGTACCTTCGCGTAGCGCCACCAGAATCAATACCCCCCAACGGCTGGTGACGTGTTTCAACACCTCGCGCGAAGGGCACTGTTCAGCAAAGAGATTTCCCTCTTTCAGTTGTTGCGACAGGCTAACCTGACTCATCTCATACTTACCTTTTTGTACGTACTTACTAAAAGTAAGTTTAGGTGTTAGCGTATTTAAACACAAGACAAACAGATGGAGACTTCCCATGATCGCTATTACTGGCGCAACTGGCCAACTTGGTCACTATGTTATTGAATCTTTGATGAAATCGGTTTCTGCCAGCCAAATAGTGGCTATCGTTCGTAATCCGGCAAAAGCACAGGCTCTGACAGCACAAGGCATTACCGTGCGCCAGGCTGACTACGGCGATGAAGCCGCACTGACATCTGCACTTCAGGGAGTGAAAAAACTGCTGCTGATCTCTTCCAGCGAAGTGGGTCAACGTGCCCCGCAGCATCGTAATGTTATTAATGCCGCAAAGGCGGCTGGCGTGAAATTTATCGCTTATACCAGCCTGCTACATGCAGATACCTCACCGCTCGGCCTCGCCGATGAGCACATCGAGACGGAGAAAATGCTGGCTGATTCTGGCATCGCTTATACCCTGCTGCGTAACGGCTGGTACACCGAAAACTACCTCGCCAGCGCCCCGGCAGCACTGGAGCACGGCGTATTTATCGGTGCCGCGGGCGATGGCAAAATTGCCTCAGCCATGCGCGCAGATTATGCAGAAGCTGCGGCGCGCGTAATGAGCGAAACAGGCCACGAAGGCAAAATTTATGAACTGGCAGGTGATAGTGCCTGGACGCTGACACAGTTAGCGGCAGAGCTGACCAAACAGAGCGGCAAACAGGTTACCTATCAAAACCTGAGCGAAGCCGATTTCGCCGCGGCACTGAAAAGCGTCGGACTGCCTGGCGGACTGGCGGATATGCTGGCGGATTCTGACGTTGGCGCATCGAAAGGCGGTCTGTTTGATGACAGCAAAACGCTTAGCAAATTAATTGGCCGCCCAACGACAACGCTAGCCGAAAGCGTAAGCCATCTTTTTAATGTTAATAACTAGTTAATTAAAGTGGCATCCTCCCGCATCCTCTCTGATAATGACGGGATGCCGGGAGCAATCACGTCTGCTTCCTGAACTTTCTTCTGACAGACCAATGGATGCCAGTAATGATTAGCGGCGTGCTGTACGCCCTGTTAGCAGGGTTGATGTGGGGGCTTATTTTTGTCGGGCCGTTGATCGTGCCAGAATACCCGGCGATGTTGCAGTCGATGGGGCGTTATCTGGCGTTAGGGTTAATTGCGCTGCCCATTGCCTGGCTGGGACGCGTGCGTCTGCGTCAGTTGGCGCGTCGCGACTGGCTTACCGCACTAATGCTCACCATGATGGGCAACCTGATCTATTACTTCTGTCTCGCCAGTGCCATTCAACGTACCGGCGCGCCTGTTTCCACGATGATTATCGGAACTCTGCCGGTAGTTATTCCTGTCTTCGCCAATCTGCTTTATAGCCAGCGCGACGGCAAACTCGCGTGGGGGAAACTCGCCCCGGCGCTGGTTTGTATTGGCATCGGCCTGTCGTGTGTGAATATTGCTGAGTTAAACCACGGACACCCCGATTTTGACTGGGCTCGTTATACCTCAGGCATCGTGCTGGCGTCAGTCTCTGTAGTCTGTTGGGCGTGGTATGCCCTGCGCAACGCCCGCTGGCTGCGGGAAAACCCAGACAAACATCCAATGATGTGGGCGACGGCCCAGGCACTGGTCACACTGCCGGTTTCTCTCATCGGCTATCTCGTCGCTTGTTACTGGCTGAATACCCAAACGCCGCAATTCTCCCTACCCTTTGGCCCCCGTCCGCTGGTGTTTATCAGCCTGATGATTGCGATTGCCGTGCTTTGCTCATGGGTCGGCGCGCTTTGCTGGAACGTCGCCAGCCAGCGATTACCGACAGTGATTCTCGGGCCGCTGATTGTTTTCGAAACGCTGGCAGGTTTGCTGTACACCTTTTTACTCCGCCAGCAAATGCCACCGCTGATGACGTTGAGCGGTATCGCGCTGTTAGTGGTTGGCGTGGTTATTGCGGTCAGAGCAAAACCGGAAAAGCCTTTAACTGAATCTGTCTCAGAAAGTTGACATGCTGGCAGTGAGTTAAATAAGCCTCTGCTACGTAAGGGTTATAGCTTTTGCCTTAAAGATGCATTTAAAATACATCTTATATTATTAAGAATGAGGTATCAGCTATGGCTTATCGCGACCAACCTTTAGGTGAACTGGCGCTCTCTATTCCTCGCGCTTCGGCTCTGTTTCGTAAATATGATATGGATTACTGCTGTGGCGGTAAGCAGACGCTGGCTCGTGCTGCGGCACGTAAAGAGCTGGATGTTGACGTCATTGAGGCCGAGCTGGCAAAGCTTGCTGAACAACCGATTGAGAAAGACTGGCGTAGCGCCCCACTGGCGGAAATCATCGACCATATCATCGTGCGCTACCACGATCGTCACCGCGAGCAACTGCCGGAGCTGATCCTGCAAGCTACCAAAGTAGAGCGCGTTCACGCCGACAAACCGAGCGTGCCAAAAGGGCTGACAAAATATCTGACTATGCTGCATGAAGAGCTTTCCAGCCACATGATGAAAGAAGAGCAGATCCTCTTCCCGATGATCAAACAAGGCATGGGCAGCCAGGCAATGGGGCCAATCAGCGTAATGGAAAGCGAGCACGATGAAGCGGGCGAACTGCTGGAAGTGATCAAACACACCACCAATAACGTCACACCGCCGCCGGAAGCCTGCACCACCTGGAAAGCGATGTATAACGGCATTAATGAACTGATTGATGACCTGATGGATCACATCAGTCTGGAAAACAATGTGCTGTTCCCACGCGCGCTGGCGGGTGAGTGATTTGTTCGATCAACGATCCTGACATGAGCAGGATCGTTGATTATTAAGTGATTCAGTCATTCAATGGAAGTAATTCATTGTTGTAACTGGTGTATCTGCCTTCAACGGTAAGCAGACTGCCATTTTTATCAAGATGCGCCGCATTGAGTTGTCGAGTCTCATTACGCCGCTTCGCATCACGAACCAGCCCATCGCCTACGTAATAAATATAATGGTCATCATGAGCAAAGGTATCTGATAATCGACCATTAGCGTCTTTAAACCAGGTCCATTGGCCTTTCAGTTCAAAATGCTCAACCGTGTCTCCATTAATAAAATACGTATAGCGATCGTCATGTGCTAAATAATTTAATGGTGTGCCATCGGAGCTTTTATACCACTGCCATTGCCCATTGATATCAAAAATAGTCACATCATCGCTCGCAATGAAATAAACTTTATTCCCTACAATATTAACACCTTCTTGTAATTCTTGTTGCGGGTCGGGTAAATGTATGACCGACAGCGTTTTTTCGACTGCAGATATATATTTCACCAGATAGAGCGAATCTTTATATTGCGCCACATTCTCCGTCAGCGGGCGAAAATATTCCGGATCAACATCAGGAATAGTCGCAACCCGGCAATCATTAGCGTGCCGGGAAGCATCACGCGTCAACCATGTTACTTTATCCCGCTGCAGGTCAAACGTACTCCGGCAATTTTTACCGAACGCATAACGTTTCTCCCCGTCTTTATCGCGATAAATCAGCAGTGAACCGGCTATCCAGCGCACAATATGAAAGGTATCCGGATCGGCGTTGATGGCATCTCCATTCACAAAGACCTGCGATTTAGTCCGCCAGATTGTATCCCAGGGTCCCGGATTACTTTTGCTTTCGCAGCTATTAGGTGAATAAATAATGGGACGACGTGTCCAGGGTTTAATGTCAAGAATAGAATACCCTTGCGCACTACCTAACCAGCGCCCCTGAAAGTAAAGATTGCGACGATCTTTCAGCACATCCGCGGAATCAATTGAATTCATCCTCCCTCCCACCTGTTGCAGCGAATCCATATCGACCTGCTTTTCGCCGTGATTATCATCCGTGCGTTCGCCATCAAAATAGAGGCTGTCTTTATCGGCAGCAAAACGCCCCCATGCGCGGAATGTTGCGGCATCGACTTTCGGTATCCCCGGCGGGTTCTGAACTATTTTCCCTGCCCATAAAATATGGCGGCCATCAGTCAACCAGTCGAAACGCCAACCACCGTTGGTTCTGATATAAGCGCCACCATCCACCCGCACAAAATCATTATTGATATCATCAGGAGAATCATATTCATCATCAGTGCCGTCAGATACACGGCGCAGTTGTTTGAACTTCACCTGTGGTATATGAATATCCGGGAAATAGAGTCCGTAACCGTCGCTATCTTCAACGATATATTTTGTGCCTTGCCCCCACGGCTGGTAATAAAACACAGCAGTAGGCACACCGGAGCAGGCTAGTGAGGAGGTTGAAAATAAAGCCAGTGCGAGACAAAAGGGTTTAATTGGCAACATAGCGTCATCCTGAAGCTGTTAGCGTGAAGAGGTTATTTAAATAAGGGTTTAAGACCGCTCGGGGGTTGCTTCACCGATGACCAACCTCCCTTACCTAAGTTATAACGCAGCCATTCACCTTGTTGGGCGTGCTCTTTCCCAATTCCAGTCGCTTGTTGAGTGTAAAGCTGCCCGTCTGTTGATATAAACGTGTTAGTTAATCCCCAACTACCACCTGCTTCAAGTGAGTCGGAGAGATCCTCTGGCTTGAGATTAATCAACTCCCCTTCGCCCAGGGCGTTGGTTGTGACTTTATAAATTTGGTTCTTATATAAACCGGTATTCCGAACAAATAGATAAAAATATTCCGGATCAACTCCCGCCAGCGTTTCATAAATACACTCACTGCCCGCTGGAGTGGCTTTATGTTTGAGCCAGGACACGTTATTCAGACCAATATTAAAAGGTGCACAGCGATAGCTGGTATCCTCCAGCTCATAGTCATGCTCACCGCTTTTATCGCGATAAACCAACCGTTCGCCAGGCATCCAACGTTTAATCTGAAAGGTTTTGCGATCGGCGGGCAGCGGCTTGCCATTAACAATCACCTGCGAATTTGTCAGCACAACAAATTGCAGGGATGAATCATGCCGCACGATTTGAAACCCGTCAGTGCCTCCCAACCAGCGCCCCTTATGCCAAAGACTATTTTTATCACGCAGTAAATTCCAGATGTCCGTCTCTTCCAGCGTTGACATATCCACCTGCTTATCGCCGCTATTATCATCGGTACGCTGACCGTCAAAATAGATACTGCGTTTATCAGCAGCGAAAGCACCGAATGCCTGGAAACTGGCGGCATCGACATTAGGTTCACCGGATGGATTTTTCAGGACTTTGCCTGCCCAAAGGACAGAACGTCCATCGGTGAGCCAGGTATGCTGGCAATCCCCCTCATCATCGCAGTCGAACTTATCGGGATTAAAATCGGACAGTAAACGGGTTTCTTGTTTATTGGCTAAATTGGCAATGCGCCAGAGGCGGGAAAAATTAACGTCCGGCAGTTCGGAGAGGATCTCATCTTTTTCTCCCTTCTGTTCGGCGACATAAACCGTGCTTTTCTCCTGCTGGCGATAATAAAAATCTGCGCCCCAGGAAGGTGAAATGGAGAGAGGTAATGCGGCGATTAATAACCAACTGTGCTTAGCCATAGTGAACTCTGCAATGAGTGGCAAAGATCCACGGTAAGCCCGCGCCTGAGAGCTGTCGATGACAGGAAGTATTTTTAGGAATGTATAAAGACAAAGGAGATTGCTGACAAAGTGTGCTTTGTTCATGCCGGATGCGGCGTAAACGCCTTACCCGGCCTACAAAAGCACGCAAATTCAATATATTGCAGAGGTTCTGTAGGCCTGATAAGCGTAGCGCATCAGGCAATTTTGCAGCCTGAAAGACACCCGCAGGTGCCTTAGCGGCATTACTTCGCCATGCGTTTTTTACCAATAAACAGCCAGCCCAGCCCCAGCGCGATAAACCACAGTGGGGTAACCAGTAGCGCCTGGCGGGTGTCATCTTCCAGCGTCAGCAGCACGATGACGAACACAAAGAACGCCATACATACCCAGCACATCAGCTTGCCGAGCGGCATCTTGTAGATTGACTTCTCATGCAGGTGCGGGCGCTGTTTGCGATACACCAGGTACGAACAAAGGATAATCGTCCAGACGAACATAAACAGAATTGCGGAAACCGTCGTGATCATCGTGAACGCGCCAATCACGCTTGGATTCACGTACAACATCACCACGCCGCCGAGCAGACAGATACAAGAGAAGGTCAGCCCTTTCGCTGGTACGGCGCGTTTAGAGAGTTTAGCGAACGCTTTCGGCGCCACACCTTCCTGCGCCAGACCAAACAGCATGCGACTAGTAGAGAAGACGCCACTGTTAGCAGAAGAAGCCGCAGACGTCAGCACCACAAAGTTGATCACGCTGGCAGCAGCAGGCAGCCCCACCAACACGAACAGTTCAACAAACGGGCTTTTATCCGGGACTACCGAACTCCACGGCGTCACGGACATAATCACAATCAGCGCGAAGACGTAGAACATAATAATGCGGATCGGAATAGAGTTAATTGCGCGCGGCAGTGATTTCTCAGGATCTTTGGTTTCCGCAGCAGTAGTACCTACCAGCTCAATCCCCACGAAAGCGAAAACCGCTATCTGGAATCCGGCAAAGAAGCCGCTTAAGCCTTTCGGGAACCAGCCGCCGTCATTCCACAAATGCGCAAATGACGCTTCCACACCGGTTGGAGACTGGAAGTGCATCATCACCATGACCAGGCCGACGATAATCAACGACACGATGGCGACGATTTTGATCATCGCAAACCAGAACTCCATCTCACCGAACATTTTCACGGTGGCGAGGTTCAGGGTCAGCAACAGCACTATCACCGCCAGCGAGGCGACCCAGTCAGATAGCCCCGGAAACCAGAACTGCGCATAAGCCGTGATGGCAACCACGTCCGCCATACCGGTAACCACCCAGCAGAACCAATAAGTCCAGCCAGTGAAATATCCTGCCCACGGCCCTAATAAATCGGAAGCGAAGTCACTAAAAGATTTGTATTCCAGATTCGAAAGCAGCAATTCCCCCATTGCCCGCATCACGAAAAAGAGCATAAAACCGATGATCATATAAACGAAAATGATCGACGGCCCGGCAAGACTGATTGTTTTACCGGATCCCATAAACAACCCCGTACCAATGGCGCCGCCAATGGCAATAAGCTGAATATGCCGGTTTGTGAGATTGCGCCGTAGCGACTGTTCAGCCGGAGCCTGATCATCGGCAACGACTTTTACCTGATCTACCATGTTTTTTCTTCCTGTCTGTGTTGTTCAGGCTCTGCGGCCTTTAGTCAGTCTATGATACGACGAATCTGTATCGGGACTCATCGATATTAGGAAACAATACGCGGGATGAATACTAAGATTTAGATCTAATGTTAATTTTATGTTTAAAGTGAGTGTCATATCACGGTGATAACGCGAAACAGCTCACAAAAATACACGCTTACGGAGCGTTTGCAACACAAAATATCGCCGATTGGCAAACTGAAGGGTTTATTGCTAAATGCCTGCTCCCCTCTGGCTCGAGGGGAACAGAATACGCTGCTTAGAGGATTTCCAGCAGCTCGACTTCAAACACCAGGGTGCTGAACGGAGGGATGGATGCGCCAGCGCCACGCTCGCCATAGGCCAGTTCCTGCGGGATCGTCAGTTCCCACTTAGAACCTACTGGCATCAGAGTCAGTGCTTCAATCCAGCCAGGGATCACGCCGTTCACCGGGAATTCAGCCGGTTCGCCACGGGCAACAGAGCTGTCAAATACAGTGCCGTCGATCAATTTACCGGTGTAATGAACGCGGACGCGGTCGGTACGGGCAGGAATTGCGCCTTCGCCCTGGTTGATCACGCGGAATTGCAGGCCGGATTCAGTGCTGTTCACGCCTTCTTTTTTAGCGTTTTCTTCAAGATATTTCACACCTTCAGCAGCCATCGACTGGAAACGCTGACGACGAACAGCATCGGCACGTTCATGGATTTCACGCAGCGCGCGGTGCACCACATCAACCGGAACTGCCGGATGTTTGCCTTCCAGCGCGTCGGCAATACCTGCAACCAGCGCTTCTGGCAGCAGCCCTTCCAGACCAGATTCACTCAGTTGTTGCCCTACCTGCAAACCAATGCCGTAGCTTGCTTGCGCTTCGATGGTGTCAAAAGTTGGGGTGGTCATCGTATTTCCTTCCTCAGGGTATAAAGTAACGGGCAGCATATCAGCCACACTTCCTTGGGTAAAACTTTGTCGCGAGAGTGATGACAAATCCCGGGGAAAAAGAAACAATAGCAATATCCCGTATGAATATAATAGAGGCGGGTTTACCACGGACATCATAGCGTTAGCTTATTCATAGGCTATGATTGAGGAACAAGACGCGGAGCAGGAGGAAACCATGCCCGGGCGCTTTGAACTAAAACCAACCCTGGAGAAGGTCTGGCACGCGCCGGACAACTTTCGCTTCATGGATCCGCTACCACCGATGCATCGTCGGGGGATTATTATTGCCGCCATTATTTTGGTGGTCGGTTTTCTGCTTCCGTCTGAGGATGCGCCCGACTCCCCCGTCGTGACGCGTGAAGCGCAGCTGGATATTCAGTCGCAATCTCAGCCGCCGACAGAAGAACAACTTCGGGCGCAGCTAGTTACGCCGCAAAACGATCCGGATCAAGTTGCCCCGGTCGCTCCAGAACCAATACAGGAAGGTCAACCGGAAGAGCAGCAAACTACGCAAGCGCAACCTTTCCAGCCAGATAGCGGCATTGACAATCAATGGCGCTCTTATCGTGTTGAAGCCGGTAAAACGATGGCACAACTGTTCCGCGACCACGGTCTGCCTCCTACCGATGTATACGCAATGGCACAGGTAGAAGGCGCAGGTAAACCATTAAGTAATTTGCAAAACGGGCAGATAGTGAAAATCCGCCAGAACGCCAGCGGCGTGGTGACGGGCTTAACCATTGATACGGGGAATAATCAACAAGTCTTGTTTACCCGCCAGCCGGATGGCAGTTTTATTCGCGCTCGATAGCTGAAGGGTCAATCAGAAGCCAGCTAAGGACCGTTTCTTTGATGACCTTACGTCTGGCTTCCAGCGCCTGCGGTGAAACCATACTGATGTGATAAACCAGGCCAAGTGTATGCTGGTTTATCAAATAATATCCCCCGAGTGCAGCAATATTAATATTCACCTGCAGCGGGTCGATATCTGGCTTAAAAATATTACGTTTCTTCCCTTCAGCCAATAATGACTCCATTAACTGCAAGTGCGCGTGGTTAATATCCTGGAGGCGCTGTGATTTCGCATAATGCACACCTTTACTTTGGTTTTCGCTATGCACGATCTTTAGAAACCAGGGATTAGATATATAATAATCCCAGGTGAAATCGATAATTTCCTCTATGGCTTTTTGTGGCGGAAGGCCAGAAACATCAAGGGATCTTTCTTTTTGCCGAATATCATTCCAGGTATATTCCAGAACTTCAATAAATAAATTTTCTTTGTTCCCGAAGTGGTGATAAACCGTCTGTTTACTGCACCCTGCGGCCTTCACAATATTATCGACTCTGGCCCCTTCGTAGCCATATTCGGCAAATTCATTGACTGCGCATAACAACAATTTTTCCTTCAGGTTTTGCGCGTGACTGGTATCAAGATACATTCCGCTTCCCCACGTCTTCTTCGTGATGGCTATCATAACCGTATTTGATCTCAGCGACAGCAAAAAGGCAAAACATTGTCTTTCATCGAGTTATCAAATGTCCTGTGATCATTATCGCAGATCAACCAACCAGATGGTTGATCTTTTTACTAACTAGTTGCAAGCTAACCATCACTTAAGGAAACAATATTCAAAAAAAGAGGATTAACCTATGAAATCCACTCGTCCTGTTGCTGTCATCACTGGCGCTGCACGTGGTATTGGAAAGGGTTGTGCGCTGGAACTTGCTCGTGGCGGGTTTAACCTGCTGATTAACGATCGCCCTGATGCCGACAGCGTAGAAAAACTGCATATCACACAACAAGAATGTATGGCAGAAGGCGTGGAAGTCATTTGCTTCCCTGCCGATGTCGGCGATCTCTCCCTACATGAAGAGATGCTCGACGCGGCGCAAAACCAGTGGGGCCGTTTGGATTGCCTGCTCAATAACGCGGGAATTTCCGTAAAAAAACGCGGCGATATTCTCGACCTGGAGCCAGACAGCTTCGACGACAACATTGCCATTAACACCCGCGCGCCGTTTTTCCTCGCTCAGGCATTCAGTAAACGCTTACTGGCACAGCCGAAGCCGGAAGCGGAGCTGCCGCACCGTTCGATTATTTTTGTCAGTTCCATAAACGCCATCATGCTGGCGATGAATCGCGGCGAATACACCATTGCCAAAACCGCCGTTTCTGCCGCTGCTCGTCTGTTTGCCGCTCGCCTTTGTAACGAACAAATTGGCGTCTATGAAGTGCGCCCTGGCCTAATAAAAACCGATATGACCATTCCGGCAACCGCCTATTACGACGAATTGATTGCCAAAGGTCTGGTGCCGTGGGGACGTTGGGGTTATCCGGCTGATATCGCCTCCACTGTCCGCGCGATGGCGGAAGGCAAACTGATTTACACCTGTGGTCAGGCGGTCGCCATCGACGGCGGCTTAAGTATGCCGCGCTTCTGAGGCTGAATCATGAGAGATCTGTTACAACGCCCTGATTTATTCAGCATTAATACCGCGACGCTGGGTTATAAAACGCCGCTGCCCGCCATTATTGACGCTTGCGCCGCGCGCGGTATTGGCGCAATAGCCCCCTGGCGCAGAGAATTGCAGGGCGAAGATCTCCAGCAGATCGCCCGCCAACTCGCCGCCAGTAACATGAGCGTTTCCGGTTTGTGCCGTAGCACTTACTACACCGCACCGACGCTGGCGGAACGCAAACTAGCGATTGATGATAACCGCCGGGCGCTGGACGACGCCGCCGTGCTTAACGCCGCCTGTTATATGCAGGTGGTTGGTGGACTGCCAACGGGTACAAAAGATCTGTATGAGGCGCGGGAACAGGTGAAACAAGGGATTCGCCAGTTACTACCGCATTCGAAAGAGGTCGGCGTGCCGATTGCGCTGGAACCGCTGCACCCGATGACCGCAGCCGATCGTTCCTGTTTGTGCACGTTACGCCAGGCGCTGGACTGGTGTGATGAACTCGATCCCGATGGCGAATTTGGCCTCGGCGTCGCGGTGGATGTCTACCACGTTTGGTGGGATCCGGATCTCGCCAGCCAAATCCTGCGTGCCGGAAAACGCATTCTCGCGTTTCATGTTTCCGACTGGTTAGTACCAACCACCGATCTGGTCAATGATCGGGGAATGCCGGGAGATGGCGTCATCAATATTCCGTCAATCCGTCGGCTGGTTGAAAACGCCGGATTTAATGGCGCTATTGAACTGGAAATATTCTCGCCGTACTGGTGGCAGAAAGATATTAACAGCACGCTGGATATTAGCGTCGATCGCATCGCGCATTATTGTTAAGGAATGAACATGAGTGACCAACCCGTTCTGTTCAGCAGAGCGGCGGCTTCCTGCCGCCTGACATTGAACCGTGAAGATAAATGTCATGCTATTAATGAAGAAATGATCGAATCTCTCGATCATTATTTAAATGAAATTGAAAACGACACCACATTACGATTAGTCGAATTAACTGCTACCGGCGATAAATTCTTTTGTGCAGGCGGCGATATTAAATCGTGGTCAGCCTATTCGCCATTAGATATGGGCAGAAAATGGATTAAACGCGGTAATGAGGTTTTTAATCGCCTGCGCAATTTACCCCAATTAACCGTTGCGAATCTCAACGGTCATACCATTGGCGGTGGGATTGAACTCGCCTTGTGCTGTGATATTCGTATCGCTCGCCCCCACGCGAAATTCTCTAATCCTGAAGTGATCCTCGGCATGGTGCCAGGCTGGATGGGCATCGAGCGCGTGCTTAATCAGGTTGGCCCGGTGGTCGGTCGCCAGATGCTGATGCTGGGGAAACGTCTGACGGCACATGAAGCCCAGGCGGCGAATTTAATTGATGAAGTGGTGGAAAAAGAACAGGTAGAAAGCTGGATGGCGAATCAGTTAGCGCAGCTGGAAAAATGTGGTCCGGTGGCACTGGCGCATATTAAGCAACTGATTCTGGCGCTGGAAAATAAACACGCCGATTACTCGCACCAGTTACTGGCAGGGTTAATGTCCGCCACTCAGGATTGCCAGCAGGCGACGCGCGCGTTTGCCGAAAAAAGTAGCGTGAGCTTCCACAATCAATAAGGAAATTGTATGCGTAAGATAACAACCGCCGAGGCACTGGCGGCGCAAATTCAGGACGGCGCAACCATTGCCATTAGCGGTAACGGCGGCGGCATGGTGGAAGCTGACCATATTCTGGCAGCCATTGAAGCTCGTTTCCTGCAAACCGGACACCCGCGCGATCTGACATTAATCCACTCGCTGGGTATTGGCGATCGCGACAGCAAAGGTACCAATCGCTTCGCTCATGCCGAAATGCTCAAACGCATAATTGCCGGACACTTTACCTGGTCGCCCAAAATGCAGGAACTGGTGAAAAACAATGCCATTGAAGCCTACTGCTTCCCGGGCGGCGTAATTCAGGCTCTGCTGCGGGAGATCGGCGCCGGACGTCCGGGACTTTTTACCCACGTAGGGTTGGGATCGTTTGTTGATCCGCGTAATGGCGGCGGGAAGTCAAACGCTTGCACCACCGATGATCTGGTAGAACTGATTGAAATTGATGGTGAAACCAAACTCCGCTATCGCCCTTTCAAAGTGGACTATGCCATTTTGCGCGGCACTTATGCCGATCCGCGTGGCAACGTCAGCCTCGAAGAAGAAGCGATTGATATGGATAGCTATTCAATGGCGCTGGCAGCACACAACAGCGGCGGCAAAGTGTTCGTACAGGTGCGCGATGTACTGGAAGCAGGCGCGCTTGAACCACGTAGAGTCAAGCTTCCGGGGATTCTGGTCGATGGCATCGTTGAACACCGCGAACAACCGCAAACCTATCTTGGTGGTTACGACCTGACAATTAGTGGTCAACATCGCCGTCTGAGTTCTAACGACGCTATTGAACTGGTTAGTCATCCGGTGCGTCGTCTGATTGCCCGTCGGGCAGCGCGCGAACTGGTGGCTGGCGCTTCAACCAACTTTGGCTTTGGTATTCCGGGCGGTATTCCTGGCGTTGCGCTGCGTGAAGGCGTGCCTTATCAAAGTTTGTGGCTAAGTGTTGAGCAAGGCGTACATAACGGCATGATGCTGGATGACGCGTTTTTTGGCTGCGCCCGTAACGCCGACGCCATTATCCCTTCGCTGGATCAATTCGAATTCTACAGCGGCGGCGGTATCGATATCACTTTCCTCGGCATGGGCGAGATGGATCAGCACGGCAACGTCAACGTTTCGCATCTCAACGGCAATCTGATCGGCCCCGGCGGCTTCCTCGAAATTGCACAAAACGCCCGAAAAGTGGTGTTCTGCGGCACGTTTGACGCCAAAGGCAGCAAAATCGATGTAACGCCAGATGGCCTGCATATCGCCCAGTCAGGTCAAATCCCCAAACTGGTTACTCAGGTGGAAAAAATTACCTTTAGCGCCGCGTACGCACAGCAAAGCGGTCAGGAGGTGCTGTATATCACCGAACGCGCGGTATTCCAGTTAACGGCAGAAGGCGTTGAATTAATTGAGATCGCACCAGGTGTGGAGATTGAGCGCGACATTCTGCCGTTCATGGCCTTCCGCCCGATTATCAGGCAACCACGTCTGATGGAAAGCAGCCTGTTTACGCCGATGGAGGATGCATGAGCCAGCTTGATGACGCCATCCTCGATTCGCTGACGCACGTCACTTTTCCAAAGGGGTTTGTGTCAGCAGAACCAACGTCAATTGTCACCGTTGAGGATGTTGATTACCCGATCTGGCAAGTTGATGCGCTGGTCGTTGGTAGCGGCGCAGCAGGATTACGTGCGGCGGTTGAGCTGAAACGTCGCCAGCAAAATGTACTGATCGCGACCGCCGGGTTATACATGGGGACGTCAGCGTGTTCCGGTTCTGATAAACAAACACTGTTTACCGCCGCTACTGCGGGCAATGGTGACAACTTCGCCAAACTGGCGGAAGCACTGGCGAGCGGTGGCGCAATGGATCACGACACCGCTTATGTCGAGGCGGTCGGTTCCCTGCATACCCTCGGCGGTCTGCAATATCTTGGTCTGGAATTACCGGAAGATCGCTATGGCGCAATTCTCCGTTATCAAACCGACCATGACGAAGCCGGACGCGCAACCTCCTGTGGACCGCGGACATCTCGCCTGATGGTAAAAGTATTGCTGGAGGAAGTGCAGCGCCTCGCCATCCCAATGTTGACCAGTGCAACGGTGATTAAGCTCCTGCATCAGTGCGGAGAGAATGGCGAAGATCGCGTTGCGGGGGCTATTCTCGCAACCGGTTCCCGCGCCCATAACCCCTGGGGGCTGGCCATTGTGACTACGCCCAATGTGGTACTGGCAACGGGCGGACCGGGCGAGCTTTATCGCGACAGTGTTTATCCACATAAATGCTTCGGCTCGCTGGGACTGGCACTGGAAGAAGGTTTGACGCTAACCAATCTGACAGAAAGCCAGTTTGGTATAGGCACGCCACGCAGCACGTTTCCATGGAATTTATCCGGCACCTATGTGCAGGTGATCCCGTATATCTATTCTGTGGATGCTGAGGGCAACGAGTATAACTTCCTTGCAGATTACTATCGCACCACCCAGGAACTGGCTTCAAACATCTTCCGTAAAGGCTATCAGTGGCCATTCCACGCCACACGAGTGATGGATTTTGGTTCAAGCTTGTTAGACATGGCGGTGGCGCAGGAACAGCAATCAGGTCGCCAGGTATTTATGGATTTCAATCGCAATCCTGAAGCGGTGCCTGGTGATTTGCCGTTCTCATTGGATCGACTGGACGACGACGTTCGCGCATATCTTGAAAACAACGGCGCCCTGGCGCAATCGCCCATCGAACGCCTGCAACGAATGAATCCGCTGTCTATCTCGCTGTACAAGATGCACGGTTACGATCTCACCGCGCAGCCTCTGCAGTTCGCCATGAACAATCAACATATGAATGGCGGTATAGAAGTGGATATCTGGGGGCAAACCTCCCTGCCTGGTTGCTTCGCGGTGGGAGAAGTTGCCGGAACTCACGGCGTTACCCGGCCTGGCGGCGCGGCACTGAATGCTGGACAGGTTTTTGCAGTGCGCCTGGCGCGTTTTATTGGTTGCTCCCAACAGCGGTCTGTTGATGGAGATATTGCACAACTGACCGCTCCGGCCCTAGCGTCCATAAGAGAGAGCATTACTCAGGCGCACGATAACGAGACCGGGATGCCATTGTCATTGGTTAAGGAAAAAATTCAGGCACGAATGTCTGATCATGCGGGGTTTATTTGCCATACCGATAAAGTCCGACGTGCCACTCGTGATGCCCTGCTATTGAACGAATTTGTCCAACAGCATGGATTGGCTATCAAACATGTGGGCGAAATTGCCGAGCTGTTTATGTGGCGGCATATGACGCTGACCTCTGCTGCCGTATTGACACAGTTGACGCATTATATTGATGCCGATGGTGGTAGCCGTGGGGCTCGTATTATTCTCGACGGAGATGGAAATTCGATTCCGCAAACACGAAATGGTTTTTGTGATGCTTGGCGCTTTCGTTCAGAGCGTACTGAGGATAAAAAAGATAAGCTACTTATTCATTATTGCAATGGTATCTTTCACGTCAGAAAAGCACCTGTTCGTGAGTTTCCCATTATCCGCGGCATTTGGTTTGAAAAAAACTGGCCTGGTTTTCTTAATGGGACAATTTACCAGCCACAGGATGAATGATATTGCAAAGGTTAATCACTATGCGAAATATAATTAGATCTATTAATGCTCTGCTTGCAACATTGAATATTACCATTTTGGCGATCATTGTGGCATGTGTGACATGGCAGGTGGTAGCACGATTTATATTTAAAAGCCCCAGTATATTTACGGATGAGCTCAGTCGTTTGCTTTTTATTTGTCTTGGCCTTTTTGGTGGTGCCTATACCGCGGGGCAGAACCGGCACCTGGCGATTGACCTGCTTCCTATGATGCTGAAAGGAAAAGCACGGCGTCATTTATTTTTGTGTATTCAGACTATCGTTATTATCTTCGCCACCATCATTATGGTATATGGTGGTGGGCTATTAACTATGGACACATTCGATTCAGGTCAAACCTCACCCGCTTTAGGTTGGCAGATGGGATATATCTATATGAGCATCCCGATTAGTGGTGTACTTATTATTATATACACCATAGATATGGTTTTAACAGAACTTAAACAACCACGCTAAAGATAATAAACAACAACCAACCATAGTAGGAATGGAGAAATTATGGATTACTGGTTACCGATTATTGTGTTATTTGGTGCCTTCTTTTTTATGTTGGCATTAGGTGTACCTATTGTTTATGCCATTGGTTTATCGACACTGGCATCAATTTCCACACAACTCGATTTCAACTCAGCATTGAGTGTGGTTTCCCAAAAGTTAGCCTCCGGGTTAGATAGTTTTACGTTGTTGGCAATCCCATTTTTTATCTTGTCTGGCAACATTATGAATCATGGAGGAATAGCACGAAGGCTAATTAACTTTGCGCGAATTCTTGGCGGTCGTCTGCCAGGCTCACTTGCTCACTGTAATATTCTTGCCAATATGCTGTTCGGGGCAATTTCTGGTTCAGCCGTTGCTTCGGCGGCGGCGATGGGCGGTGTCATGCATCCGCAACAGGTTAAAGAAGGCTACGACCCGGCATTCAGCACTGCGGTTAACGTTGCTTCTGCTCCTACTGGTTTACTTATTCCACCAAGCAATACGTTGATCGTCTATTCACTGGTCAGCGGCGGTACGTCTATTGCTGCACTGTTCCTGGCAGGGTATGTTCCGGGAATTTTACTGGGCCTGGCGCTGATGGTCGTCGCCGGTATTATCGCGGTACGTCGCGGATACCCCAAACCAGAACGCCCAACTTTACGCCAGGCTGGAGTGGCTATATGGATGGCGATCCCCAGTATTTTCCTGATTGTGTTAATTATGGGCGGTGTACTAAGCGGTGTTTTTACCCCGACAGAGGCTTCGGCAATTGCGGTAATTTATACCCTTTTCCTTGCGCTGGTTCTTTATCGTGAAATCTCAGTTAAAGATTTGCCTAAAATATTTCTGGAATCCGTCATTACCACCGCAATTGTTTTGTTATTGATCGGTTCTTCAATGGGCATGTCATGGGCTATGTCCAACGCTGACGTACCCTTCCTGATCCTCGATTTGCTCAATACCATTTCTGATAATCCAATAGTAATCCTGCTTATTATCAATATTATCTTGTTGATCATTGGCACATTTATGGATATGACGCCAGCGGTACTGATTTTCACCCCGATATTCTTACCCGTCGTCACCGAGTTGGGCATGGACCCGATTCACTTTGGTATTGTCATGGTACTGAACATGTGTATCGGTATTTGTACTCCGCCTGTAGGCAGTGTGTTATTTGTCGGTTGTAGTGTATCTAAATTACCGATTAATAAAATTATCAAACCTATGCTGCCATTCTATGCCGTGATGGTATTGGTGCTGGCAATGGTGACCTATATTCCGCAAATCAGTATGGCATTGCCAAGAGCACTGGGCTACTGATATGCATTCACTGGCGGCACCTGCCGCCATATTTATTAGAAAAGGAACATCTATGAAAATAAAAGTATCCGCTGGCATTATCGGTGCTGTTCTTATGTTATCCGCAAGCCAGTCCTGGGCAGTGACATTAAAACTGAGTCATAATCAGGATAAGTCTCATCCTGTTCATAAAGCGATGGAGTTCTTTGCGAAAAAGAGCAAAGAGTACTCTAACGGTGATATTACTATTCGTATTTATCCAAATGGAACATTGGGTACTCAACGAGAAACAATGGAGCTGATTCGTTCTGGCGCTATTCCGCTGGTAAAAACCAATGCGGCAGAAATGGAAGCATTTGAAAATTCTTATAAATTATTTAGCCTGCCTTATTTGTTCCGCGATCGTGATCATTATTATCAGGTGATGCAGGGCGATATCGGGAGAAAAATCCTCGACTCAACGAAAAGCAAAGGTTATTTCGGGCTGACTTTTTATGATGGAGGCGCCCGCAGCTTCTACGGCAATAAACCGGTACTGAAACCAGACGATCTGAAAGGCATGAAAGTCCGTGTCCAGCCAAGTCCTGGCGCAGTTGAAATGATCAAAGTCATGGGCGGTAACCCGACGCCACTGGATTACGGCGAGCTGTATACAGCCTTACAGCAGGGCGTCGTCGATATGGCGGAAAACAGTGTGATGGCGCTGACCACCATGCGTCACGGTGAAGTGGCAAAATCTTTCAGCCTTGACGAACACACTATGGTTCCCGATGTGGTTCTGATGAGCAATGCTGCGTTTGATAAACTTAGCCCGGAAAATCAGGCTGCTATATTAAAAGCATCTAAAGAATCAATGAGCTACATGAAAGACTTGTGGAGCGAAGAAGAGAAACAAGAATTTGCGAAACTGGATAAAATGGGCGTGAAAGTCTACCAGGTTGATAAAGCTCCGTTTATCGAGAAAGTACAGCCAATGTACGCAAACTTCGCTAAGGATAACCCTGCCCTTGCCCCAATGCTGGCCGACATTCAGGCGACGAAGTAATTATCTTAATAGGGCTGCTTATTGCGGCCCTCATCGAATATATCGAAATAACTATTCTAAATTGACGCCCTGAACGCCTCTGCCATTAACTCTTGTTCACGACCAGGTAATCTAAGACGCTCGGCAATGGTTCGCCACTGACTGACAATTCCTCTAAAATTAGCAATAATGTCATCTGCTTCTGTCAAACCAAGTCGAAAATACTCCGCAACTTCTCGAGCTAATTCCAGATAACTTACACCTGTAGAGGCATCTTCACCATCCTGATGCCTGGTTAGTGTCATAGCCGAAGCAAAATGCAGACGCCTTCCCGCATTAGTGCGGTCAAAACGACGAACCATAAAACAATGGTAATTGCTGGCAAATTTATGCGCCTGAGCAGTTGCAACATTCAGTCCACAGCCAACAGCAAGTGCATTAACGACCATTTCCCATCCACCAACATCATACTCATCTTTTGCACTGGGAAATTTAGCGATGTAGAGATGTCCTGCTTCATCAACAACACTGGCTTTCGGACGTGCCCCTCCTAATGATCCCCCCGGAGCGATTAGCATTCTTAACCATTTTTGCCCCATGAGTTCTTTATTATCAGGATCTTCTTCAATTGCCCGGCTAGCTCTTTCCAGACTCGCTATTTCGGTAAATGGTGGGGCTGCAACATCAATGCGGTTATCAAGAAACTCTCCAGTGTCTTCAAGTTTATATCGAAGAGCCCCAACCCGATAAAGATCATGTACACCTAATAAATAAGCAGACTCATAAAGGTGGGAGTCTTTATCAAATAATCCGTCTCGGATATCCCTCTCAAAACGCCGCTTCATTAGCATGCGTCCCCAACGATCCGGGCAGGAATCACTAAATGCACCAAATTTATCCTTAGGAGGAATTGGGTACTGTGCTCCCTCTTACAACATTATTTCAGGATCTAACTGAATAAAATTAAGTGCAGGATCTGCAAGCGCCTTTTTATCGTACTCAAACTCAAATATCTCACGCGCCCGGGTGCGACGACTGTGCAAATAACCAATACGCGCAGGACCATCCAGGCCTTCCCAATCCGCATACACTCCGATTAATGCCATAATTAATTTCCTTTTATCGGTTTTTTTATCGGTTGTAATAGTGCAGCAAGAGAGGTGGACGTTTCCCCTGGATTAGTTGACGTTGAGTCTTTTGCCAGCGCTGTTAAATCCGTGGTGAGATGACCTTCTTTCTCGCGTTTCGTCTGAAATGAGGCTGTCTGAATCCCTTCGTCATTCTTACCGGATGAACGAGCAAGCCCTCTTTTTTTAATCAAACGGGAATCCTGGAGCTGACGCCCTAAGTCGTCTTCAGCTGCAAGCTTATTTAAATCCGTTTCCAGACCCAAAACCTGCATCACAGACAAATATGCCCCTATCGTGACCCCTGCACTTCCTGACTCCAGAGAACGCAATGTTATTGGCGACATCCCGGCACGTTCAGCAACTTGCTTTGCGGTAAGCCTGCGTCGTAAACGAGCAAGTTTCAGCCGCTCACCAAATTCACTAAGCATCTGATTCGTATAAGGGAGTAACGGTGCTGTTTTTTTACCCATAATGATAATATTTTATCTTTTTATCTAAAAAAACAATAAAATAACAGCGCATTTGCACATAACTTATTGTTTTTATTATCTTGCAAGGGAGACGCTGTATTGATGCTTTTGTCATGTTTTCCGCGTAAAAAAACATGACACGAGCTACCAGCGGCGAGGCTGGGGGCCAGGTATGGGTCCTGAGAATTTTTTATAAAAGGAATAGTAAGAGAACTTTATGAAGGGAACAGCTGTTTCTGAGGTTTTTATCACTAAAAGCAAAACGCCGACACAAGGTCGGCGTTTTTACGTCTCGTTGAATAACGAATTATTCAGCTACTACGTTTACGATCACTTTCGCGAATACTTCGCTGTGAACCTGGAAGCTCACTTCGTGTTCGCCAGTGGTACGCAGAACGCCGTTCGGCAGACGAACTTCGCTCTTAGCCACTTCAACGCCAGCTGCAGTTACAGCGTCAGCGATGTCGCGAGTACCGATGGAACCGAACAGTTTACCTTCGTCGCCAGCTTTAGACGCGATGGTAACAGTTTCCAGTGCATTGATTTTCTCAGCGCGAGCATTAGCTGCTGCCAGAACTTCAGCCAGTTTAGCTTCCAGTTCAGCGCGACGTGCTTCGAAGAATTCAATGTTTTTCTTGGTAGCTGGAACAGCTTTACCCTGCGGTACCAGGAAGTTACGAGCATAGCCCGCTTTAACGTTTACCTGATCACCCAGGCTACCCAGGTTTGCTACTTTATCAAGCAGAATAACTTGCATTACCTTATCCTCTCAAAGTCGTATTAATGGACCGTGACCGATTACTGATGGCGATCAGTGTACGGCAGCAGGGACAGGTAGCGAGCGCGTTTGATAGCGCGAGCCAGCTGACGCTGGTATTTTGCACGGGTACCGGTGATACGGCTTGGGACAATCTTACCGCTTTCGGTGATGTAGTTTTTCAGCGTAGCGATATCTTTATAGTCGATCTCTTGAACGCCTTCCGCGGTGAAACGGCAGAACTTGCGACGACGGAAATAACGTGCCATATGGCTAGTCTCCAGAATCTATCAATTCAATCTGCTCGGCATGCAAAACCATTTTGCTCAGACCGTTCTTTGCCTTGTGGCATGAAATGAACCCCTGAACGGTTATGCGACTGCCGACCGTTATACTGTGAGTAATGGCCTGGTTTTCGTGTCCGCTAACAATAACGGGCATTTGGCACCACGCCTGCCGGTGAAAACCGGCTTCCTCCTGCACAGAACGATGCTCAAGCACGAACTGGCAGTGAGGAATTCCTGATGGACTGACCTTGCGAAGGGGAGTCCTGCACACGGTGCCGGACAACACCAGACGGTTGGTCATCAGAAATTACTCTTCAGAATCCCCAGCTTCAGCATCATCAGCGGTTTCGTTTGCGAAATCATCGCGACGCTCACGGCGCTCGTCTTTCGCTTTAACCATCGGAGATGCTTCGGTAACAGCGTGCTTGGTACGCATAACCATGCTGCGGATAACGGCATCGTTGAAGCGGAAGGTAGTTTCCAGCTCATCGATCACTTCCTGCGGAGCTTCAACGTTCATCAGAACGTAGTGAGCTTTGTGCAGTTTGTTGATCGGGTAAGCCAGCTGACGGCGGCCCCAGTCTTCCAGACGGTGGATCTTGCCTTCTGCACCAGTGATGGCAGCAGTGTAGCGCTCGATCATGCCCGGAACCTGTTCGCTCTGGTCAGGATGGACCATAAAAACGATTTCGTAATGACGCATCGAATTGCTCCTTACGGATTATTCAGCCTCCTGTCTGGGTCAGCCGAATCCCGGGGAGGCAAGGAACGTGTTAAAGGTCGGCTGAAAAATGACGCGTTATAGTACTTGTATGCCCCGCTAAACTCAAGGCCAGCCGACAAATAAATCTCATCTTTCGCCAAATCGTACTAACCCGCTGATTTGAAGTTCATCACATCCCATCAGGGCGTTTTTTTGAACAACTGCATCAGAAATGGTCACCATCAACTTCTTTATCATTGATTAAAATTAAATCAGAAGATCATTACAGAGGAGCGCACACAAAGTCAGCCGTTGAGGAGGTATCTATGTTCAGCCGTGTTTTAGCCCTTCTGGCTGTGCTTTTGCTAAGTGCAAATACATGGGCAGCCATTGAAATTAATAACCACCAGGCCAGAAATATGGACGACGTGCAGAGCTTAGGCGTGATTTATATCAACCATAACTTCGCCACTGAAAGTGAAGCTCGCCAGGCACTGAATGAAGAGACAGATGCGCAAGGCGCAACGTACTACCACGTGATTCTGATGCGGGAACCGGGGAGTAACGGCAATATGCACGCCAGCGCGGATATTTATCGCTAGCACCAAGTATAACCAACGAAACATTGCCATAGTTTGCTTTGCCCCCTTCACCGGGGGCATTTTTTTGAAAAAACGGCTGCGGAATCAGACCAGTTATCTCCCGAAAAAGGAAATTTCCGCAGCGCGTGTTTTACTTCTGCCCGTAATAGGCGTTAGGACCGTGCTTACGCATGAAGTGTTTATTAATCAGGTAGCTGTCGATGTGATTCAGTTGTGGGTTAATACTGCGCGCAATCCACGCCATTTTTGCCACTTCCTCCATCACCACCGCGTTATGCACCGCATCGTGAGCATCTTTCCCCCAGGCGAACGGTCCGTGCTGATACACCACAATTCCCGGCGTATGCAGCGGCTCGGCGTCACCCAGCGTTTCGATAATCACTTTGCCAGTGTTCTGTTCGTACTCGCCCTGCACCTCTTCTTCGCTTAACCCGCGCGTACACGGGATATCGCCCAAAAAGTAGTCAGCGTGCGTGGTGCCTAACGCCGGGATCGCCAGCCCTGCCTGCGCCCATGCGGTGGCATGAGTGGAGTGGGTATGGACAATGCCGCCGAGCGACGGATAACGGCGGTAGAGTTCGAGATGCGTCGCGATGTCGGAAGACGGGCGATACTTCCCGTCCACCACCTGGCCGCTCATATCGACCACCACCATATCGTCCGCTTTCATGGTTTCGTAGGCGACACCGCTGGGCTTGATCACCACCAGCCCGCGTTCGCGGTCAATGGCGCTGACGTTGCCCCAGGTAAAGGTCACCAGCCCGTAACGCGGCAGATCCATGTTGGCTTCAAATACCTGCTGTTTCAGCTTTTGCATTATGCCGCCTCCACCATGCCTGCTTTGGCCATGCGCGCTTTCACCCAGTCACGCGCTTTCGCCACTTCTGCCGCCGGGTCTTCCGCCGTTTCGCTCCACATCTCAATCAGGTACGGCCCGCAATAGCCACTCTGTTTGAGCGTTTCAAAGCAACGTTCGAAATCCACTACGCCTTCGCCAAACGGCACGTTTTTGAAGACACCCGGTTTGGTGTCTTTCACATGCACCGCGACGATATGCCCGATTCCGGCCTGCAATTCCATCTGCACATCGTTGTCCCACGCCGACAGGTTGCCGATATCCGGGTAGAGCTGGAACCACGGATTGTTGAGATAGTGCGCGTAGCCCAGCGCCTTGCTGATAGAGTTCATCAATGGGTAATCCATGATCTCCATTGCCAGCGTCACCTGCGCGCGGCTCGCCATCTCGACGCTCTCTTTCAGGCCGTCACGGAAACGACGACGCGTTTCGTTATTGGCCTCCTGATAGTAAACGTCATAGCCCGCCAATTGGATCACGCGAATGCCGACGTCCTGGGCGAACTGGATAGCTTTGCGCATAATCTCCAGCCCCTGCGCCCGCACTGCGTCATCTTCGCTACCCAGCGGGAAACGACGATGGGCGGAAAGGCACATGGACGGCACACGCACGCCGGTTTCAACAATCGCGTTCACCAGCGCCAGACGCTGTTCGCGGCTCCAGTCGAGGCGCGAAAGGCGCTCGTCCGTTTCATCTACCGACATCTCGACAAAATCGAAGCCCAGCGTTTTTGCCAGTTGCAGCCGTTCCAGCCAGCACTCCCCGGCGGGGAGCGCTTTTTCATAGATGCCAAGCGGGATTTGTTTGGACAACATATCCGCTCCTTAGCCCCACAGCTGGGCGATGGAACGTTTGAACTGACGCGCAGCTTCAACCGGAGAAGCGGCATCACGGATGCTGCGACCTGCGATAAACACATGAATCGGAATACCTTTGAACAGCGGCAGATCTTCCAGCGCCAGACCACCGGTGACGGTTACTTTGAAGCCCATATCGGAAAGACGTTTGATCGCGGTAATGTCCGCTTCGCCCCATGCCACGCCTGCGGCCTGCGCGTCACGACTGCGGTGATAAACCACCTGCTGAATGCCTGCGTCACGCCACTGCTGCGCCTGTTCCCAAGTCCAATAACCGGTCAGTTCGATCTGCACGTCGCCGTTAAACTCTTTTGCTACGTCCAGCGCACCTTTGGCGGTGTTGATATCCGCACAGCAAATTACGGTCACCCAGTCAGCGTTGGCTTCGAAGCACATACGAGAAAGGATTTTGCCCGCATCGGCAATTTTGGCATCTGCCAGCACGATTTTGTGCGGGTAGAGCGCTTTCAGGTCACGAACCGCACGCACGCCTTCGCCCACGCATAGAATGGTGCCCACTTCGATAATGTCGACTTCTTCGGCAATCAAGCGAGTGGTTTCGTAGGCGCTATCCATAGTCTGGTTGTCCAGCGCGACTTGCAACATCGGTAATGACATCTTTAATTCCTTCTTAAGCTGCCGCGTTGGTGCGGTCAATGAGATCCAGTACTTCCTGCTCGGTACGGCAGGCACGTAAACGGTCGAAATTCTCTTCATCTTCAAACAGGTTGACGATCTGCATGATGCCCACTTCCTGGTGAGTGTTGGCATCAACCGCCGCCATAGTGATGAGGATATCCACCGGATCGTTATCTTCGTGGTTGAACTCCAGCGGCTTTTTCAGCGTCACCAGCGCAAAACCGGTTTTCTTAACGCCCTCTTCCGGGCGACCGTGCGGCATTGCCAGGCCTGGTGCGAGCACAAAGTACGGGCCGTGCTGTTCAACCGCATCCAGAATCGCCTGGTAGTAACGCGGCTCGACAACATCCGCCGCCACCAGCAGGTCAACGCCGATTTTCACTGCGTCCTGCCATGTCTCAGCTTCAGCCTGCAGACGGATAGATTTATTCTCCGCCAGCGAATCACGTAATTTCATGGCGCGTCCTTACTTCACATCCTGCGGGAAATGCTCTTTGATCACTTCCAGCAGTTTCGGGCCAAAATCAGCAGGAGAGAGCATGTTGCGTACGCCAACCACGTATTTGTTGCCGGTCACGGTGATTTCGCCCGCAATGTGCGTAGAAGCGATGATGATATCCGCGCCGCTCAACTCGCTTTTGTATTCGCCAACCGCGCAGCTATTTACCGTGTGGTCAATGTTTGATTGGGTTAAAAACTGGTCCACTTTCATCTTCATGATCATGGAACTGCCTTGTCCGTTGCCACACACAGCCAGAATACGTACGGTCATAATCAAAACTCCTTATTAAGCAGACTGTTCTGCCAGTTGTTTTTCTGCATCTTCTTCTGCGCGCAGTGCGCGGCCAGCGAAGAACATATAAGCCAGTGCAATTACAATGATGACGGCCATAAAGGCGATACCGATGGAGAAGAAGCCCTGCATCATCGGCGGTGCCAGAATCGACCAGTCCGCCATACCCATCCAGGCACTCATACCGGTGAGTTTCACCGCCCAGACGCAACCAAAGATTTCAATCATCCCCATCACCAGACAAATTTTCAGCGCCGCACGCCAGCCGCCGAAGTGGTTAGCGAACACGCCGATGGTGGCGTTGGAGAAGAACATCGGGATAAAGCCAGGAATAATCAGGATCGAGGAACCGCAGGCGACCAGGATGCCAACCGCAATCAGCTGACCGATGGTGCCCCACATAAAGCCCCAGACCACGGCGTTCGGCGCGAAGCTATAGATAGCCGCACAGTCAATCGCCAGAACCGCACCTGGGATCAGACGCTGGGAGATACCGTTAAATGCTTCAGAGAGTTCCGCCACAAACATGCGCACGCCCTGAGTGATGATGAAGATCGCCACCGCGAAGGAGAAACCGGTTTGCAGGATGTAGACCGTCCAGTGCACTTTGCCTGCCATCGCCTGCACGGTGTCGATACCGAAGGAGAGCAGAATGGCGCCAAAGAAGATGGTCATGACAATCGCCGTGGAGACGATGTTGTCGTGGAAAATGTTCAGCCAGCCAGGCAGTTTGAGGTCTTCAACGCTCTCCTCTTTTTTGCCCAGGAACGGCGCGACTTTATAAGCAATCCATGATGCAAACTGCTGTTGGTGACCGATGGAGAAACCGCAGCCATCCGTCACTTCCTGAGTCGGCTTGTACATCATGTTGGAGGTAATGCCCCAGTAGAGCGAAACCAGAATCGCGGTGCAGATAATGGTCGTCCACATGGAATAACCGAAAATAAACAGCGTAACGGCAATCAGCCCCGCCTGCTGGAACATGATGTGACCAGTCAGCATGATGGTGCGAATACCGGTAATACGACGCAGCAGCACGTAACAGATGTTCAGCGCCAGAGCCAGCAACACCGCGTAACCCACCCAGCTATAGGCATCGCCCATGCGTTCAATGGTTGCCATCATCGACGCGTAAGTATCTGAAATCGCACCGTTGATACCGTAGACTTCCGACATTTTCGCCACCACCGGTTTGAAGGTGCTGGTCAGGATGCCGGACCCTGCCTGCAACAACATGAAACCAATAATGGTTTTAATCGTCCCTTTAATAATAACGCTGACACTTTTGCGCAGTAGGATGTAGCCCAGACAGGTCACAATACCCAGCAACAACGGGGCATTGGTCATGACCTGGTTAAAAAACACGGTAAAGATGTTGTAGAGGATCTCCATAACGATCTCCTGAAGAAGAGGTAACCGGGTATTCCGCACACCCGGAATGTTGTGCATTCACTCTAATTTTCAAAAGTAATCACAACAAGATTATTTATGATTAAATGTGACGCGGCACGCAAATAATTCCACATGGATAGAGTGGGATTCATGCAACGAAACAATTACTCATTTAAATTCATTTAGTTAAATGAATTACACATTCCGTTAAATCTTTCCACACTCAAAATCCACAACAACTCACCTGGCAAAAAGTCAAAAAATGGTCATTGCCTTCCTGAAAAAATAGTGTCAGGATTAATCAAAACAAATCACATATTGATTAAAACTGAACATCATGAAGGTAAATGGCGATGAGTAAAGTGAAAAGTATCACCCGTGAATCCTGGATCCTGAGCACTTTCCCGGAGTGGGGTAGCTGGCTGAATGAAGAAATTGAACAAGAGCAGGTAGCTCCTGGTACATTCGCGATGTGGTGGCTCGGTTGTACTGGGATCTGGCTGAAATCGGAAGGTGGCACCAACGTTTGCGTTGATTTCTGGTGCGGTACTGGCAAACAAAGTCACGGTAACCCGCTGATGAAACAGGGTCACCAGATGCAGCGCATGGCTGGCGTGAAAAAACTGCAGCCAAACCTGCGTACTACCCCGTTTGTTCTTGATCCGTTTGCGATTCGCCAGATCGACGCGGTACTGGCAACTCACGATCACAACGATCATATCGACGTCAACGTCGCTGCTGCCGTGATGCAGAACTGTGCTGATGACGTACCGTTTATCGGACCGAAAACCTGCGTGGATTTATGGATTGGCTGGGGAGTACCAAAAGAGCGCTGCATCGTGGTCAAACCAGGCGATGTGGTAAAAGTGAAAGACATTGAAATTCATGCCCTTGACGCGTTCGACCGTACTGCACTGATCACCCTACCAGCGGATCAAAAAGCGGCTGGCGTGCTGCCAGACGGCATGGACGATCGCGCAGTAAACTATCTGTTCAAAACACCGGGCGGTTCCCTGTATCACAGCGGCGATTCCCACTACTCTAACTACTATGCAAAACATGGCAACGAGCATCAGATCGACGTGGCGTTAGGATCGTACGGTGAGAACCCACGCGGTATTACCGACAAAATGACCAGCGCCGATATGCTGCGTATGGGCGAAGCGTTGAATGCGAAAGTAGTTATCCCGTTCCACCATGATATCTGGTCAAACTTCCAGGCCGATCCGCAGGAAATCCGCGTACTGTGGGAGATGAAAAAAGATCGTCTGAAGTATGGCTTTAAGCCGTTTATCTGGCAGGTCGGTGGCAAGTTTACCTGGCCGTTGGATAAAGATAACTTCGAGTATCACTATCCGCGTGGTTTTGACGATTGCTTCACTATTGAACCGGATCTGCCGTTCAAATCGTTCCTGTAATCTGTCGTTGATACCGGGTAGCGTGGATCTGTTCGCGCTATCCGGCGTAGTATTTCCTGGCTATTTCAAATATCATCTAAAAAAATCAAATTTTATCGGAATAGCTCATGACTGAAGCACAAAGACATCAAATCCTCCTGGAAATGCTCGCACAATTGGGCTTTGTGACCGTGGAGAAAGTCGTTGAGCGTCTGGGAATTTCGCCTGCCACTGCGCGACGCGATATCAATAAACTCGACGAAAGCGGCAAACTGAAAAAAGTGCGCAATGGCGCCGAAGCGATTACCCAGCAGCGCCCGCGATGGACGCCGATGAATCTGCATCAGGCGCAGAATCACGATGAAAAAGTACGTATCGCTAAAGCGGCCTCGCAGTTGGTCAACCCGGGCGAAAGCGTGGTCATCAACTGCGGCTCTACCGCGTTTCTGCTCGGCCGGGAAATGTGTGGCAAACCGGTGCAAATCATCACTAATTATCTCCCGCTGGCAAACTATCTGATCGATCAGGAACATGACAGCGTGATCATCATGGGCGGGCAGTACAACAAAAGTCAGTCCATCACCTTAAGCCCACAGGGCAGCGAAAACAGTCTCTATGCCGGGCACTGGATGTTTACCAGCGGCAAAGGGCTGACCGCAGAAGGGTTATATAAAACCGATATGCTGACGGCGATGGCAGAGCAGAAGATGCTGAGCGTGGTAGGGAAACTGGTAGTGCTGGTCGATAGCAGTAAGATTGGTGAACGCGCGGGGATGCTCTTTAGCCGCGCCGATCAAATCGATATGCTGATCACCGGCAAAAATGCTAACCCAGAGATCCTGCAACAGCTGGAAGCGCAAGGGGTCAGCATTCTGCGTGTTTAAAGATGCTGGTGGAAAAATGTCACCGCAGCATCTAACGCCTCGGGTGTAATACGGTGGCGCACGCCTGGCTGCCATGAACAGGTTAACTGTTTATCTCGTCCCGTATCTCTTAATGCCTGCTGCAAACGTAGTGATTCCTCGGCAGGCACAACATCATCGTCAAGGCCATGCCACAACAGCAGTGGCCTACTTCCCAGTTCGTCCAGGTGGTTTGTCGCTTCCCACTCTGCCAGTGGAGCAATAATGTTATCAAATTCGTTTTGCTGTGCTGGCGTTTCAGGCTTCAACGGTGGAAACAGTGAACGGGCAAGCGATGTGAAATAGCCAGACCCCATCATGCTGGCGGTACATTTCACCGTGGGGTGGCGAGCAGTAATCCCCAGCGCGGTCATTGCGCCCATCGACGCGCCACCAACCGCCAGGCGTTCATCACGCAGCCAGTTTTCTTCGGCTATTGCCGCACGTAAAGTAGTGAATTCCTGCATACTTTGTAGCAAGATTTGCCAGAATTGATTTAAACGCCTCGCTGCGTCGCCACTAAAACGGCTACCGTGATTGGGCGCATCCGGCATGATCACCCGGAAACCAGCCTGCGCCAGCGCGACGGCAAAATAGCTATAAACCAGGCTGGATGAAGTAAATCCGTGATAAAAAATCACACACGGTAATGGGGTTTCTTTTTGCCCTATGGGATAAGCGTGAAGAACGGGAATATCAGCCAGCACGCGTGATTCTAATTCAATCATCTTTTTCTCCTTTGAGTTTGGTATGACATGAAGAAATCCTTAGCACAAGTTTCTGCTGACCGTATTAGTTCATAATGTTGAGATGTGGATTACGCTTTCACAACGTTTTCATTCGAAAATCGCGTACCAGGTAACAATTCGGGAACATTCCCCTCAA
This sequence comes from Escherichia sp. E4385, assembly GCF_963883145.1. Classification (NCBI taxonomy): domain Bacteria; kingdom Pseudomonadati; phylum Pseudomonadota; class Gammaproteobacteria; order Enterobacterales; family Enterobacteriaceae; genus Escherichia; species Escherichia sp. E4385. Next base: position 448,222 of record NZ_CAWOOJ010000002.1, read on the forward strand.
GTTAAATAAATAAGGCACTACACTATGGTTAGCAGGAAACGTAATAGCGTTATTTATCGGTTTGCCAGTTTATTATTGGTGTTGATGCTAAGCGCCTGTAGCGCACTGCAAGGTATGCCACAGCCAGCACCGCCAGTAACGGACCATCCGCAAGAGATTCGCCGTGACCAGACACAAGGGTTACAGCGAATAGGTAGCGTAAGCACGATGGTACGGGGCTCTCCGGATGACGCATTAGCAGAAATCAGAGCGAAAGCTGTCGCTGCAAAAGCTGATTATTACGTTGTCGTAATGGTGGATGAAACCATCGTGACAGGACAGTGGTATTCACAAGCCATTTTGTACCGTAAATAAATCAGACAACTTACATAGCCAGCTTTACATTGCTTTGCGTCCCTATGCGTTTACCTGTGCACAATAAATTACCGGCTGGAAGCTCGGGCGTTTATTACCGCGATGGAATGCCCTGCCACATGTGGGGAAACGAAAAATGGAGCTGACGATGAAACAATTACTTGCCTCACCCTCGCTGCAATTAGTGACTTGCCCTGCGAGCGCCACGGCACAGTCTGCAGAATTCGCCAGTGCTGACTGCGTGACGGGCCTGAATGAAATAGGTCAGATCTCGGTTAGCAATATTTCAGGGGATCCGCAGGACGTGGAACGTATCGTGGCGTTAAAGGCCGATGAACAAGGGGCATCATGGTATCGCATTATTACCATGTATGAAGACCAGCAGCCCGATAACTGGCGTGTACAGGCGATACTGTATGCGTGAGTGTCATCTACAGCAAATGAACAATGCCGGATGCGGCGCGAGCGCCTTGTCCGGCCTACAATTTTCACATATTTCATTTAGTTAATCGAAACCAGCGTCGCATCCGTCGTATACGCTTACAAACACACTCCCCCCGTCGCCCGCAGCAATAAATCATTCTGGATCTGCTCTGACAACCGCACGCCACCGCGCGTATTTAACATCACCTGACACCACGCCTGCGCCATTGGCGGAGAAGCATATTTCAACATTTGCGCGCCGCAGCCCAGCAAAAATAATTGATGTGTTATCTCCCGTCCCAATTCCTCAGCCGGTTTGCGCAGTTGCTGCTGTAAACGACGAACCGCGCGATCAAAATAACGATCTTGCCCTTTCACTTCCATAAACGCTTCCGACAGCAAGTCGTATACGCCCGCTTGCTTATTAAGAACGCGCAGCACATCGAGGCACATAATATTGCCAGAGCCTTCCCAGATGCTGTTTACCGGCATCTCCCGGTAAAGCCGCGGCAGCTCGCTCTCCTCGCAATAACCAATGCCGCCCAGTACCTCCATCGCTTCAGCCACAAACGGAATGCCACGTTTGCAGATCACAAATTTCGCCGCAGGCGTAAATAAGCGCGCCCATAGGGCTTCTTTAGCATCGGCACGTCGATCCCAGGCCCGCGCCAGACGAAACAACAATGCTGTTTGCCCTTCAAGCTGAAGCGCCATGCGACTTAAGACATGGCGCATCAGAGGCTGTTCTATTAACGGATTACCAAATACATGGCGCTGATGTGCGTGATAAATCGCCAGCGAGAACGCACGGCGCATCATGGCGTGGCTGCCCAGTGCACAATCAAAACGCGTTATCCCGCCCATTTTCAGGATCAGGCGAATCCCTTCCCCTTCCTGACCCAACAACCAGCCAATGGCATCCTGAAACTCCACTTCGCAACTGGCATTGGAACGATTACCCAACTTATCTTTCAGACGCTCCAGCCGAATCGTGTTGCGTTGCCCGTCAGGCAAAAAGCGCGGCACAAAAAAGCAGGACAGACCGCCCGCGGTCTGTGCCAGCACCAGATGCGCGTCGCTTTGTGGCACCGAGAAAAACCATTTATGCCCCACCAGCCGATAAGACCCATCGTCCAGACGCTCTGCGCGGGTGGTGTTGCTCATCACATCGGAACCGCCCTGCTTTTCCGTCATTCCCATGCCAATCAACAAACCGCGTTTTTGCCCGCCAGGCAATAAGTGGGAATCGTAGCGATCGCTCAGCAGCGGCGTGGTCCAGTCCTGAAACGGCGCGGGTAGCATCTGTAACAGCAATGGCGTGGCGGCAAAGGTCATCGTTATCGGACATAACGACCCGGCCTCAACCTGCGCGTGCAACATAAAACGCGCCGCCCGCGCCACAAATGCGCCAGAACGAGCATCTTCTTCCCAGGCCAGGTTGTGTACCCGATTGGTACATAACGCCTGCATCAGCAGGTGCCATGCGGGATGGAAACGGACATCGTCCAGACGTCGCCCCTGGGCATCGTAGCGCAACAGTTCAGGTGGGTTTACATTCGCCAGCCGCCCCAGTTCAAGGGATTCTGCCGTTCCGAGTTGCTGACCAATACTGGCGAGAAAATCGCTATCCCAGCCAGCGCCTTCGCGCGTTACCGCTTCGCAGAGCGCGCCATCAGACAGGTATAAATTGCTGTTATTTAAGGGTATAGGTTGATTAAAAACAGTGTGAGTTTGCCAGTGCACGGTGTCTCCCTCCATCAATGGCAGTCACCATTAGTATGGTCACTGCCACGGATTCCTGACAGAAAGAGATTGCTAAAACATTCTTAACCCGCAATGTAGTGCGGAACAAAACGCGAAGTATCTTTAGTGATCAGCGTGTTATCTTCGCGGATACCCATACCGCACGCTTCATCATCGACAATCCAGCTACCAATCAGCGTGTAACTATCGCCAAATCGCGGTAGCGGTTGAAACGCCTGATAGATCATCGGTTCATCGGCGTAATCACCATCAGCGTGGTCAACGACGTTATTCTGGCCGTCGAAAATGGTGACGTTACCGCCCTCGCGTGAGTAGATCGGTTTACGCACATAGCTTTCGCCAGCGGCGATCTGCGGTTTTTCGCCCTCAAACCAGGACGCCAGAAGATTAGGATGACCAGGAAAGAAGCGCCAAAGCAGCGGCATTAGCCCTTTGTTACTCAAGATACTTTTCCATAACGGCTCCACCCACTGCTCACGACGCTTGCGCAGCAGCGGACCGTTATCGTCACGCATCATCCACTCCAGCGGATACAGCTTAAATGCACGCTGGACGACATTATCATCAAGATCGGTCAGTACACCGCCGACGCCCAAACCGAGATCTTCAATGTAGATAAACCGCGACTCCTGTCCTGCCTGCTGAGCGCAGTCCTGCAAGTACAGCACGGTACTCCTGTCTTCGTCGGTGTCCTGACAGCAGCAAAAATAAAATGGCTCCCGGCTATAAAGCTCGCTAAAGCGTGAAATCAGGCGCTCCTGAATGGCATTGTACTGATCGGCATCGCGCGGAATAACGCCGCTGCGCCGAGCATCTTCCAGCCACAACCACTGGAAATAAGCCGACTCGTACAATGAAGTTGGCGTATCGGCGTTGTACTCCAGCAACTTAACCGGCGCATTACCACACCAGGCAAAATCCATACGGCCATACAGCGAAGGATCGCGTGCGCGCCAGCTTTCGGCGATCACATCCCAGTACAACGGCGGGATCGCCAGTTGCGTCAGGATCTCTTCATCTTTAACCGCACGATCCACCACCTCCAGGCACATCTGATGCAGTTCCGCAGTCGGTTTTTCGATCTGCTCTTCAATCTGGCGCAGAGTAAAGCGGTAAGCCCGACTCTCATCCCAATAGATTTCATTGTCGATGATATGAAAGTCAAATCCGTTATCGGCGGCAATCCGGTCCAGATCCCGCCGCACAGGAACATTGTGTCTCAGCATGATTAGCCTCCCCAATGCCCGCGGGCGCTGGACGAGCGACCATAGCCGCCGCGAGAAACGGTAGACGCTTTTTTGGTGGTAAAGCCGCCCGTGGAGTAAGACTCTTTTTTGCCAGAACCGGAGCGCCAGGAGTAATCACCGGAAGTGTTGCGCCAGACGGGACGGGAAGCAAATGAGGATCCGCCGCTGTTATAAACAAACGGCTCATCGCGATCTTTACGAATAACCCGGCTTAACAAAAATCCAGAAATGACCGGGATCCAACTCTGTTCAACATTGTCGTAATAGCAATTTTCATACTTAAAATGGCAATTTTGCTGAGTCATATTCTTCGGAACATCGGCATAAAATGCCGCTTTGGCGTTATTCCAGCCACGCGCGCAAATGTCTGCATTATTACCGTCATCAATACAATCCTGCACTGTCGCGTAAAACGTTCCGTCGCCGTCGTTATCGACATCGCTACTTTCACTCCATCCTTTGACTATTAAAAAAGCGGCGCCGCCCATTAACACCAACGTTAAGTATTTTTGTGCGTAGCGATTGCGGCGTGGCTCAAAAGGATTATTCGGTCTACCAATGCGACTGATCGCTCCGTGACCAATTTTACTGTTATTTCTTGATTTGCGTTTTCTGGCCATGATCGTCCATTACCATGTCATACAAGCTGCGTTAAAAATACCGCCAGCCAGCGCGGCGGTTCCCATAAACATTCCTGCGGCGGTATTGTTATTAATAATTTTTTCGCTTAATGCGGGCATATAAAGTCTGACACCAGCAAAAACGAGTAACTGAATCACCAGTGCAATCCCGCCCCAGGCGAAATAATCCGGAATGCTCACCGCATTGATTGCCGCACTGGATAACGGGATCACGTAACCCAACAATGTACCGCTGAACGCCAGTGACGCCGCGGTATTATTGTTTTTGATTAACTGCCATTCGTTGTGTGGTGTAATTTTAGAATAGATAAAAAGAAAAATAATTACCATCGCCACGCCAATAAAAAAATAGGCGCTAAAAGCAAGAAGTGAATCCAGTATATGCATCGTAAACGTCCCTGTAATTAACCAATAATATGAAGTGATGTCAGCGGGATATCGACGCCCAGCGCGCGCGAAAATAACCACTCCGGCTCGCCGAGATCGTTAAAAGATTCCTCACCATTTAACAGCAAATATTCGTAAGTATCTTCGGTCACTTGCCGTTGGTAGCCCATGGTAAAATTATGGACCTCCCATTTGGCATGGTTTTGATTTTCTACTTTTTCCAGCATGTAGACGGGTTCGATATTTCCCGGTTCTTCGCTGTTAAAAAATCGCTGCCAGCGTTTTTCCTGCCAGTTTAAGGTCATTGCCCCCATCGCTTTGGCGTTGATCGCCTCGCGCCAGTGACTCTCTTTACTGATACCGTAGCTCTCTTCATAGACAAAGAGCTTGATATCATCAATGTCATCAATATCTTCGCCGCCGGTGGTATTGATTTGCAGAAATTCATCGCCCGAAGTGTAGTAGCGGAAAATCTGGCTACCGCCGCCCAGATCGATGTGGCTGACAGCTGCTACCGTGTATTCTTCACCCGGCAGCGCAATCAGCAATTCATCTTCCAGCAAACGAAACGCTAACGAGTCGAGCGTAAAGCCACTATTGAGATGAAGTCCCAGCGGACCGCGAACGATAACAGGCTTATCATCCTGACCAAACAGGCGCTGGAAAAAACCAGACATATTTTATCCTTAAATTAGCAGCCAGCCCTTTAGTGAGGCTGGCAAAAAATTACTCACCCTGTTGGCGTTGCAGCCTTGCCAGCACATCCTGGGCATTGCTTTTGTTAACACCACCAATCCCCACTTCCGCCAGTTTTTCGTCGAGATCGCGACCGTCTGCCACTTTTTCCAGCTGCGCGGCGGCATCCAGCCGGGCCTGGCGCTCAGCCTGACGCGTTTGCAGGCGTTTTAATGACTCTGCAGCTGTCGAAACGCTGGAAGAGGCACCAACAGTCGAGGTCGTTACGGCCTGCTGCGCACGCTGCATGGCTTCAGTAGCTTTAACGACTTCCATTTGTTGCTCAAACTGGGAAATACGCTGTGCCGTTGCCGTAACGGCTTTTTCCACACCATCGCGGGAGACTTCCAGATTCGACAACACCTGTTCTTCAGCGGTAATAAGATTCTCAAGGCGCGCAATTTCTTCGGCGACTTCGTTAATTAACGATGGGTTAACGTTCTTGCTTAATGCTTCCAGCGCACGGGCTTCCAGACTGGTTTTACGCTCGCGTAAATCTTTCAGCTTATCGTTACTTAATTTCACCCGCGCCAGCAGATCGACGCGAGATTTTCCGGCTTTATCCAGTTCAGCTTTGGCGTCCCGAATATGTTGTTCCAGCATGCGCACGCCCTGGGTTTCTTCAATGGATTCTTCCGCCTGGGAGATAAACGATTTCCCCAGCGTAAATAAACTTTTTAAAATTCCCATAAATACCCGTCCTTGTAATTAGTGTGAATATTCTTCTGTAATTTCAGCCAGATCCAATGCATTATCTACCAGCGAGGTTATTTCAAGCAGGATATCTTCAAGAGAAGATTTAAGCGATAATGCCCCGAAAACAATGTAATACTCTTCCTGTTGCACGCTGGAGATCCCCACCGATGACAGCGGCATAATTTTCTGATTTCTTAAAAGGAATGTATTAAATTCATTTGGATTATTGATATAGCTTACCGGACAAATAAATGTTTCGATAATCATCTGGCGAGAAGTAAAAAGAACATTGATTTGCAAATCGCCGTAATCATTCATTTTAATAATTAATGCATTTTCACTATTTGTTACATCAATATTTTGTTTAGGTACAGCTTGTAACGCTGTCGCCAGCGCCAACGGATTCCATGTCATATATTATTCCATATATATTAAATTTAATTATTAATAAGGTGAATATTTATAGAGCGTAATTATCTTACCAGCTATAGATAAAAAAAAACCATCCAAATCTGGATGGTTTTTCTTAAATCAGAGGGATTAGCTGCGCTGGCGAACCGCTTCAAATAAGCAAATTCCGGTCGCAACCGAAACGTTCAGCGAAGAAACACTTCCTGCCATTGGGATGCTGATCAACTCATCGCAATGTTCACGGGTCAGACGACGCATACCTTCACCTTCCGCGCCCATCACCAGCGCCAGTCGTCCGGTCATTTTGCTCTGATAGAGCGTATGATCCGCCTCGCCTGCCGTACCGACGATCCAGATGTTCTCTTCCTGCAACATACGCATGGTGCGCGCAAGGTTAGTCACCCGAATCAGCGGAACGCTTTCTGCCGCGCCGCAGGCTACTTTTTTCGCCGTGGCGTTGAGCTGTGCGGAGCGATCTTTCGGCACAATCACCGCATGAACGCCAGCGGCGTCCGCGCTACGCAGGCACGCGCCGAGGTTGTGCGGATCGGTTACACCGTCGAGGATCAGCAGAAACGGTTGATCGAGCGAAGCGATCAGATCCGGCAGATCGTTTTCCTGATACTGCCGTCCTGGTTTCACACGGGCGATAATGCCCTGATGCACGGCACCGTCGCTTTTCTCATCGAGATATTGGCGGTTTGCCAACTGGATAACCACGCCCTGGGATTCAAGGGCGTGAATCAGCGGTAACAGACGTTTATCTTCACGGCCTTTTAAAATAAAGACTTCCTGAAAACGTTCAGGGGCGCGCTCCAGCAGGGCCTGCACTGCGTGGATGCCGTAAATCATTTCGCTCATTAATGTACTCGTTGTTTACGTTTTGCCTGATGCACTACGTTTATCAGGCCTACATGGTCCCTGCAATATATTGAATTTGCGTGATTATGTAGGCCGGATAAGGCGTTCACACCGCATCCGGCATGAACAAAGCGCATTTTGTCAGCAATCTAACCCTCTTCTGTTTGAAGAGGGTAATGATCACTCTGCCACTTTTTTCTTCGCCGCACGCTTCGCTTTGGTCGCTGCGGCTATTTTCTGCGTTTTAGCCGATGGCTTTTTCGCTTTTCTCGCGTCTTTCTTCGCCGCTTTCGGCTTCGGTTTTTTCTCGCCACGGAAGGCACTGTCTGGCTCAAAGTTTACCTTTTTACCGACCTGACGACGCTTGCCGCCTTTTTTGCCTGCATCGCCTTTTTTCGCTTTCTCGCGCGCCGTTTTACCGACGTTGCGCGGTGCGCGTTCGCTGGAGATCAGGCTAAAGTCGATTTTGCGCTCGTCCATATTAACCGCTTCGACGCGAACTTCCACGCGATCGCCCAGGCGATAAGTCTGGCCGCTGGATTCGCCCATCAGGCGTTGCCCTACCTGGTCAAAGCGATAGTAGTCATTGTCCAGCGAAGAGACGTGGACCAGACCATCAATGAACAGGTCGTCGAGACGAACAAAGAAGCCAAAACCAGTGACGCTGGCAATAACGCCTTTAAAGACGTTGCCCACCTGGTCGAGCATGAAGTCACACTTCAGCCAGTCAGCCACATCGCGCGTTGCTTCGTCGGCACGACGTTCCGCCATGGAACAGTGCTGACCCAGTTGCAACATCTCTTCCATCGAATAATGGTAGCCGCCGGTTTCAGTGGTGTTGCCCTGATGCCCCTGCTCTTTCGCCAGCAGATACTTAATGGCGCGGTGCAGCGTCAGGTCAGGATAACGACGAATCGGCGAAGTAAAGTGCGCATAGGACTGCAATGCCAGACCGAAGTGACCACGGTTTTCCGGATCGTAAATCGCCTGTTTCATCGAGCGCAGCAGCATGGTTTGCAGCATTTCTGCATCAGGACGATCGGCAACCGACTCCAGCAGCTCCGCGTAGTCACGCGGTTCCGGCTTGTTGCCGCCCGGCAGTTCCAGCCCCAGCTCCGCCAGCACTGAACGGAAAGAGGTAATAGCCTCGGTGCTCGGCTTGTCGTGAATACGGAACAGTGCCGGTTCTTTGGCTTTCTCAACGAAACGCGCCGCCGAGATATTCGCCAGAATCATACACTCTTCAATTAACTTGTGTGCGTCGTTACGCTGGGTCTGTTCGATACGCTCAATACGGCGTTCAGCGTTGAAAATAAACTTCGCTTCTTCGCTCTCAAACGAGATCCCACCGCGTTCTTCACGGGCTTTATCCAGCACTTTATAGAGGTTATGCAACTCTTCGAGATGCTTAACCAGCGGGGCGTACTGCTCGCGCAGATCCTGATCGCCCTGCAGAATATGCCAGACTTTGGTGTAGGTCAGACGCGCGTGAGAGCTCATCACCGCTTCATAGAATTTGTAGCCAGTCAGGCGGCCTTTCGACGAAATTGTCATCTCGCACACCATACACAGGCGGTCTACCTGCGGGTTGAGCGAGCACAGGCCGTTAGAGAGCACTTCCGGCAGCATAGGGATAACCTGCGAAGGGAAATACACCGACGTACCACGGTTACGCGCTTCGCTGTCCAGCGGTGTTGGCGGACGCACATAGTAGCTGACGTCGGCAATCGCGACCCATAAACGCCAACCGCCGCCGCGTTTTTTCTCGCAGTAAACTGCATCGTCAAAGTCACGGGCGTCTTCGCCATCAATGGTGACCAGCGGTAAATCGCGCAGATCGACACGACCTGCTTTTGCTTCTTCCGGCACTTCTTCTTTCAGCCCGGCAACCTGTTGCTCAACAGCCTGCGGCCAGATGTACGGAATTTCATGGGTACGCAGAGCGATATCAACCGCCATGCCGGTGCCCATATTGTCGCCCAGCACTTCGACGATTTTACCCACCGCTTTGGTACGGCGAGTCGGGCGTTGGGTCAGTTCAACAACCACCACAAAGCCCATCCGCGCGCCCATGATCTGATCGGGCGGGATTAAAATATCGAAGCTCAGACGGCTGTCGTCAGGAACCACAAAGCCGACGCCCGCTTCGGTAAAGTAGCGACCAACAATCTGGCTGGTTTTTGGCACCAGTACGCGAACAATACGCGCTTCACGACGACCTTTACGGTCAGCGCCCAGCGGCTGCGCCAGCACCTGATCGCCATGAATGCAGGTTTTCATCTGCTCGCTAGAGAGATACAAATCATCTTTACGTCCTTCAACCCGCAGAAAGCCGTAGCCATCACGGTGGCCAATAACGGTACCTTTCACCAGGTCGAGGCGTTCCGGCAGCGCATAGCACTGACGGCGAGTGAAGACCAGTTGACCATCGCGCTCCATCGCGCGCAGGCGGCGACGCAGGCCTTCAAGCTGCTCTTCGCCTTCAATGTGCAGTTCTACCGCCAGCTCATCACGGCTGGCCGGTTTTTCACGTTTGGTTAAATGTTCGAGGATAAATTCCCGACTAGGGATGGGATTCGCGTATTTTTCAGCTTCGCGTTCCTGGAAAGGATCTTGTGACATCTCGGTTCCTCCGTTGTCATCTCTGATGAAGATTTTCGTCACTCCACCAGCAATAATTTATAAAGCGGTTGATTCTCTTCAACCAAATCGGCAAGCGTGTAGTTATCCAGTTCCGTAAGAAAACTTTGCACGGCCTTAGAAAGTGCCTGTTTCAACCGACAGGCAGGTGTAATGTGGCAAAACTCACTACTGCAATTCACCAGCGATAAAGGTTCCAGCTCGCGCACCACATCACCAATACGTATCGCACTCGCCGGTTTACCCAGGCGAATGCCGCCATTTTTTCCACGAACAGCAGTCACGTAGCCGGCACGACTAAGTTGATTGATTATTTTGACCATATGATTACGGGAGACGCCGTAGACGTCAGTCACTTCAGAAATACTGGTCATCCGCCCTTCTGGCAATGATGCCATGTAGATCAGCGCACGTAATCCGTAATCAGTGAAACTCGTTAACTGCACATCAACCTCAAAAAAGGGAAATCGGGAAAAAATACATTTATATTGATGATAAACCAGCCACAAGCTGTGTCGCTAATTTATTTCAGTTTGGGGAAGGAAAAAAGCGAGGATTTAACACTGTGTCGGATAGCGTAATGGCTTACCCGACACAGCAATGTATCACACTGTTAGCCCAGCAGGCAAAATATCTGCCGGGCGTCCCAGAATTACGCGTCGAACGGGTCGCGCAGAATCATGGTTTCAGTACGATCCGGGCCGGTAGAGATGATATCTATCGGTACGCCGGTCAGCTCTTCAATGCGCTTGATGTAGTTCAGCGCCGCCTGCGGCAGGCCGCTACGATCTTTCACGCCGAAGGTGGATTCAGACCAGCCTGGCATGGTTTCGTAAATCGGCTCAACACCTTTCCAGTCGTCAGCTGCCAGCGGAGTGGTAGTCACTTCGCGACCATCCGGCATACGGTAAGCCACGCAGAGTTTCACCTCTTTCAGGCCATCCAGAACGTCCAGTTTGGTCAGGCAGAAGCCAGACAGAGAGTTCAGTTGCACCGCACGACGAACGGCAACGGTATCCAGCCAGCCGGTACGACGACGACGACCTGTAGTTGCGCCGAATTCGTTACCCTGCTTGCAGAGGAACTCGCCAGTTTCATCAAACAGTTCGGTCGGGAACGGACCTGCACCTACACGAGTGGAGTAAGCTTTGAGGATACCCAGAACGTAATCAACATAACGCGGGCCCAGGCCGGAACCGGTCGCCACGCCACCAGCAGTGGTGTTGGAAGAAGTTACGTACGGATAAGTACCGTGGTCGATATCCAGCAGCGTACCCTGCGCACCTTCGAACATGACGAAATCGCCACGCTGACGCGCCTGGTCGAGCAGGTCAGAAACGTCAACCACCATAGAAGTCAGGATGTCGGCAACTGCCATCGTATCATCCAGAACCTTCTGGTAATCAACCGCTTCAGCTTTGTAGTAGTTAACCAACTGGAAGTTGTGATATTCCATCACTTCTTTCAGTTTTTCAGCGAAGGTTTCTTTGTCGAAAAGGTCGCCAACACGCAGACCACGACGAGCCACTTTATCTTCATAAGCAGGCCCGATACCACGACCGGTGGTGCCGATCGCTTTCGCGCCACGTGCTTTCTCACGCGCGTTATCCAGCGCAACGTGATAATCAAGGATCAGCGGACATGCTTCAGACAGCAGTAGACGCTCACGAACGGGGATGCCACGGTCTTCCAGTTCTTTCATCTCTTTCATCAGCGCGGCCGGAGACAGCACAACACCGTTACCGATGATGCTGGTTACATTCTCGCGGAGAATACCTGATGGAATAAGATGGAGAACGGTTTTTTCACCGTTGATTACGAGAGTATGGCCTGCGTTGTGACCGCCCTGGTAGCGTACAACATATTTAGCCCGTTCAGTCAGAAGATCGACGATCTTACCTTTACCTTCGTCACCCCATTGGGTGCCCAGTACGACGACGTTGTTACCCATTTTTCAAAATCACCGTTTGCTTAAAAATGGATTCTACCATCGCTTTTTCAGAGTTACAGCACTTTTTGCATCCAAAAATGACCTTAGTCAGCCTATTTTTTGCTCAGCCAATCGTTTTCCTCAACATGTAGTAGACCACAACGCCCGCAACCACAAGTCCACCGCCAAAACGACGTAAAATATTATCGGGTAAATTAGTCATTGCGGAGATCATCTTCTTCCATGCCTTCGGGTAAAGCATCGGCCCTAAACCTTCCAAGACTAAAACCAGGGCAAGCGCCAGCCAGATTGTCGAATTCATTCATTATCCTTATAGAAAAAGAAAACCACCGACATCCCTGAGGATGCGGTGGCTTTATTGACCTGTACCGCGGTCGTTATCTTAACGCGTCGCGGAACTCGGCGTCTTCATGTAGCGGAAGAAATCGCTGTCCGGGCTCATGACCATCACGTCCTGATTGCCAGAGAAGCTGTTCTCATAAGCACGCAGGCTACGGATGAATGCGTAGAAGTCCGGATCCTTGCTGAATGCGTCTGCAAACAGCTTGGCAGCTTCGGCATCACCTTCACCGCGCATGATACGGCCCTGACGCTCAGCTTCTGCCAGCGTTCTGGTCACTTCATAGTCGGCAGTCGCACGCAGTTTTTCTGCTTCTTCCTGACCTTGTGAACGATGACGACGCGCTACCGCTTCACGCTCGGCGCGCATACGGTTGTAGATCGCTTCAGACACTTCGGTCGGCAGGTTGATCTGCTTGATACGCACATCGACAACTTCAATACCCAGCGCCGCCATACTGTTCGGGTTGATGACCGGAACTTTGCCCTTCGTCTCAGCCGTTACGCGCTCTGCCGCTTCGGCAATGGCGTTATCTGCTGCCGGGGTAGTAACTTCATCTTCTGTACCCGCAGAACCAGAGTTCAGCGCGTCACGCACTTCCAGGGTTAGACGACCACGGGAATCGGTGACGATGTCTTTCACGTCCAGGCGACCAATTTCAGAACGCAGACGGTCCGAGAACTTACGTTTCAACAGCACTTCCGCTTGCGAAATGTCGCCACCGCCCGTTGCCAGGTAGTAACGGCTGAAATCGCTGATGCGCCATTTGATGTAAGAGTCGACGATCAGGTCTTTCTTCTCTTTGGTCACAAAGCGGTCTGCCTGGTTGTCCATGGTCTGAATACGCGCGTCGAGCATTTTCACCGTTTCAATGAACGGTATCTTGAAATGCAGACCCGGCTCATAAACCAGAGGTTTGTTGTCATCGTCACGCAGTACCTTACCAAAACGCAGCGTAATACCGCGCTCACCTTCTTTGACGACAAAGACAGACATGTAAAGCACTACCAGCACGATGATGATAATCGCGATAACTGACTTACGCATCGTTATTCCCCCTGACGCTGGTAGTCGTTACGCTGCGCGTTGGCGCGGCGTTGGTCCATAATATCGCCCTGACTGGTGGACGACGTGTTGCTTACTCCACTGGTTGTGGAGGAAGAGGCTGGCGGCAGACGCAGCAGATTGCTGGCACCGTTATCGCTCTTCGCCGCAGGCGCGTTACCACCTTTCAGCATCTGGTCTAACGGCAGAACCATCAGGTTGCCACCTTTATCGTTAACCAGCACTTTGCGGGTGTTGCCCAACACTTTTTCCATCGTCTCGATATACAGACGCTCGCGAGTAATTTCCGGCGCAGCTTTATATTCCGGCAGAAGTTTAGCAAAGCGCGCCACTTCACCCTGAGCTTCCAGGATGGTCTGGGCCTTGTACGCACGCGCCTCTTCGAGGATACGTTGCGCCTGACCGTTCGCACGCGGCTGAACTTCGTTGGTATACGCTTCTGCTTCACGAATGTATTGCTGTTCGTTTTCACGCGCGGCAATCGCATCGTCAAACGCCGCTTTTACTTCTTCCGGCGGACGAGCTGCCTGGAAGTTGACGTCCAGCAGAGTGATACCCATGTCATACGGACGAATCGTCTCTTCCAGTTCGCGCTGAGTATCGCTACGAATCACGGTACGACCTTCCGTCAGAATGCGGTCCATGGTGTATTTACCGATAACCCCACGCAGGGCGCTGTCGGTAGCCTGACGCAGGCTGTCATCCGGGCTGGTCACGCTATACAGATATTTTTCCGGATTGGTAACGCGGTACTGCACGTTCATCTCAACGCGCACTACGTTTTCATCGGACGTCAGCATCACACCGGAAGCGGCCAATTCACGCACGGCTTCCACGTTCACCGGTTTGACTTCGTCGATAAACGTCGGTTTCCAGTTCAGACCCGGCTCAACCAGATGGCTGAATTTGCCAAAGCGTGTTACCACGCCGCGTTCGGCTTCTTTAATGGTGTAGAAACCACTGGCCGCCCAGATAATGACAATCGCTGCCGCTGCGATGGTAACGACACGACCGCCAAGCTGCGGGCGCGGGCCTTGCGATGAACTGCCACCGCCAGAACCAGTGCCTTTACCGCCGCCCAGACCACCGAGCTTTTTGCTCAGTTTGCGGAAGATATCATCTAAATCAGGTGGCCCTTGATCGCGACCGCCTTTGTTTCCATTTCCCTCAGAGTTGCCGCCAGGTTTGCTGCTTCCCCACGGGTCGCGGTCTTGTCCGTTATTACCGGGCTGATTCCACGCCATGTTTGTGCTCCATATTTGTTATGCGGTGATCCCTGTTGTCTTTCGACGCCAGAGGATATGACTCCACGCTTCAGACGCTACGCCGTTAGATCAGGTAATCGATCAACGCCGGTTCTTGTTTACAGAGGCGACGCCAGTCAACGATCGGCATACGAACTTGCAGACTTACGCTGCCGTCCTCCTCCATCCACTCTTTTTCTATTGCCTGAAGCTGATAAAAACGACTTCTCAGACGCCCTTCCTGCGGCGGCAAACGCAATGTATGCTGCGCCACCTCGCCGGAAAGCCGCTCCGTCAAAGCCTGAAAAAGCTGTGGTATCCCCGCTCCGGTCTGTGCGGAAAGCCAGACACGGATCGGTTTGTTCTCTTCGTCCCGATCAATACGCGGTTCGAAATCTTCCAGCATATCGATCTTGTTCATCACCAGCAGAGTTGGGATCTCGTGAGCATCGATCTCTTCAAGAACCGTATTCACCGCTTCGATGTTTTCTTGTACACGCACATCTGCCGCATCAATGACGTGCAGCAGCAATGTGGCTTGCCGCGTCTCTTGTAACGTGGCTTTAAATGCCGCCACCAGATCGTGCGGCAGGTGGCGAATAAACCCTACGGTATCTGCCAGCACGGTTTCACCGACATCTGCGACGTCAATACGCCGCAACGTCGGGTCGAGGGTGGCAAACAACTGGTCTGCCGCGTAGACCCGCGCTTCGGTGATGCGATTGAAAAGGGTAGATTTACCGGCGTTGGTATATCCCACCAGCGAAACAGTAGGGACGTCGGCTTTGATACGTGATTGCCGCCCCTGCTCACGCTGCTTTTCAACTCTTTCCAGGCGCGACTGTATCTGTACGATGCGATTACGCAACAAACGACGGTCGGTTTCGAGCTGGGTTTCACCCGGCCCCCGCAAACCGATCCCGCCTTTCTGTCTTTCAAGGTGGGTCCAGCCACGCACCAGGCGCGTAGCCAGATGGCGCAGCTGCGCCAGCTCAACCTGCAACTTACCCTCATGGGTACGCGCACGTTGGGCGAAAATATCTAAAATAAGGCCGGTGCGGTCGATAACACGACACTCGCACAAACGCTCCAGGTTACGCTCCTGCGCCGGGCTCAGGGCATGGTCAAAAAGAACGACCGAAGCTCCCGTCGCTTTTACGGCTTCCGCAATTTCAACTGCTTTACCTTCACCTACAAAATACTTTGGGTGCGGCGCTTTACGGCTACCGGTAATCACCTGCAATGCTTCGACACCGGCGGAAGAAACCAGAGATTCAAACTCCTGGAGGTCTTCCATATCTTTGTCTTGCGTAAAATAGATGTGTACCAGTACCGCCTGCTCACCAGCATCATAACGGTCAAACAAGCGTATAACCCTCTAAATAGATCAGCGGGGAACGCAGGATCGCTGGCTCCCCGTGTAAAAAAAACAGCCCGAAACCTTATTCGGTTTCTTCGCTGTCCTGTTGCGCGGAAGTATTCTGCGCGCTGCTACCATGATGGTAGTTACTGCTGGTACCGCCACCGGCGTTGTTACTGTGATGAGAAACCGGGCGAGACGGGACAACAGTAGAAATCGCGTGCTTATAAACCATCTGGCTGACCGTGTTTTTCAACAGGATCACGAACTGATCAAAAGACTCGATTTGTCCTTGCAGCTTAATACCATTCACCAAATAAATAGAAACTGGAACACGTTCCCGACGCAGTGCGTTCAGGAACGGATCTTGTAAAGATTGCCCCTTAGCCATTCTCTCTTTTCCTTATATGCTTATTTGTACTTTGAACCTTTCGATTCTGAAAAAATTGCGCACGATACGTCTCAATTGTACACATTCAGCCTGCGATAGCACCAACAACCTGTAATACTTCGTCACGCGCCTGTTCTGGTTTTTCACTGTCAAGCCAGTGAACTCCTTCCCAACCACGCAGCCAGGTTATCTGCCGCTTCGCCAACTGTCTCGTGGCGCAAACACCTCGATAAACCATTTCATCGTATGAGATTTCGCCTTCAAGGTAAGACCACATCTGGCGATAACCCACGCAACGAATGGAAGGCAAATCCGTATGCAAATCTCCTCGGGCAAAAAGCGCCCGGACTTCTGCTTCAAAACCTGAAGCCAACATCTGATGAAAACGCTGCTCAATTCGTTGATGGAGCAGTTCACGGCTCGCCGGGGCGATGGCGAACTGATGCACCTGATACGGTAGAGCGTC
Organism: Escherichia sp. E4385; assembly: GCF_963883145.1. NCBI lineage: Bacteria > Pseudomonadati > Pseudomonadota > Gammaproteobacteria > Enterobacterales > Enterobacteriaceae > Escherichia > Escherichia sp. E4385. The sequence goes on from NZ_CAWOOJ010000002.1 coordinate 465,198, forward strand.
TCCTGACGTTTGCGTCAGTTCCGTTAAAGTTTTACCCGAAATGAAAAAAACTTCCAGTGCTCGGGAAAGCCTTTGTGGATCATTTGGATGAATCCTTGCTGCCGCAACCGGATCGATCTCCTGAAGTTGACGATGCAATGACTCCCAACCTTGCTCTGCCGCCTGTTGCTCAATTCTGGCCCGTACTTCCGGGTCCGCCGACGGTAGTGGCGACAACCCTTCCAGCAACGCCTTGAAATACAACATCGTACCGCCCACTAACAGTGGGATCCGCCCCGCCGCCGTGATATCGGCCATTTCCGCCAGCGCATCGCGGCGAAAATCAGCGGCCGAGTAAGCCTGCGACGGATCGCGAATATCCAGCAATCGGTGCGGCGCGGCGAGTAATTCTTCAGCGTTCGGCTTCGCCGTCCCGATATCCATCCCTTTGTAAATAAGGGCAGAATCAACGCTTATCAACTCTACTGGTAAAATTTTACGCAGCTCAATAGCTAACGCCGTTTTACCGGAGGCCGTCGGCCCCATCAAAAAAATCGCCTTAGGCAGGCTCGCCTTACTGATATCACTCATCTTTCAGGGCTTTTATCGCCGGATGTAAATCAACAGATTGTAACAGACCACCCGGCGGCGTTTTCACAAGCTGCGGACATAACCGTTCTACGTCCGTCAGCAGGGTAATGGCCTGTGCCATTGACCACTGCGCATGTTCGCTCATCAGATTTCGTGCAATCCACTGTGCAATATTGCCAGGTTCGAATACGGACTGCTTCGCCAGGTAGCCTATCAGTTCAGGAATCAAGATTTGTAAATTTTGTTGGCGTAAGGGTAAAGGCACGGCCCTGATGGTCACATGCTGCGCATCGGACTGAAATTCAATACCCAATTCCGCCAGTGCAGACTGCGCTTTTTCTAAGGCCGCTCTTTCTTCACCAGAGACTTTTAGCCGCAGCGGAATAAGCAGCGGCTGAGCGCAGACCGGCGCATCTCCCGGCGTTAACTGCGCCTGACGTAACCAGCGCTCCGCCACCGGCAGGGCTAAAAGTGAAATATTGCCGTCACGTTCTAGTAGCGCACAGTCCGAATGGACGATAGTCAACACCCGACCAAAGCTTTGACCATTCGCAGCCAGCGTAAGTTCCTGCGATTCTTGCACTTTTGGTTTGTGCATCGCTGCAGGCGTTTGCAAAAGCTGGCGATACACATCGCCTTGCTGTTTCTGGTAGCCCGGTTGCGCGTTCGGCCACGGGGCGGCCTGACGGCTACCGCTACTTGCAGCAGGCGCAGGAGATGAAGACGGAGAGTAACGCGGAGCCACTGGCTCACGAACTGCCGGTTCAGCAAAGTGATTACGCCCTGCTGCCACGCGGTTTTCGGGTATATGGCGCGGTGCTGACTGGGCGTTATCTTCCAACGGCAAAGGCGTTTCCAGCTGCTGTTGCAGCACGCTCAGCACGCCCTGATAGATAAAGTCATGCACCAGACGCGACTGATGGAAACGCACTTCGTGTTTGGCGGGGTGCACGTTGACGTCCACCTGATGCGGGTCGATCTCCAGATATAGCACAAATGCCGGTTGCTGATCGGCCCCCAGTTTGTCTTCGCAGGCCTGGCGGATCGCGTGATTAATCAGGCGATCGCGCATCATGCGCCCATTTACGTAGCAATACTGAATTTCTGCCAGTGCGGGCGTGATGTGATTCGGATCAGCCACCCAGCCACGCAGCGTGAGATCGCCGTGTTGCCATTCGATCGCCAGCGCATGTTCGAGAAAAGCGGTGCCGCAAATCGCGCCTAAGCGCCGCTCTTTTTGCCCGCCTTCCGGCACTGCGCGGTACTGACGTACGATTTTTCCGTTATGCGACAGGTTGATAGTGACGTCGAAACGCGCCAGCGCAATGCGGCGGATGATTTCATCGATATGGTTAAATTCGGTTTTCTCGGTGCGCAAGAATTTGCGCCGCGCCGGGGTGTTGTAGAACAGATCCAGCACCTCCAGCGTCGTTCCCACCGGATGCGCCGCCGGTTTAACCGTCACGTCCATATCGCGCCCTTCGGCATAGGCCTGCCAGGCTTCCTGCTGTTCTGCGGTGCGTGAAGTGAGCGTCAGGCGGGAAACCGAACTGATACTCGCCAGCGCCTCACCGCGAAAGCCCAGGCTGATAATGGCTTCGAGATCGTCAAGAGAGGAAATTTTACTGGTGGCATGACGAGCCAGCGCCAGCGCCAGCTCATCTTTTTTGATACCGCAGCCGTTATCACGAATGCGGATAAGTTTCGCCCCACCGCGTTCGATATCAATATCGATACGCGTCGCACCTGCATCGAGGCTGTTTTCCACCAGTTCTTTGACTACCGACGCAGGTCGCTCGACCACCTCACCTGCGGCAATCTGGTTCGCCAGTTGTGGCGGTAAGACCTGAATTGGCATCAATCGTCCTTAGTTTGGCAGCGTACGATCTGGCGTCGTCACCGTACTGGCAGTTTGTGCCGTTGCCCCCTGCGGCGCAGATTGCATCGGATGCGCAAGGAAATAATTGCGCAGGCCGTTGTAAATGGCTTCTGCCAGTTGTTGTTGGTAATCGTCGCTCGCCAGCAAACGTTCTTCGCTGTTATTGCTGATAAAACCAGTTTCGACCAGTACTGACGGGATATCCGGCGAACGCAGAACGCCGAGACTGGCGTGTTCTGGTCGGCGTTTATGAATTTCGCCAATGCGTTGCAACTGACTGATCATATTGGTCGCCACATCATACCCTACCCGCTGGGAATGACCGAATTGTAAATCCAGCACCGCCTGGCTTAGGTACGGGTCGGCCTGACTGTTCGCCAGCACATCGCCCGCCCCGCCCAGCAGCTCCGACTGCTTCTCATGCTGTTCCAGCCAGCTTGCCATTTCGCTGTTGGCGCGACGGTTAGAGAGCACCCATACGGAGGCTCCGGTGGCACTACGGTTTGGTGCGGCATCGGCATGAATCGACACAAGGAAATTGGCGTTTTGCTTACGTGCCACATCACTGCGCCCCATCACCGAGATAAAGTAATCCCCGTCACGGGTTAAAACGCCCTTAAACATCGGATCGTTATTGAGCAAGGTACGTAATTTACGCGCAATGGCGATGGTGACATTTTTCTCCCGCGTACCACCAGGGCCGATAGCGCCAGGGTCCTGACCGCCGTGTCCAGCATCAATAGCGATGACAATTTTATCGCCAGTGTTAGCCGTCGCGCGCGCTGCCGGACGCGTTACCGTATTGCTGCTGATAACACCCGTGGTACGGTTGCTTTCTGTTTTAAACGGATTGCGCGCCGGTTCGCTGACACGCGGGACAACTACTGGCGGAGCCTCAACGCGTTTAGCAACCACAGGCGTTGGAGGGGGCGGTGGCGGCGCATCGGCATTAATCGTAAAGACAACGGTGTAATTGCTGCCATTCTGCCGCTTCACCGCTTCGGTTTTACCGTTTTCGGTAAGATCGACCACCAGCCGCAACGTTTGTGCATCTTTAGGCGTTCCAGAGCGAATCGCCTTCACCAGATTATTACCGCTGAACAACAACGGCAGCCCCTGAATCACGCCCGTTTGTTTGATATCGAGCGCCACGGTGCGTTTGCTTTGATGGCTAAACGCATAATCAGGATCGCCATTAAAACTTAACGTTATCCGCGCCTGTTGATTACCGTTAGAAACCTGAATATCAGAGAGCGTCGCGGCGCCAGCCTGCGCGCACAGCAGCACCAACGCCGCCACCAACCAATTTCTGATGCGATACATCATCCCGCCACCTTTTAAAGGTTAACCGGCTAAACGCGCCAGCAACAATTCACCCGCAGAGGAAACCGCACTCACGCGCGCCTCACGGCCTTGTGCCTGATAATCAATGTGTATTTCGACATCCGGGTCAGGAAGAACACCTGTACCTTGTTGTGGCCACTCCACCAGGCAGATGGCATCGTTGGCAAAATAGTCGCGGATCCCCATAAACTCCAGCTCCTCGGGATCGGCAAGGCGGTACAAATCAAAGTGATAAACCATTAAATTGTCGAGCGTATAGGGTTCGACCAGCGTATAAGTGGGGCTTTTGACATTACCCTGATGACCCAGAGCTTGTAAAAAGCCCCGGCTGAAGGTGGTTTTACCTGCGCCTAAATCGCCATACAGATAGATTACGGTTGCGCCATCGCAGGCTTTCGCTACCCGCTCGCCCAGGTCTAATGTTGCCTGCTCATCAGGGAGCGGAATTACTCGATTCATCATGGTTTTTATCAGTCACTTCCGGGTTAACAATACGCTGTAGCGTGGAAAAGAGATCGGTTGCCAGCATCCCGCGCGTACCAAAACGCGCTGCCAGTACGTCAGCTGCCGCACCGTGTGCGACACAGCCCGCGCACGCTGCATCATACGGCGATAATTTTTGCCCAAGCAATGCGCCAATAATACCAGAGAGCACATCGCCCATGCCGCCGCTCGCCATGCCTGCATTTCCGGCGTCAATAATACCTAAAGCGTCAGGATGTGCGGCGACCACGGTTCCGGCACCTTTCAGCACCGCTACGCCGCCATAACGTTGTACCAGACGTTGTGCGTAATGTAAGCGGTCACTTTCAATTTCAGCGACGGAACAGCCCAACAACCGCGCAGCCTCGCCAGGATGCGGCGTGATCACGCGATTGTGACGCTTATCGGGATTGATTGCCAGCAGGTTCAATGCATCGGCATCCCACAACATCGGTTTACGAAAATTCTCAACTTTTTGCAGGGCTTTTTTTCCCCATTCTTGCTGGCCCAAACCTGGGCCAATCACCACCACATCGGCCCATTCCAGGCTGTCTGTAAGAGAGTCCATAGTCAGTTCATACACCATCAATTCCGGTCGTGCAGTCAGCAGCGGCGCAATGTTTTCACTGCGGGTCAGCACTCTGACCAAACCAGCGCCAGCACGCAGCGCCGCTTCCCCCGTCATACGAATCGCCCCCGCCGTACCGTGATCGCCACCGATAATCACCAACCGCCCGAGATCACCTTTATGCGAAGTCGGGCGACGCGGTTTCAGCCAGAGAGAAAGTTGTTCAGCAGAAAACCGCTGAATTTTCGTCTCCTGACCTGCCAGCCAGCTATCCAGCCCCAGCGAGTCAAAATGCAGTTGTCCGGTAACATCCCGCGCTTTCCCGGTGAGCAAGCCAGGTTTCAGCGCAATAAAGGTGATGGTGTGATCGGCGTTGATCACCGCACCTGGCGTGGCGCCGGTTTCCGCCAACAGGCCGGAAGGAATATCAACCGCCACAATCGGCGCAGGATGGGTATTAGCATGGTCGATTAATTGGCTAATAGATTCACGAGGCGCTTGCTGCAATCCGGTGCCGAGCAGCGCATCAACAATCAACTCCACCGACTCGGGCCAGACAATATTCGAAGCATGGATCTCGCCTCCCGCGTTTAACCATGCTTCGCGTGCCAGCGCGGCCTCTTCCGGTAACGGTTTGTCACTTTCCTGAGCCAGCAACGTGACCTCAATGCCGACCGCTTTTGCCAGCCGCGCGACCACGTAGCCATCGCCGCCATTATTGCCGTGACCGCACAGCACCAGCCAGTGGCGGGCGTCAGGATAAGCCGCACGACACACCTGAAATGCGGCTTCGCCAGCGCGAAGCATCAGCTCATAGAGCGTTAGCCCCAGCGCATCTGCCGCCTCACGTTCTCCGCGGCGGATATCGTCGGCGTGCCAGACGGTGTGTGGTATACTTACGGGGTTTTTCTTCATTGTATGGTCCGTCATGTCAGAGCCCCTCGATCTCAATCAGTTAGCGCAAAAAATTAAACAGTGGGGGCTGGAACTGGGTTTTCAGCAGGTAGGTATTACTGATACCGATCTCAGCGAGTCCGAGCCCAAACTGCAAGCATGGCTGGACAAACAGTACCACGGCGAAATGGACTGGATGGCGCGTCACGGTATGCTGCGCGCCCGCCCCCACGAGTTATTGCCCGGTACGCTGCGCGTGATCAGCGTGCGGATGAATTATCTTCCTGCCAACGCCGCATTTGCCAGCACGCTGAAAAATCCCAAACTCGGCTATGTTAGCCGTTATGCGCTGGGCCGTGACTATCACAAGCTTCTGCGCAACCGACTCAAAAAGCTGGGCGAGATGATTCAGCAACATTGTGTTTCGCTGAATTTTAGACCGTTTGTCGATTCTGCGCCTATTCTCGAGCGCCCGTTAGCTGAAAAAGCTGGACTTGGCTGGACAGGTAAGCACTCACTTATCCTCAATCGCGAGGCCGGTTCGTTCTTCTTTTTAGGTGAATTGCTGGTCGATATTCCTCTGCCCGTGGATCAACCGGTCAAGGAAGGATGCGGTAAATGCGTGGCCTGTATGACGATTTGCCCGACCGGCGCCATCGTCGAGCCATATACCGTCGATGCTCGCCGTTGTATTTCTTATCTGACGATTGAGCTGGAAGGGGCTATCCCGGAAGAGTTGCGACCGTTAATGGGAAACCGTATTTACGGCTGTGATGACTGTCAGCTTATCTGCCCGTGGAATCGCTATTCACAACTGACAACTGAAGACGATTTCAGCCCGCGCAAACCACTACACGCACCGGAACTCATTGAGCTTTTTGCATGGAGCGAAGAGAAATTCTTAAAAGTCACGGAAGGATCGGCGATTCGCCGTATAGGTCACCTGCGTTGGCTGCGTAATATCGCCGTAGCATTAGGCAATGCGCCCTGGGATGAAGCGATTCTGACGGCGCTGGAAAGTCGTAAAGGTGAGCACCCACTTCTTGATGAGCATATAGCGTGGGCGATTGCGCAGCAAATTGAGAGACGAAATGCGTGCGTGGTCGAAGTGCAATTACCAAAAAAACAGCGTCTGGTTCGTGTAATTGAAAAGGGACTACCACGTGACGCCTGATTCATCCACAGCTTGTGAATAAAAATAAAAACGCATTGCAATTCAAGACGAATATCATCGTCAAGTGATCGATACGACAAAATACAATCTTAATTTTCAACTTATATATCAACAAGTTAAAAAATTACTGTTCACCGTGCGAAGTTTTTCTGAAATTAAGATTACAGCCCGGACCTGTGGATAACTCTGTTTACAAGAGTTTGTCAGAGGCAACAAAAACCAGCAATAACGCATCGCGTCGCTGTGGATATTTTATTGGGGGAAGAATTTGGAGCGGGAAACGAGACTCGAACTCGCGACCCCGACCTTGGCAAGGTCGTGCTCTACCAACTGAGCTATTCCCGCTTGGGTGGTCTGTACTTTGCAGCACTTTCAAATTTTGGAGCGGGAAACGAGACTCGAACTCGCGACCCCGACCTTGGCAAGGTCGTGCTCTACCAACTGAGCTATTCCCGCTTAATCTTCGTCTTTCGAACTGCTACTGCCTTGGCTGCCTTCACTCACCTTAGTCACTTACTTTTGTAAGTCCCCAAGGATTCGTTCAGTTGCCGCCTTGTCGCAATTCGAAATACTGCGATTGGGTGGTCTGTGCTTTACAGCACTTTTCAAATTTTGGAGCGGGAAACGAGACTCGAACTCGCGACCCCGACCTTGGCAAGGTCGTGCTCTACCAACTGAGCTATTCCCGCGTACTACTTAATTTTTGCTTTCGTAATTTCGCATTTCTGCGTCGTTACGGGAGGCGCATTATACGAGAAATCTTTCCCTCTGCAACCCCCCTAAAAAAAATTTTTCGAATTTTTATCTCAAGTGCTGAAATTATCAGCAAGGCGTTCAATTTAGCGTCAAAATCACGCCGCCGCAAGTGGATTCCGGCGGTTACGTGACCAGGAAAAATTTTACAGCTTGATGAAATGCTCGCGGTAGTAAGCCAGTTCCGCAACTGATTCGCGGATATCATCCATCGCCTGATGCGTCCCCTGCTTGGTAAAACCGTCGAGAATTTCCGGCTTCCAGCGGCGCGCCAGCTCTTTCAGCGTGCTGACATCGAGATAGCGGTAGTGGAAGTACGACTCCAGTTCCGGCATGTATTTAAACAGGAAGCGACGATCCTGGCCGATGCTGTTACCGCAGATAGGTGATTTACCCGCAGGCACCCACTGTTTTAAAAATTCGAGCGTCGCCAGTTCTGCTTCCCGATCGCCCATCGTGCTCGCTTTCACACGCTCCACCAGCCCGCTGGCGGTATGGGTGCGCACGTTCCAGTCATCCATCAGCGCCAGCTGTTCATCGGACTGATGTACTGCAATGGTCGGCCCTTCTGCCAGAATATTCAGGTTGGCATCGGTCACCAGCGTGGCAATCTCAATAATGCGATCGCGCTCGGGATCCAGACCGGTCATCTCAAGATCGATCCAAATCAGGTTGTTTTCATTGGCACTCATGCTATTTTCCACCCATTCACAGTGACTATATTGATCCACAATTGCGTGTATCATAGATGTTTTGCCCATCAGGGGCGACCAGGAGTCTGTACGATTGAGTAAAAATAAACTCTCCAAAGGCCAGCAGCGCCGCGTGAACGCCAATCACCAGCGTCGTCTTAAAACGTCTAAGGAGAAGCCCGACTACGACGACAATCTGTTTGGCGAGCCTGATGAAGGTATCGTCATCAGCCGCTTTGGTATGCACGCTGATGTGGAATCCGCCGATGGCGACGTTCACCGCTGCAATATTCGCCGTACCATCCGTTCGCTGGTGACCGGCGACCGCGTAGTCTGGCGTCCGGGTAAACCGGCGGCGGAAGGCGTAAATGTCAAAGGGATCGTGGAAGCGGTACATGAGCGCACCTCGGTGTTAACGCGCCCGGATTTCTACGACGGCGTGAAACCCATCGCCGCCAACATCGATCAGATTGTTATTGTCTCCGCCATTTTGCCGGAGCTGTCGCTCAATATCATCGACCGTTACCTGGTAGCCTGCGAAACCTTGCAGATTGAGCCGATTATTGTGCTCAACAAGATTGACCTGTTGGACGACGAAGGCATGGCGTTCGTCAACGAACAGATGGATATCTACCGCAACATCGGTTATCGCGTATTGATGGTTTCCAGCCATACTCAGGATGGGCTGAAACCGCTGGAAGAGGCATTGACCGGACGCATCAGCATTTTTGCCGGGCAATCTGGCGTCGGCAAATCCAGCCTGCTGAACGCGTTGCTGGGGCTGCAAAAAGAGATCCTGACCAACGATGTCTCTGACAACTCAGGTCTGGGCCAGCACACCACGACTGCCGCTCGGTTGTATCACTTCCCGCACGGCGGCGATGTGATTGATTCTCCTGGGGTACGCGAATTCGGACTCTGGCATCTCGAGCCGGAACAAATCACTCACGGTTTTGTCGAATTCCATGACTACTTAGGTCTGTGCAAATACCGCGATTGCAAACACGATACCGATCCGGGCTGCGCTATCCGTGAAGCCGTTGACGAAGGGAAAATCGCGGAAACCCGTTTCGAAAACTATCACCGTATTCTGGAAAGCATGGCGCAGGTAAAAACGCGTAAAAACTTTTCTGATACGGATGACTGACAATTAAGCTAACCGTCGTTAGAATCGTCCCCTTTTTTTCAGGATCCGGCATATACGCCGGATCAGGAACGACAAAACAATGGCCTGGAGGCTACTTTGTTAAATTCATTTAAACTTTCGCTACAGTACATTCTGCCGAAACTATGGCTTACTCGCCTGGCGGGTTGGGGCGCAAGCAAGCGAGCAGGATGGCTGACAAAACTGGTTATCGATCTGTTCGTTAAATACTACAAAGTCGACATGCAAGAGGCGCAGAAGCCGGATACTGCCAGCTACCGCTCCTTTAACGAATTTTTTGTCCGTCCGCTGCGTGACGAAGTACGCCCAATCAATACCGATCCGAATGTTCTGGTCATGCCTGCCGATGGCGTTATCAGCCAGTTAGGTAAAATCGAAGAAGATAAAATCCTGCAAGCCAAAGGCCACAATTACAGCCTCGAAGCCCTGCTGGCGGGCAACTATCTGATGGCGGATCTTTTCCGCAATGGTACGTTTGTGACCACTTACCTCTCCCCGCGTGACTATCACCGCGTACACATGCCGTGCAACGGTATTTTGCGTGAGATGATCTACGTGCCGGGCGATCTCTTCTCCGTTAACCATCTCACTGCTCAGAACGTGCCAAATCTGTTTGCCCGTAACGAACGCGTGATCTGCCTGTTCGATACCGAATTTGGCCCGATGGCGCAGATTCTGGTTGGTGCGACGATTGTTGGCAGCATTGAGACGGTCTGGGCGGGTACCATTACACCACCGCGCGAAGGCATCATCAAACGCTGGACCTGGCCTGCCGGGGAAAACGACGGTTCTGTGGCGCTGCTGAAAGGCCAGGAAATGGGTCGCTTTAAACTTGGCTCTACCGTTATCAACCTGTTTGCACCGGGTAAAGTGAACCTGGTTGAGCAACTGGAAAGCCTGTCTGTCACGAAAATTGGTCAGCTGCTGGCAGTATCTACCGAAACCTTTGTTACGCCAGACGCTGAACCGGCCCCGATTCCTGCTGAAGAGATCGAAGCAGAACACGACGCCAGCCCATTGGTTGACGACAAAAAAGACCAGGTCTAATCCATCAAAGGAAACGCTGACGTGCGCCTGATTATCACTTTTCTGATGGCCTGGTGCCTCAGTTGGGGGGCGTACGCCGCGACGGCCCCCGATAGCAAACAAATCACCCAGGAACTGGAGCAGGCAAAAGCGGCGAAACCCGCGCAGCCGGAAGTCGTAGAGGCGCTCCAGTCTGCCTTAAATGCGCTTGAGGAACGAAAAAGTTCCCTTGAGCGCATCAAGCAATACCAAGAAGTCATTGATAATTATCCGAAACTCTCTGCTACTCTGCGCGCACAATTAAACAACATGCGTGACGAGCCGCGCAGCGTGTCGCCGGGAATGTCTACCGACGCGCTGAATCAGGAAATTCTCCAGGTCAGCAGTCAGTTGCTGGATAAGAGCCGTCAGGCCCAGCAAGAGCAGGAACGCGCCCGCGAGATAGCGGATTCATTGAATCAACTGCCGCAACAGCAAACCGATGCCCGTCGTCAGTTAAATGAAATTGAGCGCCGCCTGGGAACACTTACCGGCAATACCCCGCTTAATCAGGCACAAAATTTCGCGTTGCAGTCTGACTCCGCGCGTCTGAAAGCCCTCGTTGATGAACTGGAGCTGGCGCAGCTGTCTGCCAATAACCGCCAGGAATTAGCGCGCTTGCGCTCTGAGCTGGCGGAAAAAGAGAGCCAGCAGCTGGATGCGTATTTGCAGGCCTTACGTAATCAGTTGAACAGCCAACGCCAGCTTGAGGCGGAGCGGGCGCTGGAAAGCACCGAGTTGTTGGCTGAAAGCAGTGCCAATTTACCGAAAGATATCGTCGCGCAATTCAAAATTAACCGCGAACTGTCGGCAGCGCTGAATCAACAAGCGCAGCGAATGGATCTCGTCGCTTCGCAACAGCGTCAGGCTGCCAGCCAGACATTACAGGTCCGGCAGGCGCTGAATACCCTGCGCGAGCAGTCACAATGGCTGGGAGCATCCAACCTGCTCGGCGAAGCGTTGCGAGCGCAGGTGGCACGACTGCCGGAAATGCCGAAACCGCAACAACTTGATACCGAAATGGCGCAGTTGCGCGTGCAACGGTTGCACTATGAGGATCTACTCAATAAACAACCGCAACTGCGACAAATCCTTCAGACTGACGGTCAGCCGCTGACCGCCGAGCAAAACCGTATTCTCGAAGCACAACTGCGTACTCAGCGTGAGTTGCTGAACTCATTGTTGCAGGGTGGTGACACGCTACTGCTGGAACTGACCAAGCTGAAAGTCTCCAACGGGCAACTGGAAGATGCGCTGAAAGAGGTGAACGAAGCGACGCACCGCTATCTGTTCTGGACCTCTGACGTGCGCCCGATGACCATCGCCTGGCCTCTGGAAATCGCCCAGGACCTGCGCCGTCTCATTTCGCTGGACACCTTCAGCCAGTTAGGTAAAGCCAGCATCATGATGCTGACCAGCAAAGAAACGATTTTGCCGCTGTTTGGCGCGTTGATTCTGGTCGGTTGCAGTATTTACTCGCGCCGCTATTTCACCCGTTTTCTCGAACGTTCGGCAGCGAAAGTCGGCAAGGTGACTCAGGATCACTTCTGGCTGACATTACGCACCCTTTTCTGGTCGATTCTCGTCGCGTCACCGTTACCGGTGCTGTGGATGACGCTGGGTTACGGCTTGCGCGAGGCGTGGCCTTATCCGCTGGCGGTAGCGATTGGTGATGGCGTAACAGCCACCGTGCCGCTGCTGTGGGTAGTGATGATTTGCGCCACATTTGCCCGCCCGAACGGCTTGTTTATCGCTCATTTTGGCTGGCCGCGCGAACGTGTTTCCCGCGGGATGCGCTACTACCTGATGAGCATCGGGCTTATCGTGCCGCTGATTATGGCGCTGATGATGTTCGATAATCTCGACGACCGCGAGTTTTCCGGTTCGCTGGGACGGCTTTGCTTTATTCTCATATGTGGTGCGCTGGCGGTGGTCACCCTCAGTTTGAAAAAAGCGGGGATCCCGCTGTACCTCAACAAAGAGGGAAGCGGCGATAACATTACCAACCATATGTTATGGAACATGATGATTGGCGCGCCGCTGGTCGCTATTCTGGCAGCGGCAGTCGGTTACCTGGCAACGGCACAGGCGCTGTTAGCAAGGCTTGAAACCTCGGTCGCCATCTGGTTCCTGCTTTTGGTGGTTTACCACGTTATCCGCCGCTGGATGCTAATCCAGCGGCGCAGACTGGCTTTTGACCGGGCGAAACATCGCCGGGCCGAGATGTTAGCGCAGCGCGCGCGTGGCGAAGAGGAAGCGCATCATCACAGTAGCCCGGAAGGGGCGATTGAAGTCGATGAAAGCGAAGTCGATCTCGATGCCATCAGTGCGCAGTCCTTGCGGCTGGTGCGCTCAATTTTGATGTTGATCGCCCTGCTTTCGGTCATTGTGCTGTGGTCAGAAATCCATTCCGCTTTCGGCTTCCTCGAAAATATTTCGCTGTGGGACGTCACCTCCACGGTACAGGGCGTAGAAAGTCTGGAGCCGATAACCCTCGGTGCGGTGCTGATAGCCATTCTGGTGTTCATCATCACCACGCAGCTGGTGCGCAACCTGCCCGCGCTGCTGGAACTGGCGATTTTGCAGCACCTGGATTTAACGCCGGGTACGGGCTACGCCATCACCACCATCACCAAATATCTGCTGATGCTGATTGGCGGGCTGGTCGGCTTCTCAATGATTGGTATTGAGTGGTCGAAATTGCAGTGGCTGGTCGCCGCGCTCGGTGTTGGTCTGGGCTTTGGTTTACAGGAAATTTTCGCCAACTTTATCTCTGGCCTGATTATCCTATTCGAAAAACCGATTCGCATTGGCGATACGGTAACGATCCGCGATCTTACCGGTAGCGTGACGAAAATTAACACCCGCGCCACCACTATCAGCGACTGGGACCGCAAAGAGATTATCGTGCCAAACAAGGCGTTTATTACTGAGCAGTTTATCAACTGGTCGCTCTCTGACTCGGTCACGCGCGTGGTGCTGACGATTCCGGCCCCTGCCGATGCCAACAGTGAAGAAGTGACGGAAATCTTGCTCAACGCTGCGCGCCGCTGCTCGCTGGTGATCGACAACCCGGCGCCGGAAGTCTTCCTGGTGGATCTACAGCAAGGGATCCAGATTTTCGAGCTGCGTATTTACGCCGCAGAAATGGGTCACCGCATGCCGCTGCGCCATGAAATCCATCAACTGATTCTGGCGGGCTTCCACGCCCACGGTATTGATATGCCATTCCCGCCCTTCCAGATGCGTCTGGAAAGTCTGAACGGTAAACAAACGGGGAGAACGTTGACTTCTGCGGGTAAAGGTCGTCAGGCGGGAAGTTTGTAAGGTCTTTGTGGCCGGATGACCCTATCCGGCTCACAAGCAAAACTGATAGCGCAGAAAAAACTGCCACAGCCAATAGCCGAAGATCGCCAGTGCGGTGGCGTACATAAACCAGCCGCTTTTTTTTCGCCGAAGCGCGAACCAGAGAAAAGAGAAAAAGAGCGGCAACGTCAATATCACACCGACATCACGGGTATCGTCATTTTCCAGATACTCCAGCACATCGCAGATGTTTTTAACCCCGCCTTCATCAATCATCCACTCTTTGTCCAGCGTGGAAGTGATGAGTATCCAGGGGATCGCCACAACAAACCAGATGCAGCACAAGACAAACATGCGCGCACTCATGAGGTAACCCGTAGTTTAATTTCGCTATAGCGCATACGAAATCCCACTAATTCCCTGTCATTACGCCCTATCGTCAGGCCGACGATAGGGCATCTGATTACTCAGCCGCCCACTGCGGATTTTTTGCCACTCTGCTGCAATAGTTCTGGTAAATCGCCATCGCTAACAGCGAGAAGAAGACAGGGCCGCCAACCATCCACAATGTGCTATCCCAGTCTCCGGCTTCAACCACTGGCTGGATGATGGTGAAAACGTTCGCAAACGTCACCACCAGTACCACCACCACTGTCGCGATCGTTGCTGACATGTGTGTTTTGAAAATCACAAATGGTCTGTCGAGATCCTGACGAGCTTTAAAGAATGGGAAAGCCAGCGCGAGGAACAGATAGGGAAGCGTCATGGAAACGTTCGCCATCAGCGTCAGCTTGTTAAAGAACGCTGATGCAGTACCACCGCCAAACGAAACCAGCAGGATGAAGACAGTAACCAGCCCACACTGCATCCACATGGCGATAGACGGCATGCCCATGGCGTTCAGGCGCGTCATCGGTTCCGGCCATAACGCTTTCGGCGTACCCTGGATGATCGCTTTCAGCGGTGAATAGCAAAGCGTAAAGAACGCACCGGTATAGGCGAGGAACATCGAAAGCCCGGTAATACGCGCAAACCATACGCCCAGCGACAATGACGCTTCAGGTGACAAATGCAGCACGTTACCCAGCGTCATCCCCAGACTTTTCATCAACACATAGGTGATATTGCCGAGGTTAACGGAACCATTACTTAATACCTGCTGCCAGTTAGTGCTGACGCCCCATAAAAATATCGCCAGCGAATAACCGATTGAAATAACAATAGCGGCAAAAACAATACCTTTGGCAAAGTTCTTTTCTGGGTTTTCTGTTTTATCTACCAGACCACCAACCGCTTCAATTCCGCCGTAAGCAAAAATGGCAAATACCACAAACGATAACATCGCCAGACCGGATTGATATCCTGGATTCGGCGATACCACGAAATTAATATCCTGTGCAAAATGGCCACCATTTAATAACAAAATGGCAATGCTCACTAACAGTAATACTAAATTAAGACACATTACTGCAATACCACCTACTGCAGTAATACGAGCAATTTTATTAATCCCTTTTGAGGCAACCACGGTAACCAGGATCATCCATGCCACTGCCAGCAGACCCACTACCTGCGTTGGCTCCAGGCCAGCAATGCGCCAGTGCTGAGTCATGTCGGTACCGTAGAGGAACGTAGAAAATGGTACCCAGACTTTAGCTGAGGTACTCACCATCCAGATGATATAAGAGGAAAACCACATAAATGTGCCGATAAAGGCGAAACGTGGTCCGACACTATTATTCATCCAGGAATAGATGCCGCCTTCTTCTTTGCGATAGGCCGCGCCCATTTCTGCCATCATTAAGGCAAATGGTATAAAAAATAATAATGCAGAAAATATATAAAAGGGAATCGCACTATACCCCATTAAATAATAAGCTGCCGGACTATTGGCAAACCCAAATACTGAGGTAAAGATCATCAATATGAGTCCTATCAGACTCATCTTTTTTATCGTGTGAGGCATGAAATTATCCTTCGTTTTAGCACATGTATAAAACGCGCGCACTGAACTGCACTACCCATCGATTGACGGGCCGCAATAAAAAAACATACAGAATTGATACCTGGATGATAGCAAATATCCAGTCTTAAATTGTGGCCTTTAGCAGAAAAATGAAAACATCTGCTACAGAATGGCGTTACAGCGCCATTCTGTGTGGTTAATTAGATGATTTTTCAGAATTATGCCCGGTCAACGCTAAAGGCAATCACTTCCGCAAGCGTCTCCGCGCCCAACGCCAGCATCACCAGACGATCAACGCCCAGAGCTACGCCGGAGCAGTCAGGCATACCGACTTTCAGAGCTTCGATGAGGTTTTGGTCGATTGGATGCTGCGGTAAACCACGCGCCGCACGCTTACGGTTATCCTGCTCAAAGCGTTGTTGCTGTTCACGGGCGTCCGTTAATTCATGGAAACCATTCGCCAGCTCAATACCTTTGTAGTAGACCTCGAAGCGCTCTGCGACCCGATGATCTTCGGTACTGATTTGCGCCAGTGATGCCTGACTGGCAGGGAAATGATAAACAAAGGTCGGTTTTTCTTTACCAATGTTCGGTTCCACACCAAAGGTAAACAGCAACTGCAACAACGTATCACGGTCTTCTTCGGTATCGGCAACGTTGCTCAGATCCAGTTTCGCCGCCACTTCCCGCAGCTGCGTTTTATCAGCTGAGAGCGGATCAATTTCCAGATAACGTAAGAAGGCTTGCTGATAGGAAAGGCTTTCTGCAGCCGGGCAATCCAGTACTTGCTGCAGAAGATCGTCAACTTCGTTCATCAACCGGTACATATCATAATGCGGCCGATACCACTCCAGCATCGTGAACTCAGGGTTGTGATAACGCCCCATCTCTTCATTACGGAAGCTGCGGCACAGCTGGAATACTGGTCCACAACCGGCAACCAGCAGGCGTTTCATGTGATATTCAGGGCTGGTCATTAACCAGAGATTCATCCCCAGGGAGTGTCCGGGGCCAACGAAACGTGTCTCAAACGGGACCAAATGAATATCGGTTACCGTCGCCTGGCTCATACAAGGCGTCTCCACCTCCAGCACTCCACGATCGGCAAAGAAACGACGGATCTCCGCCATAATCGCCGCGCGTTTTAATAAGTTAGGAATGGATGCGCTCGGCTGCCAGGATGCCGTTTCGCTCATAGTGAAATCTCCAGTTTTTAACAAGGGCACGAAGTCTACTCGCAACGCGACGGCGAGACAAATTTTACGCAGGAATCATTCAGCAAGGGGGGGTGACTAAAAAAACCACAATCTGATGGTTTAGTAATTAAATTAATCATCTTCAGTGATAATTTAGCCCGCTTGCGCACTAAAAAAATCGATCTCGTCAAATTTCAGACTTATCCATCAGACTATACTGTTGTACCTATAAAGGAGCAGTGGAATAGCGTTCGCAGACCGTAACTTTCAGGCACTTACCCTGAAGTACGTGGATGTGGGATAAAAACAATCTGGAGGAATGTCGTGCAAACCTTTCAAGCCGATCTTGCCATTGTAGGTGCCGGTGGCGCGGGATTACGTGCTGCAATTGCTGCCGCGCAGGCAAATCCGAATGCAAAAATCGCACTAATCTCAAAAGTATACCCAATGCGCAGCCATACCGTTGCTGCAGAAGGGGGCTCCGCCGCTGTCGCGCAGGATCATGACAGCTTCGATTATCACTTTAACGATACAGTAGCGGGTGGCGACTGGTTATGTGAGCAGGATGTTGTGGATTATTTCGTCCACCACTGCCCAACCGAAATGACCCAACTGGAACTGTGGGGATGCCCATGGAGCCGTCGCCCGGATGGTAGCGTGAACGTACGTCGCTTCGGCGGCATGAAAATCGAGCGTACCTGGTTCGCCGCCGATAAGACCGGCTTCCATATGCTGCATACGCTGTTCCAGACCTCTCTGCAATTCCCGCAGATCCAGCGTTTTGACGAACACTTCGTGCTGGATATTCTGGTTGATGATGGTCATGTTCGCGGCCTGGTAGCAATGAACATGATGGAAGGCACGCTGGTTCAGATCCGTGCTAACGCAGTGGTGATGGCAACCGGCGGCGCTGGCCGTGTTTATCGTTACAACACCAACGGCGGCATCGTTACTGGCGACGGTATGGGTATGGCGCTGAGCCACGGTGTTCCGCTGCGTGACATGGAATTCGTTCAGTATCACCCAACCGGTCTGCCAGGTTCCGGTATCCTGATGACCGAAGGTTGCCGTGGCGAAGGCGGTATTCTGGTCAACAAAAATGGCTACCGTTATCTGCAAGACTACGGCATGGGTCCAGAAACTCCGCTGGGCGAGCCGAAAAACAAATACATGGAACTGGGTCCACGCGACAAAGTTTCTCAGGCCTTCTGGCACGAATGGCGTAAAGGCAACACCATTTCCACGCCGCGTGGCGATGTGGTTTACCTCGACCTGCGTCACCTGGGCGAGAAAAAACTGCACGAACGTCTGCCGTTCATCTGTGAACTGGCGAAAGCTTATGTTGGCGTCGATCCGGTTAAAGAGCCGATTCCGGTACGTCCGACCGCGCACTACACCATGGGTGGTATCGAAACCGATCAGAACTGCGAAACCCGCATTAAGGGCCTGTTCGCCGTGGGCGAATGTTCCTCTGTAGGTCTGCACGGCGCAAACCGTCTGGGCTCCAACTCCCTGGCGGAACTAGTGGTCTTTGGTCGTCTGGCCGGTGAGCAAGCAATGGAGCGCGCATCTACTGCCGGTAATGGCAACGATGCCGCGATCAATGCCCAGGTTGCTGGCGTTGAACAGCGTCTGAAAGATCTGGTTAACCAGGACGGCGGCGAAAACTGGGCGAAGATCCGCGACGAAATGGGCCTGGCCATGGAAGAAGGCTGCGGTATCTACCGTACGCCGGAACTGATGCAGAAAACCATCGACAAGCTGGCGGAACTGCAGGAACGCTTCAAGCGCGTTCGCATCACCGACACTTCCAGCGTGTTCAACACCGACCTGCTTTACACCATTGAGTTGGGCCACGGTCTGAACGTTGCCGAATGTATGGCGCACTCTGCAATGGCACGTAAAGAGTCCCGCGGCGCGCACCAGCGTCTGGACGAAGGTTGCACTGAACGTGACGACATCAACTTCCTCAAACACACCCTCGCCTTCCGCGATGCTGATGGCACTACTCGCCTGGAGTACAGCGACGTGAAGATTACTAAGCTGCCGCCGGCCAAACGCATGTACGGTGGCGAAGCGGATGCAGCCGATAAGGCGGAAGCAGCCAATAAGAAGGAGAAGGCGAATGGCTGAGATGAAAAACCTGAAAATTGAGGTGGTGCGTTATAACCCGGAAGTCGATACCGCACCACATAGCGCATTCTATGAAGTGCCTTATGATGAAACCACCTCATTGCTGGATGCGCTGGGCTATATCAAAGACAACCTTGCGCCGGACCTGAGCTACCGCTGGTCCTGCCGTATGGCGATTTGTGGCTCCTGCGGCATGATGGTTAACAACGTGCCGAAACTGGCATGTAAAACCTTCCTGCGTGACTACACCAACGGCATGAAGGTTGAAGCGTTAGCTAACTTCCCGATTGAACGCGATCTGGTGGTCGATATGACCCACTTCATCGAAAGTCTGGAAGCGATCAAACCGTACATCATCGGCAACTCCCGCACCGCGGATCAGGGTACTAACATCCAGACCCCGGCGCAGATGGCGAAGTATCACCAGTTCTCCGGTTGCATCAACTGTGGTCTGTGCTATGCCGCATGCCCGCAGTTCGGCCTGAACCCAGAGTTCATCGGTCCGGCTGCCATTACGCTGGCACATCGTTATAACGAAGATAGCCGCGACCACGGTAAGAAGGAGCGTATGGCGCAGTTAAACAGCCAGAACGGCGTATGGAGCTGTACTTTCGTGGGCTACTGCTCCGAAGTCTGCCCGAAACACGTCGATCCGGCTGCGGCCATTCAGCAGGGCAAAGTAGAAAGTTCAAAAGACTTTCTTATCGCGACCCTGAAACCACGCTAAGGAGTGCAACATGACGACTAAACGTAAACCGTATGTACGGCCAATGACGTCCACCTGGTGGAAAAAATTGCCGTTTTATCGCTTTTACATGCTGCGCGAAGGCACAGCGGTTCCGGCTGTGTGGTTCAGCATTGAACTGATTTTCGGGCTGTTTGCCCTGAAAAATGGCCCGGAAACCTGGGCGGGATTCGTCGACTTTTTACAAAACCCGGTTATCGTGATCATTAACCTGATTACTCTGGCGGCAGCCCTGCTGCACACCAAAACCTGGTTTGAACTGGCACCGAAAGCGGCCAATATCATTGTAAAAGACGAAAAAATGGGACCAGAGCCAATTATCAAAAGTCTCTGGGCGGTAACCGTGGTTGCCACCATCGTAATCCTGTTTGTTGCCCTGTACTGGTAAGGAGCCTGAGATGATTAATCCAAATCCAAAGCGTTCTGACGAACCGGTATTCTGGGGCCTCTTCGGGGCCGGTGGTATGTGGAGTGCGATCATTGCGCCGGTAATGATCCTGCTGGTTGGCATTCTGCTGCCGCTGGGTCTGTTCCCGGGTGACGCACTGAGCTACGAACGCGTTCTGGCGTTCGCGCAAAGCTTCATTGGTCGCGTATTCCTGTTCCTGATGATCGTCCTGCCGCTGTGGTGTGGTTTACACCGTATGCACCACGCGATGCACGATCTGAAAATTCACGTGCCTGCAGGTAAATGGGTTTTCTACGGTCTGGCTGCTATCCTGACAGTTGTCACACTGATTGGTATCGTTACAATCTAACGTATCGCCAATGTAAATCCGGCCCGCCTATGGCGGGCCGTTTTGTATGGAAACCAGACCTTATGCTCAAAACGACGCTTTGCGCCTTACTGATTACCGTCTCTTGCTCCACTCTTGCCGCGCCCCATAGCGAACAACAAATCAACGATATTGTGCATCACACAATTACCCCACTTGTTGAGCAACAAAACATCCCCGGCATGGCCGTTGCAGTGATTTATCAGGGTAAGCCTTATTACTTTACCTGGGGCTACGCGGATGTGGCAAAAAAGCGGCCCGTCACGCAGCAAACGTTGTTTGAGTTAGGCTCGGTCAGTAAAACATTTACGGGCGTGCTTGGTGGCGATGCTATTGCTCGAGGGGAAATCAATCTAAACGATCCCGTCACAAAATACTGGCCTGAACTTACCGCTAAACAGTGGAATGGGATCACACTATTACATCTCGCAACCTACACCGCTGGCGGCCTGCCGTTACAGGTGCCGGATGAGGTGAAATCCTCAAGCGACTTGCTGCGCTTCTATCAAAACTGGCAGCCTGAATGGGCGCCAGGAACACAACGTCTGTATGCAAACCCCAGTATCGGTTTGTTCGGCGCACTGGCTGTGAAGCCATCCGGTTTGAGCTTTGAACAGGCGATGCAAACTCGTGTTTTCCAGCCACTCAAACTCACTCATACGTGGATTAATGTGCCATCAGCGGAAGAAAAGAATTACGCCTGGGGATATCGCGAAGGCAAGGCAGTGCATGTTTCGCCAGGGGCGCTGGATGCTGAAGCGTACGGTGTAAAATCGACGATTGAAGATATGGCCCGCTGGGTACGAAGCAATATGAATCCCCGTGATATCAACGACAAAACACTTCAGCAAGGGATACAACTGGCGCAATCTCGCTACTGGCAAACCGGCGATATGTATCAGGGCCTGGGCTGGGAAATGCTGGACTGGCCGGTAAATCCTGACAGCATCATCAATGGCAGCGACAGTAAAATTGCGCTGGCGACAAGCCCAGTAAAAGCGATTACGCCCCCTGCTCCTGCTGTGCGGTCATCATGGGTGCATAAAACAGGTGCGACCGGCGGATTTGGTAGCTATGTCGCGTTTATCCCAGAAAAAGAGCTGGGTATTGTGATGCTGGCTAACAAAAATTATCCCAATCCAGCGAGAGTTACCGCCGCCTGGCAGATTCTCAACGCTCTGCAGTAAAATTTCATCGGGTCCGAATTTTCGGACCTTTTCTTCGCATTTCCTTGCTGTCATCTACACTTAGAAAAAACCAGTAAGGAAACATTTATGCGCCTGCTCCCTCTCGTTGCCGCAGCGACGGCTGCATTTCTGGTGGTTGCCTGTAGTTCTCCCACACCACCGCGTGGCGTGACCGTGGTAAATAATTTCGATACCAAACGCTATCTGGGTACATGGTATGAGATTGCCCGTTTTGATCACCGCTTTGAACGCGGGCTGGAGAAAGTGACCGCGACGTATAGCCTGCGGGATGACGGCGGCCTGAATGTCATTAATAAAGGCTATAACCCAGACAGAGAGATGTGGCAGCAGAGTGAAGGAAAAGCCTACTTTACTGGAGATCCGCGTCGCGCAGCCCTGAAAGTGTCGTTCTTTGGGCCATTCTACGGCGGTTATAATGTCATCGCGCTCGACCGGGAGTACCGCCACGCGCTGGTTTGCGGCCCGGACCGCGACTACCTGTGGATACTCTCTCGCACGCCAACCATTTCTGACGAAGTTAAACAGGAGATGCTGGCAGTCGCAACCCGGGAAGGGTTTGATGTTAGTAAGTTTATTTGGGTACAACAGCCCGGTAGTTAGTGAGTGCTGAGTTTCAGACCAATAATTCCCACCACAATTAACGCCAGACTCGCCAGGCGCATCGGGTTAGCGGACTCGCCGAGCAGCACAATGCCGGTGATAGCCGCGCCGACTGCGCCAATCCCCGTCCAGACAGCATAAGCCGTCCCTACAGGTAATGACTTCATCGCCCAGGCGAGCAGCGCCATACTGACAATCATCGCCGTCACGGTAATAACACTTGGCGTCAAACGACTAAAGCCGTGGGTATATTTCAGGCCAACAGCCCAGACGACTTCCAGCAACCCAGCAATAAATAAAATAATCCAGGACATATAAAACTCCGGAGAAATGGGGCCGTCCCCGGTGAAAAGAAGCGTTTGCAGGTCGTCCTGCAAAGCTGATGGTTGAACGGATATTTTGCCAGGTGGCAGGGGAATTTCAACTATTACCTTAGTGACTATCGCTGAAAAAATAAACGGTACGACAAACTTGTCGTACCGTTACAGATTGTTGACAAAGTGTCAGTTGTTTATGCCAGATGCGGCGTTAATGCCTTACCCAGCCTACAAAATCGTGCAAATTCAATATATTGCATGGGATATGTAAGTCTGATAAGCATAGCGCATCAGGCAATTTTGCCTTTGTCATCAGTATCAACGGCACGACAAAACTGCCGTACCGTTATTGCTTATTGCTGCGCTTTCGTTGCTGCGCCAGAAATCGCGTTACCGCCGTCGGAGATATCTTCACCAACGCCACGCGTGGTGTTGCAGGCAGTCAATACTGTTGAAAGCACCAGAACAGAAAAGATCGCTGCAATTGTCTTCTTCACCATAATGTCTTCCTTTTAGGTAATGTTATTTGTGTTTGCCTATAGCAAATTAATAATAGACAACACCACCGAAAATGACGGAAATCTGATGATTTTTAGGAAGAGAAGAAAAATTAGCTGGCTGCGCGGGAGATGGAATTACCGAGATGTTTAATGTCTTCACCAAAACCGCGAGCGGTGTTACAGCCCGTGAGCAGCGCACTGGCAAGCAAAACAAGAAGGATAAGGCGTTTCATCATCTCTGACCTGAGAAAGTGATGGTGCAGCCCACAGGCCGCACCACAACCGCATTACTTCACGCGAGAGACGTATTCACCAGAGCGGGTATCCACTTTGATGACTTCGCCGATCTGTACGAACAGCGGAACTTTAACCACAGCGCCAGTAGACAGGGTAGCCGGTTTGCCGCCAGTACCTGCGGTATCACCTTTCAGACCCGGATCGGTATCAACGATTTCCAGTTCAACGAAGTTCGGCGGAGTAACGGAGATCGGCTGACCATTCCACAGAGTTACGATGCACTCTGCCTGATCCAGCAGCCATTTAGCATTGTCGCCAATTGCTTTTGCATCAGCAGACAGCTGCTCGAAAGTTTCGTTGTTCATGAAGTGCCAGAACTCACCGTCGTTGTACAGGTAAGTCAGGTTCATATCGACAACATCAGCGCCTTCAGCGGAATCGGTAGATTTGAAGGTTTTTTCTACGCGAGTGCCAGTCAGCAGGCGACGCAGTTTAACGCGAGCGAATGCCTGACCTTTACCCGGTTTCACGAATTCACTGGCTTCAACCGCGTAAGGTTCGCCATCTAACATGATTTTAAGACCAGCACGAAAATCGTTGCTATAGTACGTTGCCATAAGGCCCTCTGAAATTTATTAATTGGTAGCTAAGCCACAAAATGGCGCATATTGTAACCCTAAATACCCCATCCAGAGAAGATTGGTTAGCGCAACTTGCCGATGTTGTGACCGATCCTGATGAACTTCTGCGTCTTTTGAATATAGACGCGGACGAAAAACTGTTGGCCGGACGCAGCGCCAAAAAGCTGTTTGCCCTGCGCGTGCCCCGCTCATTTATCGATCGCATGGAGAAAGGCAATCCAAACGATCCACTTTTGCGTCAGGTACTTACCTCGCAAGATGAGTTTGTCGTCGCGCCCGGATTCTCCACCGACCCGCTGGAAGAACAGCACAGCGTAGTGCCTGGTTTGTTGCATAAATACCACAACCGGGCGCTATTGCTGGTCAAAGGCGGCTGCGCGGTAAATTGCCGCTATTGCTTCCGTCGCCACTTCCCGTATGCCGAAAATCAGGGCAACAAGCGAAACTGGAAGACGGCACTTGAGTATGTTGCTGCGCATCCGGAACTGGACGAGATTATTTTCTCCGGCGGCGATCCGCTGATGGCGAAAGATCACGAACTGGACTGGTTATTAACGCAACTGGAAGCCATCCCACATATCAAACGTCTGCGGATTCACAGCCGTCTGCCGATTGTGATCCCGGCACGCATCACCGAGGCGCTGGTTGAACGCTTTGCCCGTTCTACGCTGCAAATCTTGCTGGTGAATCACATCAACCATGCCAATGAGGTAGATGAAACGTTTCGTCAGGCGATGGCTAAATTGCGCCGTGTCGGCGTCACCCTGCTTAACCAAAGCGTTCTGTTACGTGGCGTGAACGATAACGCGCAAACTCTGGCAAATCTGAGTAATGCACTGTTTGACGCCGGTGTGATGCCCTATTACCTGCATGTGCTCGATAAAGTGCAGGGCGCGGCGCATTTCATGGTGAGCGATGATGAAGCGCGGCAGATTATGCGTGAGTTGCTGACGTTAGTATCGGGATATCTGGTGCCAAAACTGGCGCGCGAGATTGGTGGCGAACCCAGCAAAACGCCGCTGGATCTCCAGCTACGCCAGCAGTAACTGATTAAACAGGGAAGTTAAACATTAAAATTGCCTGATGCGCTACGCTTATCAGGCCTACATCGTGCATTGAAATTGAATGAATTTTCAATGAACTATAGGCCGGATAAGGCGTTTACGCCGCATCCGGCAAGAGCAACAAACGCAGTACAGCGACCTGTCATTTTACAGGGAAGTTTAATCTTTGCCCGTTGCATAACCTTTAATTATTCATATACATTGCTATTTTTACTCTTTATATAGCCAACACCAATAATTAACCTTTCTTTTTTGTTTATATAGAGTGAGCACGGCTATTTATGTTATTTTAACAACTATTACTACCAAGCCCATTTATCTGGCTTATAAATTAAAATTAATTATTTAATTGAGAAATGGTTAGGGAGAACCTACATGGCCATAAGCATCAAGGGTGTTAATACCGGTGTTATTCGCAAGAGTAATAATTTCATTGCACTGGCGCTGAAAATTAAAGAGCCTCGCAATAAAGAATCATTGTTCTTTATGTCTGTGATGGAACTGCGCGACCTTCTGATTGCGCTGGAAAGTCGTCTGCATCAAAAGCATAAACTGGGTGCTGATGCACGCCTTCTGTATGAGCAAGCTCGCGATAAAGTCATTAAGAAAATGGCAGAAAATATCCCGGAAATTCTGGTTGATGAGCTTAAAAATGCCGATATTAATCGCCGGGTTAACGCGCTGGAGCTTACCGATAATCAGGGCGAAAATCTTAATTTCGCATTAACGCTACATGATGGCAGCAAATGCGAATTAGTGGTCAATGAGTTGCAGATTGAAATGCTGGCGCGAGCAATCATTCATGCAATTAATAATGCAGAAATGCGTGAACTGGCGTTACGTATTACATCG
This sequence comes from Escherichia sp. E4385, assembly GCF_963883145.1. Taxonomy (NCBI): domain Bacteria; kingdom Pseudomonadati; phylum Pseudomonadota; class Gammaproteobacteria; order Enterobacterales; family Enterobacteriaceae; genus Escherichia; species Escherichia sp. E4385. Next base: position 491,326 of record NZ_CAWOOJ010000002.1, read on the forward strand.
TTGTTAGATTTCCTGCCGTTATATGATGTCGACTGCCAGGATGATGGTAATCTGGAATATGACACCTATTCCCAACCAGAATGGAAACATAATCTGTTTAGTCATTATCTGGCCGTACTTTATCGCTTTAAAGATGAAGGTGGCAAAGAGCAATTTAGCGGAGCAGTAGTAAAAACGCGTGAAGCAACAGCGGGTAAAGAAGTGGAGGCTATCACTCGCCGGATGCTTGATTTCAGTCCTCGACTGAAAAAACTCGCGGGTGTGCCGTGTCAGGTCTACGTTCGTACTATGGCAGCCAATAACGCCCAACCACTGACCCAGGATCAATGCCTACGCGCACTGCATCACCTACGCGTTCAATCCATCAGCAAAACTGCACCACAGGCGAAATAATCCCATCTTTGCTAATGCGAGGCTGGAGCCATCCAGCCTGAAATGACTGATAATGTGATCGTTGATCATGCCGGATGCGGCGTAAACGCCTTATCCGGCCTACAAATTCTCAAGCATTCAATCAGTTGCAATGCCTGATGTGGGCCTGATAAGCGAAGCGCATCTGGCAATTATACGTTTGTCACCCAGCCTCAGGATCCCATCAGTTCGGGCACTTATATACCTGACCGATAATCTGGCTGTCAGTCGGGACAAAGCTGGACAACATGCCCTGCGACGGGCTGCTGATACCATAAATCACGTTACCGCCCATTGCTGCCGCCTGGTTGCGCAGATCGTTTGCCGCACCACGCATAGAACCGCCCTCTTCACCGTGTTGCCCGGAAAGCCAGTTACTTTGCTTACCGGTAGCAGTACCAATAAGCTGGCACTCTGCACCTGGTTGCTCGTCCACGATGCGAACGCTCTGTCCGGCAGCGCTCAATTCGTTGCTGGAGCTACAACCCGCCATCAGTAGCGCGGCACCGACAATCCCTGCTAAGTATTTTACGTGCATGTTATTCCCCATAATCAATGAGCTGGACGCAACTCGCGTCGTCCGTGTCTGAATCTTATACTAGAAAGATGACCAAAAGAAAAACCCCCAGACATTTCTGCCCGGGGGTTTCTTTATTTCTGCGAGGTGCAGGGCAATTACATCATGCCGCCCATGCCACCCATGCCGCCCATACCGCCAGCAGCGCCTAAGTCAGCTGCATCGTTTTTCGGCAGGTCGGTAACCATGCACTCGGTGGTGATCATCAGGCCAGCCACAGAAGCTGCGTACTGCAGAGCAGAACGAGTTACTTTGGTTGGATCCAGGATACCCATGTCGATCATGTTGCCGTATTCTTCGGTTGCTGCGTTGTAGCCGTAGTTGCCGTCGCCAGCTTTAACGGTGTTAGCAACAACAGACGGTTCTTCACCGCAGTTCAGTACGATCTGACGCAGCGGAGCTTCCATTGCACGCAGTGCAACTTTGATACCCACGTTCTGCTCTTCGTTCTGACCACGCAGGTCAGCCAGTTTAGACGCTACGCGGATCAGCGCAACACCACCACCAGCAACCACGCCTTCTTCTACCGCAGCACGGGTCGCGTGCAGGGCGTCTTCAACGCGTGCTTTTTTCTCTTTCATTTCAACTTCGGTAGCAGCACCAACTTTGATAACTGCAACGCCGCCTGCCAGTTTCGCTACGCGCTCCTGCAGTTTTTCACGGTCGTAGTCAGAAGTTGCTTCTTCAATCTGCTGGCGGATCTGAGCAACACGGCCCTGAATCGCAGCTTCTTCACCCACGCCATCGATGATGGTGGTGGTGTCTTTGTTGATCACAACACGTTTAGCCTGACCCAGGTCTTCCAGGGTTGCTTTTTCCAGCTCCATACCAATCTCTTCAGAGATTACGGTACCGCCAGTCAGGGTTGCGATATCCTGCAGCATAGCTTTACGGCGATCGCCGAAGCCCGGAGCTTTAACCGCAGCGACTTTCACAATGCCACGCATGGTGTTAACAACCAGAGTTGCCAGCGCTTCGCCTTCAACATCTTCAGCGATGATCAGCAGCGGTTTGCCTGCTTTTGCAACGGCTTCCAGAACCGGCAGCATTTCGCGGATGTTGGAGATTTTCTTGTCAGCCAGCAGGATGAACGGGCTTTCCAGTTCTACTGCGCCAGTTTCCGGCTTGTTGATGAAGTAAGGAGACAGGTAGCCACGGTCGAACTGCATACCTTCAACCACGTCCAGTTCGTCCTGCAGACCAGTACCGTCTTCAACGGTGATAACGCCTTCTTTACCGACTTTGTCCATCGCTTCAGCGATCAGTTTACCTACGGTTTCGTCGGAGTTAGCGGAGATAGTACCAACCTGAGCAATCGCTTTAGAGTCGGAGCACGGTACGGACAGCGCTTTCAGTTCTTCAACTGCAGCAGTAACGGCTTTGTCGATACCACGTTTCAGGTCCATCGGGTTCATGCCCGCAGCAACAGCTTTCAGACCTTCAGTGATGATAGCCTGAGCCAGTACGGTTGCGGTGGTGGTACCGTCGCCTGCAGTGTCGTTCGCTTTAGAGGCAACTTCTTTCACCATCTGCGCACCCATGTTTTCGAACTTGTCTTCCAGTTCGATTTCACGAGCAACGGAAACACCATCTTTGGTGATGGTCGGTGCACCGAAAGATTTATCCAGAACTACGTTACGGCCTTTCGGACCGAGGGTAACTTTCACTGCATCTGCCAGTACGTTTACGCCGCGCAGCATTTTCACACGAGCGTCGTTACCGAATTTTACGTCTTTAGCTGCCATTATCTTTATTCCTTAAATTCGTATGTTCAGTGTCGTGCGCGGATTACGCTTCAACAATTGCCAGAATGTCGCTTTCGGACATGATCAACACTTCTTCATTGTCGATCTTCTCAGACTTCACACCGTAGCCATCATTGAAAATTACGATGTCGCCAACTTTCACATCCAGCGGCTTCACTTCGCCATTTTCAAGGATACGGCCATTGCCAACAGCCAGCACTTCGCCACGGGTAGATTTAGCCGCTGCAGAGCCGGTCAGAACGATGCCGCCAGCAGATTTAGTTTCAACTTCTTTACGCTTGACGATCACGCGATCATGCAATGGACGAATATTCATTGATAACTCTCCTTTGAGAAAGTCCGTATCTGTTATGGGTGACGCCGGACCTTACGTGGTTTCCCGGCTGGTGACCAGTGAAATGGGGATGGGCTTCTCCCCCTTCAAGGGGGCAAATGAAAAAAAATTCTGATCAGTACAAAATCGGGTAAAAATCCTGATTCACATCACATTTCATCGCAATTTCTCCATCGCCGCCATACGCGAATCTGATTGTGCTACCATCGAAATCCTGCGCAGTTGCCCAAAATTTGGGCACAATTGGACATTAACCCATGAGTGGACTCAAACAAGAACTGGGATTAGCCCAGGGGATCGGCCTGTTATCAACCTCATTATTAGGCACGGGTGTGTTTGCCGTTCCCGCATTAGCCGCCCTGCTAGCGGGCAATACCAGCCTGTGGGCCTGGCCCGTTTTGATTATCTTGGTGTTCCCGATTGCAATCGTCTTTGCGCTGCTGGGACGCCACTATCCCAGTGCGGGCGGCGTCGCGCACTTCGTTGGTATGGCGTTTGGCTCGCGGCTTGAGCGAGTCACTGGCTGGCTATTTTTATCGGTCATTCCCGTGGGCCTGCCCGCTGCACTACAAATTGCCGCCGGCTTTGGCCAGGCAATGTTTGGCTGGCATAGTTGGCAACTGTTGTTAGCAGAACTTGGTACGCTGGCACTGGTGTGGTACATCGGTACTCGCGGTGCCAGTTCCAGTGCTAATCTACAAACGGTTATTGCCGGGCTTATCGTCGCGCTGATTGTCGCTATCTGGTGGGCGGGCGATATCAAACCTGCGAATATCCACTTCCCTGCGCCTGGTGATATCGAACTTTCCGGGCTGTTTGCTGCGTTATCGGTGATGTTCTGGTGCTTTGTCGGTCTGGAGGCATTTGCCCATCTCGCCTCGGAATTTAAAAATCCAGAGCGTGATTTTCCCCGCGCTCTGATGATTGGTCTGTTGCTGGCAGGATTAGTCTATTGGAGCTGTACGGTGGTGGTATTACGCTTCGACGCCTATGGTGAAAAAATGGCGGCGGCAGCATCGCTTCCAAAAATTGTGGTGCAGCTGTTCGGTGTAGGAGCATTGTGGATTGCCTGCGTAATTGGCTATCTGGCCTGCTTTGCCAGTCTCAACATTTATATACAGAGCTTCGCCCGATTAGTCTGGTCGCAGGCGCAACACAATCCTGACCACTACCTGGCACGCCTCTCTTCTCGCCATATCCCGACTAATGCCCTTAATGCCGTGCTCGGCTGTTGCGTGGTGAGCACGTTGGCGATCCATATGTTAGAGATCAATCTGGACGCACTTATCATCTATGCCAATGGCATCTTTATTATGATTTACCTGTTATGCATGCTGGCAGGCTGTAAATTATTGCAAGGACGTTATCGACTACTGGCGGTAATTGGCGGGCTGTTATGTGTTCTGTTACTGGCGATGGTCGGCTGGAAAAGTTTATATGCCCTGATCATGCTGGCGGGGTTATGGCTATTTCTGCCAAAACGAAAAACGCCGGAAAATGGCATAACCACATAATCCGGCGTTTCGTCATTAATCCTGGCGATCGTCTTTATGATCAAGGCGGTCGCGGTCATCATCCTTACGCTGATACTCACCATCAAAAGTATTACCGCCACCGGTTCCGGCACTAAAACCACCGCCCGGCATACGGGAAAAGCGCAAATGCGGCATCAGCTTCACTGTCAGATGCTTTTGCACTGGCGGTAATAAAAGAAGAAGACCGAGGAAATCGGTGAAAAAGCCCGGTAATAAAAGCAGCAAACCGGCAATGATCAACGAAACACTTTTAATCATTTCCGCCGCTGGGTTTTCTCCCGCCGCCATTTTTTGTTGCATCAGCACAAAATTCTTAAAGCCCTGATTACGTACCAGTGACATACCAATAATTGAGGTGAATATAACCAGCACGAGGGTCAGCAATACCCCAAGGACATGAGCAACCTGAATAAAGATTGAAATCTCAATATAGACATAAAGGAAAACGGCAATAAAAGGTAACCAGCGCAAAGGTTTCTCCTGTAATAGCAACCAGTTAAATCAGGTCGCCTGAATGGGTTGCGAATCGCGTTCAGCTTATATTGTGGTCATTAGCAAAATTTCAAGATGTTTGCGCAACTATTTTTGGTAGTAATCCCAAAGCGGTGATCTATTTCACAAATTAATAATTAAGGGGTAAAAACCAACACTTAAAGTGATCCAGATTACGGTAGAAATCCTCAAGCAGCATATGATCCCGGGTATTCGACTGATGCAGGGGATAATCGTCGGTCGAAAAACATTCGAAACCACATATATTCTGTGTGTTTAAAGCAAATCATTGGCAGCTTGAAAAAGAAGGTTCACATGTCAAACAACATTCGTATCGAAGAAGATCTGTTGGGTACCAGGGAAGTTCCAGCTGATGCCTACTATGGTGTTCACACTCTGAGAGCGATTGAAAACTTCTATATCAGCAACAACAAAATCAGCGATATTCCTGAATTTGTTCGCGGTATGGTAATGGTTAAAAAAGCTGCAGCTATGGCAAACAAAGAGCTGCAAACCATTCCTAAAAGTGTAGCGAATGCAATCATTGCCGCATGTGATGAAGTCCTGAACAACGGAAAATGCATGGATCAGTTCCCGGTAGACGTCTACCAGGGCGGCGCAGGTACTTCCGTAAACATGAACACCAACGAAGTGCTGGCCAATATCGGTCTGGAACTGATGGGTCACCAGAAAGGTGAATATCAGTATCTGAACCCGAACGACCACGTTAACAAATGTCAGTCCACTAACGACGCCTACCCGACCGGTTTCCGCATCGCAGTTTACTCTTCTCTGATTAAACTGGTAGATGCTATTAACCAACTGCGTGAAGGCTTTGAACGTAAAGCTGTCGAATTCCAGGACATCCTGAAAATGGGTCGTACCCAGCTGCAGGACGCAGTACCGATGACCCTCGGTCAGGAATTCCGCGCTTTCAGCATCCTGCTGAAAGAAGAAGTGAAAAACATCGAACGTACCGCTGAACTGCTGCTGGAAGTTAACCTCGGCGCAACTGCAATCGGTACTGGCCTGAACACGCCGAAAGAGTACTCTCCGCTGGCAGTGAAAAAACTGGCTGAAGTCACTGGCTTCCCATGCGTACCTGCTGAAGACCTGATCGAAGCGACCTCTGACTGCGGCGCTTACGTTATGGTTCATGGCGCGCTGAAACGCATGGCTGTGAAGATGTCCAAAATCTGTAACGACCTGCGCTTGCTCTCTTCTGGCCCACGTGCCGGCCTGAACGAGATCAACCTGCCGGAACTGCAGGCGGGCTCTTCCATCATGCCAGCTAAAGTAAACCCAGTTGTTCCGGAAGTGGTTAACCAGGTTTGCTTCAAAGTCATCGGTAACGACATCACTGTTACCATGGCAGCAGAAGCGGGTCAGCTGCAGCTGAACGTTATGGAGCCGGTCATTGGCCAGGCCATGTTTGAATCCGTTCACATTCTGACCAACGCTTGCTACAACCTGCTGGAAAAATGCGTTAACGGCATCACTGCTAACAAAGAAGTGTGCGAAGGTTACGTTTACAACTCTATCGGTATCGTCACTTACCTGAACCCATTCATCGGCCACCACAACGGTGACATCGTGGGTAAAATCTGTGCCGAAACTGGCAAGAGCGTACGTGAAGTCGTTCTGGAGCGCGGTCTGTTGACTGAAGCAGAACTAGACGATATTTTCTCCGTACAGAACCTGATGCATCCGGCTTACAAAGCAAAACGCTATACTGATGAAAGCGAACAGTAATCGTACAGGGTAGTACAAATAAAAGAGGCACGTCAGACGACGTGCCTTTTTTCTTGTGAGTAGTAACTTAAAAACAACAACCTGATATCAACTTGTTAAAAAACAAGGAAGGCTAATATGCTAGTTGTAGAACTCATCATCGTTTTGCTGGCGATCTTCTTGGGCGCCAGATTAGGGGGAATTGGTATTGGTTTTGCAGGTGGATTGGGGGTGCTGGTTCTTGCCGCTATCGGCGTCAAGCCTGGTAACATCCCATTCGATGTCATTTCCATTATCATGGCGGTTATCGCTGCTATTTCTGCTATGCAGGTTGCTGGCGGTCTGGACTATCTGGTTCACCAGACAGAAAAGCTGCTGCGCCGTAACCCGAAATACATCACGATCCTTGCACCGATCGTAACCTATTTCCTGACCATCTTTGCTGGTACCGGCAACATCTCTCTGGCGACACTGCCAGTTATCGCTGAAGTTGCGAAGGAACAAGGCGTTAAACCTTGCCGTCCGCTGTCTACTGCAGTGGTATCCGCGCAGATTGCGATCACCGCATCGCCAATCTCTGCGGCGGTGGTTTACATGTCTTCCGTGATGGAAGGTCATGGCATCAGCTACCTGCATCTGCTCTCTGTGGTCATCCCGTCTACCCTGCTGGCAGTTCTGGTGATGTCCTTCCTGGTAACCATGCTTTTCAACTCCAAACTGTCTGACGATCCGATTTATCGCAAGCGTCTGGAAGAAGGTCTGGTTGAACTGCGCGGTGAGAAACAGATTGAAATCAAACAAGGCGCGAAAGCATCCGTCTGGCTATTCCTGCTGGGCGTAGTTGGCGTGGTTATCTATGCGATTATCAACAGCCCGAGCATGGGCCTGGTTGAAAAACCGCTGATGAACACCACTAACGCGATCCTGATTATCATGTTGAGCGTTGCAACCCTGACCACTGTTCTTTGTAAAGTGGACACCGACAACATCCTCAACTCCAGCACCTTCAAAGCAGGTATGAGCGCCTGTATTTGTATCCTGGGTGTTGCATGGCTGGGCGATACTTTCGTTTCCAACAACATCGACTGGATCAAAGATACCGCAGGTGAAGTCATTCAGGGCCATCCGTGGCTGCTGGCTGTTATCTTCTTCTTTGCTTCTGCTCTGCTGTACTCTCAGGCTGCAACTGCAAAAGCACTGATGCCGATGGCTCTGGCGCTGAACGTTTCTCCACTGACCGCTGTAGCTTCTTTCGCAGCCGTGTCTGGTCTGTTCATTCTGCCGACCTACCCGACGCTGGTTGCTGCGGTACAGATGGATGACACGGGTACCACTCGTATCGGTAAATTCGTCTTCAACCATCCGTTCTTTATCCCAGGTACTCTGGGTGTTGCCCTGGCCGTTTGTTTCGGCTTCTTGCTGGGCAGCGTGATGCTGTAATGACAAATCGCGGGGCGTTCACGCCCCGCTTTCTTTCCCGCCGACTAACATCCTTTCCCCGTCCGTTGTATAGTGACCTCTCTCTTGCGGTTCCATCTGTTCTTGCGAGGTGTTTATGCTTGATGAAAAAAGTTCGAATACCGCGTCCGTCGTGGTGTTGTGCACCGCGCCGGATGAAGCGACGGCCCAGGAATTAGCCGCCAAAGTGTTGGCGGAAAAACTGGCGGCCTGCGCAACCTTGATTCCTGGCGCTACCTCTCTCTATTACTGGGAAGGTAAACTGGAACAGGAATACGAAGTGCAGATGATTTTAAAAACCACCGTATCTCACCAGCAGGCACTGCTGGAATGCCTGAAGTCTCATCATCCGTATCAAACCCCGGAGCTTCTGGTTTTACCTGTTACACACGGAGACACAGATTACCTCTCATGGCTCAACGCATCTTTACGCTGATCCTGCTACTTTGCAGCACTTCCGTTTTTGCCGGATTATTCGACGCGCCGGGACGCTCACAATTTGTCCCCGCGGATCAAGCCTTTGCTTTTGATTTTCAGCAAAACCAACATGAGCTTAATCTGAGCTGGCAGATCAAAGACGGTTACTATCTTTACCGTAAACAGATCCGCATTACGCCGGAACAAGCGAAAATTGCCGACGTGCAGCTGCCCCAGGGCGTCTGGCATGAAGATGAGTTTTACGGCAAAAGCGAGATTTACCGCGAGCGGCTGACGCTTCCTGTGACCATCAACCAGGCAAGTGCGGGTGCGACATTGACAGTCACTTACCAGGGCTGTGCTGACGCCGGTTTTTGTTATCCGCCAGAAACCAAAACCGTTCCGTTAAGCGAAGTGGTTACCAACAACGCGACGCCACCGTCTGCATCAGTTCCGCAGCAAGAGCACCCCGTCGCGCAATTGCCCTTTTCCGCGCTCTGGGCGTTGTTGATTGGTATCGGTATCGCCTTCACGCCATGTGTACTGCCGATGTACCCTCTAATTTCCGGTATCGTGCTGGGTGGTAAACAGCGGCTATCCACCGCCAGAGCATTGTTGCTGACTTTTATTTATGTGCAGGGGATGGCGCTCACCTACACGGCGCTGGGTCTGGTGGTTGCCGCCGCAGGATTACAGTTCCAGGCAGCGCTACAGCATCCTTACGTACTTATCGGCCTCGCTATTGTCTTTACCTTGCTGGCGATGTCGATGTTTGGCTTGTTTACCCTGCAACTCCCCTCTTCGCTGCAAACGCGCCTCACGCTAATGAGCAATCGCCAACAAGGTGGCTCGCCCGGCGGTGTGTTTGTTATGGGGGCGATTGCCGGGCTGATCTGTTCACCATGCACCACCGCACCGCTTAGCGCGATTCTGCTGTATATCGCCCAAAGCGGGAACATGTGGCTGGGCGGCGGCACGCTTTATCTCTATGCGCTGGGCATGGGCCTGCCGCTGATGCTAATTACCGTCTTTGGCAACCGTCTGCTACCGAAAAGCGGTCCGTGGATGGAACAGGTCAAAACCGCATTTGGTTTTGTGATCCTCGCACTGCCGGTCTTCCTGCTGGAGCGAGTAGTTGGTGATGTCTGGGGATTACGCTTGTGGTCGGCGCTTGGTGTCGCGTTCTTTGGCTGGGCCTTTATCACCAGCTTACAGGCCAAACGCGGCTGGATGCGTATTGTGCAAATTATCCTGCTGGCGGCAGCATTGGTTAGCGTGCGCCCACTCCAGGATTGGGCATTTGGCGCGACGCATACCGCGCAAACTCAGGCGCATCTCAACTTTACACAAATCAAAACGGTAGATGAGTTAAATCAGGCACTCGCTGAAGCCAAAGGCAAACCGGTGATGTTAGATCTCTATGCCGACTGGTGCGTCGCCTGTAAAGAGTTTGAGAAATACACCTTCAGCGACCCGCAGGTGCAAAAAGCGTTAGCAGACACGGTCTTACTTCAGGCCAACGTCACTGCCAACGACGCACAAGATGTGGCGCTGTTAAAGCATCTAAATGTCCTTGGCCTACCGACAATTCTCTTTTTTGACGGACAAGGCCAGGAGCATCCACAAGCGCGCATCACGGGCTTTATGGATGCAGAAACCTTCAGCGCACATTTGCGCGATCGCCAACCGTGAACGACACTTCAGTGGGAAAGACGGAGGAAAATAGCGTGCAACGTGAAGATGTACTGGGAGAAGCCCTGAAATTATTAGAATTACAAGGGATTGCCAACACCACGCTGGAGATGGTTGCTGAACGTGTGGATTATCCACTGGACGAGCTGCGCCGTTTCTGGCCAGACAAAGAGGCGATCCTCTACGATGCCCTGCGCTATCTTAGCCAACAGATAGATGTCTGGCGTCGTCAGCTGATGCTGGACGAAACGCAAACCGCCGAACAAAAGCTGCTGGCACGTTATCAGGCGCTATCGGAGTGCGTTAAAAACAACCGCTATCCGGGCTGTCTGTTTATCGCTGCCTGTACGTTTTATCCCGATCCTGGCCACCCTATTCATCAATTGGCCGATCAGCAAAAAAGCGCGGCCTACGACTTTACCCACGAACTGTTAACCACGCTGGAAGTGGACGATCCGGCGATGGTAGCAAAGCAGATGGAACTGGTGCTGGAAGGTTGTTTAAGCCGAATGCTGGTGAATCGTAGCCAGGCGGATGTCGACACCGCACATCGGCTGGCGGAAGATATCCTGCGCTTCGCCCGCTGCCGCCAGGGTGGCGCACTGACCTGACAGAAACACAGAAAAGAAGCGATTTGCCGCAATCTTAAGCAGTTGAATCGCTTTTACTGAAATTAGGTTGACGAGATGTGCAGATTACGGTTTAATGCGCCCCGTTGCCCGGATAGCTCAGTCGGTAGAGCAGGGGATTGAAAATCCCCGTGTCCTTGGTTCGATTCCGAGTCCGGGCACCAAATTCATATGAACGGACCTCCACGGAGGTCCGTTTTTCGTTTCAGGACGCGACGATTTAACCGTTCTTCCTCCAAATCACTCCCACCAAACTCAACCAAATTCTCCCCACATCACTAGTATTTTGCGGGTATACCCCTGTTTGAGAAAATTTGTCCCTGAGCTATGACACTGACTGACGCGAAATGTCGTGCGGCCCCGTGATGCTGTTGAACGTCAAATGACGTCATCAGGAGCGTAACGCATCCATAAACAGAACGCCGACTGATGAGATTTCCTGGATGCGAACAAAGAGAAATGTATCAGTCCGTTTGATCATGCAAAGACTAACAATCCATTAAAATAGTAAGCGTTCCAGGCAATTTTCCGGGGATTATTTTCTGAACGTTTTCTTTGGCAAAGATAATCAATCTTGGTGGTAAGGCAAATTACTTCTGATTCTCATTAAAGTCATTTCGTAAGGCGATGTAATCAAGAGGTTTACGGGTGGTAAAAATAACGTCTCACATTCACCTGTAATATGTAAACGCATCCATCTATAGATGGTAAAAATAGGTTATGGCAATTATCATTGCACCATTCCCTTTTCGAATGAGTTTTTATTATGCAACAACCTGTAGTTCGCGTTGGCGAGTGGCTTGTTACTCCGTCCATAAACCAAATTAGTCGCAATGGGCGTCAACTTACCCTTGAGCCGAGACTAATCGATCTTCTGGTTTTCTTTGCTCAACACAGTGGCGAAGTACTTAGCAGAGATGAACTTATCGATAATGTCTGGAAGAGAAGTATTGTTACCAATCACGTTGTAACGCAGAGTATCTCAGAACTGCGTAAGTCATTAAAAGATAATGATGAAGATAGTCTTGTCTATATCGCTACTGTACCAAAGCGCGGTTATAAATTAATGGTGCCAGTTATCTGGTACAGCGAAGAGGAGGGAGAAGAAATAATGCAATCTTCGCCTCCCCCTATACCAGAGGCGATTCCTGACACAGATTCTCCTTCCCACAGTCTTAACATTCAAAACACCGCAACGCCACCTGAACAATCCCCAGTTAAAAGCAAACGATTCACTACCTTTTGGGTATGGTTTTTTTTCCTGTTGTCGTTAGGTATCTGTGTAGCACTGGTGGCGTTTTCCAGTCTTGAAACGCGCCTTCCTATGAGTAAATCGCGTATTTTGCTCAATCCACGCGATATTGACATTAATATGGTGAATAAGAGTTGTAACAGCTGGACTTCCCCGTATCAGCTCTCTTACGCGATAGGCGTGGGTGATTTGGTGGCTACGTCACTTAATACCTTCTCCACTTTTATGGTTCATGACAAAATCAACTACAACATTGATGAACCGAGCAGTTCCGGTAAAACATTATCTATTGCGTTTGTTAATCAACGCCAATACCGCGCTCAACAGTGCTTTATGTCGGTGAAATTGGTAGACAATGCAGATGGTTCGACCATGCTGGATAAACGTTATGTCATCACTAACGGCAATCAGCTGGCGATTCAAAATGATTTACTGGAGAGTTTGTCAAAAGCGTTAAATCAACCGTGGCCACAACGAATGCAGGAGATGCTCCAACAAATTTTGCCTCATCGTGGTGTGTTATTAACTAATTTTTATCAGGCACATGATTATTTAATGCATGGTGATGATAAATCATTGAACCGTGCCAGTGAGTTATTAGGTGAGATTGTTCAATCATCTCCCGAATTTACCTACGCGAGAGCAGAGAAAGCATTAGTTGATATAGTACGTCATTCTCAGCATCCTTTAGATGAAAAACAATTAGCAGCACTGAACACAGAAATTGATAACATTGCTACACTGCCAGGAATGAATAATCTGGCCATTCTCTATCAAATAAAAGCGGTCAGTGCTCTGACAAAAGGAAAAACAGATGAATCTTATCAGGCGATAAATACTGGCATTGACCTTGAAATGTCCTGGCTAAATTATGTGTTGCTTGGCAAAGTTTATGAGATGAAGGGGATGAACCGAGAAGCTGCTGATGCATATCTCACCGCCTTTAATTTACGCCCAGGAGCAAACACCCTTTACTGGATTGAAAATGGCATATTCCAGACTTCTGTTTCTTATGTTGTTCCTTATCTCGACAAATTTCTCGCTTCAGAATAAACGAATCCTGGGTTGATTCATTCGCGGGGATTTTTAGCGTTAAACGCTTGTATATTTATTGACATAACATGTTGCAGCAATTTATTTGCTGCATAATTTTTTATTACATAAATTTAACCAGCAACTTTCTCGTAATTCATTGTAAATATTGAATGTTTATCTTTTCATGATATCAACTTGCGATTCTGATCTGTTAATGAAGAGCTAAAATCCTCACTGACATAAACTTTTGTATTATTTCACCTAATCTTTAGGATTAATCTTTTTTTTTGAGTAGTCTTGTCGCCAGTTTGGTCTGGTCAGTAAATAGTTATACATCATGACCCGGACTCCAAATTCTAAAATGAAATTAGGAGAAGAGCATGAGTTCTGCCAAGAAGATTGGGCTATTTGCCTGTACCGGTGTTGTTGCCGGTAATATGATGGGGAGCGGTATTGCATTATTACCTGCGAACCTTGCAAGTATCGGTGGTATTGCTATCTGGGGTTGGATCATCTCTATTATTGGTGCAATGTCGCTGGCTTATGTATATGCCCGACTGGCAACAAAGAACCCGCAACAAGGTGGCCCAATTGCTTATGCTGGAGAAATTTCCCCTGCATTTGGTTTTCAGACAGGTGTTCTTTATTACCATGCTAACTGGATTGGTAACCTGGCGATTGGTATTACCGCTGTATCTTATCTTTCCACCTTCTTCCCAGTATTAAATGATCCTGTTCCGGCGGGTATCGCCTGTATTGCTATCGTCTGGGTATTTACCTTTGTAAATATGCTCGGCGGTACCTGGGTAAGCCGTTTAACCACTATTGGCCTGGTGCTGGTTCTTATTCCTGTGGTTATGACTGCTATTGTTGGCTGGCATTGGTTTGATGCTGCAACTTATGCAGCTAACTGGAATACTGCGGGTACCACTGATGGTCATGCGATCATTAAAAGTATTCTGCTCTGCCTGTGGGCCTTCGTGGGTGTTGAATCCGCAGCTGTAAGTACTGGTATGGTTAAAAACCCGAAACGTACCGTTCCACTGGCAACCATGCTGGGTACTGGTTTAGCAGGTATTGTTTACATTGCTGCGACTCAGGTGCTTTCCGGTATGTATCCGTCTTCTGTAATGGCAGCTTCCGGTGCTCCGTTTGCAATCAGTGCTTCAACTATCCTCGGTAACTGGGCTGCGCCGCTGGTTTCTGCATTCACCGCCTTTGCGTGCCTGACTTCTCTGGGCTCCTGGATGATGTTGGTAGGCCAGGCAGGTGTACGTGCCGCTAACGACGGTAACTTCCCGAAAGTTTATGGTGAAGTCGACAGCAACGGTATTCCGAAAAAAGGTCTGCTGCTGGCTGCAGTGAAAATGACTGCCCTGATGATCCTCATCACTCTGATGAACTCTGCCGGTGGTAAAGCATCTGACCTGTTCGGTGAACTGACCGGTATCGCAGTACTGCTGACTATGCTGCCGTACTTCTACTCTTGCGTTGACCTGATTCGTTTTGAAGGCGTTAACATCCGCAACTTTGTCAGCCTGATCTGCTCTGTACTGGGTTGCGTGTTCTGCTTCATCGCTCTGATGGGCGCAAGCTCCTTCGAGCTGGCAGGTACCTTCATCGTCAGCCTGATTATCCTGATGTTCTACGCTCGCAAAATGCATGAGCGCCAGAGCCACTCAATGGATAACCACACAGCATCTAACGCACATTAATTAAAAGTATTTTCCGAGGCTCCTCCTTTCATTTTGTCCCATGTGTTGGGAGGGGCCTTTTTTACCTGGAGATATGACTATGAACGTTATTGCAATATTGAATCACATGGGGGTTTATTTTAAAGAAGAACCCATCCGTGAACTTCATCGCGCGCTTGAACGTCTGAACTTCCAGATTGTTTACCCGAACGACCGTGACGACTTATTAAAACTGATCGAAAACAATGCGCGTCTGTGCGGTGTTATTTTTGACTGGGATAAATATAATCTCGAGTTGTGCGAAGAAATTAGCAAAATGAACGAGAACCTGCCGTTGTACGCGTTCGCTAATACATATTCCACACTCGATGTAAGCCTGAACGATCTGCGTTTACAGATTAGCTTCTTTGAATATGCGCTGGGTGCTGCTGATGATATTGCTAACAAGATCAAGCAGACCACTGACGAATATATCAACACTATTCTGCCTCCGCTGACCAAAGCGCTGTTTAAATATGTTCGTGAAGGTAAATATACTTTCTGTACTCCTGGTCACATGGGCGGTACTGCATTCCAGAAAAGCCCGGTAGGTAGCCTGTTCTATGATTTCTTTGGTCCGAACACCATGAAATCTGATATTTCCATTTCAGTATCTGAACTGGGTTCCCTGCTGGATCACAGCGGTCCACACAAAGAAGCAGAACAGTATATCGCTCGCGTCTTTAACGCAGAACGCAGCTACATGGTGACCAACGGTACTTCCACTGCGAACAAAATTGTTGGTATGTACTCTGCTCCGGCAGGCAGCACCATTCTGATTGACCGTAACTGCCACAAATCGCTGACCCATCTGATGATGATGAGCGATGTTACGCCAATCTATTTCCGCCCGACCCGTAACGCTTACGGTATTCTTGGCGGTATCCCACAGAGTGAATTCCAGCACGCTACCATTGCTAAGCGCGTGAAAGAAACACCAAACGCGACCTGGCCGGTACATGCCGTAATTACTAACTCTACCTATGATGGTCTGCTGTACAACACCGACTTCATTAAGAAAACGCTGGATGTGAAATCCATCCACTTTGACTCCGCGTGGGTGCCTTACACCAACTTCTCACCGATTTACGAAGGTAAATGCGGTATGAGCGGTGGCCGTGTCGAAGGGAAAGTGATTTACGAAACCCAGTCCACTCACAAACTGCTGGCGGCGTTCTCTCAGGCTTCCATGATCCACGTTAAAGGTGACGTAAACGAAGAAACCTTTAACGAAGCCTACATGATGCACACCACCACTTCTCCGCACTACGGTATCGTGGCGTCCACTGAAACCGCTGCGGCGATGATGAAAGGTAATGCCGGTAAACGCCTGATCGACGGTTCCATTGAACGTGCGATCAAGTTCCGTAAAGAGATCAAACGTCTGAGAACGGAATCTGATGGCTGGTTCTTTGATGTATGGCAGCCGGATCATATCGATACTACTGAATGCTGGCCGCTGCGTTCTGACAGCACCTGGCACGGCTTCAAAAACATCGATAACGAGCACATGTATCTTGACCCGATCAAAGTCACTCTGCTGACTCCGGGGATGGAAAAAGACGGCACCATGAGCGACTTTGGTATTCCGGCCAGCATCGTGGCGAAATACCTCGACGAACATGGCATCGTTGTTGAGAAGACCGGTCCGTATAACCTGCTGTTCCTGTTCAGCATCGGTATTGATAAGACCAAAGCACTGAGCCTGCTGCGTGCTCTGACTGACTTCAAACGTGCGTTCGACCTGAACCTGCGTGTGAAAAACATGCTGCCGTCTCTGTATCGTGAAGATCCTGAATTCTATGAAAACATGCGTATTCAGGAACTGGCTCAGAATATCCACAAACTGATTGTTCACCACAATCTGCCGGATCTGATGTATCGCGCATTTGAAGTGCTGCCGACAATGGTAATGACTCCGTATGCTGCGTTCCAGAAAGAGCTGCACGGTATGACCGAAGAAGTTTACCTCGACGAAATGGTAGGTCGTATTAACGCCAATATGATCCTTCCGTATCCGCCGGGAGTTCCTCTGGTAATGCCGGGTGAAATGATCACCGAAGAAAGCCGTCCGGTTCTGGAGTTCCTGCAGATGCTGTGTGAAATCGGCGCTCACTATCCGGGCTTTGAAACCGATATTCACGGTGCATACCGTCAGGCTGATGGCCGCTATACCGTTAAGGTATTGAAAGAAGAAAGCAAAAAATAATTAGCTAGTACAAGGGAAGTGGCTTGCCACTTCCCTTTTTTGCTCATAAGGAGAACACATGAAAACACCCTCACAGCCGCGCGCGATATACTATATCGTGGCGATCCAGATCTGGGAGTACTTCAGTTTTTACGGCATGCGTGCCTTACTCATTCTCTATCTCACCCATCAGCTTGGTTTTGATGATAACCATGCCATCAGCCTGTTCAGCGCATACGCTTCTTTGGTTTACGTTACCCCTATTCTCGGCGGCTGGCTTGCCGACCGCCTGCTCGGCAACCGCACTGCGGTGATTGCCGGCGCGCTGTTAATGACCCTTGGCCATGTGGTGCTGGGCATTGATACAAATTCAACCTTTAGCCTGTATCTGGCGCTGGCAATCATTATTTGTGGCTACGGTTTATTCAAATCAAACATCAGCTGTTTGCTTGGCGAGCTCTACGACGAGAACGATCATCGACGTGATGGCGGTTTTTCGCTGCTGTATGCTGCGGGCAATATCGGTTCTATCGCAGCCCCCATCGCCTGCGGCCTGGCTGCTCAGTGGTATGGATGGCATGTTGGCTTTGCCCTTGCGGGTGGCGGCATGTTTATCGGTTTGTTGATTTTCTTAAGCGGTCATCGTCATTTCCAGTCCACGCGTAGTATGGATAAAAAAGCGCTCACTCGCGTGAAGTTTGCCTTACCGGTATGGAGCTGGTTAGTGGTGATGCTCTGTTTAGCCCCAGTATTTTTTACCCTGCTGCTGGAGAACGACTGGTCCGGATATTTGCTGGCGATTGTTTGCCTTATTGCTGCACAAATCATTGCCCGCATGATGATCAAATTCCCCGAACACCGCCGTGCTCTTTGGCAAATTGTATTGTTGATGTTTGTCGGGACGTTGTTCTGGGTACTGGCACAACAGGGCGGCAGTACCATCAGCTTGTTTATCGATCGCTTTGTGAATCGTCAGGCATTCAATATTGAAGTACCTACTGCGCTATTCCAGTCGGTGAATGCAATTGCGGTGATGCTCGCTGGAGTTGTACTTGCCTGGCTGGCGTCGCCAGAAAGCCACGGCAACTCAACATTGCGCGTCTGGCTGAAGTTTGCCTTTGGCTTACTGCTGATGGCTTGTGGCTTTATGTTGCTGGCATTTGATGCCCGACATGCAGCGGCTGGCGGTCAAGCGTCAATGGGTGTGATGATATCCGGGCTGGCGCTAATGGGCTTTGCCGAACTCTTTATTGACCCGGTGGCGATTGCGCAAATCACGCGTCTGAAAATGTCTGGCGTATTAACCGGTATTTATATGCTGGCAACAGGCGCGGTCGCCAACTGGCTGGCAGGCGTAGTGGCACAACAGACGACAGAGTCGCAAATTAGCGGTATGGCAATTGCAGCTTACCAGCGATTCTTTTCCCAGATGGGAGAGTGGACGTTGGCTTGTGTCGCGATCATCGTGGCATTGGCCTTTGCTACCCGATTTCTGTTTAGCACTCCGACGAATATGATACAGGAAAGCAACGATTAACTTCCGTAAAAACAATTAGTTATGAATCAATTTACTTTCAGTTAATCACACTAGCAAATCCCAGATTAATAAGATATTTAAACCATTTTTATGGTTATTTATTAGTGATATCAACTTGAGGTAAGCGTTGGTTTAGATAAGATGAACTGAGTTACTAATAGTCGAGGCAGATAATACAGTGTACCGATCTGTCTCTTTATCTACGCTAAATTGAAAGCTGGATTAAGAGGAACCAAAATGTCTGAACAAGAAACACAGGGAGCCAATGAGGCTATTGATTTTAACGATGAAATGAGAAATCGTCGCGAAAAACTGGCAGCGCTGCGTCAGCAAGGCGTGGCGTTTCCCAATGATTTTCGCCGCGACCATACTTCTGACCAGTTGCACGAAGAGTTTGATGCGAAGGATAACCAGGAACTGGAATCCTTAAACATTGAAGTCTCGATTGCTGGCCGAATGATGACCCGTCGAATCATGGGGAAAGCCTCCTTTGTAACATTGCAGGATGTCGGTGGCCGTATTCAACTGTACGTTGCACGAGATAGCCTGCCAGAAGGTGTTTATAACGATCAGTTTAAAAAATGGGACCTGGGTGACATTATCGGTGCCCGCGGTACGCTGTTTAAGACGCAAACTGGTGAGCTTTCCATTCACTGTACTGAGTTACGCCTGCTGACTAAAGCACTACGTCCTTTACCAGATAAATTCCATGGTCTGCAGGATCAGGAAGTCCGTTATCGTCAACGTTATCTGGACCTCATCGCTAACGATAAATCCCGTCAAACGTTTGTTGTCCGTTCAAAAATTCTGGCCGCTATCCGCCAGTTCATGGTCGCACGCGGCTTTATGGAAGTAGAAACCCCGATGATGCAGGTAATTCCAGGTGGGGCATCTGCTCGCCCGTTTATTACCCATCATAATGCTCTGGATTTAGATATGTATCTGCGTATCGCGCCGGAGCTGTATCTGAAACGTCTGGTTGTAGGTGGTTTTGAACGGGTATTCGAAATCAACCGTAACTTCCGTAATGAAGGTATTTCTGTTCGTCATAATCCTGAGTTCACGATGATGGAACTCTACATGGCGTATGCGGATTACCACGATTTGATTGAACTGACAGAGTCACTGTTCCGCACCCTGGCACAAGAGGTACTGGGTACCACTAAAGTCACTTATGGCGAGCATGTGTTTGATTTCGGCAAACCGTTTGAAAAACTCACCATGCGCGAAGCAATCAAAAAATATCGTCCAGAAACCGATATGGCCGACCTGGATAATTTTGATGCCGCTAAAGCATTAGCTGAATCTATCGGTATTACAGTAGAGAAAAGCTGGGGGCTGGGACGTATTGTCACCGAAATCTTTGATGAAGTTGCAGAAGCACATCTGATTCAGCCAACCTTTATTACTGAGTATCCGGCAGAAGTGTCACCGCTGGCGCGCCGTAATGATGTTAACCCGGAAATCACCGACCGTTTTGAATTCTTCATCGGTGGTCGTGAAATCGGTAATGGTTTTAGCGAATTAAACGACGCAGAAGATCAGGCTGAACGTTTCCAGGAACAGGTTAACGCCAAAGCTGCAGGTGACGACGAAGCGATGTTCTACGACGAAGATTACGTGACTGCGCTGGAATATGGTCTGCCGCCAACCGCAGGTCTGGGAATTGGTATCGACCGAATGATTATGCTGTTTACTAACAGTCATACTATTCGCGACGTTATTCTCTTCCCGGCGATGCGTCCACAGAAATAAGTTTCACTTTAATGAACGAAGCAGCCAGGCGACTGCTTCGTTCGTCGTTCCGCAAATCAAGTTTTGAGGAGAGACGCTTCGTTTCAAGATAACCAGCGGATCCACTCAACCACAGCTCCTAAAAGAGAGAAAAAAGTAATGCCACAGGCAGACTCATTGGCCAGGTTATTCCTACCAGGAATGCACTAAGTAAACGAATATGTGTTTTCTCATGTGAGATAAACCAGATAATGACAAAGGATATGTTCACACCAATCACATAAAAAATTAATATTTTATAGAATAGTGTCATTTTGAATATCTTCTTATCCCTTCCATCTATTTGTAAAACTGACGGAAATAGTCATCAACTATCATAATGTTGAGGTCAAAATCAATATCTGGCAAGTCTAAGCATTTGATCCTGATTAAATCTTCAATTTCACTTGCGGCTAATGATGTCGTTATTGCGAAAGAATTCTCATTCAATTGTCGTGGTATTCCATATTCATCAGCCACTATAGAGGAGAAGTTCATATCATGCATCAATGATCTTAACCTTAAGAAAACTGAGGAATAAGATGATGGATAATCAAAAGAAACGACATAAGTATTGAACTTTTTTTTACCTTCCATAATAAGACTCCTATCAATATTAAATGCCCTGGGTATGCAAAGTTTATTAACCCCGATTGATGATTCTCATATAGGAGATATTCTTTTTTTTTTGCTCACTAAAGGGGATGACTTGGGACAAGAAAACGCTCTCTCTGACCATTCTTTGTGCATCCCCCGACCCTTCAGATACTCCCCTGCATCGCATTACGCAGAGCATGAAAAATATCGTTACTCATCAACTGCGAATATCATCATACTCACGCGTTTTATCAAATTCGTGTTTCGCAAATGGGCACAGTGGGATAATTTTTCGTTTTTCCCGACGCATTTTTTCCACGACTTTCGCAACCAACTGTTTACCAATCCCTTGCCCTTTCAGGCTTTCATCAACATCGGTATGTTCGATAATCGCTAAATTCTCTCCAGTCGGCACAAAGACAATTTCAGCGATTTGCTTACCCTGTTCGTCATTGATGTAAAATTTATTGTGACCTTCACGTATTTCCATTTTTCCCTCGCTTATTTATGACGGTATTTCAGTGCGCCGCTCGGGCACGTATCAATCACTTTCACTACAGTGGCGACGTCCACTTCATCCGGCATGATCCACGGCTTACGTTTGAGATTAAATAACTTGCCGTTGCCACGTACGCAATTGCCAGAATGCTGACATATTGCAGTGTTGAAATAGACATCGATCTTTTCGCCGGTATAGCAGCGATAACCACCGTCCAGTAGATCCTGATCCATGACCTTCCCTCTCTCATCAGTATGGTTTTCGCAATAAGCATAGCCCGGAATCTTCATACAGCACCGGCAGTTTCAGTTTCCAGAGTCTCTCCCCCTATATAGCCAATTATTCTTACTCCCTTTGAATTACCTGCCTCATCAGAGATAATGCTTAAGAAATTTGTCACACAAGGAAGCTGATGAGACATCCATTGCCCTACCGCAAGTTACGCAAACGTCCGATGAAATTGAGTACCACAGTGATCTTAATGGTCAGCGCGGTGCTGTTCTCGGTGCTGTTGGTGGTGCATCTGATTTACTTCTCGCAAATCAGTAATATGACGCGTGACGGACTGGCCAACAAGGCGCTGGCGGTAGCGCGTACCCTTGCCGATTCGCCGGAAATCCGTCAGGGCTTGCAGAAAAAACCGCAGGGGGGCGGGATCCAGGCCATCGCGGAAGCCGTGCGCAAACGTAACGATCTGCTATTTATTGTCGTTACCGATATGCAAAGTCTTCGCTACTCGCATCCTGAAGCCCAGCGTATTGGTCAGCCATTTAAAGGTGATGACATCCTTAAAGCGCTGAATGGCGAAGAAAATGTCGCTATCAATCGCGGTTTTCTGGCGCAGGCTTTACGCGTATTTACCCCCATCTATGATGAGAATAATAAACAGATTGGCGTGGTGGCGATCGGCCTTGAATTAAGCCGCGTGACCCAACAAATCAATGACAGTCGCTGGAGCATTATCTGGTCGGTGTTATTTGGCATGCTGGTCGGCCTCATCGGCACCTGCATTCTGGTTAAGGTGCTGAAAAAAATCCTTTTCGGCCTGGAACCCTACGAAATATCCACACTGTTCGAGCAACGCCAGGCCATGTTGCAGTCTATCAAAGAAGGCGTCGTTGCCGTGGACGATCGCGGCGAAGTCACGCTGATCAACGATGCCGCACAAGAATTGCTGAATTACCGTAAGTCGCAGGACGATGAGAAACTGTCGACGCTAAGCCACTCGTGGTCACAGGTAGTAGATGTCTCGGAAGTGTTACGCGACGGTACGCCGCGCCGCGACGAAGAGATTACCGTCAAAGATCGGCTATTACTGATCAACACCGTTCCGGTGCGCAGTAATGGCGTTATCATCGGTGCCATTTCAACCTTCAGGGATAAAACTGAAGTACGTAAACTGATGCAGCGACTGGATGGTCTAGTCAACTATGCTGACGCACTTCGTGAACGATCCCACGAATTTATGAATAAATTGCACGTGATTCTCGGATTATTGCATCTGAAGAGTTATAAGCAGTTGGAAGATTACATTCTCAAAACAGCCAATAACTATCAGGAAGAGATTGGCTCTCTGTTGGGCAAGATCAAATCGCCGGTTATCGCTGGTTTTTTAATCAGCAAGATTAACCGCGCGACCGATTTAGGCCATACGCTGATTTTAAACAGCGAAAGCCAGTTGCCCGACAGCGGCAGTGAAGACCAGGTCGCGACGCTGATTACCACGTTGGGAAATCTGATAGAAAACGCGCTGGAGGCATTAGGGCCGGAAGCTGGAGGCGAAATTAGCGTAACATTGCACTACCGTCACGGCTGGCTGCACTGTGAAGTTAACGATGATGGACCGGGGATCGCACCCGACAAAATCGATCACATTTTTGACAAAGGTGTCTCGACAAAAGGAAGCGAACGAGGCGTCGGTTTAGCTCTTGTCAAACAACAGGTAGAAAATCTCGACGGCAGTATCGCCGTAGAATCGGAACCCGGGATTTTCACACAATTTTTTGTCCAGATACCCTGGGACGGGGAGAAGTCGAGCAAATGATCAATGTATTAATTATCGATGACGACGCAATGGTGGCGGAGCTGAATCGCCGATACGTGGCGCAGATCCCGGGCTTTCAATGCTGCGGAACGGCCTCGACACTGGAAAAAGCCAAAGAGATAATTTTCAACAGCGACACGTCTATTGACCTGATATTGCTCGATATCTATATGCAGAAGGAGAACGGGCTCGATTTACTTCCGGTACTGCATAACGCTCGCTGCAAAAGCGATGTGATAGTCATCTCTTCCGCCGCCGATGCCGCGACGATTAAAGATTCGCTGCATTACGGCGTTGTTGATTACCTGATAAAACCCTTCCAGGCATCACGCTTTGAAGAGGCACTCACCGGCTGGCGACAAAAGAAAATGGCGCTGGAAAAACATCAGTATTATGACCAGGCCGAGCTGGATCAGCTAATCCACGGCAGCAGCGCCAACGAGCAGGATCCTCGTCGCTTGCCAAAAGGCTTAACGCCGCAGACGTTACGCACGCTGTGCCAGTGGATTGACGCGCATCAGGACTATGAGTTTTCAACCGACGAGTTGGCCAACGAGGTGAACATCTCGCGCGTTTCCTGCCGCAAGTACCTGATCTGGCTGGTCAACTGCCACATCTTATTTACCAGCATCCATTATGGCGTCACGGGTCGTCCGGTTTACCGTTACCGTATTCAAGCGGAACATTACTCCTTGCTGAAACAATATTGCCAATAACGCACCATTGGTTATCCGCAAGTAACAATTATTGCAGTAATGCAAAAGAGCACTGGCACAAGTTACATCGTCCATCAGTAAAACTTGTGCCAGATCAAATATAATTATCCCCTTCTCATTTCATCGATTTAATATTCTTTAGGATAAATAGTGTTTTTAATTTCAAAACGCTAACAAAAGTTAATTAACTATTATGTCACCCGCATTATGTGTATTTTTACCCATAAATGGGTAGATCAGAATAATCTATAACCGTCATTAGAACAAAAAATATACCAATAAATATCAATAAGATAGTAGAAAACAAACTATTAACATCTGCGCAGCACAAACTATAACCCCATCGCCAGAGAGTATTTTTCTCTGAAAAAGTCGCTTATCACAGTGTATTAATTTATTGCTGCCTGAATCAGCCAATATTCACTGTGAAGTAATTACTCAGGCCAGTAACGACCAAAAGGATATTAGTCAGGCTCTGAAAAAAGTTCATACAAACAGAACGAGACTGCGTTCTATTCAGTAGAAATTTAAATGGGATTATCGCGAGGGTTCACAAATGTTATTTACTATCCAACTTATCATAATATTGATATGTCTGTTCTATGGCGCCAGAAAGGGCGGTATCGCGCTAGGTTTATTAGGCGGTATCGGCCTCGTCATTCTGGTATTCGTCTTCCATCTTCAGCCAGGTAAACCACCGGTTGATGTTATGCTGGTTATCATCGCGGTGGTGGCGGCATCGGCCACGTTGCAAGCCTCGGGCGGCCTTGACGTCATGCTGCAAATTGCCGAGAAACTGCTGCGCCGCAATCCGAAATATGTCTCCATTGTCGCGCCGTTTGTTACCTGTACGCTGACCATTCTTTGCGGTACAGGTCACGTGGTTTACACCATCCTGCCAATCATCTACGACGTGGCAATTAAGAACAATATCCGTCCGGAACGTCCGATGGCGGCAAGTTCTATCGGTGCACAGATGGGGATTATCGCCAGTCCGGTGTCGGTTGCGGTAGTGTCACTGGTCGCGATGCTGGGTAACGTTACCTTTGATGGTCGTCACCTTGAGTTCCTCGACCTGCTGGCAATCACCATTCCATCGACGTTACTCGGTATCCTGGCGATCGGTATCTTCAGCTGGTTCCGCGGTAAAGATCTGGATAAAGACGAAGAGTTCCAGAAATTCATCTCCGTACCGGAAAACCGTGAGTACGTTTACGGTGACACCGCGACGCTGCTGGATAAAAAACTGCCGAAAAGCAACTGGCTGGCAATGTGGATCTTCCTCGGGGCAATTGCCGTGGTCGCACTTCTCGGTGCTGATTCGGACCTGCGTCCGTCCTTCGGCGGCAAACCGCTGTCGATGGTCTTGGTTATTCAGATGTTTATGCTGCTGACCGGGGCGCTGATTATTATCCTGACCAAAACCAATCCCGCGTCTATCTCAAAAAACGAAGTCTTCCGTTCCGGTATGATCGCCATCGTGGCGGTGTACGGTATCGCATGGATGGCAGAAACCATGTTCGGTGCGCATATGTCTGAAATTCAGGGCGTACTGGGCGAAATGGTGAAAGAGTATCCGTGGGCCTATGCCATTGTTCTGCTGCTGGTTTCCAAGTTTGTAAACTCCCAGGCCGCGGCGCTGGCGGCGATTGTTCCTGTCGCACTGGCGATTGGCGTTGACCCGGCTTACATCGTGGCTTCAGCACCGGCTTGCTACGGTTATTATATCCTGCCGACCTATCCGAGCGATCTGGCAGCGATTCAGTTTGACCGTTCCGGCACCACCCACATCGGTCGCTTCGTCATCAACCACAGCTTTATTCTGCCAGGGTTGATTGGCGTGAGCGTATCTTGCGTCTTTGGCTGGATCTTCGCCGCGATGTACGGGTTCTTATAAATGCACTTTGCGTGCCGCCCGTCGCTGTGCGGCACGCCATTTTCGTATAACAAATACAGAGTTACAGGCTGGAAGCTATGTCAAACAAACCATTTATCTACCAGGCGCCTTTCCCGATGGGGAAAGACAACACCGAATACTATCTGCTCACTTCCGATTACGTTAGCGTTGCCGAATTCAACGGCGAAACCATCCTGAAAGTGGAACCAGAAGCCCTGACCCTGCTGGCGCAGCAAGCCTTCCACGACGCCTCTTTTATGCTCCGCCCGGCACACCAGAAACAGGTTGCTTCTATTCTTCACGACCCAGAAGCCAGCGAGAACGATAAGTACGTGGCGCTGCAATTCTTGAGAAACTCCGAAATCGCCGCCAAAGGCGTGCTGCCGACCTGCCAGGATACTGGCACCGCGATCATTGTTGGTAAAAAAGGTCAGCGCGTATGGACCGGCGGTGGTGATGAAGAAGCGCTGTCGAAAGGCGTCTATAACACCTATATCGAAGATAACCTGCGCTATTCACAGAACGCGCCGCTGGACATGTACAAAGAGGTCAACACTGGCACTAACCTGCCTGCGCAAATCGACCTGTACGCGGTAGATGGCGATGAATATAAATTCCTCTGCGTCGCCAAAGGCGGCGGTTCTGCCAACAAAACGTATCTCTATCAGGAAACTAAAGCCCTGCTGACTCCGGGTAAACTGAAAAACTTCCTCGTCGAGAAAATGCGCACCCTCGGGACCGCAGCCTGCCCGCCGTACCATATCGCGTTTGTGATTGGCGGCACGTCTGCGGAAACCAACCTGAAAACCGTCAAGTTAGCAAGCGCTCACTATTACGATGAACTGCCGACCGAAGGGAACGAACACGGTCAGGCGTTCCGCGATGTCCAGCTGGAACAGGAACTGCTGGAAGAAGCCCAGAAACTCGGCCTCGGCGCGCAATTTGGCGGTAAATATTTTGCTCACGATATCCGCGTAATCCGCCTGCCGCGTCACGGCGCTTCCTGCCCGGTCGGTATGGGCGTGTCCTGTTCCGCTGACCGTAACATCAAAGCGAAAATTAACCGCGAAGGTATCTGGATCGAAAAACTGGAACACAACCCAGGCCAGTACATTCCGGAAGAACTGCGCCAGGCGGGTGAAGGCGAAGCGGTGAAAGTTGACCTCAACCGCCCAATGAAAGAGATCCTCGCCCAGCTTTCGCAATATCCGGTTTCCACTCGTTTGTCGCTCACCGGCACCATTATCGTGGGTCGCGATATTGCACACGCCAAGCTGAAAGAGCTGATTGACGCCGGTAAAGAACTACCGCAGTACATCAAAGATCACCCGATCTACTACGCGGGTCCGGCGAAAACCCCTGCCGGTTATCCTTCTGGTTCACTTGGCCCAACCACCGCAGGTCGTATGGACTCCTACGTGGATCTGCTGCAATCCCACGGCGGCAGCATGATCATGCTGGCGAAAGGTAACCGCAGTCAGCAGGTTACCGACGCGTGTCATAAACACGGCGGCTTCTACCTCGGTAGCATCGGCGGTCCGGCAGCGGTACTGGCACAGCAGAGCATCAAGCATCTGGAATGCGTTGCTTATCCGGAGCTGGGTATGGAAGCAATCTGGAAAATCGAAGTAGAAGATTTCCCGGCGTTTATCCTGGTCGATGACAAAGGCAACGACTTCTTCCAGCAGATCGTCAACAAACAGTGCGCGAACTGCACTAAGTAACCTCTTCGGCCCAGCGCCTGGCAGCATGCTGCCAGGTGATCCCCCTGGGCCACCTCTTTTGCGATTGTAATTTCACGCTTGCTGGTGAATAGTCAGTATTTTCCCTGACTTGCGAACTCACCATGACCCGCACACTCAAGCCGTTAATTCTTAACATCGGCGCACTGGCGCTAACGTTAATCCTGATTTATACCGGCATTTCGGCCCATGACAAACTCACCTGGCTGATGGAAGTAACACCGGTGATTATTGTCGTGCCGCTACTGCTTGCCACCGCCAGACGTTACCCGTTAACGCCGCTGCTCTATACGCTCATTTTCTTTCACGCCATCATCCTGATGGTCGGCGGGCAGTACACCTACGCGAAAGTTCCCATCGGTTTTGAGGTGCAGGAATGGTTAGGGTTGAGCCGTAATCCGTATGACAAGCTGGGGCATTTTTTCCAGGGGCTGGTGCCTGCACTGGTGGCACGAGAAATTCTCGTGCGCGGAATGTACGTTCGTGGACGGAAAATGGTGGCGTTCCTGGTCTGCTGCGTAGCGCTGGCAATAAGCGCCATGTATGAGTTGATCGAGTGGTGGGCGGCGCTGGCGATGGGCCAGGGAGCGGAGGATTTTCTCGGTACGCAAGGCGAGTGGGACACGCAATCCGATATGTTCTGTGCGTTGCTTGGCGCATTAACGACAGTGATATTGCTCACTCGCCTTCACTGTCGCCAGTTACGGCGCTATGGCTTAATCACCAGAGCGCCGGAAGCGATTACACCTTAGCGGTGCAACCAGCCAGGTAGCCAGTCGCCGTGAGTGGTAATCAGGTCGTCAACCAGGGCATAAATTTCGTCAATGCCCAGCACGGCGGCGGTGTGCGGGTCCATCATTGCGGCGTGGTAAACACGGTCACGATTTTCGGTGAGAATGGCTTCGGTCAGCAGCGTCTGTACGTTGATGTTGGTTTGCATCAGGGCGGCCAGATGCGAAGGCAGTGCACCAACTTTGGTTGGCTGAATACCATTGGCGTCAACCAGACAGGCCACTTCCACGCAGCATCCTTGTGGCAGGTTATCAATCAAACCATCGTTACGGACATTGCCGTAAATCACACTCGGCTCACCGGTCCAGATAGCGTTCATAATCGTGCTGGCATATTCCCGCGACGGTTTAATATCAATCCGGGAGGCGTTCTTATACTCCTCCAGCTCTTTATGCCAGTTCGCCAACTGTTCAACACAGCGTTTCGGGTACTCATCCAGCGGCACTTTATAACGCTCAATCAAATCCTCGCGACCTGGCTTAATAAACCACGGCGTATAT
The DNA here is from genome assembly GCF_963883145.1 of Escherichia sp. E4385. Classification (NCBI taxonomy): domain Bacteria; kingdom Pseudomonadati; phylum Pseudomonadota; class Gammaproteobacteria; order Enterobacterales; family Enterobacteriaceae; genus Escherichia; species Escherichia sp. E4385. The sequence continues at coordinate 520,673 of NZ_CAWOOJ010000002.1, forward strand.
TCGGCAAAATGTTCTGACGACTCCGTGACGAAGTAGCCCAGCTTTTTGAACATTTCATAGCGCACAATATTCTGGCAACGAGTATTGCCATGAATATTCGGTTTCGGTGCCTGGCCTGCGTCATACGCTGCCAGCAGTTCCGGGTAGAGATTCACGTAACTGCCGTCTGCGGTTTTGCGCTCCAGCTCCAGGTAGAACGCCATATGGTTGATACCAGCGCAACGATAACGCAGCGTGGACGGATCGATATTCAGGTCGCGGGCCAGCTCTTCCGCCGTTCCCTGCACCGAGTGGCATAGCCCCACCTGTTTGATATTCGGATAGCGGGCATACATCGCCCAGGTATTCATCGCCATCGGGTTAACGTAATTGAGCATGGTGGCATCGGGGCAAACTTCCGTCATGTCCTCGCAAATCTGCCACAAGTGCGGAATGGTACGTAGCGCACGCATAATGCCGCCAGGCCCCAACGTATCGGCAATGGTTTGTTCCAGACCGTGGCGCTTACAGACCTCAAAATCAGTCACTGTGCAGGGTTCATAACCGCCAATCTGAAACGCCACCACCACAAAATCGGCGCCCTGTAAGGCTTCTTTCTGTTCGCTATGGCAGGTGATTTTGCCGCTGGCTCCTGCTGAATCCATCAGCTTGCGCACCACGATGTGCGACTCTTCCAGCCGTGTGGGATCGATGTCCATCAGAGCGATATGCGCCGTTTTCAGTGCCTCACGGTGAAACACATCACCAAGAATATTTTTAACGAAAATTGTCGAACCAGCGCCGATAAATGTAATTTTGGGTGCAGACATCATTCAGATCTCCAGGCTTGCTTGAATGTCTTCATCATGGCAGGCGATACCACAGAAAACCTCCGGCTTCCCCGTCGAGCATTCCCATAAACTCAGATTCTGAGTGAAGCATCAGTAAATCTGAGTTTATGAGAATAAATTAGCTAAAAAGCAGAGATTTCAGCCTCCTTATGCTCGGGCGCTCCCCGCGTCCCTCTGGGAAGAGGGTGAAAACCGTGCTCCCATTCGCAGTCATCCTCCCCCACTCATGTCATAATTCTGATAATCCAGGAAAGAGAGCCATCCATGAATACTGATAACTTTATGTGTAGCAGCGATGAAAAGCAGACCCGCAGCCCGCTATCACTGTATTCAGAATATCAGCGAATGGAGATTGAGTTTCGCGCACCGCATATCATGCCCACCAGCCACTGGCATGGTCAGGTCGAAGTGAATGTGCCTTTCGATGGCGATGTGGAATACCTGATCAACAATGAAAAAGTGAAGATCAACCAGGGGCATATCACGCTGTTCTGGGCCTGTACGCCACATCAGCTAACAGATACCGGAACCTGTCAGAGCATGGCAATTTTTAATCTGCCGATGCATCTGTTTCTCTCCTGGCCGCTGGATAAAGACCTTATAAACCACGTCACTCACGGTATGGTGATCAAATCACTGGCGTCACAGCAGCTTAGTCCGTTTGAAGTGCGTCGCTGGCAGCAGGAGCTCAACAGCCCAAACGAGCAAATTCGCCAACTCGCTATTGATGAAATTGGCCTGATGCTCAAGCGATTTAGCCTCTCTGGCTGGGAGCCGGTTCTGGTCAATAAAACCTCGCGTACGCACAAAAACAGCGTCTCGCGTCATGCACAGTTTTATGTCAGCCAGATGTTGGGCTTTATTGCAGAAAACTATGATCAAGCGCTAACCATCAACGACGTGGCCGAGCACGTCAAACTTAACGCCAACTATGCGATGGGGATCTTCCAGCGGGTCATGCAATTGACGATGAAACAGTACATTACGGCGATGCGCATCAACCACGTTCGCGCATTACTGAGCGATACCGATAAAAGTATTCTCGATATTGCCCTGACAGCAGGCTTTCGTTCGAGCAGTCGCTTTTACAGCACGTTCGGCAAATATGTCGGCATGTCGCCGCAAAAATACCGCAAACTTAGCCAACAACACCGCCAGACGCTTCCCGGATAAAGATGATATCAGTATCAGCCAAAAAAATAGTTTAGCTGTCGATAATAAGCAGTGAAAACAACTTTAGAAATCAATGTAATTGTTTGTTTATAAAAATAAAAAAACAAAAGCGACTGTTTTTTACTCGCTTTACAGCCTGAAATACCCAGAAGATACTTGCCCGCAACGAAGATTCCTTCATAACCGGGTAAGCAATGATGAAAGTATTAATTGTTGAAAGCGAGTTTCTCCATCAGGACACCTGGGTCGGTAACGCCGTTGAGCGTCTGGCGAATGCCTTAAGCCAGCAAAATGTCACTGTCATTAAATCAACCTCATTTGATGACGGCTTTGCCATTCTCTCTTCAAATGAGGCCATTGATTGTCTGATGTTCAGCTATCAAATGGAACATCCGGACGAACATCAAAACGTCAGAGAATTGATCGGTAAGCTTCACGAACGCCAGCAAAATGTGCCGGTCTTCCTGTTGGGCGATCGGGAAAAAGCCCTCGCCGCAATAGATCGCGACCTGCTGGAGCTTGTCGATGAATTCGCCTGGATTCTGGAAGATACCGCCGACTTTATCGCCGGACGCGCCGTTGCCGCGATGACCCGCTATCGTCAGCAACTGTTGCCGCCACTGTTCAGCGCGCTGATGAAATATAGCGACATCCACGAGTATTCCTGGGCCGCACCGGGCCACCAGGGCGGCGTTGGCTTCACCAAAACGCCAGCCGGGCGTTTCTACCATGACTATTATGGTGAAAATCTGTTCCGTACCGACATGGGCATCGAAAGAACTTCCCTCGGTTCTTTACTCGACCATACTGGCGCATTTGGCGAAAGCGAAAAATATGCCGCGCGCGTATTTGGTGCCGATCGCTCCTGGTCGGTCGTCGTCGGGACTTCCGGCTCTAACCGCACTATCATGCAGGCTTGCATGACCGATAACGATGTGGTGGTCGTTGACCGTAACTGCCACAAATCCATCGAACAAGGCTTAATGCTGACTGGCGCGAAACCGGTCTACATGGTGCCAAGCCGCAACCGCTACGGCATTATCGGGCCAATCTACCCGCAGGAAATGCAGCCTGAAACTTTACAGAAGAAAATCAGCGAAAGCCCGCTGACCAAAGATAAAGTTGGGCAAAAACCCTCTTACTGCGTGGTAACCAACTGCACCTACGACGGCGTATGCTACAACGCCAAAGAAGCACAGGATCTGTTAGAAAAAACCTCCGATCGTCTGCACTTCGACGAAGCCTGGTACGGCTATGCGCGCTTTAATCCGATCTATGCCGATCACTATGCCATGCGCGGTGAACCGGGCGATCATAACGGCCCAACCGTTTTTGCTACCCACTCCACTCACAAACTGCTGAATGCGCTGTCGCAGGCGTCTTACATTCATGTGCGTGAAGGTCGTGGAGCGATTAACTTCTCCCGCTTTAATCAGGCATACATGATGCATGCCACCACTTCCCCGTTGTATGCCATCTGCGCATCAAACGATGTGGCAGTATCGATGATGGACGGCAACAGCGGCCTGTCGCTGACGCAGGAAGTTATCGACGAAGCGGTCGATTTCCGTCAGGCAATGGCGCGGTTGTATAAAGAATTTACCGACGAAGGAAACTGGTTCTTTAAACCGTGGAATAAAGAAGTGGTTACCGACCCGGAAACTGGCAAAACCTATGACTTTGCCGACGCGCCGAGCAAACTGCTGACCACCGTTCAGGACTGCTGGGTAATGCACCCAGGCGAAAGCTGGCACGGCTTTAAAGATATCCCGGACAACTGGAGCATGCTCGACCCGATTAAAGTCAGCATCCTCGCACCGGGGATGGGAGAAGACGGCGAACTGGAAGAGACTGGCGTACCTGCCGCACTGGTCACCGCCTGGCTTGGTCGTCACGGCATTGTGCCAACCCGCACCACTGACTTCCAGATTATGTTCCTGTTCTCTATGGGCGTAACCCGAGGGAAATGGGGAACTCTGGTTAACACACTTTGCTCTTTCAAACGCCACTACGATGCTAATACACCGCTGGCGCAGGTGATGCCAGAACTTGCTGAACAATATCCTGACACTTACGCGAATATGGGTATTCACGATCTGGGTGACAAAATGTTTGCCTGGCTGAAAGAAAACAACCCAGGCGCACGGTTGAACGAAGCCTATTCTGGCCTGCCGGTGGCTGAAATCACCCCGCGTGAAGCCTACAACGCGATTGTCGATAACAACGTCGAACTGGTATCCATTGAAAACCTGCCGGGACGTATTGCGGCGAACTCTGTCATCCCGTATCCGCCAGGAATCCCAATGCTGCTCTCTGGCGAAAACTTCGGCGATAAAAACAGTCCGCAGGTAAGCTATTTACGCTCACTACAATCCTGGGATCATCATTTCCCTGGTTTCGAACACGAAACTGAAGGTACCGAAATTATTGACGGTATTTACCACGTGATGTGTGTGAAAGCGTAACCACTATTCCGCTGAAGGCGTAATTGTTTAAATAACATTACGCCGCCTGGCCTGAGGCCTTTTGAGTATGGCAACGTTTTCATAAAAATTGCTGCAAACAAAAATGTCATACTTTTTGCGCGGCCCCACCCCGCGCTTTTTTTTGCCTGTTATTTACACTTTTTCAGCATGTAAAATTTTTTGTACATGAGAAATTACTATAAAAATTTGTAATATTAGTAAAACACGTTATTTTTATGCATGTTTTGATTCGTCATACAATTATATAACCATTTCCCCGTATCGCTCTTCCTGGCGAAAACGGGTCTTTTATTTGCATTCAGGAGCACATGTATGAGGATTTGCAGCGACCAACCTTGTATTGTTTTATTGACTGAAAAAGATGTCTGGTTAAGGGTGAATGGGAAAGAACCTATAAGCCTGAAGGCTAACCACATGGCGTTATTAAGTTGTGAAAATAATATTATTGATGTCTCCTCACTTAATAACACTTTGGTTGCGCATATTAGTCATAACATCATCAAAGATTACCTCCGTTTTCTGAATAAAGATCTCTCAAAAATACCCGTCTGGCAACGAAGCGCCACCCCAGTTCTGGCCTTACCATGCCTGACACTGGACCTCTTTCGCGTCGCTGCTCAACATAGCATGATGCCCGCTGAAACAGAGTCAGAAAAAGAGCGCACTCGTGCATTATTATTCACTGTGCTATCACGCTTTCTCGACAGTAAAAAATTCCTTTCTCTTATGATGTATATGTTACGTAATTGTGTAAGTGATAGCGTTTATCAAATAATTGAAAGCGATATTCATAAAGACTGGAATCTTAGTATGGTAGCCAGCTGTTTATGTCTAAGCCCCAGCCTGTTAAAGAAAAAACTGAAAAGTGAAAACACCAGTTATAGCCAAATAATCACCACCTGCCGTATGCGTTATGCCGTAAATGAATTAATGATGGACGGCAAAAATATCTCACAGGTATCACAATCCTGCGGCTACAACAGCACTTCCTATTTTATATCTGTATTTAAAGACTTCTATGGTATGACGCCTCTCCATTATGTTAGCCAGCACAGAGAACGTTCTGTCGCCTGATTTATAACCTGAACGAAGAGCTATATTAATAACAGCATCAGCGATAACCCGGTTGAGGATAATTCAACGCGCGAGTGTAGGCGTATGATATGACGTAATTTATTGTCACGAAGCTCGCCTTCGCAGGAGTTTAATTATGTCTTCGGATGCTGACGCTCACAAAGTGGGCTTAATCCCCGTCACCCTGATGGTGTCGGGGAATATTATGGGGTCAGGTGTTTTTCTGTTACCTGCAAACCTAGCCTCGACAGGCGGGATAGCCATATATGGTTGGTTGGTGACGATTATCGGTGCGCTGGCTTTGTCGATGGTCTACGCCAAAATGTCTTTCCTTGATCCCAGCCCTGGCGGTTCATATGCCTACGCGCGCCGCTGCTTTGGCCCTTTCCTCGGGTATCAAACAAACGTTCTCTACTGGCTGGCCTGCTGGATCGGCAATATTGCCATGGTGGTCATTGGCGTGGGGTATTTAAGCTACTTCTTCCCTATCCTCAAAGATCCGTTGGTATTAACCATCACCTGTGTGGTGGTGCTGTGGATCTTCGTTCTGCTTAATATCGTCGGTCCAAAAATGATCACCCGCGTGCAGGCTGTCGCCACTGTGCTGGCGCTGATCCCCATTGTCGGGATTGCAGTATTCGGCTGGTTCTGGTTCCACAGTGAAACGTATATGGCAGCCTGGAACGTGAGTGGTCAGGGTACTTTCGGTGCGATTCAAAGTACCTTAAACGTCACGTTGTGGTCGTTTATCGGGGTAGAAAGTGCTTCCGTTGCGGCGGGCGTAGTGAAAAACCCGAAACGCAACGTGCCTATCGCCACCATTGGCGGGGTGTTGATTGCCGCCGTCTGCTATGTACTCTCGACCACGGCAATTATGGGGATGATCCCTAATGCCGCGCTGCGCGTTTCCGCCTCACCTTTTGGCGATGCAGCGCGGATGGCGCTGGGTGATACCGCTGGGGCCATTGTCTCCTTCTGCGCAGCGGCAGGTTGCTTAGGCTCGCTGGGCGGCTGGACACTACTGGCCGGGCAAACGGCGAAAGCGGCTGCCGATGACGGCCTGTTCCCCCCCATTTTTGCCCGCGTTAACAAAGCGGGTACTCCGGTTGCCGGGTTGATTATCGTTGGTATTCTGATGACTATCTTCCAGTTCAGTAGCATCTCGCCAAACGCCACCAAAGAGTTTGGTCTGGTGTCCTCCGTATCGGTAATCTTTACCCTCGTGCCTTATCTTTACACCTGTGCCGCTTTACTGCTTTTAGGTCACGGTCACTTTGGCAAAACGCGTCCGGCGTATGTGACCATCACGACTATCGCCTTCCTTTACTGTATCTGGGCGGTGGTCGGTTCTGGCGCAAAAGAGGTCATGTGGTCATTCGTCACTCTGATGGTGATCACAGCCATGTACACGCTGAACTACAACCGGATGCATAAAAACCCCTATCCTTTAGATGCACCGACCAGTAAAGATTAAGTCCCCCTTAATCCAGCAAACGCATAAGCCAACCTTAAGAACTTAAGGTTGGCTTAACTTTGCTTTGCGAACATATGCGCACTTTGTTCGATGGAAACACCGTGATGTTGAAGCGCCTTCTAAAAAGACCCTCTTTGAATTTACTCGCCTGGCTATTGCTGGCTGCTTTTTATATCTCTATCTGCCTGAATATTGCCTTTTTTAAACAGGTATTACAGGCGTTACCGCTGGATTCACTGCATAACGTACTGGTTTTCTTATCAATGCCAGTCGTCGCGTTTAGTGTGATGAATATTGTTCTGACACTAGGCTCTTTCTTATGGCTTAATCGCCCGCTGGCGTGCCTGTTTATTCTGGTCGGCGCGTCGGCGCAATATTTCATCATGACCTATGGCATCGTCATCGACCGCTCGATGATTGCCAATATTATTGATACCACTCCGGCAGAAAGTTATGCGCTGATGACACCACAAATGTTATTAACGCTGGGGTTAAGCGGCGTACTTGCGGCGCTGATAGCCTGCTGGATTAAAATTAAACCCGCCAACTCGCGCCTGCGCAGTGTTCTTTTCCGTGGGGCTAATATCCTGATTTCTGTGCTGCTGATTCTGCTGGTCGCCGCGCTGTTTTATAAAGACTACGCCTCGCTGTTTCGCAACAACAAAGAGCTGGTGAAATCCTTAAGCCCCTCTAACAGCATTGTTGCCAGCTGGTCATGGTATTCTCATCAACGACTGGCGAATCTGCCGCTGGTACGCATTGGTGAGGATGCTCGCCGCAACCCGTTAATGCAAAATGGAGATCGGAAAAACCTGACCATTTTGATCGTCGGTGAAACTTCACGGGCGGAAAACTTCTCGCTCAACGGCTACCCGCGTGAAACTAACCCGCGGCTGGCGAAAGATAACGTGGTCTATTTCCCAAATACTGCGTCTTGCGGCACAGCAACGGCTGTTTCTGTACCGTGCATGTTCTCGGATATGCCGCGCGAGCATTACAAAGAAGAGCTGGCACAACACCAGGAAGGCGTGCTGGATATCATTCAGCGGGCGGGTATCAACGTGCTTTGGAATGACAACGATGGCGGCTGCAAAGGCGTCTGCGACCGCGTGCCTCACCAGAACGTCACTGCGCTGAACTTGCCTGGTCAGTGCATCAACGGCGAATGCTATGACGAAGTGCTGTTCCACGGGCTGGAAGAGTACATCAATAATCTGCAGGGAGATGGCGTGATTGTATTACACACCATCGGCAGCCACGGCCCGACCTATTACAACCGTTATCCGCCGCAGTTCAGGAAATTTACCCCTACTTGCGACACCAACGAGATCCAAACCTGCTCGAAAGAACAACTGGTGAACACTTACGACAACACGCTGGTCTACGTCGACTATATTGTTGATAAAGCGATTAATCTGCTGAAAGAACATCAGGATAAATTTACCACCAGCCTGGTTTATCTTTCTGATCACGGTGAATCGTTAGGTGAAAATGGCATCTATCTGCACGGCCTGCCTTATGCCATCGCCCCGGATAGCCAAAAACAGGTGCCAATGCTGCTGTGGCTGTCGGAGGATTATCAAAAGCGGTATCAGGTTGACCAGAATTGCCTGCAAAAACAGGCGCAAACGCAGCACTATTCACAAGACAATTTATTCTCAACGCTGTTGGGATTAACCGGTGTTGAGACGAAGTATTACCAGGCTGCGGATGATATTCTGCAAACTTGCAGGAGAACGACTGAATGAAAATTCTAATTGTTGAAGACGATACACTGTTATTGCAGGGATTGATTCTGGCGGCGCAAACGGAAGGCTACGCCTGTGATGGCGTCACAACCGCACGGATGGCGGAACAAAGCCTGGAAGCTGGTCATTACAGTCTGGTGGTGCTGGATTTAGGTTTACCTGACGAAGACGGGCTGCATTTTCTCGCCCGCATCCGGCAGAAAAAATACACCCTGCCGGTGCTGATCCTCACCGCCCGCGACACTCTGACCGACAAAATCGCTGGGCTGGATGTCGGGGCTGACGACTATCTGGTGAAGCCTTTTGCGCTGGAAGAGTTACACGCCCGCATTCGCGCCCTGCTGCGACGCCATAATAATCAGGGCGAAAGCGAGTTGATTGTTGGCAACCTGACGCTGAATATGGGTCGCCGTCAGGTATGGATGGGCGGTGAAGAACTGATTCTGACGCCGAAAGAATATGCTCTGCTGTCACGGTTGATGCTCAAGGCAGGCAGCCCCGTGCATCGGGAAATTCTCTACAACGACATCTATAACTGGGACAACGAACCCTCGACTAACACCCTGGAAGTACATATCCACAACCTGCGCGATAAAGTGGGTAAGTCGCGCATCCGTACCGTACGCGGTTTTGGCTATATGCTGGTCGTAAATGAGGAGAACTAATTGAATCTGATGCGTTTTCTGCGTCGTCCAATATCGCTACGCCAGCGGCTAATATTGACCATCGGGGCCATTTTGCTGGTGTTTGAGCTGATCAGCGTCTTCTGGCTATGGCATGAAAGTACCGAGCAGATTCAGCTATTTGAGCAGGCGTTACGCGACAATCGCAACAACGATCGCCACATCATGCGTGAGATCCGCGAGGCGGTCGCCAGCCTGATTGTCCCCGGCGTGTTTATGGTCAGCCTGACGCTATTTATCTGCTATCAAGCGGTACGGCGCATCACCCGTCCGCTGGCGGAGTTGCAAAAAGAGCTGGAAGCGCGCACCGCCGACAACTTAACGCCCATTGCCATTCACAGTGCCACCCTCGAAATCGAATCGGTGGTTTCGGCTTTGAACGATCTGGTATCTCGCCTGACCAGCACGCTGGATAACGAACGCTTGTTTACCGCTGACGTCGCTCACGAACTGCGAACGCCGCTGGCGGGGGTACGTTTGCATCTGGAGTTGCTGGCGAAAACGCATCACATTGATGTAGCGCCGTTAGTGGCGCGGCTTGATCAGATGATGGAGAGCGTCTCCCAGTTGTTACAACTGGCGCGTGCGGGTCAGTCATTTTCATCCGGTAATTATCAGCATGTAAAACTGCTGGAAGATGTGATTCTGCCCTCGTATGACGAGTTAAGTACCATGCTCGACCAGCGTCAGCAAACCTTGCTGTTGCCAGAGAGCGCCGCCGACATCACCGTTCAGGGTGATGCAACCCTGCTGCGGATGTTATTGCGAAACCTGGTAGAAAACGCCCATCGTTACAGCCCACAAGGCAGCAACATTATGATTAAGCTGCAAGAAGATGGCGGTGCGGTAATGGCGGTTGAAGATGAAGGGCCAGGTATTGATGAGAGTAAATGCGGGGAGTTAAGCAAAGCGTTTGTACGAATGGACAGCCGTTATGGAGGAATTGGTCTGGGATTAAGTATTGTCAGCCGCATCACGCAGTTGCATCACGGGCAGTTTTTCCTGCAAAACCGGGAAGAAACCTCCGGCACGCGTGCCTGGGTACGGCTGAAGAAAGATCAGTACGTGGCAAACCAGATATAGAGAAAGCTGCTGACTACCAGCACGCTGAACACGGTAGTTAAACGTTCATAAATACGGTTTTTCATTGCACTCTCCTCCGTTAACCTGGAGGAGAGTATGCGCGCCAGAGATTAAGTGAACCTTAAGAGTTCGGTTGTAGGCCTGATAAGACAGCGTCGCATCAGGCCATCCATTTCAGATTACTCATCAATACGCGGATGTTGCTGCACCAGGCGAGAACGTTTCGCCTGCAAATCGGCAATCTCGTGGTCAATATCCTCGATTTTTTGCTCAATATTATCGTAATGCTCAACAAGAATTTCCTTCGCTTCCTGTAAATCTGACGCCGCTGGCGTCGCACCTTTCAATGGCTGATTCGCCGTCTCTTTCATGGTTACGCCGGTGATTAAACCAACCACCGCCACGACCATCAGGTAATAGGCAGGCATCATCAGATTCTGCGAGCTTTCGACCAGCCAGGCCGCCAGTGTTGGCGTCAGACCAGCAATCAGCACCGAAATATTAAATGCCGCCGCCAGTGCACTGTAACGGATATGCGTCGGGAACATCGCTGGCAGCGTTGAGGCCATAACACCCGTAAAGCAGTTAAGGATCACTGCCAGCATCAACAACCCGGCGAAAATCAGGCCGATGATATTACTGTTAATCAGGATGAACGCCGGGATCGCCAGCGCAAACAGCGCAACACTGCCGAGGATCACAAACGGACGACGGCCAAAACGGTCACTAAGCAGCCCCATCACCGGTTGCACAAACAGCATACCAATCATAATGGCGATAATAATCAGCACTCCGTGGTCTTCGGAGTAGTGCAGGTTATGCGACAAATAACTCGGCATATAGGTCAGCAGCATGTAGTAAGTGACGTTGGTGGCAATCACCAGGCCAATACACGTCAACAGACTGCGCCAGTGTTTGGTAGCAATCTCTTTAAACGAGACTTTCGGACCATCCTGCAGACCTTCCCGGTCGCCCTGCTCCAGTTTCTCAACATGTTGCTGGAAAGCCGGCGTCTCTTCCAGCGCATGGCGCAAGTAAAGCCCGATAATCCCTAAAGGCAGAGCGATAAAGAACGGAATACGCCAGCCCCAGTCGAGGAAGTTTTCTTCACCGACGATGGTCGAAATTAACACCACCACGCCCGCACCCAGCACAAACCCGGCAATAGAGCCGAAATCCAGCCAACTGCCCATAAAGCCGCGTTTACGGTCAGGGGAGTATTCCGCAACAAATATCGACGCCCCGGTATATTCGCCCCCTACCGAGAATCCTTGCGCCATCTTACAGATCAACAACAGAATCGGTGCCCAAATACCAATAGAGGCGTAGGACGGTATTAAGCCAATACAGAACGTACTGATCGACATAATCACAATGGTGATCGCAAGGATCTTCTGGCGACCATATTTATCGCCCAACATACCGAAGAAGAGCCCGCCAAGCGGTCGAATCAGAAAGGGAACGGAGAAGGTGGCAAGTGCAGCAACCATCTGCACGCTGGGGTCAGCCCCCGGGAAAAAGACCTTACCTAATGCGTAGGCAACAAAACCATAAACACCAAAATCGAACCATTCCATTGCATTACCCAGCGATGCTGCGGTAATGGCTTTGCGCAGTTTACCGTCATCAATAATAGTGACGTCACGAAGGGTAATCGGTTTTACTTTTTTCCTTTTCAGCATAGCTTTCCTCGCAGAGTAAGCCCATTTCCGCACACGTCAGGCAAATAACATGGCGCCCGCAAAAGGGAAGCGGGAATTGCAGGGTGCAATCTCTGTAACAAGCGTAGCGGGTTTACTTACACGTTCCGATTAAGAATTGTACAACCAAACCAGTTGACGCCTGAATTGGGCAGTTAATGACCTTTTTACCCTACCAGCGTTTAAATTTGTGATCAACTTCACACATGGATTTCGTTAAACACCCATCAATGTAACTAATTATTTACACACAATTTACAGAGAAAATTTCCTCGACCATGGCCTCCACCAGACGTTGTGCTGAACAGAGCCGTGGCATCCCTACCGCGACAGTTTGCCAACGTTGGGTCACCGACCAGCAAACGGGCTGTTTATCTGCATCGGACCACTTACCCAACCAACCTAAAAAGTCAGCATGTTCCCCACCGCTTAGAGCTGTAGATGATGTGAACCACTGGTGGTAATAATGACGAGTAGTCGGTGCCGCGTTGATACTTTCAGCCAGATATTGCGTCGCTTTCACGCGCAAATCATCAAGCAACAACGCTGCCGCTTGCGGACTTCCCAGACGGCAGGCATCGCCAAATGCCCCCCAACGCAGTTCTTCCAGAACGATGAAACAACGTCCCGGCAGCGACCAACTATCATAAGCACCGGCACGCCAGCGAGTAAAAATTTGCTCGCTCTGTCCGCCCGCCTGCACCAGTAACCCTCGCTGTGTTAACGCTTTTTCCTTCCAGTGACAACGGGCTGAAAACCACTCATATAAAGCAGTAATTTGCTGCGGGAGTTCCGGGAAAGCGGATTGTGGGCGAAGATCCCTTTTTTGCAGTAACGCCAGATACTGTGCGATCTGTGTCAACGCCAGATGACCGGGATCGAGCATGGCCGCCAGTTTTTCCACCAATGCCAGGCGCAGGCCAAGCGGCGCGTTTAACATTCCAGCATTCGCCCACGTCTGAAGCTGTGTGCGAGCAAGGATCTCCTGCATCAGTCGTTCACGAAACTGCTGCTGATGGGCTTGCGGATGGCGGGTATCATCGCCCAGCGCCAGATCCACTAAAAAGCGGGGATGAACCGACTCCAGCATGCGACCGGGGCCGTCCAGTAACGTCTTTGTCAATACTGTTCTGCCGTAAAAAGAGTTTGAATATCATCGCGTAACAACTGAGAGTCCGTATAAATCCAGCCGTGCGTTGTTGCAGTCTGCTGCAATTGCTGCTGCATTATTTTCACCACGGATTCATTTTGCTGTCGCAAAGCCAGACTTTCGCGTAAACGCGTGTGTAATTCCGTCAAACATACAGCGAAATCAGCGAAAAATGTGCTCATTCCTGCCGTGACAGAATCATCGACCTGAACCGCTAAAACTTTAGCCATTTGTTGGCAATAGAGGTCAATTTCTTCGGTTAACGTACGTTGTAGCACACTGTAATCAACGGTCTTCGTCGGGGATTTATCACTACTCCGTCCCCAGTCTGGTTGATTCAACCAGCGCGAGAAAGTCTCACGTACAACACCTAAACGGGTGACCTGCTCATCCGGTATTTCCTGGAGTGATATTGCATCGCTGAATAGCTGGCGAGTATTGAAGTGGGGAACCACACTGCGAAAAACAGGAAACTCAAATCCAGGGCGAAACCCAGACTCACTCAATGCCACTTTAACCCGTTGTTCAATGGGACGAATAACATCGGTTAGTACCCGGCAAAGGGTTGATTCCAGTTCAGCAAAACGCAGCGTGAAATCCCGGCTGATTTGGGTCTGTGCCGTCTGTAACAGTGTCTCGCAGCGAGTACGAATCTCGCTTAATGGCCACGAATCATGTTGAAACAGCACGGCTAACTGGGCATTCACCTGCTCTTGCTGCTGACGCAAAAAGTCGTTGGCTGATGTCAGGGCCAGCTCTATTTCATGTTGAATCTCACCGCTCACCTGCGTCTGATTGAGTTGCAATAGCTGCAAATTTTCTTCGAGTTGGTGGATATTTTGCCGCAATAGCTCGCAGGCGACAGTCAGGCCGTGGGCGCGAAAATCAAGGTACTCCCGCGCCTGCTGGGCGTAATTCAACAATTTATGCGAGGCAGAACGCAGAGCGTACAACGACGCGTTGGCATACGCGGCATGAAGCAACGCCTGCACCGGCTGTTCAAATAACGAGTCTTCCCACAATTGCTCAACTGCATGGCGAATATGGTCGATATCCTCCAGATCCGCGTTACACCAGCGCCTGCCGAGCGCCGCATGAGCAAAATCCTCCACCCAGCGTTGCTGTTGAGGATCGGGCAACCTGCCGCTGCTGGCTAACTCATGGCGCGCCCGATTCGCCAGATAGCCCCACATCGACGATACCGGAAATATCTGCCCTGGCGTAACACAGCCTTTCATCAACGTCCCGGAAATCAGCGCCCGCACCTGTTCGGCATCGTCGCTGTTACGATCCTGCTGATCGAATTTATTGACCAATACATACAGCGGTACTGACTTGCCGACGGCCATAACCGCCGCGCGCACCTCTTCATCGGAGATCGATTTCAGTTGCGTATAATCCATCACCGCCAGCACCGCAGAAGCGTGCGCCAGCTGCTCATTAAGCATTTTTTGCAGATGTGGTTGCCCGGCTTCGTTTGGCCCGGGAGTATCCAGTAATGTTAACTGCCCCGGATAACTTTCCAGTCCAGCCAGATGGACGAACTCCACTTCAATCACCGGAATATGTTCAATGGCGGCGTAAGCAGAAAAAGGAAAATCAACGTCCAGCGCTTTCGCCATGCGCACCAAATCATTCAAACTTTTCAGACAATGAAAAATAGGCTGGGCGCCCAGGTAATATTTTTCGAAAGCGACGCCATTTTCGATCCGCTGCATAAGTGCACGCATATCTTTATCTATTTCCAGCAGATCGGTCAGATGCTTAATATCGTAATCACGCAGGCGTTGTTGTAATTGTTGGATTAAACGGTCAATTGGCGCGACATGTGAAAAATGCAGCACGGGTTCTTTTTGCCCCGGTGTATGGCGAATAAGCGTTGGCAGCGCAGTCATAGGGCGATTGCGATTAGGAAGAACTTCAGTGCCAACAATGGCATTAATGGTGGTTGATTTCCCTGCTTTCATTGTGCCGACAATCGCCAGCACCATTTCCAGACGGGAAATTTTACGCAGCTCATTATTCAGCATCGCGTGGCGCTCGACGATATTATGCTGACTCCAGGGTAAAGTCAGAGGCGGCGCCACTTCTCCAGGTACAGCGAGAGGCATTTTTTCCAGTAACTGCAACTGTTGTCGGGAAAGCAGTAACAGACGTTCCGCCTCCTGACTTAACTCATATATTGTCTGTGTGCACATGGAAAGTTCTTCCTTAAAGCAAATTTTATTACTTTTATTTAGCCAGATCGTTTTTTAGTTCTGTTTTCGGCTTTTATAATTACTGCGGGAAATAATTTATATTTAATTTGTTGTTTTTATTAGAATGACGACGTCTCTTCCGACACGTTTAAAAGTCAGAAAGATAAAAAACAATTAAATAAAAAAAAGAACAAGAATAAAGTTAACCTTATCTCAAATAATAAACTGAGGCAAAAAGATTATTTTCTTTTTGCCTTCTCTTTCAAATGAAAACGATCGTCGTCTAAAATCAGCAGTACCCCCGACAAACTCAGGGATTTTGTGTATAATTGCGGCCTTTTTCGGCAATCTGCCGTTTTTTGGCGCTTTTGCCCCGCTGACTTTTGAGGAAATCCACATGTCATTACCACACTGCCCAAAATGCAACTCCGAATACACTTACGAAGATAACGGCATGTACATCTGCCCGGAATGCGCCTACGAATGGAACGACGCAGAACCTGCACAGGAAAGTGACGAGCTGATCGTTAAAGATGCTAACGGCAACCTGCTGGCTGACGGCGACAGCGTTACCATCATTAAAGATCTGAAGGTGAAAGGTAGCTCTTCGATGCTGAAGATCGGCACCAAAGTGAAAAACATCCGCCTGGTTGAAGGCGACCATAACATCGATTGCAAAATCGACGGTTTTGGTCCGATGAAACTGAAATCTGAGTTTGTGAAAAAGAACTGATTGTATTGCTCAATGTAATGTTGGCACATGATCGGTAGGCCGGATAAGGCGTTTATGCCGCATCCGGCAACGGTGCCAGATGCCTGATGCGACGCTCGCGCGTCTTATCAGGCCTACAAATTCCCGCACCATCCGTAGGCCGGATAAGGCGTTTACGCCGCATCCGGCAACGGTGCCAAATGCCTGATGCGACGCTCGCGCGTCTTATCAGGCCTACAAATTCCCGCACCATCCGTAGGCCGGATAAGGCGTTCACGCCGCATCCGGCAACAGTGCGACTGCCTGATGCGACGCTCGCGCGTCTTATCAGGCCGCTTCTCATCTGTACAAATTTCGAACTACACTTAACTGGCTTCTCTTAACTGAGGTCACCATCATGCCGTTAAGTCCCTACCTCTCTTTTGCCGGTAACTGTGCCGACGCGATTGCCTATTATCAACGTACGTTGGGCGCGGAACTGCTCTATAAAATCAGCTTCGGGGAAATGCCGAAATCAGCGCAGGACAGCGCCGAAGGCTGCCCTTCCGGGTTGCAATTTCCCGATACCGCCATCGCCCATGCTAACGTGCGTATTGCCGGAAGCGATATCATGATGAGCGATGCCATGCCGTCAGGAAAAGCCAGCTACTCCGGCTTTACGCTGGTGCTCGATTCGCAACAGGTCGAAGAAGGAAAACGCTGGTTTGATAACCTTGCAGCTAACGGAAAAATCGAAATGGACTGGCAGGAAACCTTCTGGGCGCATGGCTTCGGCAAAGTCACCGATAAATTTGGCGTACCGTGGATGATTAATGTCGTCAAACAACAACCAACGCAATAACCCGCCGGGAGGCCCGCCCTCCCGCACTGTCATCGAATTCCCGTTAACTCTTCATCTGTTAGTCACTTTTAATTAACCAAATCGTCACAATAATCCGCCACGATGGAGCCACTTTTTTAGGGAGGCTGCATCATGCAAACGATTATCCGTGTCGAGAAGCTCGCCAAAACCTTCAATCAGCATCAGGCGCTGCACGCGGTTGATCTGAACATTCATCATGGTGAAATGGTGGCTCTGCTTGGGCCGTCGGGTTCCGGCAAATCCACCCTTTTACGTCACTTAAGCGGTTTGATTACCGGCGATAAATCTGTCGGTAGCCATATCGAGCTGCTGGGCCGCACTGTCCAGCGCGAAGGCCGTCTGGCGCGCGATATCCGCAAAAGCCGCGCCCATACCGGCTACATCTTCCAACAATTCAACCTGGTGAATCGCCTGAGCGTACTGGAGAACGTGCTGATTGGCGCGCTCGGCAGCACGCCGTTCTGGCGCACCTGTTTTAGCTGGTTCACCGGCGAGCAGAAACAGCGCGCGTTACAGGCGCTGACCCGCGTTGGCATGGTGCACTTTGCTCATCAGCGCGTTTCCACCCTCTCCGGCGGCCAGCAGCAACGTGTGGCGATTGCCCGTGCGCTGATGCAGCAGGCGAAGGTAATTCTGGCGGACGAACCGATCGCCTCGCTGGACCCGGAATCAGCGCGCATCGTGATGGACACCCTGCGCGACATCAACCAGAACGACGGCATCACCGTGGTCGTCACGCTGCATCAGGTGGATTACGCCCTGCGCTACTGCGAACGCATCGTCGCCCTGCGCCAGGGGCACGTCTTCTACGACGGCAGCAGCCAACAGTTTGATAACGAACGTTTTGACCATCTCTACCGCAGCATTAATCGCATCGAAGAGAACGCGAAAGCTGCCTGACATCCCCATCATTGAGGAAAACGAATGAACGCTAAGATAATTGCCTCGCTGGCCTTCACCAGCATGTTCAGCCTCAGCACCCTGTTAAGCCCGGCGCACGCCGAAGAGCAGGAAAAGGCGCTGAATTTCGGCATTATTTCAACGGAATCACAGCAAAACCTGAAACCGCAATGGACGCCATTCTTACAGGATATGGAGAAGAAGCTGGGCGTGAAGGTCAACGCCTTCTTTGCCCCAGATTACGCGGGCATTATCCAGGGAATGCGCTTCAACAAAGTGGATATCGCCTGGTACGGCAACCTGTCGGCAATGGAAGCGGTGGATCGCGCCAACGGTCAGGTCTTCGCCCAGACGGTCGCGGCGGATGGATCGCCGGGTTACTGGAGCGTATTGATCGTCAACAAAGATAGCCCGATCAACAACCTGAACGATCTGCTGGCGAAGCGGAAAGATCTCACCTTCGGCAATGGCGATCCTAACTCTACCTCCGGCTTCCTCGTCCCCGGTTACTACGTCTTCGCTAAAAACAATATCTCCGCCAGCGACTTCAAGCGCACCGTCAACGCCGGGCATGAAACCAACGCGCTGGCCGTCGCCAACAAGCAGGTGGATGTTGCCACCAACAATACCGAAAACCTCGACAAGCTGAAAACCTCCGCGCCGGAGAAGCTGAAAGAACTGAAAGTGATCTGGAAGTCGCCACTGATCCCAGGCGATCCGATCGTCTGGCGCAAAAATCTTTCCGAAACCACCAAAGACAAGATCTACGACTTCTTTATGAATTACGGCAAAACGCCGGAAGAGAAAGCGGTGCTGGAGCGCCTGGGCTGGGCACCGTTTCGCGCCTCCAGCGACCTGCAACTGGTGCCGATTCGCCAGCTCGCGCTGTTTAAAGAGATGCAAAGCGTGAAAGGCAATAAAGGGTTGAATGAGCAGGACAAGCTGGCAAAAACCACCGAGATTCAGGCGCAGCTGGATGACCTGGACCGCCTGAACAACGCGTTAAGCGCGATGAGTTCGGTGAGTAAAGCGGTGCAGTAAATCGTAAGTCGGATAAGACGCCCCAGCGTCGCATCCGACAATGTGCAGACGTTGATGCCGGATGCGGTGCAAGCACCTTATCAGGCCTACAAACCGGAGCCAAACATGCAAACCATCACCATCGCCCCACCCAAGCGCAGCTGGTTCTCGCTTCTGAGCTGGGCCGTTGTTCTCGCCGTGCTGGTCGTCTCGTGGCAGGGCGCGGAAATGGCCCCGCTCACGCTGATTAAAGATGGCGGCAACATGGCAACTTTCGCCGCCGACTTCTTCCCGCCCGATTTCAGCCAGTGGCAGGATTACCTCACCGAAATGGCCGTCACGCTGCAAATCGCCGTCTGGGGAACTGCGCTGGCCATCATTCTCTCCATTCCCTTCGGTCTGATGAGCGCCGAAAATCTGGTGCCCTGGTGGGTTTACCAGCCCACGCGCCGCCTGATGGACGCCTGCCGCGCCATTAACGAAATGGTCTTCGCCATGCTGTTCGTGGTCGCCGTCGGCCTCGGTCCGTTCGCTGGCGTGCTGGCGCTGTTTATCCACACCACCGGCGTGCTCTCCAAACTGCTTTCCGAAGCAGTGGAAGCGATTGAACCCGGCCCGGTGGAAGGCATTCGCGCCACTGGCGCCAACAAGCTCGAAGAGATCCTCTACGGCGTACTGCCACAGGTGATGCCACTGCTGATTTCCTACTCCCTCTATCGCTTCGAATCCAACGTCCGCTCGGCGACCGTCGTCGGCATGGTCGGCGCGGGTGGGATCGGCGTCACGCTGTGGGAAGCGATTCGTGGTTTCCAGTTCCAGCAAACCTGCGCCCTGATGGTGCTGATTATCGTCACGGTCAGCCTGCTGGATTTCCTCTCTCAACGGTTGCGTAAGCACTTTATCTGATTAGCGAGGCATTGATATCTATGCACTTGTCTACACATCCGACCAGCTACCCGACACGCTATCAGGAGATAGCCGCAAAACTTGAGCAGGAGCTTCGTCAACACTACCGCTGCGGTGACTATCTCCCCGCGGAGCAGCAACTGGCGGCACGCTTTGAGGTGAACCGCCACACCTTGCGCCGCGCCATCGACCAACTGGTGGAGAAAGGCTGGGTACAGCGCCGTCAGGGCGTCGGCGTGCTGGTGCTGATGCGCCCGTTCGATTACCCGCTCAACGCCCAGGCGCGTTTTAGCCAGAACCTGCTGGACCAGGGCAGCCACCCCACCAGCGAAAAACTGCTGTCGGTGCTGCGCCCCGCCTCCGGTCACGTCGCTGACGCGCTGGGGATAACCGAGGGGGAGAACGTCATCCACCTACGCACCCTGCGTCGGGTCAACGGCGTCGCGCTCTGTTTGATCGACCACTACTTCGCGGACCTCACCCTCTGGTCGACGCTGCAACGCTTCGACAGCGGCTCTCTACACGATTTTCTGCGCGAGCAAACGGGGATTGCGCTGCGCCGCAGCCAGACGCGGATCAGCGCCCGCCGCGCCCAAGCCAAAGAGTGCCAGCGTCTTGAAATCCCGAATATGTCGCCGCTGCTGTGCGTGCGCACCCTTAACCACCGTGACGGTGAAAGCAGCCCGGCGGAGTACTCCGTCAGCCTGACGCGCGCCGACATGATTGAATTCACTATGGAGCACTGAATGCACGCAGATACCGCGACCCGCCAGCACTGGATGTCCGTGCTGGCGCACAGCCAACCGGCTGAACTGGCAGCCCGCCTGAAAGCGCTGAACATCACCGCCGACTATGAAGTGATTCGCACCGCTGAAACCGGCCTGGTGCAGATTCAGGCGCGGATGGGCGGCACCGGCGAACGCTTTTTTGCTGGCGACGCCACGCTCACCCGCGCCGCCGTACGCCTGACTGACGGCACGCTCGGCTACAGCTGGGTGCTGGGGCGCGACAAACAGCACGCCGAACGCTGTGCGCTGATTGACGCACTGATGCAGCAAACCCGCCATTTTCAAAACTTATCAGAAACCCTTATTGCCCCGCTGGACGCTGACCGTATGGCACGCATTGCCGCACGTCAGGCCGAAGTGAACGCCAGCCGGGTCGACTTCTTTACGATGGTTCGCGGAGACAACGCATGACCCTGGAAACCGCTTTTATGCTTCCCGTGCAGGATGCCCAGCACAGTTTTCGTCGCCTGTTAAAGGCCATGAGCGAGCCGGGCGTGATTGTCGCCCTGCATCAGCTCAAACGCGGCTGGCAACCGCTGAATATCGCCACCACCAGCGTGCTGCTGACGCTGGCCGATAACGACACGCCGGTGTGGCTTTCCCAGCCATTAAGTAACGATATCGTCAGCCAGAGCCTGCGTTTTCATACCAACGCGCCGCTGGTCAATCAGCCGGAACAGGCGACCTTCGCGGTGACGGATGAGGCGATTTCCAGCGAACAGCTCAACGCCCTTTCCACCGGCACCGCCGTTGCACCAGAAGCGGGCGCGACGCTGATTTTACAGGTCGCCAGCCTGAGCGGCGGGCGCATGTTGCGCCTCACCGGCGCGGGCATTGCCGAAGAACGGATGATTGCCCCGCAGCTGCCGGAGTGCATTCTGCACGAACTCACCGAGCGCCCGAACCCGTTCCCGCTCGGCATCGACCTGATCCTGACCTGCGGCGAGCGCCTGCTGGCTATTCCGCGAACCACTCATGTGGAGGTGTGCTGATGTACGTTGCCGTGAAAGGGGGCGAAAAGGCGATCGACGCCGCCCACGCCCTGCAAGAAAGCCGACGCCGGGGCAATACCGATTTGCCTGAACTGAGCGTCGCCCAGATTGAACAGCAGCTTAACCTCGCGGTGGATCGCGTGATGACCGAAGGCGGCATTGCCGACCGCGAACTGGCGGCGCTGGCGCTGAAACAGGCCAGCGGCGATAACGTCGAAGCCATTTTCCTACTGCGCGCCTACCGCACCACACTGGCGAAGCTGGCGGTAAGCGAGCCGCTCGACACCACGGAGATGCGTCTCGAACGGCGTATCTCTGCCGTTTATAAAGACATTCCCGGCGGCCAGCTGCTTGGCCCAACCTACGACTACACCCATCGCCTGCTCGATTTCACTCTGCTGGCAAACGGTGAAGCGCCGACGCTAACCACCGCCGACAGCGAACAACAGCCGTCGCCGCACGTTTTCAGCCTGCTGGCGCGTCAGGGGCTGGCGAAGTTTGAAGAAGATAGCGGTGCACAGCCGGATGACATCACCCGCACGCCGCCGGTTTACCCCTGCTCACGCTCTTCCCGCCTGCAACAGCTCATGCGCGGCGACGAAGGCTATTTGCTGGCGCTGGCCTACTCAACCCAGCGTGGTTACGGGCGCAACCACCCGTTCGCAGGCGAAATCCGCAGCGGCTATATCGACGTGTCGATTGTGCCGGAAGAGCTGGGATTTGCGGTGAACGTCGGCGAACTGCTGATGACCGAGTGTGAAATGGTCAACGGTTTTATCGACCCGCCGGATGAGCCGCCGCATTTTACACGCGGCTATGGGCTGGTGTTCGGTATGAGCGAGCGCAAAGCGATGGCGATGGCGCTGGTTGACCGTGCGTTGCAGGCTCCGGAGTACGGCGAGCACGCGACAGGCCCGGCGCAGGATGAAGAGTTCGTGCTGGCGCATGCCGATAACGTCGAAGCCGCAGGCTTCGTCTCGCACCTCAAACTCCCGCACTACGTCGATTTCCAGGCCGAACTGGAGCTACTCAAACGTCTGCAACAGGAGCAGAACCATGGCTAATCTGAGCGGCTACAACTTTGCGTACCTCGACGAGCAGACCAAACGCATGATCCGCCGCGCCATCTTAAAAGCGGTGGCGATCCCCGGTTATCAGGTGCCGTTTGGCGGGCGCGAGATGCCAATGCCGTACGGCTGGGGAACCGGCGGCATACAGCTGACCGCCAGCGTGATTGGCGAAAGCGATGTGTTGAAGGTGATTGACCAGGGCGCGGACGACACCACTAACGCCGTGTCAATCCGCAACTTCTTTAAGCGCGTGACCGGGGTAAACACCACCGAGCGCACGGACGATGCGACGCTTATCCAGACGCGCCATCGCATCCCCGAAACGCCGCTGACCGAAGATCAGATCATTATTTTCCAGGTGCCGATCCCGGAACCGCTGCGCTTTATCGAGCCGCGCGAAACGGAAACCCGCACCATGCACGCGCTGGAGGAGTACGGCGTGATGCAGGTGAAGCTGTATGAAGATATCGCCCGCTTCGGTCATATCGCCACTACCTACGCCTATCCGGTGAAAGTAAACGGGCGCTACGTGATGGACCCGTCGCCGATCCCGAAATTTGATAACCCGAAAATGGACATGATGCCCGCCCTGCAGCTGTTCGGCGCGGGGCGCGAGAAACGCATCTATGCGGTGCCGCCGTTTACCCGCGTGGAAAGCCTCGATTTCGACGATCACCCGTTCACCGTCCAGCAGTGGGATGAGCCGTGCGCCATCTGCGGATCGACCCACAGCTATCTTGATGAAGTGGTGCTGGATGACGCCGGAAACCGCATGTTTGTCTGCTCCGATACCGATTACTGCCGCCAACAGAGCGAGGCGAAAAGCCAATGAATCAACCGTTACTTTCGGTCAATAACCTGACTCACCTTTACGCGCCGGGCAAAGGCTTCAGCGATGTCTCTTTTGATTTATGGCCGGGGGAGGTGCTGGGCATTGTCGGGGAATCCGGCTCCGGGAAGACCACGCTGCTGAAATCAATCTCCGCCCGCCTGACGCCGCAACAGGGGGAGATTTACTACGAGAACCGTTCCCTCTATGGCATGAGCGAAGCCGACCGCCGTCGCCTGCTGCGCACCGAATGGGGCGTGGTGCATCAGCATCCGCTCGACGGCCTGCGCCGCCAGGTGTCGGCAGGCGGCAATATCGGCGAGCGGCTGATGGCGACCGGGGCGCGTCATTACGGCGACATTCGCGCCACCGCGCAGAAATGGCTGGAAGAGGTGGAGATTCCCGCTAACCGGATCGACGACCTGCCGACCACCTTTTCCGGCGGCATGCAGCAACGTTTGCAGATCGCCCGCAACCTGGTGACGCATCCGAAGCTGGTGTTTATGGACGAGCCAACCGGCGGGCTGGATGTGTCGGTACAGGCACGCCTGCTCGATCTGCTGCGCGGTCTGGTGGTGGAGCTGAATCTGGCAGTGGTAATTGTCACCCACGATCTGGGCGTCGCCCGCCTGCTGGCGGACCGTTTGCTGGTGATGAAGCAGGGGCAAGTGGTGGAGAGTGGGTTAACCGACCGCGTGCTCGACGACCCGCATCATCCGTATACCCAGCTGCTGGTGTCATCGGTTTTGCAGAATTGAGCCGGTGCCGGATGCGGCGTAAACGCCTTATCCGGCCTACAAATGCGTTCCCCGTAGGTCGGATAAGACGCGTCAGCGTCGCATCCGACACCCGAACCACGAGGCGAAAAATGATTAACGTACAAAACGTCAGTAAAACCTTCATCCTGCACCAACAAAACGGCGTGCGCCTGCCCGTCCTACAACGCGCCTCACTCACCGTCAACGCAGGCGAATGCGTGGTGCTCCACGGCCATTCCGGCAGCGGCAAATCAACCCTGCTGCGCTCGCTGTACGCTAACTATCTGCCCGACGAAGGGCAAATTCAGATCAAACACGGTGACGAATGGGTAGACCTGGTCACCGCGCCAGCGCGCAAGGTGGTGGAAATCCGCAAAACCACCGTCGGCTGGGTGAGCCAGTTTCTGCGCGTCATCCCGCGTATTTCGGCGCTGGAAGTGGTGATGCAGCCGCTGCTCGATACCGGCGTACCGCGTGAAGCCTGCGCCGCTAAAGCCGCGCGTCTGCTCACGCGCCTGAACGTACCGGAACGCCTGTGGCACCTTGCGCCATCAACCTTCTCCGGCGGCGAACAGCAGCGCGTCAACATTGCCCGTGGCTTTATCGTCGACTACCCCATTCTGCTGCTCGACGAACCCACCGCCTCGCTGGACGCCAAAAACAGCGCCGCCGTAGTCGAGCTGATTCGCGAAGCCAAAGCCCGTGGCGCGGCCATCGTCGGCATCTTCCATGATGAAGCCGTACGCAATGACGTCGCCGACCGCCTGCACCCAATGGGAGCCTCTGCATGATTATCAATAACGTCAAACTGGTGCTGGAAAACGAAGTGGTGCACGGTTCGCTGGAGATGCAGGACGGCGAAATCCGCGCCTTTGCCGAAAGCCAGAGCCGCCTGCCAGAAGCGATGGACGGCGAAGGCGGCTGGCTGCTGCCGGGGCTGATTGAGCTGCATACCGACAACCTCGATAAATTCTTCACCCCGCGCCCGAAAGTTGACTGGCCTGCCCACTCGGCGATGAGCAGCCACGACGCGCTGATGGTGGCGAGCGGCATCACCACCGTGCTGGACGCCGTGGCGATTGGTGATGTGCGCGACGGCGGCGATCGGCTGGAGAATCTGGAGAAGATGATCAACGCCATCGAAGAGACGCAGAAACGCGGCGTCAACCGCGCCGAGCACCGTCTGCACCTGCGCTGCGAACTGCCGCATCACACCACGCTGCCGCTGTTTGAAAAACTGGTGCAGCGCGAGCCAGTCACGCTGGTGTCGTTGATGGACCACTCACCCGGCCAGCGCCAGTTCGCCAACCGCGAGAAGTATCGCGAATATTATCAGGGCAAATACTCGCTCACCGATGCGCAGATGCAGCAGTACGAAGAGGAACAACTGGCGCTCGCCGCACGCTGGTCGCAGCCGAATCGCGAAACCATTGCCGCGATCTGCCGCACACGCCAGATTGCGCTTGCCAGCCACGATGACGCCACGCACGCCCACGTCGCCGAATCCCACCAGCTTGGCAGCGTGATCGCCGAATTTCCCACCACGTTTGAAGCAGCGGAAGCCTCGCGTAAGCATGGCATGAACGTGCTGATGGGCGCGCCGAATATCGTGCGTGGCGGCTCGCACTCCGGCAACGTGGCGGCAAGTGAATTGGCGCAGCTTGACCTGCTGGATATCCTCTCTTCCGACTACTACCCCGCCAGCCTGCTGGATGCGGCATTTCGCGTCGCCGATGATCAGAGCAACCGCTTTACGCTGCCGCAGGCGGTGAAGCTGGTGACCAAAAATCCGGCCCAGGCGCTGAATCTTCAGGATCGCGGGGTGATTGGCGAGGGCAAACGCGCCGACCTGGTGCTGGCGCATCGCAAGGGCAATCATATTCATATCGACCACGTCTGGCGTCAGGGTAAAAGGGTGTTCTGATGATGGGAAAGCTAATCTGGTTGATGGGGCCTTCCGGCTCCGGGAAAGACAGCCTGCTGGCGGCGCTGCGCCAGCGGGAACAGGCGCAGTTACTGGTGGCACATCGCTACATCACGCGCGATGCCTGTGCCGGAAGCGAAAACCATATCGCCCTGAGCGAGCAGGAGTTTTTTACCCGCGCGGGGCAAAATCTGTTGGCCTTAAGCTGGCACGCTAACGGTCTGTATTATGGCGTCGGCATCGAGATTGACCTCTGGCTGCACGCTGGATTCGACGTGGTAGTCAACGGCTCACGCGCGCATTTGCCGCAGGCGCGGGCGCGCTATCAATCGGCGCTGCTGCCCATTTGTTTACAGGTTTCGCCGGAGATCCTCCGCCAGCGCCTGGAAAACCGTGGGCGTGAAAACCCCAGTGAAATTAACGCCCGGCTGGCGCGCGCCGCCCGTTATACTCCGCAGGATTGCCATACGCTCAACAATGACGGCAGCCTGCGCCAGTCGGTCGACACGCTGCTGACGCTGATCCATCAGAAGGAGAAACACCATGCCTGCTTGTGAGCTTCGCCCGGCCACGCAGTACGATACCGACGCGGTTTACGCGCTGATTTGTGAGCTAAAACAGGCGGAGTTTGACCATCACGCGTTTCGCGTGGGCTTTAACGCCAACCTGCGCGACCCGAATATGCGCTACCATCTGGCGCTGCTGGATGGCGAAGTTGTCGGCATGATCGGCCTGCATTTGCAGTTTCATCTGCATCATGTCAACTGGATCGGCGAAATTCAGGAACTGGTGGTGATGCCGCAGGCGCGCGGTTTGAACGTGGGTAGCAAGTTGCTGGCATGGGCAGAAGAAGAAGCCCGCCAGGCCGGGGCCGAAATGACCGAGCTTTCCACCAACGTGAAGCGCCACGACGCGCACCGTTTCTATCTGCGCGAAGGCTACGAGCAGAGCCATTTCCGCTTCACGAAGGTGCTGTAACATGAGCCTGACTCTCACGCTCACCGGCACTGGCGGCGCACAGGGCGTTCCGGCATGGGGCTGTGAGTGCGCGGCCTGCGTCAGAGCGCGGCGCTCACCGCAGTATCGCCGCCAGCCATGCAGCGGCGTGGTGAAGTTTAACGAGGCTGTCACCCTGATCGACGCCGGGCGGCACGATCTCTCCGATCGCTGGTCGCCCGGATCGTTCCAGCAGTTTTTGCTGACGCATTACCATATGGATCACGTGCAGGGGCTGTTTCCACTGCGCTGGGGCGTGGGCGATCCGATCCCGGTCTACGGCCCACCGGATGAACAGGGCTGCGACGATCTGTTTAAACATCCGGGCCTGCTTGATTTCAGTCACACGGTAGACCCGTTTGTGGTGTTTGATTTGCAGGGGTTGCAGGTCACACCGCTGCCGCTCAACCACTCAAAACTGACCTTCGGTTATCTGCTGGAAACGTCGCACAGCCGTGTGGCGTGGCTGTCTGACACCGCCGGTCTGCCGGAAAAAACGCTGAAATTTTTACGTAATAACCAGCCGCAAGTGATGGTGATTGATTGCAGCCACCCGCCGCGCGAGGATGCGCCGCGTAATCACTGCGATTTAAACACCGTGCTGGCGCTGAATGAAGTTATCCGCTCGCCGCGCGTGATTCTGACGCACATCAGCCACCAGTTTGATGCGTGGCTGATGGAGAACGCGCTGCCGTCGGGATTTGAGGCGGGGTTTGATGGGATGGAGATTGGGGTAGCGTGATGGGGAGAATGTGCGCACTGGCCCCCTCACCGCCCATACTCATCTTCCATTCTCCGCTCTTCATCTTCCAGTTGCCGACGCTCCCGATCAAGCTGGCGCTGGCGATCGTCCAGCTGCCTGCGGCGATCTTCAAACTGGCGGTGGCGGTCGTCATATTGTCTGCGACGATCGTCGCTCACTTGACGCTGCCAGCCGTCGTCGCGCGAATCTTCATAGTCACGCCCACGGTCAGGGTTATAAGCGTCGTTAATCGCCTGCTGAATATTGCCAATGGTATCGTCGATAATATCGGCCTGGGCCGGAACGGTGGACAGCGTGAGCAGGGTGAAAAGAAAGAGCGTGGAGTAAGGTTTCATAAGCCAGTCTCTGCAATGGACTGGCTTAACGTTAGTTGAGTGTGAATGAGCGGAGTAGCGGAGTAATCTCAAATTCGGTAAGGCGCAGACTCTTCCATTAGCTGGTTAGCTCGCTGTTTATTTTCCGCCACCAGCACAATGCCATGACATTTTTGATCCGGTGAAATACTCCAGATACGCTCTTCCGGAATGCAACCGCCATCGTAGATCACTTTCGTGCCATCGTAAGGCCAAAATGCCCCCTTGTTCAGTGTCTAATACAAACACGGAAATCTGATCGGACTCGCGCGCGATCTTCTGCCAGAGCATCTTCCCGCCATCATATTGATCAAAATCGCTGATTAGCGTGATACCGCATTGCAGAATTAGCGCTTCATACAGCCGAGTTGCCAGCCCCTTATCGCGCTCACCAGGAGAGACACAAATACCTTCCACCTGTACCAGATCCGAGTCTTCCCACCAGCGTTCAACGGCAATGATATCGCTGCCGAACTCTTTTTTACGCTGCAGATCGAGAGCGGCAAGTACCCGATGACGCGGCACGCCTGCAAAAACTTCAATGTCCGCTTCAATGATGGCCGCTCTTGGCGTCTGCTTGTCATAAATTACCTGTAACAGACGTCCAGAAAGCTCGATCTCTTCCACCACGCGAAAAGAACGAGCAACTGTCATAGGGCTATAGGTGGTTGGCATCACGATCATATGTGAATCGCCTCTTGTCAGTACTGGCATAATTCCTTTTATATCCCATTCAGAACAGAATTGCTCACAATAGCAGCACGTTTGCTTCAGGCCTCTTGATAAATTCTGAAAATCATCCCTCAATTTGCCCCAGCGCCTGCGCCAGCTGCGCGCGGGTAAAAGGTTTGCGCAGTAGCGCCACATCGGGCAGCGCGGGGTTATGGCTGGGGCGTAAATCCTGACCACTGATGAGTAGCAGCGTCAGGTGCGGGTAAAGTTTGCGGGCTGCATTGACCACTTCTGCGCCGCTCATACCGCCGGGTAGCATTAAGTCACTGATAAAGATATCGATTTCTGCTGATGCCGCCAGCAGGTCCAGCGCCTGTTCGCCGCTACTCGCTTCCAGCGTCAAATAGCTCAGCAGGTGCAACTGCTCGCAGATGGTCTGGCGCACCGCGGCTTCATCTTCCAGCACTAACACCAGTTTATCGCCGCTGACGGCTGTCTGCTCTACCACCGCTGGCAATACGTTTTTCTCCGCCACCAGCGCGCGGGGAAGCTGTAATCTGACCGTTGTTCCCTGC
Organism: Escherichia sp. E4385; assembly: GCF_963883145.1. Lineage (NCBI taxonomy): Bacteria > Pseudomonadati > Pseudomonadota > Gammaproteobacteria > Enterobacterales > Enterobacteriaceae > Escherichia > Escherichia sp. E4385. Next base: position 550,392 of record NZ_CAWOOJ010000002.1, read on the forward strand.
CCCGGCGCGCTTTCAATTTCCACGCGCCCGCCGGACTGGCGCACGAACCCATAGACCATCGACAAGCCCAGCCCGCTGCCACTGCCCGTCTGTTTGGTGGTAAAGAACGGCTCGAACACCTGGCTTTTCACCGCCTGCGACATGCCGCTGCCATGATCGATGACCTCCAGCGCCACCATGTCCTGTCGCTGCCCACTGCTGCGGGTGACACGCTGATTCCAGGTGCGAATTTTGATGATTCCCGTCTGCCCTTCCATCGCATCGCGGGCGTTCACTACCAGATTGATGATGGCGTTTTCCAGCTGGCTGACGTCAATCCACGCGGGCCACGCCGGAGACTGCGCTTCGATCTCCAGCGCCAGGGTTGCCGGTAAGGAGTGGCGCATTAATTCGCTTAACTCTTCCAGCAGAGTTTTCAGTTCAACGGCTTGCGGATGTAAGGACTGCTTGCGGGAAAACGCCAGTAGCCGCTGGGTCAGTAGCGCCCCACGTTCGGCGGCTTGCAGCGCCCGCTGTATTCGCGGCGCGTCGGGCGAGTCCGTGTTCACCAGCTCCAGGCTGCCGATAATCACTGCAAGTAGATTATTAAAATCATGTGCCAGCCCGCCTGTCAGTTGCCCAACCGCTTTCAACTTCTGGCTGTGCAATAGCGCCTCTTCCAGCCCCTGCCGCTCGGTTTGGGCAATCTCCATCTGCGTGGTTTTCTCTTTCAACAGCCGTGAGGTTCGGTCGAGTGACGCGGTATTGCGGGCGAAGACGTTAAAGGCACGCGCCAGTTCACCCAACTCATCGCGCCGCTGTAGCGCCGGAAAAGTGACGTCCGCTTCGCCGTGCGCCAGGCGGCTCATGGCGCGGGAAATTGCCGTCAGGTTAGAGCCGAGATTGCGATAGATATACCAGCCTGCAAACGCGGTGATCACCACCGCTAACAGAGCGAAAATCATGATCAGCCTCTCGCCAGAACGCAGATCCTGGTAACTTTGCGCCACCCGCTGACCGGAGAGCGTCGCGACCTGTTCGGCATAATGGTTAATGTCACTATTGAGGATCGCCACCAGCGCTTTGATGTGGAACATATACCAGCTAATCGCCAGATCGCTTTGCTCGAGAGCGGCAGAAAGCGGCGCGAGTTTGTGTAATTCACGATTAAAATCAGTGAGTAGCGTATTGACCAACGGCGTATCGCTGTGGGTCGGTAATGCAGACATTACCCCGACCAGTTGATGAATAATCGCCTGTGGCGCGGGGGTGGCAATAGCGGCAACAATCAGTCGGTTCATCTCGTTAAGCAAAATGTCATCTTCCGCGTGAGTGACTTTTTGCAAATGCCGCAGATAACTTAAGTTTTGATATAGCGAACTTAACAGCGCGTTACGCTCCAGATGCCGCCTTTGCCCGCGCTCCAGCATTCCGCCGACGCTGGTTTGCAGTTCGTTACTACGCGTGATGATTCGCGTCACCAGCCCGGCGTCCTGCTGCGCTAAAGGCGCGTCCGCCAGTTGCTCAAGCGAAATTTTTAACGCCCGCTGTGTCTCCTGCAATCGCTCGGCTTCACCTTTGTATTCCAGCGCCCCTACCACCTGCGACAATCGCACCGCCGCCGTCGCCACGTTTGCCGTGTCGCGCGCCAGATTCAGGCTGCCGGTCATATCATCCACCGTTTGCTGCTGCACCTGCTCCTGCATCTGGCTGGCATGACGAAAGCCCATTACCGCCACGCCGCTGACCATCAGCGTCACCGCCACCACCAGCAAATTTAAAAGCAGCAATCGCCCGCGCGCGCTGGCAAAAAAGTGACGTCCGGGGTGCGCCATATCACGCTCCGTAAAGAAAAATCGCAATATGACAAATATGAACGGCTTCTGACATTTTGCATTTACTTTCCTGTGATGGAGTGCTGATATCGACAACCTCGCAGGAGTCCACCATGAACAGCACGCCGGTTCTGGAGATGCGCAATATTGCCAAAGCCTTCGGCAAATTTTATGCGCTCAAGGGGGTGGATTTGACGGTTTACCCTGGCGAGATCCATGCCCTGATGGGGGAAAACGGCGCGGGAAAAAGCACGCTGATGAAGGTGCTGGCGGGGGCTTATACCGCCACCAGCGGCGAGATCCTGATTGACGGCAAGCCCTTTCACATTCGCACGCCAAAAGATGCCTTAAGCGCCGGTATTACGCTGATTTATCAGGAGATGCAGCTGGCACCGAATCTGACGGTAGCTGAAAACATTTTCCTCGGCAGCGAGCTTTCCCACGGCGGGCTGGTGCAGCGCAAAGAGATGCTGATGCAGGCGCAAAAAGTGATCGACCGCCTCGGCGCGCAGTTTAACGCCAGCGATAAAGTCATGACGCTAACCATTGCCGAGCAACAACAGGTCGAAATCGCCCGCGCGCTGCATCGCAACAGCCGCATTCTGGTGATGGACGAACCCACTGCCGCCCTCTCCTCGCGTGAAACTCACCGCCTGTTTGAACTGATTATGCGGCTGCGCGATGAAGGGATGGCGATTATCTATATCAGCCACCGCATGGCGGAAGTGTATGAGCTTTCCGATCGCGTCAGCGTACTGCGCGACGGGCAATACGTTGGCAGCCTGACCCGCGACAATCTCAACGCCGCTGAACTGGTGCGGATGATGGTCGGCAGGCCGCTGAGCGATCTGTTCAATAAAGAGCGCGATATCCCGCTCGGTAAAGCCCGCCTGAATGTTCACCACCTGACCGACGGTGGCAAAGTCCAGCCGAGTAGCCTGCTGGTGCGTTCCGGCGAAATTGTCGGCCTCGCCGGGCTGGTAGGAGCCGGACGTTCAGAGCTGGCGCAGTTGATCTTCGGCGTGCATAAAGCGACGGGCGGAATGATTGAAGTCGATGGTGAACCGGTGGTGATCCACTCCCCGCGCGAAGCTATCGATCTTGGCATTGGTTTTCTCACCGAAAATCGCAAAGAACAAGGTTTGTTCCTTGAAATGGCGGCAGCCGAAAACATCACCATGGCAACCCTGGAGCGCGATGCCAGCTGGGGAATACTCAACCGCAAAAAAGCACAAACCATCTCCGATGACGCCATCAAGTTGCTCAACATCCGCGTGCCTCATGCCCAGGTGCGAGCGGGCGGGCTTTCAGGCGGCAATCAGCAAAAACTGTTGATCTCCCGCTGGGTGGCGATTGGCCCGCGTATTTTACTGCTCGACGAACCCACGCGTGGTGTGGATGTCGGCGCAAAAAGCGAGATCTACCGGATCATGAACGAGATGGCGCGCAAAGGCGTGGCGATCCTGATGATCTCCAGCGAACTGCCGGAGATAGTTGGCATGAGCGATCGCGTTTATGTGATGCGCGAAGGCAGCATTGCCGGTGAGTTAAACGGCAAAAACATCACCCAGGAAAACATTATGACCTTAGCGACTGGCGTCAACGACGCCCATTCCCAGGCGGTGCCCTCATGATGACCTCTGCAAAGACCTCTGCCAAAAAAATGCTGATGAGCGATCTGATGCAAACGGTCGGCATTTTGCCCATTTTAATTCTGATCGTGGCGGTATTTGGCTTTATCGCGCCAAACTTTTTTACCGAAAGCAACCTGCTAAATATTACCCGCCAGGCATCGATCAACATTGTGCTGGCGGCGGGGATGACCTTCATCATTTTGACTGGCGGGATCGACCTTTCTGTAGGTTCAATTCTCGGCACCACGGCGGTAGCGGCGATGGTCGTCTCCCTTAGCCCGGAGTTCGCCATGCTGTCGATTCCAGCGGCGCTGATGCTCGGCCTGCTGCTGGGGTTGTTCAACGGCGCACTGGTGGCCTTTGCCGGATTGCCACCGTTTATCGTCACGCTCGGCACCTATACGGCGCTACGCGGGGCGGCGTATCTGCTGGCGGACGGCACCACGGTCATCAACTCCAACATTAATTTCGAGTGGATAGGTAATAACTATCTTGGGCCTGTCCCGTGGCTGGTGGTGATTGCCCTCGCAGTGATTGTGCTGTGCTGGTTTATTCTGCGCCGCACCACGCTTGGCGTTCATATCTACGCCGTCGGCGGCAATATGCAGGCAGCGCGTCTTACCGGCATTAAGGTCTGGCTGGTGCTGCTGTTTGTTTATGGCATGAGCGGCCTGCTTTCAGGGCTTGGCGGGATTATGAGCGCCTCGCGGCTGTACAGCGCCAACGGCAACTTAGGCATGGGGTACGAACTGGATGCCATTGCGGCGGTGATCCTCGGCGGCACCAGTTTCGTTGGCGGCATCGGCACCATTACCGGCACGCTGGTTGGGGCGCTGATTATCGCCACGCTAAACAACGGCATGACCCTAATGGGCGTCTCTTACTTCTGGCAACTGGTGATCAAAGGGGCGGTGATCATCATTGCGGTGCTGATCGATAAATACCGTACCCGACATCATCAAAGCGCATAACAACAATACCCTACACATGAGGAATACAGCATGAGATTGAAGCCCTTAGTGACCGCGCTCTGTGCAGGCGCGCTGCTGGCCGCAGCTCCGTTCGCCCAGGCAAAAGAACTGAAGTCGATAGGCGTGACGGTAGGCGATCTGGCAAACCCATTCTTCGTGCAGATCACCAAAGGCGCGGAGCTGGAAGCGCGCAAACTGGCGGGCGATAACGTCAAAGTGACGCTGGTGTCCAGCGGCTACGATCTGGGCCAGCAGGTGTCGCAGATCGACAACTTTATCGCCGCTAACGTCGATATGATCATCCTCAACGCTGCCGATTCAAAAGGGATCGGCCCGGCGGTGAAACGGGCGAAAGACGCCGGGATCGTGGTCGTCGCAGTTGACGTAGCGGCAGAAGGCGCCGATGCCACCATCACTTCCGATAACACCCAGGCAGGCGAAATGGCCTGTAAGTACATCACCGATCGCCTGAAAGGCAAAGGCAACGTGGTGATCATCAACGGGCCTCCGGTGTCCGCCGTGCAAAACCGCGTTGAAGGCTGCCAGACTGAATTTAAACGCCATCCTGACATCAAGGTGCTCTCTGACAACCAGAACGCCAAAGGCAGTCGTGAAGGCGGGCTGGAGGTAATGACTGGGCTGCTGGCGGCAAATCCGAAGATCGACGGCGTATTTGCGATTAACGATCCCACCGCGATCGGTGCCGATCTGGCAGCCAAACAGGCACAACGTAGCGAGTTCTTTATTGTCGGCGTTGACGGAAGCCCGGACGCCGAAGAGGCGCTGAAACATGAGAACTCGTTGTTTGTCGCCACCCCTGCGCAAGATCCCCAGGTGATGGCAGCGAAAGCGGTGGAAATTGGCTACGACATTTTGCAGGGTAAGCCCGCGCCGAAAGAGCCGGTGCTGATCCCGGTGACGATGATCGACAAAGACAACGTCGGCAATTACAAAGGCTGGACGGTGAAATAAGTCCACACGCCGGGCGGCGCAGCTGCCCGGCCACCGCTAAGGAGAACGCTTTCGATGAAACGCTCCGCTATAAACGACATTCTCGGCCATACACGGCAATTCTTTTCGCAACATGACGTGCATCTTCCGCCCTTTGCCAGTTTCACGCCTGCCCAATGGCAACAACTCGACACCACCGCGTGGGAGGAAGTTTTTGATCTCAAACTCGGCTGGGATGTTACCGCTTTTGGTGGCAACGACTTTGCTGCACAGGGACTGACGCTGTTTACCCTGCGTAACGGTTCGCCAAAAGGAATGCCGTATGCGAAATGTTACGCCGAGAAGATCATGCATGTGCGCGATGCGCAGGTAACGCCAATGCATTTTCACTGGCGTAAGCGTGAGGACATTATCAATCGCGGCGGCGGCAATTTGATTGTTGAACTGTGGAATGCCGATAGCAACGAGCAAACGGTTGATAGCGACGTTACGGTGGTGATCGACGGCTGCCGCCAGAAACATACCGCAGGCAGTCAGTTGCGCCTGTCTCCCGGCGAAAGTATCTGCCTGCCGCCAGGCCTTTATCACAGCTTTTGGGCAGAAGCCGGTTTTGGCGATGTGCTGGTTGGCGAAGTCTCTTCTGTTAATGACGACGACCACGATAACCACTTTTTACAGCCGCTGGACCGCTACAACCTGATTGACGAAGACGAACCGGCCCAGTTGGTGTTGTGTAACGAATACCGCCAGTTCCGCTGAATAAGGAGAACGTTATGCCGTTGATTTCTCTCGCTGAAGGGCTGGCTCATGCCCGCGAACATCACTATGCGTTAGGCGCGTTTAATGTGCTGGACTCACACTTTTTACGCGCGCTATTCGCTGCGGCCAGACAGGAACGCTCGCCGTTTATTATCAACATTGCCGAAGTACATTTTAAATATATCTCGCTGGATTCCCTGGTCGAAGCCGTGAAATTTGAAGCGGCGCGCCATGCCATTCCGGTGGTGTTAAATCTCGATCACGGGCTGCATTTTGAATCGGTGGTGCAAGCATTGCGGCTGGGATTCAGCTCGGTAATGTTTGACGGCTCCACGCTGGAGTATGAAGAAAATGTCCGCCAGACGCGGGAAGTGGTGAAAATGTGCCATGCCGTTGGCGTATCGGTAGAAGCTGAACTGGGCGCGGTAGGTGGCGACGAAGGCGGTGCGCTTTACGGTCATGCCGATGAATCTCTGTTTACCGATCCGCAACTGGCGCGTGATTTTGTCGACCGTACCGGCATTGACGCGCTGGCCGTGGCGATTGGCAATGCACACGGCAAATATCGCGGCGAACCGAAACTCGATTTCCCGCGTCTCGACGCCATCCGCAAGCAGGCGGCTATCCCGCTGGTGTTACACGGCGGCTCAGGGATTAGCGATGCCGATTTCCGCCGCGCCATCGAACGGGGTATCCACAAAATCAATTTCTACACGGGTATGTCGCAAGCGGCGCTGGCAGCCGTTGAGGCCCGAATGGCGCGCCGTCTGCCGATGTATGACGAGTTTGCCGAGTTACTGCTGGCAGTGGAAGCCGCCATCAGCGATACGGTTGCACAACAGATGCGTATTTTCGGCAGTGCGGGGCAAGCATGATGGAACGTAAAGGGATTATCGCCGCAGGCAATATGCTGGTTGACCACGTCCATCAGATTATCCAGTGGCCAGAGCGCGGCTGGCTGGCGGAAATCACCCACAGCGAACGCTCAACCGGAGGCGCGCCGCTTAACGTCCTGCTGACGCTGGCGAAAATGCGCACCGGGTTGCCGTTACAGGCGGTCGGGCTAATCGGTCAGGACAGCGACGGCGATTACATCATGGCGATGCTTGAGCAATATCACGTCAATCGCCAGCATGTGCAGCGCACCACCTTTGCCCCGACGTCGATGTCGCAGGTGATGACCGACCCCGGCGGGCAGCGCACCTTTTTCCATTCGCCGGGCGCTAACCGACTGCTTGATCTTCCGGCGTTCGATCAGCTTGATAACAGCATGAAGATTTTCCATCTCGGCTATTTACTGTTGCTCGATAGCCTGGATATGCCGGACGATGTTTACGGTACTCGTAGCGCGCGTCTGCTGGCGCAAATGCGTGATAATGGCTTTGAAACCTCGCTCGACCTTGTCTCCCGCAAGGGCGATCCGCGTTATCAGCCGATGGTGCTGCCCGCGTTGCGCCATCTGGATTATCTGATAATTAACGAACTGGAGGCCGGGGAGTTTAGCGGGCTGGAAATTCGCTTACCCAACGGCGAACCGCATATCGTGCATATTGCTGCCGCCGCGCGTGAACTGTTAGATGCGGGCGTACGCCAGCGAGTGGTGATCCACTGCCCGGAAGGTGCCTGGGGAGAGACACCGGAACAGGGCGGCGTGTGGATCCCTTCGCAAAAGTTAGAACAACGGGAAATTATCGGCAGCGTCGGCGCGGGCGATGCATTTTGTGCCGGATTTTTATATGGCTGCCATGAACGCTGGACGCTTACCGAGAGCATCAAACTGGCACACGCCTGCGCGCGGGCAAGCCTGTTATGTGCCAATGCTATCGACGGGGCAAAAACGCTGGAAGAACTACAAACAGAATTGTCGGATTAGTGCACGTCGGCAGCGAAGACATACCCCAGACCGCGCAGAGTTTTAATCAACATCGGCTGATGCGGGTTTAGTTCGATTTTGCGGCGTAAGCGCATGATTAATACGTCGATGGTGCGATCAAACACCTCCACGCTATCGCTGTGGGTGAACTCCAGCAACTGCTCGCGGCTCAATACCCGACGAGCGTTTTGCGCCAAGGCCAGTAACAAGCCATATTCGCCCTGGGTCAGCTCGACATGTTGTTGTAGCGGATTGTGCAACTGGCAGCGCGTGGTATCGAGATACCAGCCATTGAATGACAGTCCGGCGTTTTTCTCCTCATTGACCACCAGCGCGCCAACGCGCCGTAGCACCGCTTTTAGTCGCGCGACCACGACCCGTGGGGTAAACGGCTTGCAGATGTAATCATCTGCGCCCATTTCCAGCCCGACCACCACATCAGACTCGCTGCCCAGGCCGGTCAGCATCACCACCGGCAGTGCAGGACGCATTTTCTGTAATTGTTGCAATACCCTCAGGCCGTTGGTATCGGGTAGCATCATATCCAGCACCACCAGCGCGATATCAGGATCGCCCTCAACACGTGATATTGCCTCCTGCCCGGTATGGCAGACTGAAACCGTAAAGACATGTTCACTTAACACGTCCTGCAACAGTGCGCAGATAGCCGTGTCATCATCCACCACCAGCACAACAGGTTTCATGGTTATACTCCGAATTATTCACCTGATTAATCATTGTGCGGACTTCTTGCCGAAGTGAAAGAGAAAAGCAATATATATAATAAAAACATAAGTTAGGTCACATTATTGATGACAATAATAAATATGCCGTAATTTTCCCTCTTCAGCACAAATGCCTAATAAAATGGCTCGTTCCGCTCACACTTCCACTTATTAAAGTCGCAAATTCCCAATTATGATAACGCCAGCTTTAAATGACGTATTTTGCATGGATTACATATTTACGACATAAATGATAAATGGAGATTTATATGAATAACTCTCGGTTATTCCGTTTGAGCAGGATTGTTATTGCCTTAACCGCCGTCAGCGGCATGATGATAAATACCGCTTACGCAACAGATGAAGCGAAAGGCGCCACTCAATATACCCAGCAGGTTAATCAGAATTACGCCAAATCATTACCGTTTAGCGATCGTCAGGATTTTGACGATGCCCAGCGTGGATTTATCGCCCCGCTGCTGGATGAAGGTATTCTGCGTGATGCGAACGGTAAAGTTTACTACCGCGCGGACGATTACAAATTTGATATTAATGCCGCTGCGCCGGAAACCGTAAACCCCAGCCTGTGGCGTCAGTCGCAAATCAACGGTATTTCTGGCCTGTTCAAAGTCACCGATAAAATGTATCAGGTGCGCGGCCAGGATATCTCTAACATTACGTTCGTTGAGGGCGAGAAAGGCATTATTGTTATCGACCCGCTGGTGACGCCGCCTGCCGCAAAAGCCGCACTTGACCTTTACTTCCAGCATCGTCCGCAAAAACCGATTGTTGCCGTTATCTACACTCACAGCCACGCCGACCACTATGGTGGCGTGAAAGGTATTATCTCTGAAGCCGATGTGAAATCCGGCAAAGTTCAGGTGATTGCCCCAGCTGGTTTTATGGACGAAGCCATCAGCGAAAACGTGCTGGCGGGGAACATCATGAGCCGCCGTGCGCTCTACTCTTACGGTCTGTTACTGCCGCACAACGCGCAAGGCAACGTAGGCAACGGCCTCGGTGTGACGCTGGCAACGGGCGACCCGAGCATTATTGCACCGACTAAAACTATCGTCAGAACTGGCGAGAAGATGATTATCGACGGCCTGGAGTTTGACTTCCTGATGACCCCAGGTAGCGAAGCGCCAGCCGAAATGCACTTCTATATTCCGGCCCTGAAAGCCCTGTGTACCGCCGAGAACGCCACGCATACCCTGCACAACTTCTACACTTTGCGCGGCGCGAAAACCCGCGACACCAGCAAGTGGACCGAGTATCTGAACGAAACGCTGGATATGTGGGGTAACGACGCGGAAGTACTGTTTATGCCGCACACCTGGCCGGTCTGGGGCAATAAGCATATCAATGATTATATTGGTAAATATCGCGATACTATCAAGTACATTCACGACCAGACCCTGCACCTGGCAAACCAGGGCTACACCATGAATGAAATCGGCGACATGATTAAGCTGCCGCCTGCGCTTGCCAATAACTGGGCCAGCCGCGGCTATTACGGTTCTGTCAGCCACAACGCCCGCGCGGTGTATAACTTCTATCTTGGCTATTACGACGGTAACCCGGCTAACCTGCATCCGTATGGTCAGGTGGAGATGGGTAAACGTTATGTGCAGGCGCTGGGCGGTTCTGCCCGTGTCATCAACCTGGCGAAAGAAGCGAACAAGCAAGGTGATTACCGCTGGTCGGCAGAACTGCTGAAACAGGTGATTGCCGCCAATCCGGGTGACCAGGTGGCGAAGAATCTGCAAGCGAATAACTTTGAACAGCTTGGCTATCAGGCCGAGTCAGCCACCTGGCGCGGTTTCTACCTGACCGGCGCGAAAGAACTGCGCGAAGGGGTACATAAGTTCAGCCATGGCACCACCGGTTCTCCGGACACCATTCGCGGGATGTCGGTCGAAATGCTGTTCGACTTTATGTCCGTTCGCCTCGATAGCGCGAAAGCCGCGGGTAAAAATATCAGCCTGAACTTCAATATGAGCAACGGCGATAACCTCAACCTGACGCTGAACGATAGCGTGCTTAACTACCGTAAAACACTGCAACCGCAAGCCAACGCCTCTTTCTACATCAGCCGTGAAGATCTTCACGCCGTGCTGACCGGGCAAGCCAAAATGGCGGATCTGGTAAAAGCGAAGAAAGCCAAAATTATTGGCAATGGCGCGAAACTGGAAGAAATTATTGCCTGTCTGGATAATTTCGATTTGTGGGTGAATATCGTAACTCCAAATTAATGCCACTCGCTTTTGGGGGCGCTTAAGCCCCCAAAAGCATTTATTTTAAAAATACATACAACCAATTAATACATAAAATATATAAGTTATGAATGCGGTGGCTGAATAAAGCTATTTTTATTCATCGAGAAAATAGCCATACTGACGCCTTCAATGGATATTGATATTCACTACAGATATTGTTCGCAGCAGACAGGATGTATTTAATATGCCAACAGTTCTCTCTCGCATGGCGATGCAACTCAAAAAAACAGCCTGGATAATTCCCGTCTTCATGGTTTCGGGATGTTCATTATCTCCGGCAATCCCGGTGATCGGCGCTTATTATCCCAGCTGGTTTTTCTGCGCCATTGCCAGCCTTATTTTGACGCTCATCACGAGGCGAATTATTCAGCGGACAAATATCAATCTGGCATTTGTCGGAATTATTTATACCGCCCTTTTTGCTCTCTACGCCATGCTGTTCTGGCTGGCATTTTTCTAATCTATTTGAGACGCGCTCATGGAAAGTACGCCGAAAAAAGCTCCTCGCAGTAAATTCCCTGCTCTGTTAGTGGTTGCGCTGGCGCTGGTTGCCCTTGTTTTCGTTATCTGGCGCGTAGACAGTGCGCCATCAACTAATGACGCTTACGCGTCAGCAGATACCATTGATGTGGTGCCGGAAGTCAGCGGTCGCATTGTAGAACTGGCGGTCACCGACAACCAGGCGGTGAAACAGGGCGATTTGCTGTTCCGCATCGACCCGCGCCCGTACGAAGCCAATCTGGCGAAAGCTGAAGCCTCCCTCGCGGCGCTGGATAAGCAAATTATGCTCACCCAGCGTAGCGTTGACGCGCAACAGTTTGGTGCCGACTCGGTTAATGCCACGGTAGAAAAAGCCCGTGCCGCTGCAAAACAGGCCAGCGATACATTACGCCGCACCGAGCCATTACTGAAAGAAGGTTTTGTCTCAGCGGAAGACGTTGACCGTGCAAGAACTGCGCAGCGCGCCGCAGAAGCGGATCTTAATGCCGTATTGTTGCAGGCGCAGTCAGCCGCCAGCGCCGTCAGCGGCGTCGATGCATTAGTTGCCCAGCGTGCGGCAGTCGAAGCGGATATCGCGCTGACGAAACTGCATCTGGAAATGGCAACCGTTCGCGCGCCGTTTGATGGCCGGGTCATTTCCCTCAAAACCTCCGTCGGGCAATTTGCTTCTGCCATGCGCCCTATTTTCACCCTAATCGACACTCGTCACTGGTACGTTATCGCCAACTTCCGCGAAACCGATCTGAAAAATATTCGCTCAGGTACACCCGCAACGATTCGCCTGATGAGCGACAGCGGCAAAACCTTCGAGGGTAAAGTGGATTCGATTGGCTACGGCGTGCTACCGGATGACGGCGGCCTGGTGCTGGGCGGCCTGCCGAAAGTGTCACGGTCTATTAACTGGGTCCGCGTCGCCCAGCGTTTTCCGGTCAAAATCATGGTTGATAAACCCGATCCGGAAATGTTCCGCATCGGTGCTTCGGCAGTCGCTAATCTTGAGCCGCAATAATGAGCGCGCTCAACTCCCTGCCATTACCGGTGGTCAGGCTGCTGGCGTTCTTTCATGAAGAGTTAAGCGAGCGGCGACCAGGCCGCGTGCCGCAGATCGTGCAACTCTGGGTAGGCTGCCTGCTGGTGATTCTGATCTCGATGACCTTTGAGATCCCTTTTGTGGCGTTATCGCTGGCAGTGCTGTTTTACGGTATTCAGTCGAACGCGTTTTACACCAAATTTGTGGCGATCTTGTTTGTGGTCGCCACGGTGCTGGAGATCGCCAGCCTGTTTTTGATCTACAAATGGTCCTACGGCGAACCGTTGATCCGATTGATCATCGCCGGACCGATCCTGATGGGCTGCATGTTTTTGATGCGCACCCATCGGCTGGGGCTGGTCTTTTTCGCCGTCGCCATTGTCGCTATTTACGGGCAAACCTTCCCCGCCATGCTCGACTATCCGGAAGTGGTCGTGCGCTTAACGCTGTGGTGTATCGTTGTTGGCCTCTATCCAACCTTGCTGATGACGTTAATCGGCGTGCTGTGGTTTCCCAGTCGTGCCATTACGCAAATGCATCAGGCGCTTAATGATCGGCTTGATGATGCCATTGGTCACCTGACGGACAGCCTCGCACCGCTACCCGAAACGCGGATTGAAAGAGAGGCGCTGGCGCTGCAAAAACTCAATGTCTTTTGTCTCGCGGACGATGCCAACTGGCGAACTCAAAGCGCATGGTGGCAAAGCTGCGTGGCAACGGTAACCTACATTTACTCGACGCTGAATCACTACGATCCCACCTCTTTTGCTGATTCTCAGGCAATCATTGAATTTCGGCAAAAATTAGCCTCAGAAATCAACAAGCTGAAGCATGCCATTGCCAAAGGTCAGTGCTGGCAAAGCGACTGGCGACTTAGTGAAGATGAAGCGATGGTGGCACGGGAATGTAACCTGGAGAATATCTGCCAGACGTTATTGCAACTGGGTCAGATGGACCCGAATACGCCGCCAACGCCCGCAGCCAAACCGCCGTCAATGGTCGCCGATGCTTTTACCAATCCAGACTATATGCGCTACGCGGTAAAAACGCTGCTCGCCTGTTTGATCTGTTACACCTTCTACAGCGGCGTGGACTGGGAAGGCATTCACACCTGTATGCTGACCTGCGTGATCGTCGCTAACCCGAACGTCGGTTCGTCGTACCAGAAGATGGTGCTGCGTTTTGGCGGGGCTTTTTGCGGCGCGATTCTGGCGCTGTTATTTACACTACTGGTCATGCCCTGGCTGGACAATATTGTCGAATTGCTGTTTGTGCTGGCACCGATTTTCCTGTTGGGCGCATGGATTGCCACCAGCTCCGAACGTTCTTCTTATATCGGCACACAGATGGTGGTCACCTTCGCGCTCGCCACGCTCGAAAACGTTTTTGGCCCGGTGTACGACCTGGTGGAAATTCGCGATCGCGCCCTGGGTATCATCATTGGTACTGTGGTGTCAGCGGTGATTTACACCTTTGTCTGGCCTGAAAGCGAAGCGCGCACGCTGCCGCAAAAACTGGCTGGCGCGCTGGGTATGTTAAGTAAGGTAATGCGGATCCCACGCCAGCAGGAAGCCACGGCTCTGCGCACTTATCTGCAAATTCGCATAGGTCTGCATGCGGCGTTTAATGCCTGTGAAGAGATGTGCCAACGCGTGGCGCTGGAGCGTCAACTGGACAGCGAAGAACGCGCATTACTGATTGAACGTTCGCAAACGGTTATTCGTCAGGGACGCGACATTCTTCACGCCTGGGATGCGACCTGGAACTCGGCGCAGGCGCTGGATAACGCACTACAGCCGGACAGAGCAGGCCAGTTTGCCGACGCACTGGAGAAATACGCCGCCGGTCTGGCAACTGCACTCAGCCGTTCTCCTCAAATAACGCTTGAAGAAACACCCGCCTCGCAGGCCATCCTGCCCACCTTATTAAAACAGGAGCAACACGTCTGCCAGCTTTTCGCCCGCTTGCCAGACTGGACAGCCCCGGCATTAACGCCCGCCACGGAACAGGCACAAGGAGCCACACAATGATCAATCGTCAACTTTCACGTCTGCTGTTGTGCAGCATTCTCGGCAGCACGACGCTGATTTCCGGCTGTGCCCTGGTACGCAAGGATTCTGCGCCTCATCAACAGCTCAAACCGGAACAAATCAAACTTGCCGATGATATTCATCTGGCCAGTTCCGGCTGGCCGCAGGCGCAGTGGTGGAAACAATTTAACGACCCGCAACTGGATGCCCTGATCCAGCACACGTTGCAAGGTTCACACACGCTTGCCGAAGCGAAACTGCGGGAAGAAAAAGCGCAATCACAGGCCGACCTGTTAGATGCCGGTTCACAATTGCAGGTGGCGGCGATAGGGATGCTCAACCGCCAACGCGTCTCGGCGAACGGTTTTTTAAGCCCTTATTCAATGGATGCGCCAGCACTGGGTATGGACGGGCCGTACTATACGGAAGCCACAGTAGGTTTGTTTGCCGGATTGGATCTTGATTTGTGGGGTGTGCATCGCTCGGCGGTTGCCGCCGCCATTGGCGCGCATAATGCCGCGCTGGCAGAAACCGCAGCAGTAGAGCTATCGCTGACCACTGGCGTAGCGCAGCTTTATTACAGCATGCAGGCCAGCTACCAGATGCTTGATCTGTTAGAGCAAACTCGCGATGTGATTGATTACGCGGTGAGAGCGCACCAGAGCAAAGTGGCGCACGGTCTGGAAGCGCAAGTGCCTTTCCACGGCGCGCGGGCGCAGATTCTGGCCGTCGATAAACAAATTGCTGCCGTCAAAGGGCAAATCACCGAAACGCGAGAATCTCTGCGTGCATTGATTGGCGCGGGAGCCAGCGATATGCCGGAGATCAAACCGGTGGCATTACCGCAAGTACAGACCGGCATTCCGGCGACACTCTCTTATGAGTTGCTCGCCAGGCGCCCGGATCTGCAAGCCATGCGCTGGTATGTTCAGGCGTCATTAGATCAGGTAGATTCCGCGCGGGCGTTGTTCTATCCGAGCTTTGATATCAAAGCGTTTTTCGGTCTGGACTCCATCCACCTGGATACCTTATTCAAAAAAACCAGTCGCCAGTTCAACTTCATCCCGGGTCTGAAATTGCCGCTGTTTGACGGTGGACGGTTGAATGCCAATCTCGAAGGCACTCGCGCCGCCAGCAACATGATGATTGAACGTTACAACCAGTCAGTACTGAACGCGGTGCGCGACGTTGCAGTCAATGGCACACGTCTGCAAACGCTCAACGACGAGCGGGAGATGCAGGCAGAACGCGTAGAAGCAACCCGCTTCACCCAGCGTGCCGCCGACGCCGCCTACCAACGCGGTCTAACCAGCCGTTTACTGGCCACCGAAGCTCAGTTGCCGGTGCTTTCCGAAGAGATGTCATTACTGATGCTGGACAGCCGCCGTGTGATTCAAAGTATTCAGTTGATGAAATCGCTGGGCGGCGGGTATCAGGCGGCTCCCGTCGTTGAGAAAAAATAAAATGTCTGCCGCGTGATGGCTGTCACGCGGTATTTCGTTTCGTCACGTCAAAACTGACGACAGCCTGTTTTTCGTCAGAGTTTTGAATAAATAGTGCCCGTAATATCAGGGAATAGCCTCAAATAAAATGTGGCATAAAAGATGCATACTGTGGTCGAGAGCGCGTATGCGTGATTTGATTAACTGGAGCGAGACTGATGAAAAAAGTCGTCACGGTTTGCCCATATTGCGCATCAGGTTGCAAAATCAACCTGGTCGTCGATAACGGCAAAATCGTCCGGGCGGAGGCAGCACAGGGGAAAACCAACCAGGGTACTCTGTGTCTGAAGGGTTATTATGGCTGGGATTTTATTAACGATACCCAGATCCTGACCCCGCGCCTGAAAACCCCCATGATCCGTCGCCAGCGTGGCGGCAAACTCGAACCTGTTTCCTGGGATGAGGCACTGAATTACGTTGCCGAGCGCCTGAGCGCCATCAAAGAGAAGTACGGTCCGGATGCCATCCAGACGACAGGCTCCTCGCGTGGTACGGGTAACGAAACCAACTATGTAATGCAAAAATTTGCGCGCGCCGTTATTGGTACCAATAACGTTGACTGCTGCGCTCGCGTCTGACACGGCCCATCGGTTGCAGGTCTGCACCAATCGGTCGGTAACGGCGCAATGAGCAATGCCATTAACGAAATTGATAATACCGATTTAGTGTTCGTTTTCGGGTACAACCCGGCCGATTCCCACCCTATCGTGGCGAATCACGTGATTAACGCTAAACGTAACGGGGCGAAAATTATCGTCTGCGATCCGCGCAAAATTGAAACCGCGCGCATTGCTGACATGCACATCGCACTGAAAAACGGCTCGAACATCGCGCTGTTGAATGCGATGGGCCATGTCATTATTGAAGAAAATCTGTACGACAAAGCGTTCGTCGCTTCTCGCACAGAGGGCTTTGAAGAGTATCGTAAAATCGTTGAAGGCTACACGCCGGAGTCGGTTGAAGATATCACCGGCGTTAGCGCCAGTGAGATTCGTCAGGCGGCGCGGATGTATGCCCAGGCGGAAAGCGCATCTATTCTGTGGGGCATGGGTGTGACCCAGTTCTATCAGGGCGTGGAAACCGTGCGTTCTCTGACCAGCCTCGCGATGCTGACCGGTAACCTCGGTAAGCCGCATGCGGGTGTTAACCCGGTTCGTGGTCAGAACAACGTGCAGGGCGCCTGTGATATGGGCGCGCTGCCGGATACGTATCCGGGATACCAGTACGTGAAAGATCCGGCTAACCGCGAGAAATTCGCCAAAGCCTGGGGCGTAGAAAGCCTGCCTGCTCATACCGGCTATCGCATCAGCGAGCTGCCACACCGCGCAGCGCATGGCGAAGTGCGTGCCGCGTACATTATGGGCGAAGATCCGCTGCAAACGGATGCGGAACTGTCGGCAGTCCGTAAAGCCTTTGAAGATCTGGAACTGGTCATCGTTCAGGACATCTTTATGACCAAAACCGCGTCGGCGGCGGATGTCATTTTACCGTCAACGTCGTGGGGCGAGCATGAAGGTGTCTATACTGCGGCTGACCGTGGCTTCCAGCGTTTCTTCAAGGCGGTTGAACCGAAGTGGGATCTGAAAACGGACTGGCAGATTATCAGTGAAATCGCCACCCGTATGGGTTATCCGATGCACTACAACAACACCCAGGAGATCTGGGACGAGTTGCGTCATCTGTGCCCGGATTTCTACGGTGCAACTTACGAGAAAATGGGCGAACTGGGCTTCATCCAGTGGCCTTGCCGCGATACGTCAGATGCCGATCAGGGGACTTCTTATCTGTTTAAAGAGAAGTTTGATACCCCGAACGGTCTGGCGCAGTTCTTCACCTGCGACTGGGTAGCGCCAATCGACAAACTCACCGACGAGTACCCGATGGTACTGTCAACGGTGCGTGAAGTTGGCCACTACTCTTGCCGTTCGATGACCGGTAACTGTGCGGCACTGGCAGCGCTGGCTGATGAACCTGGCTACGCACAAATCAATACCGAAGACGCCAAACGTCTGGGTATTGAAGATGAGGCATTGGTTTGGGTGCACTCGCGTAAAGGCAAAATTATCACCCGTGCGCAGGTCAGCGATCGTCCTAACAAAGGGGCGATTTACATGACCTACCAGTGGTGGATTGGCGCCTGTAACGAGCTGGTTACCGAGAACTTAAGCCCGATTACCAAAACGCCGGAATACAAATACTGCGCCGTGCGCGTCGAGCCGATCGCCGATCAGCGCGCCGCCGAGCAGTACGTGATTGACGAGTACAACAAGTTGAAAACTCGCCTGCGCGAAGCGGCACTGGCGTAAATAAGTCCCTTCTACAGCCTCCTCTGGGAGGCTGTTTTTTTATCCATTCGAACTCTTTATACTGGATACACCCTACCCAATCGTATTATCAAAATGAAAAAAATTATCGCATTGATGTTGTTTTTGACATTCTTTGCCCACGCGAATGACTCTGAGCCTGGCAGCCAGTATGTAAAGGCGGCAGAGGCCGGAGACAGACGCGCACAATATTTTCTTGCCGACAGCTGGTTTAGCTCCGGCGATTTGAGCAAAGCCGAATATTGGGCACAGAAAGCCGCCGACAGTGGTGATGCCGATGCCTGCGCGCTGTTGGCGCAGATTAAAATCACCAATCCGGTCAGTCTGGACTATCCACAAGCAAAAATTCTCGCCGAAAAAGCAGCGCAAGCGGGCAGTAAAGAAGGTGAAGTGACGCTGGCACATATTCTGGTGAATACTCAGGCAGGTAAACCGGATTATCCGAAGGCGATTTCGCTGTTAGAAAACGCCTCGGAAGATCTGGAGAACGACTCCGCCGTCGATGCCCAGATGCTACTTGGTTTGATTTACGCCAACGGCATAGGCATTAAGGCCGATGATGAGAAAGCGACCTGGTATTTCAAGCGTAGCTCTGCGATTTCCCGTACCGGTTATTCCGAGTACTGGGCAGGAATGATGTTCTTAAACGGTGAAGAAGGTTTTATCGAGAAGAACAAACAGAAGGCGCTGCACTGGTTGAACCTGAGCTGTATGGAAGGGTTTGATACCGGGTGTGAAGAGTTTGAAAAATTAACCAATGGTTAAGGTAGCCCTGATAAGACGCGGTAAGCGTCGCATCAGGCATTGATGTCGGATGCGGCGTAAACGCCTTACCCGACCTACAAAATCACGCTAAATCAGGATATTACGCTGTCTGGCGTAGGCCTGATAAGACGCGCTAAGCGTCGCATCAGGCATCCACACATTGCCGGGAGGATGTCCCCGGCAATCTTCAATTACTGATCCGCAGTCTTATCAAATTTGCCCAGCACTTCACGCTCGTAGGCCATCGCTTTTTTGTGGTCAAATTTGTGTTCCCACTTGGCAATCACCAGCACCGCCAGCGCATTACCTACCACGTTCAGCGCGGTACGCGCCATGTCGAGGATACGGTCAACACCAGCAATAAACGCCAGACCTTCCAGCGGGATCCCTACGCTGCCCAGCGTCGCCAGCAGCACCACAAACGACACGCCCGGCACGCCAGCAATCCCTTTCGAGGTCACCATCAGCGTCAGCACCAGAATGATTTCCTGCCAGATAGACAGGTCAATGCCATACAACTGCGCGATGAAGATAGCCGCAATACTTTGATACAGCGTCGAACCATCGAGGTTAAAAGAGTAACCGGTCGGCACCACGAAACTGGTGATCGATGCCGGGGCGCCGTAGGCTTCCATCTTCTCAATAATTCGCGGCAGTACGCTTTCTGAGCTGGCAGTGGAGTACGCCAGAATCAACTCATCTTTCAGAATACGAATCAAGATCCAGACACTTAACCCGCACAGGCGCGCCACAATTCCCAACACCGCCAGCGCGAAGAACAGAATGGCGAAATGTACCAGCAGCACCAGTTTCGCCAGTGGCCACAGAGAAGAGAAACCAAAGTTAGCCACCGTCACCGCAATCAGCGCGAACACCCCCACTGGGGCATAGCGCATCACCATGTGCGTCACTTTAAACATGGTTTCAGAGATGGAGCGGAACACGGTCACCAGCGGTTCGCGATGCGCCGCGGGCAGGGAGGAAAGCCCCAGACCAAACAGCACCGAGAAGAAGATGATTGGCAGCATTTCGCCTTTCGCCATCGATGCCACAATGTTCGTCGGCACCAGCGACAAAATCGTCCCCATAATACCGTGAGAACTGCTTTGTACCGCTTCCGTGGTGCTCTGATATTTCGAGATATCGACAGTCGCCAGCTGTGACATATCGACCCCTGCTCCAGGCTGGAAGACGTTCGCCAGGGTGATCCCCAGGATGATGGCGACAGTGGTGATCGCCTCAAAGTAGATAATGGTTTTCGCGCCAATTCGCCCAAGCTGCTTGGCATCGCCGACGCCCGCGATACCGACCACCAGCGTGGAAATCACGATCGGCACAACGATCATTTTAATCAGGTGGATAAAGATATCACCTGCCGGGGAGAGAAAATTAACGACTAACCAGTCACGGCTGTCGCTGTGATAATGCAGGTAACTTCCCAGGAGAATGCCCAGCACCATAGCAATGAGTATCTGCCAGGCAAGGCTGATTTTTATATTTTTCATACGATTGACTTCCTCAGTGGAACGCCGTTCCCCGTTCAAAAACGCAAGAACGTTATAAACTGCAGGGTATGGATTGTGTTGCGTTGGTTTGTGGATTTTTTTAACGCTTATGATCAGTATCATTTGCGCGGTATGTCGCGCAACCCTTTAACAACAGAGCTTTTCGCTGCATTAATGCATAATAACGCGACTTTATGGCAAAATTAATGAATAACTATTTGTTATGAAAAGATTTTTATTTGTTTAATTTGCAATAATACTGATTGGTGATTATTTTTTGCATGTGTTCATTCGATTATTTTTTACACATCTCAATAACATAATCTTCAACACTGAATGATTAATCCGCTCGCCGCTGCAGCAGTTTTGCCATATTAATCGACTCAACCAGCTGTGTTCGGTTAACTCGTGGTGAGTTTAGATCCATCACTTTTTGCCATAGTTCGATGGCTTGCGCGTAATTCGCCTGCATAAACGCATCTGAAGCCAGCAGCATCAGGGCGGTGATTTCATTACTGTCCAGCGCGAGGGCTTTGTCGATCATTGCGCGAGTCTGGGCGGTCATATGCTGGCTGGCCTGGTAATAAAGCACCGTCGCCAGCGCCGCATACAGTTCAGCGTTCTCACCACGTAGTTGCAACGCCTGACGGTACGCCAGCAGCGAATTGCTGTAATCGTTTTGCCACAGATAGTACTCGCCCAGCAACGCCCACTGTTCACTGTTTTGTGGATTGGCGCGGATTTTATCCTGCAATGCCTGAAGCTGCGCTTCCGGGGTTTGCTGGCTGGCAAACTGATGTAGCGGATCGCGCTGACGCTGATACTCCGCACGTACCGCCTGCCATTTCGGGCTTAACAGATAACTGCCGACACAGAGAAATACCATCAAAATCGTGAGTGTTGTCAGCATGTTCACCGGTATTTGAGGCTGTTTCATCGCTTCGCCCTCACTCGCCAGAGGATCAGTGCCATCAGCAGTAACAACACCACTGGCAGCGCCCACAACACCAGCGTCTGACCAGTTAACGGAGGGTTATAGCGAACAAAATCTCCGTAGCGTTCGGTCATCCAGCCAATGATTTCAACTTCGTTTTTCCCCTCCGCCACCATACTGTAAACCTGATGGCGCATACTGACCGCCACTGGCGCGTTGGATTCCAGTAAGTTCTGATTCTGGCACTGCGGACAACGTAACTGGCTGGCAATATTTAACGCCTGTTGCTGTTGTTGCGGATTGGCGAATTGCCAGGTGTCTACGACCTGAGCGTGCGCAAAACAGGTAAATAGCAGCAGCAAAGTGAGAAGCCCTTTATTCATCGCGCTTCCTCCCCCGCCATCCGCTTAACAATGCGCCTGCAATCATCAACAATCCTCCCCCCCAGATCCAGCGCACACCGCTTTGTACATACAAACGAAAAGCGTAACGATCCGCTCCGGTTTTCTCGCCCATGACCACATACCAGTCATGGATGCCGTTCCAGCGAATTGACGGCTCCATCATTTGCTGACGGCGTGCTTCATAGAAACGCCGCTCCGGCGTTAATTCACCAATACGTTGCTGATGGTCAAACAGTGCCACTATCGCTTTTTCGCTGGTGTAATTGCCTTTGGCTTGCAGATCGAGGCGCTCAAACCGGAAGGTGTATCCTGCCAGTTTTACCTGCTGCCCCGGCTGTAAATTCAGGCTGATCTCCTGACGGCTGACGCTGGAAACCACGATCCCCGCGGCAAATAACAGCACGCCCGCATGCGCCAGCAGCGCCGGAAGCTGCGCGCGTTTGCCAGAGACAAACGTCGCCAGCACAATCACCACCAGCATCAACAGACCAAACGGTAACGTCGCGCGGTTAAAATACGGTGCGCCAACGGAGAGGCGTCCCCAGCCCAGCAAGCCGTAAATCATCGGATAAAGCGTTCCCACCAGCACGATCAGTAGCACCGCGCAAAACAGCAACAGCGTAGCGAGGATTAACATTTCTCGCGATAACCCTGAAAAACTCACCGCCGGGCCACCGTCCCGCGCTCGCCAGCCATACAGAGCCAGAGACGCAAGGCTAATCAGCGCAAACAGGCTGAACAACGGCACGGCGCGGACGTTATCCAGCGCGAACGCATGAACCGAAACCAGAATGCCAGAACGGACAATCAACGTCCCCAGCAGCGACAGCATCAGAGTAACGATCGCCAGCAGCAGCGACCAGTGGCGGAAAATCCCCCGCTGGCGTGTCAGGGATAAACTGTGCAGCAGCGCGGTGGCTGAAAGCCAGGGTAATAAAGAGGCGTTTTCCACCGGATCCCAGAACCACCAGCCGCCCCAGCCCAGTTCGCAATAGGCCCACCAGGAACCGAGGATGATCCCCGCCGTTAATGCGCTCCAGCCAGGTAACGCCCAGCGCCAGCAAATTCGGGCGCTGGCCGCATCAAACTCGCCGCGCAGTAGACTCGCCAGCGCCACGCTCGCCGCTACCATCAAACCGCCATAGCCAAGGTAAAGCAGCGGTGGATGAAAGATAAGACCGGGATGTTGCAGCATCGGATTGAGATCGCGGCCTTCGATTGCTGGGGGGAATATCCGCACGAAGGGATCGGACCACAGCACCACAAACAGTAGCAGTGCGGCGATCATGAGAGATAAAACGGCTAGCGTCAGCGGAAATAGCGGATCGGTTTGCTGCCGATAATGCCAGGCAAACAGCGCGCTCCAGGCGGAAAGCAACAGCACCCAAAGTAGCAACGAACCTTCATGACCGCCCCACACCGCCGCCAGTTTGAGTTCCCACGACAGCAGGCTGTAGCTATGTTGTGCGACATAAATGACCGAGAAATCGCTGATGAGAAAACAATACGTCAGTACGCCAAAGGCGAGCAGCAGGAGTGTGAACTGCGCCAGAATGCCAATGCTGGTGAGCCGCATCATGGCAGGCCAGCGCAACCGCACTCCCACGAAGCTCATCAACGGGGTCAAAACATTGACCCCGAGACTTAACAACAACGCCAGAAAACCGACTTCAGGAAGGAATACGTCCAGAAACCACCTCTTTTCTGGCTTACGCCACCGTCAACTGTCCGGCGTAGAGAATGAAAAAGCGCAGCATCAACACGCCGACCAGGCTGGCCCCACACGCCGCCAGCACGGCAGGAATGCCGGAACTGCGATTGACCCACGGTTTGAGCAACATTGGCACAATCAGCCCCAGCCCAGCGACACCAAGCCAGAACCACCACGTCCAGAAACCGCCACCCAATGCCACCACCAGCGCACGCACTTTACCGTCATCGCCCAGCGCCAGACCGACAAAAAACGCCACCAGCAGGAAAATTTCACCCCATACCACAGGGATTTCCATCCGGTGAACAAAGTGCGCTTCCGTGGAATGCGGGTTACTGCGTTGGCGTATCACCATGGCGATCAGCGCCACCGCCGCACCGGACGAGATGCCGGAGAAGAGGAACAGCACAGGCAGGATCGGGTTATTGAGGAACGGATACGATTTCAGCGCCGACAGCAGAAAGCCGGTATAAGCCCCCAGCAGCACCGCCAGCACCAGCATCAACGTTTCCAGTCCGCGATGAACGGGCGTCAGCAGGCTCAAGACCTTTTGCACGCACCCCAACTTCGGCAACCAGCGTTGTTGCAGGGCAAGCAAATCGTGTTCAAAGATTTTCGCCAGCCACAGCACCAGCACCACCATGTAGAGCTGAAACAGCATCACCCCCATCGACATCACCGAGGTAAAACTGTAGTGGAACATCAGCTTCCAGAAGGTCCACGGACGCGTCAGATGAAAGACGAGGATCAGCAGGCCGAGGATCACTGCGCCAGGCCCGACAATCAGCGTGGTGCGCAGCAACGTACTGTCTGCACCACCCGCCTGCGGGTAGAAGCGACGCAGCAACACCGCCAGCGTCACCAGTCCGGCAGAGATCCCCACCAAAAACAGATAGATGGCAATCGGCCAGTCCCACACCAGCGATTCAAAATGAAATGCGGAAGCCTGAGTCATTGGCTCACCTCCCCGTATTTAAACGGCACG
Organism: Escherichia sp. E4385; assembly: GCF_963883145.1. Classification (NCBI taxonomy): domain Bacteria; kingdom Pseudomonadati; phylum Pseudomonadota; class Gammaproteobacteria; order Enterobacterales; family Enterobacteriaceae; genus Escherichia; species Escherichia sp. E4385. Next base: position 575,089 of record NZ_CAWOOJ010000002.1, read on the forward strand.
CGGTACAGCTTCGGTTTGGTTCCCAGCGCCAGCTTGTAGCGGTAAGTGGGCTTCTGGCGCAGCAGTTGTGAAATCTCACTGTTGGGATCGTCCAGATTGCCAAACGTCAGCGCCTTCGTCGGGCAAGCTTCAACGCACGCGGGTAACTTACCGGCCTGCAAATTAGTCTTGCGGCAGAAATCGCATTTGTCCGCTGTCTTCGTGACCGGATGGATAAAGCGCACGCGGTACGGACAGGCGGCGATGCAGTACTGACAACCGACGCAGAGATCCGGATTAACATCGACAATCCCACTGGCGGCATCGCGAAAAGACGCACCCGTTGGGCAGACGTCAACGCACGGCGCATGATCGCAGTGCTGACAAGACTTACGGAAGAAGCGATATTTCACATCAGGAAATTCGCCCTGCGGCTCGCTACGAATAATCGTCAGGCGCGACACACCTTCCGGCACCTTGTTCACTTCCCGACAAGCATCCATACAGGCGGTACAGCCGATACATAACGACTCGTCATGCACCATGCCGTAACGCACCCCATTGATATTCAACGTTTTCGCCACCACGCGCCCCGCGGTGCCGCTAACGGCTGCCAGCACACCGACGCCGGTGAGAAACTGGCGACGTGACCAGGTCATGGCTGCTCCTTAAGCAACGGAACAGACGCCGGGTTAAAGTTCGGATTGGTGCGCTGATCGCTGTGGCAATCGACGCAAATCTTAATCCGTCCTTTGTCACTTAACGTCTGCATCGTATCTTGCTGTGGATGCAGGGAATGGCAGCTGGCGCACGCCACTTTGGTTACGTGAACATCGTGCGGCCAGAACGCTTTTTGCAACTGTTCCGGCAGATGGCAGGACATACAGACGCTGTTCTGCTCTCCAACCTTGTACATCGGCTCGTTAAAGCGCATCACATCTTTCACCCCTTCGCGGTGTTGCGGTGATGGCTGGCCGTGACAGTTGGTGCAGGTGACCGGCAGTTTGTTATTCGGGTTGATAACGGAAGCATGTTTGCCATGCATACCTTCGGTATCTGGCTTATGACAGTCCAGACAGGCGGCATCCGGGTTACGCTGCTGGGTAACTTCGTAGCGATCATCAGATGCCTGCGCCGCAGGGGTAGCGGTAATTCCGTTCAGGCTCCACAACAGGACCGACGCCAGCACCCCAGCAGTTAATAACGAACGTAATACGCTCATATTCACTCCATTTTGTTTTCCGCCCCTTGCGAGGCGGAACGGGGATTATTGGCTTAACAGACCGTTTTTACGTGCCTGCTCTTCCCACTGCGGGATCACCGTTTTGATGAAATCCTGTTTCTCGGCTTTGATTTGCTCCATGTTCAGGCCAATTGCCTGCTGGGCTTTCTCTTTGGTCGAGATATCCGGGATCTGGATTTCATGGGTGATGCCTTTGGTCGCCAGCAGGCGCGCCAGTTTGGTACGCGCATCCGCCGCTTTATCCATCGCAGTACCGAGCATCCGCAGACCTTCTTCCGGTGCGTGCATATGAATGCCGTGGGAAGCGATCGCCAGATCCCAACGCCACTGGGCATGACGGATATCGTCCTGAATCGGCTTCATTTCGGCTTCCGTCGCGCCTGCGTCCAGTGCAGCTTTCGCTTCGAAGTGAGCGTGAACCAGTTGATCTTCAACCTTGATTTTCAGGTCGTTAATCGACTGCTTACGTTCCGCGACCACTTTTTGCAAGGCGGCTTTGTCCTGGGTATGGCAGTTCGCACAAGTCTGGGCGAAGTTATCAAACGGATTACCAATTTTATGGTCGGTGTAGAGTTTGCCTTCGGCGTTCTGCACTTTTGGCATATGGCAGTCGATACAGGTCACGTTGTTTTTGCCGTGAATGCCCGCTGTCCAGGTTTCATATTCCGGGTGCTGCGCTTTCAGCATTGGCGTTTTCGACAGGGAGTTAGTCCAGTCAGAGAAGGCAATTTTGTCGTAATACTGCTCCATATTTTCGACTTTCATGCCGTCATCCCACGGGAATTTAACCGCTTTGTTTTTACCGTCGAAGTAATACTCCACATGGCACTGACCGCAAACCATCGATTGCTGGTCGAAACGTCCAACTTTCTCAAAAGGTTTGCCAATGGCTTCCATTGCACGCGCCGCATATGGACGGGAAAGGGTTAACTCCGGCTTACCTTTGGCGAACTCTGGTGAGGCGGTGTTATGGCAGTCGGCACAACCTAAGTTGTTGACGATTTCCGGGCCGCCGCGCGCCCATTTACCGTGGAAGTAGCCATCTTCGCCGTCTTTCTGGATCAGGCGCGCCACATCCGGGCTTTTACAACTCCAGCATGCCATCGGTAGCGGACCATCTTCGGCGTTTTTCGGCGCACCGGTACGCAGAGTTTCACGCACATCGGTCACAGCAAAGGCATGTCCACGCGGCTTGTTGTAATCGCGCGAGAAGGGATACCCCGCCCACAGGATCACCAGCCGTGGATCTTCCGCCAGCGCGTCAACACGCTCTGACTGTTCCGAGGTGGCTTTCCAGGAGAGATATTGATCGGGATGCTGTGGGGCAAAGGTTTCATTCTTCGCTTCCACAGTTACAGGTTTCGCGGGAGCGGCCGTTTGTTCAGCGTGAACAGAAGTGAAAAAGAAAAAAGGAATCAACAAGCTGAAGATACGGCGTGCGTTTATTTTTATCCTTGTCATAGGGGCTTTATCCAAATTTTGCCATTGAGGCAATGGCAGTTTTTATTGTTTTTTCATGACAGTAACCGCACATACACTGTCATGACATTGCTCGCCCCTATGTGTAACAAATAACCACATGCGGAATGTTGTCTTTAATCAATTGTAAGTGCATGTAAAATACCACTTTAGAGTTAGTTGATAATTTCCTCCATTTCAAACACATGCATAACTGCATGTTCCAGAAAGAAAATGCCAACTTTTGTTGGTGTCCTTCAAAAATAATCCTGTCGTTTATTTGCACAATTCTACTTTTGCGTGATCTGCCGCCCAAATACTAAACAAAACTGCCAATACCCCTACATTTAACGCTTATGACACATATTATTAACATCCTACAAGGAGAACAAAAGCATGAGCCAAATACACAAACACACCATTCCTGCCAACATCGCAGACCATTGCCTGATAAACCCTCAGCAGTACGAAGCGATGTACCAACAATCAATTAACGCACCAGATACCTTTTGGGGCGAACAGGGAAAAATTCTCGACTGGATCAAACCGTACCAGAAGGTGAAAAACACCTCCTTTGCCCCCGGTAATGTGTCCATTAAATGGTACGAGGACGGCACGCTGAATCTGGCGGCAAACTGCCTTGACCGCCATCTGCAAGAAAACGGCGATCGTACCGCTATTATCTGGGAAGGCGATGACGCCAGTCAGAGCAAACATATTAGTTATAAAGAGCTGCACCGCGACGTCTGCCGCTTCGCCAATACCCTGCTCGAGCTGGGCATTAAAAAAGGTGATGTGGTGGCGATTTATATGCCGATGGTACCGGAAGCTGCGGTCGCGATGCTGGCCTGCGCCCGCATTGGCGCGGTGCATTCGGTAATTTTCGGCGGCTTCTCGCCGGAAGCCGTTGCCGGACGCATCATCGATTCTAACTCACGGTTGGTGATCACTTCCGACGAAGGTGTGCGCGCCGGGCGTAGTATTCCGCTGAAGAAAAACGTTGATGACGCGCTAAAAAACCCGAACGTCACCAGCATTGAACATGTGGTGGTACTGAAGCGTACTGGCGGAAAAATCGACTGGCAGGAAGGGCGCGACCTGTGGTGGCACGACCTGGTTGAGCAAGCCAGCGATCAGCATCAGGCGGAAGAGATAAACGCCGAAGATCCTCTGTTTATTCTCTACACCTCCGGTTCTACCGGTAAGCCGAAAGGCGTGCTGCACACTACCGGCGGTTATCTGGTGTACGCGGCGCTGACCTTTAAATATGTCTTTGATTATCATCCGGGCGATATCTACTGGTGTACCGCTGATGTGGGCTGGGTTACCGGACACAGTTATTTGCTGTACGGCCCGCTGGCCTGCGGCGCGACCACGCTGATGTTTGAAGGTGTACCGAACTGGCCGACGCCTGCCCGTATGGCGCAGGTGGTGGATAAGCATCAGGTCAATATTCTTTACACCGCGCCAACGGCGATTCGCGCGCTGATGGCGGAAGGCGATAAAGCGATTGAAGGCACCGACCGTTCGTCGCTACGCATTCTCGGTTCCGTGGGCGAGCCAATCAATCCGGAAGCGTGGGAGTGGTACTGGAAGAAGATCGGCAACGAGAAATGCCCAGTGGTCGACACCTGGTGGCAGACCGAAACTGGCGGTTTCATGATTACGCCGCTGCCTGGGGCGACCGAACTGAAAGCCGGTTCTGCAACGCGTCCGTTCTTCGGCGTACAACCGGCGCTGGTGGATAACGAAGGTAATCCACAAGAAGGTGCCGCTGAAGGCAGTCTGGTGATCACCGATTCCTGGCCGGGTCAGGCGCGTACGCTGTTTGGCGATCACGAACGTTTTGAACAGACCTACTTCTCCACCTTCAAAAATATGTATTTCAGCGGCGACGGCGCGCGTCGCGATGAAGATGGCTATTACTGGATCACCGGGCGCGTGGACGACGTGCTGAACGTCTCTGGTCACCGTCTGGGGACGGCGGAGATTGAGTCGGCGTTGGTGGCGCATCCGAAGATTGCCGAAGCCGCCGTGGTGGGTATTCCGCACAATATTAAAGGTCAGGCGATCTACGCCTACGTCACGCTTAATCACGGGGAGGAACCGTCACCAGAACTATACGCAGAAGTCCGCAACTGGGTGCGTAAAGAGATTGGCCCGCTGGCGACGCCAGACGTGCTGCACTGGACCGACTCCCTGCCTAAAACCCGCTCCGGCAAAATTATGCGCCGTATTCTGCGCAAAATTGCGGCGGGCGATACCAGCAACCTGGGCGATACCTCGACGCTTGCCGATCCTGGCGTGGTCGAGAAGCTGCTTGAAGAGAAGCAGGCTATCGCGATGCCATCGTAACCCACAATTGCCCGATGTGAGTCGGTAACGGTTTGTAGGCCTGATAAGACGCGACAGCGGCGCATCAGGCACTGGTTGCCGGATGCGGCGTAAACGCCTTATCCGGCCTACATTCGGCAAGGGTTACCCGAGCGTTAACCTTCTCCCATAAGGGAGCGGGAATTAAAACAATCCCTACATTACCTCTGGAGAATCTGTGATGAATGGTACGATTTATCAGCGGATAGAAGACAATGCGCATTTCAGGGAGTTAGTCGAAAAACGGCAACGGTTTGCCACCATCCTGTCGATTATTATGCTGGCAGTTTATATCAGCTTTATTTTACTGATCGCCTTCGCGCCCGGCTGGCTGGGCACCCCGCTGAATCCGAACACCAGCGTCACACGCGGTATTCCCGTTGGCGTTGGGGTCATTGTTATCTCCTTTGTTCTCACTGGTATCTACATCTGGCGGGCGAACGGCGAATTCGACCGTCTAAATAATGAAGTCCTGCATGAGGTACAAGCATCATGAAAAGAGTTCTGACGGCGCTTGCCGCCACACTCCCTTTCGCAGCTAACGCCGCGGATGCTATTAGCGGGGCCGTTGAGCGCCAGCCAACAAACTGGCAGGCGATTATTATGTTCCTGATTTTCGTCGTGTTCACGCTCGGCATTACCTACTGGGCGTCAAAACGCGTACGTTCTCGTAATGACTACTACACCGCAGGCGGCAATATCACTGGCTTCCAGAACGGGCTGGCGATTGCCGGGGACTATATGTCTGCCGCCTCATTTTTGGGGATCTCCGCGCTGGTGTTTACTTCCGGCTATGACGGGCTGATCTACTCGCTGGGCTTCCTGGTGGGCTGGCCAATCATTCTGTTCCTGATTGCTGAACGTCTGCGTAACCTGGGCCGCTATACCTTTGCGGATGTGGCTTCTTACCGCCTGAAACAAGGGCCGATTCGTATTCTTTCGGCTTGTGGTTCTCTGGTGGTGGTAGCGCTTTACCTTATCGCCCAGATGGTCGGCGCAGGTAAATTGATTGAACTGCTGTTCGGCCTTAACTATCACATTGCGGTGGTGCTGGTTGGCGTGCTGATGATGATGTACGTCCTGTTCGGCGGCATGCTGGCGACCACCTGGGTGCAGATTATCAAAGCCGTTCTGTTGCTGTTCGGTGCCAGCTTTATGGCCTTTATGGTGATGAAACACGTCGGCTTTAGCTTCAACAATCTGTTCAGCGAAGCGATGGCGGTACACCCGAAAGGTGTCGACATCATGAAGCCGGGCGGACTGGTGAAAGATCCGATCTCCGCACTGTCGCTGGGGCTTGGGCTGATGTTTGGTACGGCTGGCTTGCCGCATATTCTGATGCGCTTCTTTACGGTCAGCGATGCACGCGAAGCGCGTAAGAGCGTGTTCTACGCTACCGGATTTATGGGCTACTTCTACATCCTGACCTTTATTATCGGCTTTGGCGCGATCATGCTGGTCGGTGCGAATCCGGAATATAAAGACGCTGCGGGCCATCTGATTGGTGGTAACAACATGGCGGCAGTTCACCTGGCCAATGCGGTGGGCGGCAACCTGTTCCTCGGCTTTATTTCAGCGGTTGCTTTCGCCACTATCCTCGCGGTAGTTGCGGGTCTGACGCTGGCGGGCGCTTCCGCGGTTTCGCATGACCTGTACGCTAACGTCTTCAAAAAAGGCGCAACCGAACGTGAAGAGCTGCGAGTCTCGAAAATCACCGTGCTGATCCTCGGCGTGATTGCCATTATCCTCGGCGTGCTGTTTGAGAATCAGAACATCGCCTTCATGGTGGGCCTGGCGTTTGCCATCGCCGCGAGCTGCAACTTCCCAATCATTCTGCTTTCCATGTACTGGTCGAAGTTGACTACTCGTGGCGCAATGATGGGCGGTTGGTTAGGGCTGATTACTGCGGTAGTACTGATGATCCTCGGCCCAACGATTTGGGTACAGATCCTCGGTCACGAAAAAGCCATCTTCCCGTACGAATACCCGGCGCTGTTCTCCATCTCCGTGGCATTCCTCGGCATCTGGTTCTTCTCGGCAACCGATAATTCAGCGGAAGGGGCGCGCGAGCGTGAACTGTTCCGTGCGCAATTTATCCGTTCCCAGACCGGCTTTGGCGTTGAGCAGGGCCGCGCGCATTAATCTCCACTAGCCTCTGGTCACCTGACCAACGGTAAAAAGGTGCGATGTACTGCACCTTTTTACCGATTACACCGCCAAAGCGTTATTGGTTCTCTTCTATTAACAACGCTTCCAGCAAATCAAGATCGTGTAACAACTTTTGCAGCGTTTCGTTGCTGATCTCCCGCGTGGCGCGCAGGTGATAAAGTTCCGCACGTTCAGAACGCAACGCCGCCAGACGGAAGCGACGCTCCAGGTTCTCTTCCTGGACAGAACTTTCAACGTCGTTTCGGCCGTCGGCGCGACGACGCAGGTTACCGATGACGCGAGAGCTGACTTCGGTAAGCAGCTGGTTGTCGATATTCTCTTCAGTGTCCGCCGCCAGTCGCTCTTCCATTTTCTGGATCGCCACAATCGCCACTTCTGCCGTTGCCGCGCGCGCAATGCGTTCCTCTTTCAACTGCTGAGAATGATCTGCGACTTCAATGTGTTGCAGAAGAACAGGCAGCATCACCACGCCAACAAACAGCGAGAAGAGAATGACGCCAGCCGCCAGGAACACCAGTTCATAACGCGCCGGGAAGACGTTGCCATCCGGCAACAGCAGCGGAATAGAGAGCACACCAGCCAGGGTGATAGCCCCGCGAACCCCGGCAAAAGACGCGATAAGAATTTCTCGTGTGGTCCACGAACCAAACTCCATCGGTTTCTTCTTCAGGAAGCGGTTACTGAACTTTTTCATCGTCCACAGCCAGCCGAAACGGACCAGCATGAGCGCTGCGTAAATCAAGATGATGTCGGTAAACAGCATCCAGATTTCGACGTTCGGGTCGATCTCTGCCGCCATCAGCGACGTCTCCAGAATGCCCGGCAGTTGCAGGCCCAACAGCAAGAACACCATGCCGTTAAAGACAAACTCCAGCATCGCCCAGGTGCTGTTCGCACGCAGACGCATCGCCAGCGGCGCACGGCGCATCACGCCTGAACGGGTAATGGTCATCCCGGCAGCAACTGCCGCAAGGATACCGGAAACGCCAATATGTTCGGCAATCAGATAAGAGGCGAACGGCAGCAGGAACAGCAGGACTATCTGTGTCGCAGGTTCATCGCCGCCCCAGCGGCTCAGGAAGCGCAGCGAGCGACCATATAGCCAGCTCACCACAAACCCCGCGAGAATACCGCCGATCGCGACTTTCATAAATTCGACCGTCGCACCGCCAACAGTGAAGATCATGGTCCCCATCGCGACTGCCACGGCAAACTTCAGCGACACCAGGCCTGAGGCGTCATTCATCAACGCTTCGCCCTGCAAAATGCCCATGATTTTTTTCGGTATTCGCCCTTCGCCAACAATCCCGGAGAGCGCCACGGCATCGGTCGGAGAGAGCACCGCCGCCAGCGCAAAGGCCGGAATTAGCGGAATGCCTGGCACCACCCAGTAAATGAGGAAGCCAATGCCGACTACGGTGACTACCACCAGCGCCAGCGCAAGACCGAAGATCTCCCGACCATGTTCGAGAAATTCACGAGTCGGCGTTTTCCAGCCATCAGCAAAGAGCAGCGGCGGGATAAACAAAACTAAAAAGAGTTCAGGATCAAACTCCACATGCAAACCAAACGTCGGCCACGCCAGTAGCGCACCAATGGCGATTTGCATAAGCGGAAGCGGGATCTGAAAGGGCATGACACGAGTGACCACCCCGGACAGCGAAACCACGAGGGTCATTATCAGTATGGTAAAGAAGATTTCCATGCGTTCCCTGTTTGCGATGTTTTATGGTTTGAGAAAGGCGTTATGCCTGAATTCTCAGTTTTTTCAGAATATCGCAAAAGCTCACACAATGTACGGAGAAAATAAAAACGGGCAGCCATTGCCACCCGTTTTCAGAATCTTATTAAAGATTAGATAGCCCAGCCACCCGCGTAGAAGGTCACCAGTGCCGCGGCGATAACAACGGTACCAATGTTCAGCTTACGCCATTCGCCAGAAACCAGACGGCCAATAACCAGGGTCGCGAAACCGATCATAATGCCGGTCACGATGTTACAGGTCAGTACAATGAATACCGCCGTCACCAGCCCCGCCATCGCATCGACAAAATCAGCAAAGTCGATTTTCGCCACGTTACTCAACATCAGCAGGCCAACATACATCAACGCAGGAGCCGTTGCGTAACCTGGAACAAGGTAAGAAAGCGGAGAGAGGAACAGAATCAGCAGGAACAGCACGCCAACGGTGATTGCCGTCAGACCGGTTTTACCACCCGCTGCCGTACCCGCCGCAGACTCGATGTATACCGCGGCCGGAGCCGCCCCCACCAGGCCTGAGAAAACGCTGCTCAGGGAGTCGGTGGTCAGCGCTTTGCCGCCATCAATGATCTGCCCGTCTTTATCCAGCAGGTTCGCCTGACCGGCGACTGCACGGATGGTTCCGGTCGCATCAAAGACCGCCGTCATCACCAGCGCCAGTACGCTCGGCAGTACCACCGGATTCAGCGCGCCCATAATATCCAGGCTACCAATCAGCGAGTTACCATTTTCATCGCTCAGAGACGGCATAGCGAAAACGCCGGAGAAATGAACGTTAGGATCGAAGATCAGGCCCACAATCGAGATACCGATAATGGTCAGCAGAATGCCGCCCGGCACTTTCAGTTTTTCCAGACCGACGATCACCGCCAGACCTACCAGCGACATAATAACCGGGAAGGTGGCGAAATCACCCAGCGCAACCGGCAGACCGTCGAGCGGATTTTTAATGACCAGGCCAACACCATTCGCAGCAATCAGCAGCAGGAACAGGCCGATACCAATCCCCGTACCGTGCGCCACACCGTGTGGCAAGTTGCGCAAAATCCAGCTACGGATACCCGTTGCAGAAATGACTGTAAACAACACCCCCATCAGGAACACGGCGCCCAGCGCGACCGGAACGCTAATATGCTGCCCCAGCACCAGGCTGAATGCAGTAAACGCGGTCAGGGAGATAGCGCAACCGATAGCCAGCGGCAAATTGGCCCACAGCCCCATCGCGATAGAACCAATCCCGGCAACCAGACAGGTCGCAACAAAAACGGCTGCTGGTGGGAAGCCTGCTTTACCCAGCATGCCCGGAACGACGATGACCGAGTAGACCATCGCCAGAAACGTTGTTAACCCGGCAACCACTTCCTGACGGACAGTGCTTCCACGTTGTGAAATTTTAAACCAGGCGTCGAGTGAACCGCCGGTACGCGCTGATGGCGTAGACATAGAAAACATCCCCTGAGAGTTTATTTTTCGTCAAGATGCGTGGCGGACAATCCCCTGCCAGCGAAACGTTATCTTCCTGCTTCAGGTTTGCGACAATGTGGGGCGTCGCAAAAAAGCAAACGTTTAGCTCCGCGCATACAAAACGGGTGGTAAAAAAAAGCAAACGATTATCCGGCGATCATAGCGGCTTTTTCAACCGAAGTTTGCTGCTTTTTTCCCTTTTCTTGTATTGACGATGAAAAACCAGGCAATTGATGCGCAAACGTTATCGTCGATGCGCAAAATTACGGCATTTGTAGGTAGCTTGTAGCGAAGGGTTGCAGTAAAAAATCGTGCAAGATGGCAAAAACATTGCGTCTAAAAAACGTCTTTTTGCACTGGCGAAGATACGGAGGCGGCATACAATTAAAGTATCAACACCAACCGGAACCTCCACCACGTGCTCGAATGAGGTGTGTTGACGTCGGGGGAAACCCTCCTGTGTACCAGCGGGATAGAGTGAAAGACAAAGACCGGAAACAAACTAAAGCGCCCTTGTGGCGCTTTAGTTTTGCTCGTCTTCCAGCAAACGCGCGCCAGTACCTTCTTCCCCTAAGCGGTCGCCCGGGTTACGCAACGGGCAGTCGCTACGCGAAAGGCAGCCGCAGCCAATACAACCGTCCAGTTCATCTCGCAGAGCCACTAAGGTATGAATGCGCCGATCTAATTCTTCTCGCCATTGCGAAGAAAGCTGCTTCCACTCTTTGGCGCTTAATGTATGCCCTTCAGGCAACACACCAAATGCTTCACTAATAGTCGCCAATGGAATGCCAATACGTTGAGCAATCTTGATAATCGCCACATATCGCAGCACATCACGCTTATATCGTCGCTGATTGCCGCTATTTCGAATACTGGTAATCAGCCCTTTGCTCTCATAGAAATGCAGTGCAGATACCGCTACCCCACTGCGTTTCGCCACTTCGCCTGGGGTGAGCAAGGCTTTAATGCGGGGTAATTTCTTTTCCATAAATCGCTTTACCTCAAGTTAACTTGAGGAATTATACTCCCCAACAGATGAATTAACGAACTGAACACTGAAAAGAGGCAGATTTATGTCCCATCAGAAAATTATTCAGGATCTTATCGCATGGATTGACGAGCATATTGACCAGCCACTGAACATTGATGTCGTCGCAAAAAAATCAGGTTATTCAAAGTGGTACTTACAGCGGATGTTCCGCACGGTAACGCATCAGACACTTGGTGATTACATTCGTCAACGCCGCCTGTTACTGGCTGCCGTTGAGTTGCGCACCACCGAGCGCCCTATTTTTGATATCGCAATGGATCTTGGGTATGTCTCGCAGCAGACCTTTTCCCGCGTTTTCCGTCGGCAGTTTGATCGCACTCCCAGCGATTATCGCCACCGTATCTAGAATTATTGCCCGCACATTAACTCATGTGCGGGTAATTTCCCTGTCCATTCCATAAACATTTGCGGCGGCATCGCCTTTGCAAAGTACCAGCCCTGGCAATAACGCACGCCGCGTTTGCGCAGCCAATTAACTTGCTCCGACGTTTCTACCCCTTCCGCTATCGTTTTTAGCCCCAGACTGTGCGCCAGTTCAATGATGTGTTCCGCAATCAAATGGCTGGTTTTGTGCGTGGTCAGCGTCTCAACAAACGATTTATCGATTTTCAAAATATCGATATTCAATGAATTAAGGTTGTGTAAGTTGGAGTAGCCAATACCGAAGTCATCAATCGCAACTTCATAACCGGCCTGACGGAAAGCATGAATAATCGGCGTCATTTTGGTGACATCAAGAAACGCATGTTCAGTAACTTCAAATTTAATTTGCTGCGGACGCACCGCGTATTGCTCTATTTTCTGATTGGTTCGCGCAATTAAACGCGATGTATGAAAGTCGGAGGCCGACAGGTTAATAGAAACATAGCGATCGGCATGTGTTGCCAGATACGCCCCCAGATCGCTGAATACATTATCAATAACATAATCAGTGACTAACTCAATCATCCCCTCTTTTTCCGCCAATGGGATAAACTCTGCCGGACTCATCACTTGCCCCTGACCACCTGGCCAACGTAGCAACGCTTCAGCGCCAATACATTTTTCTGTTTTGATATCGATAATTGGCTGGTAATAAAGACAAAGCTGTCTTTTTTCGAGGGCGCGTTGCAATTTGCGTTTGGGTGACTGGTACTCCTGGCTAATCCGCAACCAGAGTAACAGGAGTACCAGACTACAAAAAATACCTGCGGGCAAAGCAAATATAAGATGATTATAAAAATGAGCGATAAGACGTTTATTTGAAGTGGCAACAATGGCCGCTATTGGGCGTTTTGTCGAATGTACCATTGCATACAAATGACCATTTCGTTGCACCGTTAAATCATTCAGATGAATTAACGGAGTAAACGTTTCAGCCGAGGCCTGGTTGCTTAACGAAAAAAAGGTTTTCGTCACCGTATCATACACGCCCCATTGTAGCGTCGGATCGTCAGATATCACCTCACTCCAGAATAAAGGATTGATGACCGCCACATAATTACCCCGCTGCATATAAGTCATTTTATAACCGGAGAAAAAAGGGGTATCGCGGTAATAATAGATAGAAATGTCAGGGTCACGCTTATAATCCGCGGGGGCGATCATATATCCGTCAGCAGGGGCGATAAGTGAAGAACATAAAAAATGGTTATCTTGGGCATATATCAGTTCATTGATATAAAGATAGCCACGAATAATATTCAACATTCGCTTTTGATGATCCGGTGTACAAACTTGCCCCTGATAGCGTTTCGCTTCATCGCTCGCTGAATCTGCCTGTTGAATGACCAGCTCGGATTTATCCAGCGCCAGTTGGGCAAAGACACGAAGCTGATTGTTCACTTCTGATTTTGCCCAAATGAAGGCAATCCATAGTGACAGGATGATGGGGAGGAGTGCTACAAAGATAATGCCCGGCAACGCCAGCAATTTGTGTCGTGCACGATGACTCATTTCTATCAATTCCCTGTCTGGTTATAGCTGGTCATTGCAAGGTGAAAACCCTGGCCACCGACGACGTTAGATAAATCTTACGGTATAAATAGCACTTTTGCCTGATTTGAAATTGATACCTTTATAATCGTTGTTTTATTAAAAATAACACGCTGATATCAAAAAGAATTTACTAAAAATACGGGTCAGTCAGGAAGATACGATATTTTGTATTTCCGCGACGCCACTGAAAAACCACAAAATAAGCATGCTAATAAAAATAGCGACTCTATCTGGCTAACAAACAACCAATTGTGATATAGTTCACAAAAATAATGAAACGCACTAATTGTTTCATTTTGGTATTTTGCAAGCCCCATGATAGCCAGAGTGCATCACGCCTCCCGTGAACAACACCGTGCTGTCCAGGGCATCGGTTATTTTCAGAGGAAATGTTCGATGGCTACCCTCACCACTGGCGTGGTTCTTCTTCGCTGGCAGCTTCTTAGCGCCGTACTGATGTTTCTGGCAAGTACGCTCAACATCCGTTTTCGTCGGTCTGATTACATAGGACTCGCGGTGATCAGTAGTGGCCTGGGCGTTGTTTCCGCCTGCTGGTTCGCGATGGGACTGCTCGGAATCACCATGATGGATATTGCCGCAATCTGGCACAATATTGAGTCGGTAATGGTCGAAGCCACAAATCAGGCACCGCCACAATGGCCGATGATTTTGGTGTGATATGCAGAAGCCTCCATTATGGAGGCTTCTTTTTTTATCCCTGGCAGATGCGCTAATCACCTACCTTAAAACAATATAATCTATTGTTTTAAAACAAAATCAGAATGGGATATCGTCATCGAAATCCATCGGCGGCTCGTTAGACGGCGCTGCCGGAGCGGACTGCTGCGGGCGAGACTGCGCGCCGCCGCTGAACTGATTGCCACCCTGCGGCTGCTGAGGCTGACCCCAACCGCCCTGCGGCTGACCGCCACCGACGTTACCGCCAGCCGGAGCGCCACCGCCCTGACGGCCACCCAGCATCTGCATGGTGCCGCCAACGTTCACCACCACTTCCGTGGTGTAGCGATCCTGACCGGATTGATCGGTCCATTTGCGGGTACGCAGCTGACCTTCGATATAAACCTGGGAACCTTTGCGCAGATATTCGCTGGCCACTTCAGCCAGTTTGCCGAACAGCACAACGCGGTGCCATTCAGTCTGCTCTTTCATCTCGCCGGTCGCTTTATCACGCCAGGATTCGGAAGTAGCCAGCGTAATGTTGGCAACTGCGCCACCATTTGGCATGTAGCGTACTTCCGGGTCCTGACCCAGATTACCAACGAGAATAACCTTGTTTACGCCTCTGCTGGCCATGTTCATGTCTCCTGAAAAAAAACGTTCTAATAAGTGTAAACGCGCGATTGTAGCATTACCAATAGCGGTTTTACTATGTTGTGACCTCGGTTCCGCTAAACAATTCTGGTCAAACATTGTTACATCGCGCTCTGGGTTTCACATTCCAACACTGTATATTCATTCAGGTCATTCTGTGTCATAATTAACCGTTTGTGATCGCCGGTAGCACCATGCCACCGGGCAAAAAAGCGTTTAATCCGGGAAAGGTGAATGGATAAGATCGAAGTTCGGGGCGCCCGCACCCATAATCTAAAAAACATCAACCTCGTTATCCCCCGCGACAAACTCATTGTCGTGACCGGGCTTTCGGGTTCTGGCAAATCCTCGCTCGCTTTCGACACCTTATATGCCGAAGGGCAGCGTCGTTACGTTGAATCCCTTTCCGCCTATGCGCGGCAGTTTCTGTCACTGATGGAAAAGCCGGACGTCGACCATATTGAGGGGCTTTCACCCGCCATCTCAATTGAACAGAAATCGACGTCTCATAACCCGCGCTCTACGGTGGGGACAATCACCGAAATCCACGACTATTTGCGTCTGCTGTACGCTCGCGTCGGTGAGCCGCGCTGCCCGGACCACGATGTTCCGCTGGCGGCGCAAACTGTCAGCCAGATGGTGGATAACGTGCTGTCGCAGCCGGAAGGTAAACGTCTGATGCTGCTGGCGCCGATTATTAAAGAGCGCAAAGGCGAACACACGAAAACGCTGGAGAATCTGGCAAGTCAGGGCTACATCCGTGCGCGCATAGATGGCGAAGTCTGCGATCTTTCCGATCCACCGAAACTGGAACTGCAAAAGAAACACACCATTGAAGTGGTTATTGATCGTTTCAAAGTGCGCGACGATCTCACCCAACGTCTGGCTGAGTCGTTTGAAACGGCGCTGGAGCTTTCTGGCGGTACAGCGGTCGTCGCTGATATGGACGATCCAAAAGCGGAAGAGCTGCTTTTCTCCGCCAACTTCGCCTGTCCGATATGCGGCTACAGTATGCGTGAACTGGAACCGCGTCTGTTTTCGTTTAACAACCCGGCGGGGGCCTGCCCGACCTGTGACGGCCTCGGCGTACAGCAATATTTCGATCCTGACCGCGTGATCCAGAATCCGGAACTGTCGCTGGCTGGCGGTGCGATCCGTGGCTGGGATCGCCGCAACTTCTATTACTTCCAGATGCTGAAATCGCTGGCAGATCACTATAAGTTCGACGTCGAAGCGCCGTGGGGCAGCCTGAGCGCGAACGTGCATAAAGTGGTGCTTTACGGTTCTGGCAAAGAAAACATCGAATTCAAATACATGAACGATCGTGGCGATACCTCCATTCGTCGTCATCCGTTCGAAGGCGTGCTGCATAATATGGAACGCCGTTATAAAGAGACGGAATCCAGCGCGGTACGCGAAGAGTTAGCCAAGTTTATCAGCAATCGCCCGTGTACCAGCTGCGACGGAACACGTCTGCGTCGGGAAGCACGCCACGTGTATGTCGAGAATACGCCGCTGCCAGCTATCTCCGACATGAGCATTGGTCATGCGATGGAGTTTTTCAACAATCTCAAACTCGCTGGTCAGCGGGCGAAGATTGCAGAAAAAATCCTCAAAGAGATTAGCGATCGTCTGAAATTCCTCGTTAACGTCGGTCTGAACTATCTGACACTTTCCCGCTCGGCAGAAACGCTTTCCGGCGGTGAAGCCCAGCGTATCCGTCTGGCGAGCCAGATTGGCGCGGGGCTGGTTGGCGTTATGTACGTGCTGGATGAGCCATCTATCGGCCTGCACCAGCGCGATAACGAGCGCCTGTTGGGTACGCTTATCCATCTGCGCGATCTCGGTAATACCGTGATTGTGGTGGAGCACGACGAAGACGCTATTCGCGCCGCTGACCACGTTATCGACATTGGCCCGGGCGCGGGTGTACACGGTGGTGAAGTGGTCGCGGAAGGTCCGCTGGAAGCGATTATGGCCGTGCCGGAGTCGTTGACCGGGCAGTACATGAGCGGCAAACGCAAGATTGAAGTGCCGAAGAAACGCGTTCCGGCGGATCCGGAAAAAGTGTTGAAGCTGACAGGCGCGCGTGGCAACAACCTGAAAGACGTAACGCTGACGCTGCCGGTCGGTCTGTTTACCTGCATTACAGGTGTTTCAGGTTCCGGTAAATCGACGCTGATTAACGACACGCTGTTCCCGATTGCCCAACGCCAGTTGAACGGCGCGACCATCGCCGAACCGGCACCGTATCGCGATATTCAGGGACTTGAGCATTTCGATAAAGTCATCGATATCGACCAAAGCCCGATTGGTCGTACTCCGCGTTCTAACCCGGCGACCTATACTGGCGTGTTTACGCCTGTGCGCGAACTGTTTGCGGGCGTACCGGAATCTCGTGCGCGCGGCTATACGCCGGGGCGTTTCAGCTTTAACGTCCGTGGCGGACGCTGCGAAGCCTGTCAGGGCGATGGCGTAATCAAAGTGGAGATGCACTTCCTGCCGGATATTTACGTACCGTGCGACCAGTGCAAAGGTAAACGCTATAACCGTGAAACGCTGGAGATTAAGTACAAAGGCAAAACCATCCACGAAGTGTTGGATATGACCATCGAAGAGGCGCGAGAGTTCTTCGATGCCGTACCTGCACTGGCGCGTAAGCTGCAAACGTTGATGGATGTTGGCCTGACGTATATCCGCCTCGGGCAGTCCGCAACCACGCTTTCCGGCGGTGAAGCCCAGCGTGTGAAGCTGGCGCGTGAACTGTCAAAACGCGGCACCGGGCAGACGCTGTATATTCTCGACGAGCCGACTACCGGCCTGCACTTTGCCGATATTCAGCAACTGCTCGACGTGCTGCATAAACTGCGCGATCAGGGCAACACCATTGTGGTGATTGAGCACAATCTCGACGTAATCAAAACCGCAGACTGGATTGTCGACCTGGGGCCGGAAGGTGGTAGCGGCGGCGGCGAGATCCTCGTCTCCGGTACGCCAGAAACCGTCGCAGAGTGTGAAGCATCACACACGGCACGCTTCCTCAAGCCGATGCTGTAATCGTTAAGGCCGCTTTCTGAGCGGCCTCAGATTATTGACAAAGTGCGCTTTGTTCTTGCCGGATGCGGTGTGAACGCCTTATCCGACCTACAAAAACATGCAATTTCAATATATTGCATGGGTTACGTAGGCCTGATAAGCGTCGCGCATCAGGCAATTTTGCGTTTGTCATCATTCTCAGGCCGCTTGCTGAACGGCTTTTTCCTTTCAGAGTTACGCCAGCAATTTACGTTTTTCTTCCGGCAGCAAATTCACCGCCTGCTGATAAGACGCATCGACCAGATAATAGATTTGCGAATCCGGCAACGAGCCGTCGAGATATACGGTGCTCCAGTGCGCTTTGTTCAGATGCCGACTGGGACGAACATCGCTATGCTGCTGTCGCAAAAGCTCGGCCAGCGCAGGGCTGGTTTTCAGCGAAACCGCTGGGCGATTTTCCACTTCTTTCACCATCGCAAAAAGCACATCTTCCACTTTGATTTGCGTTGCTTTCCAGTCACTATGCACACTCTGTTCTGCGCCTGGTTTTGCCATGCAATATTGTAGCAACTCCGAAATGGTCATTTTTTACTCCCCTTGTAGTGTCGCGATAATGCGACGCGAACCGCCGTGGATGCGATGTTCCCCAAGCCATATTCCCTGCCAGGTGCCGGTCTGAATACGCCCCTGATGCACTGGCAATACGAGCGATACCCCCAGCATCGAGGATTTGATATGAGAAGGCATATCGTCTGCCCCTTCATAGTCATGCTCATAGTTTCCGTTGTCGGGAACGGTGCGGAGGAAAAAACGCTCCATGTCATAGCGTACTGTGGGGTCGCAATTCTCATTAAGTGTCAGAGAGGCGGAAGTGTGTTGCAGCAACAGGTGCAGTAAACCGACATTAACACGCGGCATATCAGCTAGTTGAGTCAGGATTTCATCCGTTACCAAATGAAACCCACGAGATTTAGCGCTAAGCGTGAGCGTCTTTTGAAACCACATGTGCTGCTCCTTGATAAAACTCTCTTAATCAGTTTGCAGCAAGACAGCGAAAGGATAAAGGTGCGATTAAAAAAACAGCACTCGGGAGAGTCAGGCGCTCTCCCGACTTATCAGTATTCTGAATTGATGATCACCTCTTCATCGAATGCACCCGCTTGTGGCAAGGGTTTGTAGGTGGAGTTGGAGGCTCGCAGAATGCGGATGCCACGGATGCCAACATCACGTGCAGCGGTAATATCGTTATCGGAATCACCATAAAAAATTCGGATATTTTTATCCTGTAGCCACTGCGTTTTTGTATTTTGTCCTGCTTTATCGCCCGCAAAAATCACCGGGTTCATACTGGTTGCAGGAATGTGAAAGTCATCAGCCAGCGTTTTTGACACTGTTTCAGTTTTCGTAGGGCTACGACCTGTCACAAAGAAAATGGTGTCGCCACGGCGGACATGCATATCAATCAGCTGACGCGCGACCTCTTTTGGAATACTAAATTCATCCCAACCGTTGTTCATCTTTTCCCAGAATGCTGGGTTTTTTAGATAATCTTCGCTTTCTGGCGAGAACGTTTTTTTGCCGCGCCAGAATCCGGGGCTGGAAAACAAAACAGTGTCATCAATATCAAACCCAACAGCCATTTGTGGGCGTCCTGCTAGACTGTTTTCAATTTGGGCGACTGAAACCCAATGAATTGGTGCCTGTTCAGCGAGTTTGGCTACGTTAGTACCCGGATTAAGCGGTGAAGGTGATGAGGCCAGGGCAACAGCGGAACTGTTTAGAGCGAACAATAAGCAAACGGCACTCAATGCCTGTGTGATCTTGCGCATATTTTTCCCTAAATAGTCAGTAAGTTAAAACTTTTTATTGTGAGATTTGTTGAAAAAACCATCTGACCATAACGCCAGCAGCGGAGGAAAGGAAGGATTATCTGCGGTTTTGTTAGAGAAAGGGAGCAGGATCACATGAGAGAAGTTCGTGTTTTTTAATAGCTTAATGTCTATCCATGGAGTAGGTATATCTATTTAGTCCGTGGTTAATATCGCTTACCAGAAGTGAGCGGCTTTATATGAGGGGCAGAATATTTCTTTCTCTCTATTCTCAATGATACTAATTATATCAACAAGTTAAAATTGAGCAGGCGGCTGTTCAACCACCTGCTAACGACATTACATCACTGCTGCAAACGCCTTCGCCACGCGATGCACATTTTGCGCATTAAGTCCGGCAACACACATGCGGCCGCTGGCAATCAGGTAAACACCAAACTCGTCACGCAGTCGGTCAACCTGAGCAGCGCTTAAACCGGTATAACTGAACATGCCGCGCTGCTTAAGCAGATAATCAAAATTGCGTTCTGGCATCTCTTTACTCAATACCTTCACCAGTTCCTGACGCATCGCCAGAATACGGGTACGCATTTCTTCCACTTCTGCCAGCCAGCTAGCTTTTAACGCCGCATCATTCAGCACCGTAGCCACCACCTGCGCACCAAAATTCGGCGGGCTGGAGTAGTTGCGGCGAACAGTTGCTTTCAACTGCCCCAGTACGCGACCTGCGGCTTCGGCATCTTCACACACCACAGAAAGACCGCCGACACGCTCACCGTAGAGGGAGAAAATTTTCGAGAATGAATTGCTCACCAGAGCAGGTAATCCGACGCTGGCGATCGCGCGAATGGCATAGGCATCTTCTTCCATACCGGCACCAAATCCTTGATAGGCAATATCGAGGAATGGGATAAGCTCGCGTGCTTTGAGAATTTCAATCACCGCATCCCACTGGTCGTTGGTGAGATCGGCGCCCGTTGGGTTATGACAACAAGGATGCAGCAGCACAATGCTGCGGGCAGGTAATGTTTTCAGCGTCGCCAACAGGTCATTAAAACGCACGCCGTTAGTCGATTCGTCATACCAGGGGTAAGTATTCACTTCGAATCCAGCCCCTGCAAATATTGCTACGTGGTTTTCCCAGGTAGGATCGCTGACCCAGACGCCTGATTCCGGGAAGTAGCGTTTCAGGAAGTCAGCGCCTACTTTTAATGCCCCCGAACCACCGAGCGTCTGAATGGTCGCCACACGCTGTTGTTGTAGCACCGGATGGTCAGCGCCAAACAGCAGCGGCGAAATGGCATGGCGATAGCTGTTCAGCCCTTCCATCGGTAAATAAAGCGAAGCGCCATGAGGTTGTGCATTCAGACGCGCTTCCGCTTCCGCGACAGCTTTTAGTTGCGGAATAATCCCGTCTTCGTTGTAGTACAGACCGATACTCAAATTCACTTTGTCGCTGCGAGTGTCTTCTTTAAAACACTCCATAAGCGAAAGAATCGGGTCGCCAGCATAGGCGTCAACTTTTTGAAACACGCGATGGTTCTCCAGGTTTACGGGCAGGTGGTTAAAACACAATAAACCGGAAGATGGCGAAGATCGAGAGGATGTTCAGCGACGAACGGCAATTAACCAGAGGGTAAGACTGATGACAAACGCAAAACCACCAGAAGCATGACGTTTATCAGGCCTATGCGAGAATATCAATTTATTGAATTTACAAGATATTACGTGCCGGATAAGGCATTCACGCCGCATCCGGCACAGACAATCAACTATTACAGAACGATTAATCCACGTATTTCATCGCGACCCTTGACGTCAGGCGCGTGATAAGTTCGTAAGCACTCACTTTTGTTATTTCCGCGATACGCTCTACGGGCAAACCTTCACCCCATAAAATGACCTGGTCCCCGGCTTTATCCTGCGCCTGTGGACCTAAATCTACGCAGATCATATCCATCGCCACGCGACCAACAATCGGCACTTCACGACCATTAACCAGCACTGGCGTACCGGACGGCGCGGCGCGCGGGTAGCCATCGCCATAGCCCATCGCCACCACGCCAAGGCGGGTATCGCGTTCGCTAATCCAGGTGCCGCCATAGCCTACCGGTTCACCCGCTTTATGCTCACGCACGGCAATCAGGCTGGAGGTCAGAGACATCACTGGCTGGCAACCGAAATCAGCACCGGTGGAGCCATCTTCCAGCGGTGACACGCCGTAAAGAATGATGCCCGGGCGCACCCAATCAAAATGCGACTGCGGCCATAACAAAATTCCACCCGATGCGGCGATTGAACGCTTGCCGGGTTTGCCTTCGCAAAAGGTATTGAAGATATCGAGTTGTTTCTCAGTCGCGCCGCATTTTGGCTCATCAGCGCGAGCAAAGTGGCTGACAATATTCACCGGCTGACGGACGTTTTTACATTGCGTAAGACGTTGATAAAACGCCTCAGCTTGTTCCGGTAAAACGCCCAGTCGGTGCATACCGGTGTCGAGTTTCATCCAGACGGTAACTGGCTCCTCCAGACTGGCCTCTTCCAGAGCAGCAAGCTGTTCTTCGTTATGCACGGCGGTATGCAGATGTTCAGCGGAGATCGTCGGCAGATCGTCTGCTTCAAAAAAGCCTTCCAGTAACAATATAGGTTGCGTGATGCCCCCTGCTCTAAGCCGCAGGGCTTCTTCGAGACGGGCTACGCCAAAGGCGTCGGCATCAGGAAGCGTTCGCGCGGTTTCAAGAAGACCGTGACCATAAGCGTTCGCTTTCACCACCGCAACCAGTTTACTGGCGGGGGCCAGTTCACGCAGACGTTGCAAGTTGTGTCGCAGAGCGCGGCGGTTAATCACTACAGTTGCCGCTTGCATTTGTATTCCTTGATAAGTGTTTGCTTTAATTACCTAATACATAAAATAATTATTATTCGTCATCGTACTGCGGCCCCGCGTAGTTGTCGAAGCGCGACCATTGACCGTTAAAGGTCAGGCGTACCGTCCCGATTGGGCCGTTACGTTGTTTACCGATAATAATTTCCGCGATGCCTTTCAAATCACTGTTCTCGTGATAAACCTCATCACGATAGATAAACATGATCAAGTCCGCATCCTGCTCGATGGAGCCGGATTCACGCAAGTCGGAGTTGACCGGACGTTTGTCGGCACGTTGTTCCAGAGAACGGTTCAACTGGGACAGGGCCACCACCGGCACATTCAGTTCTTTTGCCAGCGCCTTCAGCGAGCGGGAGATTTCCGCAATTTCCAGCGTACGGTTGTCGGAAAGTGACGGCACACGCATCAGCTGCAGGTAGTCGATCATGATAAGCCCGATGCCGCCGTGCTCACGGGCAATACGACGCGCGCGCGAGCGCACTTCCGTTGGCGTCAGACCGGAGGAGTCATCAATATAGATGTTACGTTTCTCGAGCAAAATGCCCATCGTGCCGGAAATACGCGCCCAGTCTTCATCATCCAGTTGCCCGGTACGGATTTTGGTCTGGTCAACGCGCGACAGCGATGCCAGAGAACGCATCATAATCTGTTCCGATGGCATCTCCAGCGAGAAGATAAGTACCGGTTTATCCTGCAACATCGCCGCATTTTCGACGAGGTTCATCGCAAATGTCGTTTTACCCATCGACGGACGCGCCGCGACGATAATCAAGTCCGACGGCTGCAAACCGGCGGTTTTTTTGTTGAGATCGTCATAGCCGGTGTTTACCCCGGTGACGCCATCGTGCGGCTGCTGGAACAGTTGCTCAATACGCGCCACGGTAGCGTCGAGCACATCGGCGATGTTCTTCGGCCCTTCGTCTTTATTGGCGCGACTTTCGGCAATTTTAAAGACGCGGGATTCAGCAAGGTCCAGCAAGTCTTCACTGGTGCGCCCTTGCGGATCAAAACCAGCTTCGGCAATCTCGTTAGCAACTGAGATCATCTCACGGACAACAGCACGTTCCCGCACGATGTCAGCATAAGCGCTGATGTTCGCCGCACTTGGCGTATTTTTTGACAGCTCTGCCAGATAAGCGAAACCACCGACGCTATCAAGTTGCCCCTGGCGCTCCAGCGATTCCGCCAGAGTTATCAGGTCTATCGGGCTACCGCCTTCCTGCAAACGCGCCATTTCGGTAAAGATATGGCGGTGCGGACGGGTGTAGAAATCGTCTGCCACTACACGCTCGGCCACATCGTCCCAGCGTTCGTTATCCAGCATTAAACCGCCCAACACCGACTGCTCCGCTTCGATCGAGTGCGGAGGCACTTTCAGCCCGGCAACTTGTGGATCGCGTTCGCGAAGCTCAGCCTGCTGTTTGTTGAAGGGTTTATTTCCAGCCATAGTGAATGGAGTTACCTGCTGTTAAAAAAGGACTAGAGAGTATAGCGAGAAACGGTTTCTCGCTACAGCATTTAACGCCCCCGTCTTCCGGTAGAAGCGCGAATTTGCAGGGTTGGGCGATAGACGTAATGGCTGAGCGGTGCGTCTGGCTGCGCAATACGCCGTAAAATTTGCTGCGCCGCCTGTTTCCCCAGAGCCAATGGTTCTACCGCAATTGTGGTTAACGGCGGGTTACTGTAAGCACAAGCCGCCACGCCATCATTACCAATCAACGAAATATCTTCCCCGGCAAATAATCCTCTTTCGCCTAGTGCCGACTCCGCGCCAAAAGCCATTAAATCGTTATAACAAATCACCGCTGTGGGTGGCGAAGGCATATCCAACAGTTGTTGCATCAACTGGTAACCGTTGGCCTGAGTCGGTTCAGCACGCAGCGAAAAAGCATCAGTGCTCCACGGCTGTAAATCATGATGGTTCATCGCCTCCAGGTATCCCTGATAACGCATATGGTGCGTAAGTCCCCCAATAAACACGATGTCTCTGTGCCCTTGTTGAATGAGATATTCCGTAGCTTCCCGGACGCCTGCGTGGCTGTCCACGCCAACGTAATCGACGGGCAATTGTTGCCAGTCCAGAGGGCGCATTGTGATTAATAAGGGTGTGGAACTGTTGGCATAACGCTGTAAATCGGCTTCTGAGGTGCTGTTTACTGGACAGAGGACAATGCCCGCGACGTGGTGTTCCAGCAAGGTATCAAGTACCTGTTTTTGCCGATCGCTACGCTGGGAGGTATTGGACATTACGGTGATAAAACCGTGCTCCGCCAGCGTGATCTCAAGGCCCATTGTAAATTCAGCGAAAAAAGGGTTGGTCAAATCATCAATCACCACGCCGATAGTCAGCGATTTTTGTGAACGCAGATTGGCAGCAAAACGGTTATAGACATAGCCTAATTGCTCAATGGCTTGCTGGACTTTTTGTTGCGTCTCTTTTTTGATAAGCGGACTGTCGTTGAGTACCAGCGACACGGTCGATTTCGAAACGCCAGCCGCACGTGCAACATCGGTTAATGTTACCCGCTTTCTTCCTGTATCCGACTTCGCCATGACTACTCCAACCCCCCATAAGATCAAGGCATTTACTTTATCATAATCTCCTTTTACTCATGCGATCCGTTAACGCCATGGATCGCAGGAGATCGTCGTTTCGATCACAGATTCATACTTCCCTTGTTGTATTTTTTGCACGCCAATCGTACAAACTACGCATAAATTAGATCGTTCCAATTAATTTATAATAGCTATCATGTTGTTTTACATTGATATTTTTAATTATTTTTATATCGAAATAAGGAAATTATTATGTGCTCTGTACGCACGATCACTGCATCGGAAGCTGCAGATTTGATTGCTGATGGCGCAGTTGTCACCGTCTCCTCCTCCAGTGGAATGGGGTGTCCTGATGCCGTGCTGGCAGCAATAGGTGAACGCTTTCAACATGCCGGACATCCGCAAAACATCACCAGCATCCACCCTATCGCCGCAGGTGATATGTATGGCGTAAAAGGCATCGATCATCTGGCGCAATCGGGTTTACTGGCAAAAGTGATCGCTGGCTCCTACCCCTCCGGGCCATCATCAATGACGCCTCCGTTAATCTGGCAAATGATCAATGACAACGCGATCCCCGCCTGGAATCTGCCTTCCGGGATCTTATTTGATATGCACCGGGAAGCGGCGGCTCATCGTCCTGGCGTGCTGACACAAACAGGCATGGATACCTATGTGGATCCCCTGTTGCAGGGCGGCGCAATGAATGAAAAAGCGGCGCAACAATCTCTGGTTGAACGTGTTCGATTTGCTAACGACGACTGGCTGTTTTTCCCCAGCATCGTGCCCCAGGTAGCGATCATTCGCGCTACCACTGCCGATGAACGCGGCAACCTGACTTATGAACATGAAGGGGCTTATCTTGGGCCACTGGAACAGGCCACAGCTGTTCGCAATAACGGTGGCATCGTAATTGCGCAGGTAAAACGGCAGGTTGCCGCCGGAAGTCTGAAACCAAAAGAGGTGCGTATTCCGGGTGTACTGGTGGATTACATCGTGATTGCGCCGGAACAAACACAAACCACGCAAACACAATACGAACCTGCCATTTCCGGCGAAATCAGTCGTCCGCTGTCCGCCTTTCGTTATATGGAACATGGCCCGGCGCGGGTTATTGCCCAGCGAGTCGCGCAAGAACTACAAAGTGGAGATGCGGTAAATATTGGCTTTGGTATTTCTGCCAATGTACCGCGTATTTTACTGGAACAAGGTCGCCACGGTGATGTCACCTGGCTGCTGGAACAGGGCGCAATTGGCGGAGTTCCACTACTGGAATTTCAATTCGGCTGCGCCTCTAATGCAGAAGCATTTTTGCCCTCTCCCCAGCAGTTCACCTATTTCCAGGGCGGGGGTTTTGATCTCACTCTGATGTCATTTTTACAAATCGGCGCAGATGGCTCAGTAAACGTCTCGCATCTGCCTGCCCGTCCACATGTCACTGCCGGATGCGGTGGGTTTATTGATATCACTTCACATGCGAAGCGAATTATTTTCTCTGGCTTTTTCAATGCTGGTGCCCAGCTGCAACTGGATGATGGTCAGCTGCGTATCATTAAAGAAGGCAAAGCCAAAAAGCTGGTGCAAGAAGTCGCCCACGTGACGTTCTCCGGCAAACGCGCAATAAGACTCGGGCAGCAAGTGCAGTACATCACTGAACGCTGCGTTCTGGAATTAACACCAGACGGGCTACTGGTCACAGAAATTGCCCCTGGTATTGATCCTGAACGCGACATTCTCGCCCAAAGCGATGCCCCACTCCGTCTGGCAGACGATCTCAAGCTAATGAATCCCCACTATTTTCAACAAGGACGTCACCATGAATAACGGCACTATTGACCTCCAGCGCAACGCTTTCATTGCCACTCTGGTGATTAATCGTCCGGCGAAACTCAACGCATTAACCCCGGAGATGCTTGAACAGCTGCTGACACATTGCCACACGCTGGAAACGGATTCGGAGATCCGCGTGGTTCTGCTGACCAGCGCCAGTGAAAAAGCGTTTTGTGTTGGTGCGGATATTCATCGCTGGACCTCTCTTTCTGCACTTGATATGTGGCGCAACTGGATCCGCCGCGGTCATCAGGCATTTGACGCTCTGGCACAACTGCCACAACCCGTAATCGCCCTGGTGCACGGACTGGCTTATGGCGGTGGTCTGGAACTGGCTGCTACCGCCGATATCCGTATTTGTAGCGCCGAGGCTCGGATGGCGCTACCAGAAACCGGACTGGCGACAGTGCCTGGCTGGTCAGGAACGCAGCGGCTGACGGCACTACTTGGGCGTTCACTGGTGAAAGAACTGGTATTTACCGGCGAACCACTAGATGCACAGCGTGCGCTGTCCTGCGGGCTGGTGAATCGTGTTGTCGCCAGGGAAACGTTACACGACGCCGGGCTGCAACTGGCACAACGTATCGCCCAACGTGCTCCGGTTGCTGTGCAGATCGCCAAGCAAGTTATCGATGCCGGAGAAGGTATTGCCGTTGCCTCGACGCTTGAAGCGCTTGCTGGCGCTTTTTCCGCCACTACTGAAGATGCTCGTGAAGGAAGTCAGGCATTCGCCGAGAAGCGTCTCCCGCACTTTCAGGCGCGCTGAAAGCCTCTTACAAGGAAAGAAAGATAATGAATATGACAACCTCTGTTCCCCAAACGCCTTCTTTATTCCGGCGAATAATGACAAAACTTGCGGCCTTTGCGCCTGGCATCTTTCTTATTGGCTACAGCATTGGGACAGGCAGTATCACCACTATGGCGAAAGCGGGTGCAAACTATGGCGTCTCGCTGATGTGGACCGTGGCGCTTTCTTGCATTGTTACCTGGTTTTTAATCCGTATTTATGGTCGTTATGCTTCCGTCACAGGTGAACGCGCGTTGACTGCATTTCGTCGCCATATCCATCCTGGCGTTGCTATGTTGTTTCTGATCGGGTTAACCGTTGCCGTCAGTGGTTCCATTATGGGGGTAATGGGCATTCTGGCGGATGTAATGGCAACATGGTCCACGACCTGGTTTAGTGGCGGTATCTCAGCACTCGTCTGGGCTATCGCGATGGTCATTATGATTAACGTGATGCTCTGGACCAACAGCAACGCCGGGTTCGACAAAATCCTCTCCGCGCTGGTTGGCATTATGGGGCTGGCGTTTGTGATTAATTTTTTCATTATGATGCCGCCGGTCGCAGATCTGCTGGCCGGATTTATTCCGTCTGTTCCCGATCCTGTTGCTGGCGATAACAGTACGCCATTTCTGATAATTTCTGGCATGGTGGGTACCACCGTAGCGCCAGCAATGTTTCTTATGCGCACGACTCTGGTAAAAAGTAATGGTTGGGGTGTGGACAATCTGCCTCATCAAAATCGTGATGCCATTGTCAGTGCAGGAATGATGTTCATCATCAGTGCGGCGGTGATGGCTGCGGCTGCGGGTACGTTGTATCAAACTGGCACAGGTTTAAATAACGCCTCGCAAATGGTCATTATTCTCGAACCTATTGCTGGCTCGGCTGCCGTGGGACTATTTGTTATTGGTATTGTTGCTGCCGGGCTTTCCAGTCAGTTCCCGAATTTACTGTTAACGCCCTGGCTGCTGGCTGACTGGCGTGATACCAGCAACGAAGTTAGCCCAGGTTACCGTATCCTGATGACGGTTATGTCTCTGCTTTGTCTGGTTGTGCCGCTGTTCCACGCACGCCCGGTATTGGTGATGATTGCCAGCCAGGCCTTTAACGCCATTATTCTGCCGCTGACTGTTTTATGTATGTTCTGGCTGGCGAACAAGCCTTCGTTAATGGGCGAATATCGTTGCTCGCGCTGGGAAAACGTCATGTTTATTGCCATAAGCGCATTTACGCTAATCATGGGCTATATGGCAATGAGCGGCTTAATCGAAAGTCTGATGAAATAGGTGGGACGCAATGATTGACGAAACGCTAACGGCGCTCACTGATATCAAAATGCCCCATTACTCACCGCTGGCTCAAGCCAGCGGTAGTATCGACCTTAACGGCGCCATTTTACCTGAGTACCGCTGCAACACGCTGGTGCTAGGCAGTGGTGCTGCCGGATGGCGAGCTGCCGTCGAGCTGAAACGGCAAAATATCGATGTCATGGTAGCCTCCAGCAAAGCCTTCTGGGGCACTTCCGCCTGTTCTGGTTCTGATAAACAAACTCTCCACACCGCCAATACCCGTGCAAATGGTGACCATTTTCTGGCATTAAGTGACACTCTGGCGGCGGGCGGTTCGATGGATCATGACACTGCCTATGTTGAAGCCGTCGGCTCAGTGAACACCTGTGAAGTACTGAAATATCTGGGTCTGGATCTGCCAGAAGATCTCTTTGGCGCAACGTTGCGTTATCAAACCGATCACGATGAGTTCGGTCGCGCCACCAGTTGCGGCCCAC
The DNA here is from genome assembly GCF_963883145.1 of Escherichia sp. E4385. Taxonomy (NCBI): domain Bacteria; kingdom Pseudomonadati; phylum Pseudomonadota; class Gammaproteobacteria; order Enterobacterales; family Enterobacteriaceae; genus Escherichia; species Escherichia sp. E4385. The sequence goes on from NZ_CAWOOJ010000002.1 coordinate 604,607, forward strand.
GAACTTCTCGCCTGATGGTTAAAGTTCTGGCTCTGGAGGCAATGCGCCTTAATATTCCTCTGCGCGATCACACAACGGCGATTCGTATCCTGACCCGCGGTGAAGGAGAAAACAGACGAGTCGTAGGGGTGATCGCTATCGATAAATCCTGTCGGGATAATCCCTGGCGAATGATAGTGATTCGCTGCCAACATCTGGTTTTAGCCACGGGCGGGCCAGGTGAACTTTATCGTGACAGTGTCTATCCGGTGAACTGTTTTAGTGCGTTGGGCATGGCGTTGGAAGCAGGTATAAGCCTGGTGAATCTTACGGAGAGTCAGTTTGGTATAGGTACACCGCGCAGCCAATTTCCGTGGAATCTTTCCGGTACTTACATGCAAGCGATGCCGCGCATCTACTCGCAGGACCACTCCGGACGTCAGTATAATTTTCTGGCAGCTTATTACCCCACGACTCGTATGCTGGCCTCCGCGATATTTCGCAAAGGTTACCAGTGGCCGTTTCACGCGGAACGAATGCTGGAATATGGCTCCAGCCTGCTGGATGTCGCGGTGTATGAGGAGACACAAAAAGGGCGCGATGTTTTCCTCGATTTTCTGCGGGAACCCGAACCCGCAGCGGACGGAACGCCATTCAACCTGCGGGAACTGGATGATGATGTCATCGACTATCTGCAACAAAATCACGCCCTGCTGGCGCAACCGCTGGCGCGATTAACACAGATGAATCCTCTGGCTATTCGTTTGTATCAGATGCATGGTCATGATCTCACAGCCTCACCGCTAAAATTTACGCTAAACAATCAACATCTTAATGGCGGAATTGATGTTGATATTTGGGGGCGTACATCGCTAACTGGTTGTTATGCTGCCGGAGAAAATGCCGGAACACATGGTGTGACGCGTCCTGGTGGGTCGGCGCTCAATGCCGGGCAAGTTTTCGCCCGCCGCTGTGCATTGCATATTGCTCATCAGAAAAGTCAGGACCTCCCTCTCGAGAGGCAACAAATTCTCAGCACGATTAATGAGGCGCAACAGTTCCTGAATCAGGGGCTGCTGCGCGACGACGTGCGAGAAACGATACAAAATACCATGAGCCACCATGCTGCAATTTTGTGTCATACGCAGGGGATCAACACTGCCGCGCAAACTATAGCAACACTTTGTGAAGATATTCGCCGGGAAGGCATTCAAAGCGATGAAAACAGCCTCGCCCAATCTTTCCAGTGGCGGCAAAGTGCGCAACTGGCGCTGGCTGTACTGCGCTCTTTACAATGCTATATCGAAAATGGTGGCGGGAGCCGTGGCGCCAGGGCTGTCTATGATGGCGAAGCCGGTATCGCACCGCAAACGCCAGGTGGGCCACTCCTGACCTGGCGTTTTCGACCAGAAAATCAGGATGCCCGGCAATACATGATTTGTGTTTGTCTGGAAGCTAATGATTGCCATGCCTGGATTCGCTTGTGCCGTAAGCGGGGCGTATTAACGCTAACCAACTTTGAGCGCCAGTGGCAAAACTGGATTGCGGCGACGCTGTTTCAATACTGACCAGAGATATTCCGGGTTGTGACCACTGCCCGGAAAAAATCCCCGCGCGGCCCGGCGACTACTGTTAGGCTTAAAACAGATATGTCGCTCAGTAAAGGAGTTTAAATGGCAACACGCATCGAATTTCACAAGCACGGTGGCCCGGAAGTTCTGCAAGCCGTGGAGTTCACGCCTGTCGATCCGGCAGAGAATGAAATCCAGGTCGAAAATAAAGCCATTGGCATTAATTTTATCGACACGTATATCCGCAGCGGCCTTTATCCGCCGCCATCGCTGCCCAGTGGATTAGGCACAGAAGCGGCTGGCATCGTGAGCAAAGTCGGTAGCGGCGTGAAGCATATTAAAGCAGGCGATCGCGTGGTTTATGCACAGTCAACGTTAGGGGCTTACAGCTCTGTGCATAACGTCAATGCCGATAAAGCCGCAATTCTTCCCGCGGCGATCTCTTTTGAGCAAGCCGCCGCATCATTCCTGAAAGGCTTAACGGTTTATTATCTGCTACGCAAAACGTATGAAATCAAACCTGACGAACAGTTCCTGTTCCATGCGGCTGCTGGCGGCGTGGGCTTAATTGCCTGTCAGTGGGCAAAAGCCTTAGGGGCAAAACTTATCGGCACCGTGGGAACGGCGCAAAAAGCGCAAAGCGCCTTAAAAGCAGGCGCGTGGCAGGTGATTAACTATCGCGAAGAGAATCTGGTCGAGCGGTTAAAAGAGATTACCGACGGCAAGAAAGTGCGCGTAGTGTACGATTCCGTGGGTAGAGACACCTGGGAACGCTCGCTGGATTGCCTGCAACGTCGCGGTTTAATGGTCAGTTTTGGCAACTCATCAGGCGCGGTGACGGGTGTGAACTTAGGCATTCTCAATCAGAAAGGCTCGCTATATGTAACGCGCCCTTCCCTACAAGGCTATATCACTACGCGGGATGAGTTAACCGAAGCCAGTAATGAACTGTTTTCTTTGATTGCCAGCGGCGTAATTAAAGTGGATGTCGCAGAACATCAGAAATACCCGCTGAAGGATGCGCGGCGTGCGCATGAGATTCTGGAAAGCCGGGCGACGCAGGGTTCCAGCTTACTGATTCCATAAAGAAATTGGGCTTCCACCTGGGAAGCCCTTTCTTTTATAGTTCGGCTGTATGTAGGGTACAGCTCGATGAATTTGTTTGACGCGCAATAGTGACAGATTTGATTATCAATTCCTATTTTGTTCTAAGGATAAAACCTGAGGTTGTGATCATCCGCACAATCCCTTAGTAACGCCAGCGGTCATAACGCTGATATTTCGGCACTTTTGGTGCTTTAATCGCCTTGATCACCCACACTACCGCAATCGCCAACAGCAGCCACGGCAGCAACTTAATCATCAATGCCAGCATCCCACCGAGGAACATAATGGCCGTCGCCACAACCAGCGCAGCGATAATGCCCAGCAATGAAACGCCGGTGACCATCAACATGACAAAAAAGCCAATCACAAAAAGTAGTTCCAGCATGATGTTCTCCCAAATATGAAATCTCTTGCTGGCTTTACAAGAATCATGCCAGAAATAACATATTGATTTATCAACAAAACGCCCCGCGTCGAAGCGCAGGGCGTGGTGAATTTGACTACTTTGTGGTGAAAAATTAACGCTTATCAGCCACCAGCTTGAGCGCATGTTCCAGCACGTTAATGTCAGCGCCCGCTTTATGGGCATTTTCACTTAAATACCGCCGCCACTGACGCGCGCCGGGAATCCCCTGGAACAGCCCCAGCATATGCCGGGTGATATGACCGAGATACGTCCCCTGGCTGAGTTCACGCTCAATGTACGGGTACATGGCGCGCACCACTGCCACCGGGTCGGCATCGGTATCCGAGGAACCAAAAATCTCACGATCCACCGCCGCCAGAATGCCTGGGTTTTGATACGCTTCACGCCCGACCATCACGCCATCCATATGTTGCAGGTGTGCTTTAGCCTCTTCCAGTGACTTGATGCCGCCGTTAATCGACATAGTCAGATGCGGGAAATCACGCTTCAGTTGATAGACGCGCGGGTAATCGAGCGGCGGGATCTCACGGTTTTCTTTTGGGCTTAAACCGGAGAGCCAGGCTTTACGCGCGTGGATGATAAACATCTCGCATTCGCCTTTGCCGGAAACGGTGTCGATAAAATCACAGAGAAATTCATAGCTGTCCTGGTCGTCAATGCCAATACGCGTTTTCACCGTCACTGGAATCGACACTACATCGCGCATCGCTTTTACGCAGTCAGCCACCAGTTGCGCATTCCCCATCAGGCACGCGCCAAACATGCCGTTCTGTACCCGGTCTGACGGGCAGCCGACATTCAGGTTGATCTCATCATATCCGCGCGCTTCTGCCAGCTTCGCGCACTGCGCCAGCGCCGCCGGATCGCTACCGCCCAACTGCAACGCCACCGGATGCTCTTCTTCACTGTATGCCAGGTAATCACCTTTACCGTGAATAATCGCCCCTGTGGTCACCATTTCGGTATAGAGCAACGTATTACGGGAGAGCAGACGCAGGAAATAACGGCAGTGTCTGTCCGTCCAGTCGAGCATGGGAGCAATGCTAAACCGAGAATTCCAGTAAACACCAGTTTTTTCAGGCATCACGCTGGTTTGATTAATTTTTTGTGTTTCATGATTATCGTGCATTTTTGAACATTTCAGGCTATTTTTCTCGCGTTAGGTTCCCGCACAGGTTCCCACGTTTTATGGGAACCCGAAATAACGAGGTCGTGTAATGGCGTACTATAACATAGAGAAACGACTAAAATCCGATGGCACACCACGCTATCGCTGTAATGTGATTATCAAAGAAAAAGGTGTTATCACTTACAGGGAAAGCAAAACATTCCCTAAACATGCTCATGCCAAAACATGGGGCACACAGAAAGTGATGGAATTAGATCTATATGGCATTCCATCATCAAATGCAGTTGACGGACTTACAGTCCGTGACTTACTACACAAATATTTAAATGACCCAAATGCCGGAGGTAAAGCAGGCCGTACTAAAAGATATGTGCTAGAACTGCTTATGGATAGTGACATCTCCGCGATCAAACTATCTGAACTGACAGAAAATGACGTAATTGAACATTGCAGGCTAAGAAACAACGCTGGCGCAGGTCCAGCAACAGTCAGCCACGATGTTAGTTATCTTGGCAGTGTTCTGGATGCGGCCAAACCTGTATACGGAATTAATTACACATCAAACCCGGCGAAAAGTGCTCGTCCATATTTACTTAAACTTGGTTTGATTGGTAAATCATACCGTCGTAATCGTAGACCAGCATCTGATGAACTGGACATGCTCATTGAAGGCCTTCAACAACGATCTACTCATAAATGCTCAAAAATTCCGTTCGTTGATATCCTCAAATTTTCTGTGTGGTCCTGTATGCGAATCGGAGAAGTATGCCGGTTACGATGGGAAGATCTCGACCAGGAACAAAAATCTATACTCGTAAGAGACAGGAAAGATCCACGCAAAAAGGAAGGCAACCACATGAAAGTAGCCTTGCTTGGGGAAGCCTGGGATATCGTCCAACGACAGCCCCAAAAATCGGAATTCATTTTTCCATATAACAGCACTTCTGTTACTGCGGGATTTCAGAGGGTAAGAAGCAAATTAGGTATTAAGGATCTGCGATACCATGATTTGCGTAGAGAAGGGGCAAGTCGCTTATTTGAGGCTGGTTTTAGTATTGAGGAAGTCGCCCAGGTTACAGGGCATCGTTCATTAAACGTGCTATGGCAGGTATATACCGAACTGTATCCGAAATCTTTACATAATCGTTTTGAAGAGCTCCAAAGGAGCAGAAATAAGACCTCTTGACACTGTTTATCCATACAGTTAAAAATAATACTGTATACAAACACAGTATAGAGGGACTTTTATGCGTATTGAAATCTGCATAGCCAAAGAAAAAATGACTAAAATGCCAACCGGTGCTGTGGATGCGTTAAAGGAAGAATTAACCCGACGCATCAGTAAACGTTATGACGATGTAGAGGTGATCGTAAAAGCCACCAGCAACGATGGCCTTTCTGTTACACGCACCGCAGATAAGGATTCTGCAAAAACATTTGTTCAGGAGACTCTGAAAGATACCTGGGAGTCTGCTGACGAGTGGTTTGTTCACTAATTAACACGTAAAATCTGTAACGGCTGGAAATCATTCAATACTCGCACTATCGAACGTTCACAAGCCAACCGCAGCACGTCCTGCATACGACGTGTCTGCGGTTTTTCTTTTTCGCTTACATTGCACCTGGTTCTTCCGGCCACTGAATATCCGGAGCACTGGAAGGGTCAACCGCATCAAGAGCATCCAAATAATCAAGCCACAAATTGTATTGAGCCAGTTCTTCACCTTTCAGACGACCTATGGCAGCTTTGCCAGGCCACTGCTTGTTGTTCATATAATTATTGGCATCATCGAGGCGACGTTTTTTTTCTCTGGTTGCCGAGGAAATGAGTTGTTCCTGCGTTGGTTCCGGTGCATCTGCCCATACAGGCATCCCATCTTCTCCGGCAACCCGGACTTTCCCTGGATTCACTCTCACAAATTCCAGAAAAACATCTTCCCCAACTTCCACACCACTTTCAGGCCAGGTGCCTGAACGCTCATAGTCTGCCTTCAAAATTAATGGGTAGAAGGCATTTGTTTTGCTGTCATACAGGTATTTATTCATCTTTCAGAAACCTATCAAAATACATGAACCACCAGAAATAAAATCACTGGCGCGAGAAATAATGGTTGATGTCGGTCCTGTTCCAACATTTATTGCAAACGTGGTAATTCTCCCGCTGGTTGGTTCATATCCGGCACCCACTGCAAAGCCTAAAATTCCCCCAGGGAAAGGAATAGGTAAGTTGATAACCTGGTCACCATCATGCGGGGGGATCGGCACCCATTGAATAATTTTACCCGGTAGTTTTTGCCAGTAACGTTCTGACTGGAAACTGCTCATATCGGGAATATAGTTAATATCACTGGTACCAACTGGACGTTTTGCAGCTTCTTTTAACTTAAGGAAGAGTGGTAGTGCTTCCCTTAGCTGGTCATGTCTCGATTTATCAAGTGACAGCCCGGCGTCTTCAACTATTCCAGCAAGTTCCTCCTGCAACATATCAAAGTAGTCATCATCCAGATCGGTGGCAGGCGTACCGGTCTGGGGGTTGCCACGGGTAAAACCGTTCTTACCCGCGCCGAACTTATCCTTCTGCGCGGTTTTCGTGTCTATACGATGCATGAATTACTCCGGATATTTAAAAATTACGTAGGTATGCGACGGGCAGAGTTTGTTAAGCACACACTCGACAACGGTGTCGCCCCAGATACGCAGTGCGGAATCACAGGGATCGCCACATGTCATCCAGGTGGTGTTGGTGGCGGCTGGCATGTTGACCTGCCAGTAATACCGCCATTCCGGTGCATTCACCGCGTCAGTACAGGCCGATGAGCAGGTGAACGTGCTTTTATCGTATCGCGTGATGGTGGCATCTGGTCTGCCCAGGGCAGCAAGCTGTGCAAGATAAAAATCCTCGTTGATGCCGCCCGCCAGGTTAACCTTCGCATCCAGCCGTTGCTGACGCTGGAGAAGGGTCTGTGTCCCTGCGGGAATACATTCATCCGGCAGGCCGCACAGACGCTCCCAGCGATTTATCAGTTCGGTGGTGGTGCGCGGATCCAGCTCCCGCATCAGGGCATCCGCACGCTGATGAACGCGGGTTAATGACGGTGCCGCACCGGCAATCGCCGGATCGCTGGCTGACCACGCCGGACCGGGCGGCAACAGTGCTGACAACAGGCGAATGTAATCATCGTTTGTCACGTCCATGAAATCGTCCCCAGAACCGCCAGTTCATTTTTTGCAATGGAGGTATTGTCTGCCGGTGCAAGCAACTGATGGCTGTATTCCCCGTTCGCACCGGAAATCGCCTCACTGATACGCGACACCTTCAGTTCTCCCTGCGGATAACCATCACGCAGCAGGAACGAACGCAACTCGGCGGTGATGGCAGCCCGTATTTCCGGTGTGTCCGGCGTCACACGGATATGAAAATCCACTTTATGCGCCACCGGCCTGAATACATACAAATCAGAGCCTGCCACCGGGGCCAGTGGCCCGATATGTTGTCTTGCCGCCGTTTCCGTTGATTCTTCCGGAATGGGATTAATCAGGTCACTGCTGGCAATCATCACACCGACAGTTCCCGTTCCCATCCAGTGACGGTATGTCCATGCGCGGGTAATGCCGGGCACTTCTTTAGCCCAGACGACATAGTCCACGTCAGCCCCGCCCTGCGGCGTCCAGTAATACCGCTCAATGACGCGGGCGCGCCACGTTTCCAGATCTTCAGTATCGAATCCGCCAGTCAGGGTATCTGCAACACCGGAAGACGGCAGACCATTCACCGGCGTGACCAGGATTAATGCCGTACCGTCGTCAGCGTTACCGACCGCGCCTGTAGTTGAGCAAGTGATCGGCACACGCAGGACACCACCGGAGCTGGTTGCATCGGCAGTTGCCGTGTACTGAACCAGGTCATCGCGCTGAATCACGCTCCCGGCAGTCACCTTCAGGCCATCGCTGACACCTTCCCAGCGCATATACCCGCTGGCAGCCGTGGCCCCCTTGCGCGGACACCGTTTCATCGCAGCATGTCGCGCCAGCCAGGACTCATCGCACAGGTCAGGCAGCATATTCATTGCCAGATAATCGATGTACCCGTAAACCGTATGCAGCGCCGCCGCATACACCTTTGCCCGCACGTCTTCATCCATGCGCCGGAGCGTGTCGCTGACGTCCAGCCTGGCGAATAAATCGTTACGGAGCATACTGATATTTTCTGCCAGCGTCGGGCGCTGAAATTCACTGTCCGCCATGCGTTATCGCACTCCACAGATCATCAAAAGAAATCATTACCGGTCCGTCACGGCGCCAGAGAGTGATACTGTTACCCAGCTCATTAATCCCGGTGCGGCGGATATCCAGATCAATACGGGACACCACGCCGTCATCAATCATCCATTGCAGGCATTCGCGGATATACCCCCTTACCGTCTGCACCAGCTGATTGGTCAGTTTGCTGCGCTGAAGCAGCCACAGTCGGGAGCCGTAACGGTCATTCTGTACCGCAGGCCAGGTATCCCCCCACCATCCCATCGGGACGTCGGCGTTGTCATCAGGCTCCGCCCGCCGCCAGGTAAACAGGGAAATCACCACGGCGCGGGTCAGCGGATCCAGCGGTGCGCTGGCGCAGGTGCGTTTACCGTTCACCGTCAGCCACAGTTCCATCATGCCTCCATCGCTTTATCAGGTTTGTCGGTGTTACTGCCCTGACCGTTCTCTCTGTGACGATGCCCGTTATAGGCAAGCCGCATCGCTGACATGGTGGTGCCGCTGGAGTCGCACAGGTCTTTCACCTGTCCTGTCACTTCCAGGTCCATTTCAAAACGTGCTTTAGGTGAATTGCGAAACGTGATCGTTTTACCTGCACCGTCCACCACGATCCCCTCCCGGGTCAGCGTCACGGACTGCCCCTGATCGTCATAGACAGCCACCTCACCCGTCTGCAGCCCTTTCAGGCGGTAGCGCCGGTCCGACACCGTAACAACCACCGCATGAGAACGGTCGCCATCCGGAAACAACACCACCGCTTCCGCACCGCTGTTTGCCCTTGCGGTAAAACCGTAGGGTTCAAGATGTTCAACCCCGGCTTTTGGTTCACCGGCAATCAGGGACACATCCACGGTCTGACATTTCGTGGCGGCACTGATGCTTTTCACCACGGCCCGCCCAATCAGGCCGAGGAGTTGTCGCTGCATGGCTTCAATCGTCCTCATCAGAACGGGTCCTCCTGTACTCTGGCTTTTTTCTTTTTCCGCGCGCCGGGGGCTTCGGGTTCAGGCAGATAAGCATCAGGCGGGCCGACACGGATTTCCGTCAGGGTGCCGTTCTGGTCCTGAGTAAACGTGACTTCCGAAACAAGCAGTTCGGTATTGTCGAAACCACAGACCGGATCAAAGACAATCACCCGCTGGTTGGGCTGCCACAGCGTACCGTTACCTTGTCGCCAGCCCTGCACCACATAGGTGGTTTCATCCGTCCGCGCCGCCCGTTGTCGGGCTTCAAAGTCCGCACGGGCAATACAGCCTGCCCCCGTAGCCTGCCCTGTCTGCCTGATATACATCGGACGGTAACGGGCAATAAATGCGTCCTCTGTGCGGGCCCGCAGCGCGGTGGTGGTGGCCTCACCGAAATCATCGTCGTTTCCGGCACGCTGCCCCGCCACCTGGTAAACAGAAAATCGCTCCCGGATACTCTTCTCCGTATCGCAGGAAAGGATGTTTTCCCCGAGTACCAGCGCAGTATGTGCCCGCGTTGAGCCAATACCGCCAATCACCAGCCTGCCGTGCGGGTCGTCGTAAGCCAGTGCCTGCTGCTGACCGAGTATTTTGTTGATTACCTCAATCACTGTTTCACCGTGATCAGGCTGAACATCAGGAATAACACCCGACGGCGCACCGCTGTTCACCACCTCAATGCCGAAAGGCGCAGCAAGCGCCTGCGCAATCTGCACCAGCGAGCGTCCGTTAAACTGTGTCGGTTCGGCTGCACAGTCAATCAGGTCAGCCGTCAGACTACGTCCGGCAATACCGGTGCTGACCGAACGGGCATCGTAACGAACGGGAGTCGCCTCCACCCAGCCGGTGATCACCAGCTCATCACCAATCAGCACTTCCACTTTTGAACCGTTTTTAATGCGCGGCTGAAGCGTGGTGATACCCTCATCTCCCGGCCACTGGCGGGTGATCTCCACACTGAAATCCCGCGCCAGCCGTTCAATACCGGCACCGATGCGCACCGATGTCCAGCCATTCCACTCCCGGCCATTTACCCGTAGCGTGACATTGTCGTTCATTGCACTGGCACCTTCAGAGGGATCACCGGCACAAAGCCGGGATGCGTAATGGCATTACGCCGGATAATGTCCGCGTCACGCGCCGCGTTATCAAACCAGGTCGCCGCCAGCACCAGCGCGGGTAAAACCTCATCCGGTGTGCGCTGAATGATCCGTGCAGACTGTTCAAGGCGCGTGTTGATATCCGCATTCAGATCTGCTTTCACCCGGCGCAGCGCCAGAAACAGCGCATCGCTGGTTGTACGGGACAACTCCTTATCAATTGCCGTATTCAGTGTGTCGCGAATGTCAGTCAGTTCTTCCCACGTCGGCAGGTCAACCGTGTTTTTCACCGCCGGTGCATTGTTCAGTGCCGGATGCGTGACGGAAGGCCAGCCAGTGCTCTGCGCGGGTGTTGTTGCCTGCCCCACTGCGGAATTCTGCATCACCGCGGAAGTTGTTGGCGCAGGCAATCGGGTGACGGCATACGCCGCTTCGCTGATTGCGGTCGTACGAAGGGTGCTGGCAACCACGTTACGCTGCTGCGTCGCCGTGGCGGTGGTTTTACTGTCCGTTTTCCAGACGCCGCGCGGTTGCAGATCGCTGCCGAGGCTGACACCGGAAAGCGTTTTGATCATGGTGACCAGGTCGCTGGCGTTACCATAAAGGCGTTTCCCGGTACGCCACATTTTCTGCACCTGCTCAACGAAATTTTTGCCTGACGATGGCGGCGGCAGAAGTACCGAGATATCCCCCTGCAACAGCCTGGCGGCATCCGATACGGCAGAATCCACCACTTTCATCGCATCAGAAACATACCCCAGCATTATGCTGGCATTACCGATAACGTCGTTCTGCACGAAATCCGCCACACCATCGATACTGAAACCGCTGAAGCTGTCACTGATGCAGTCATCCAGTGCAGAACAGGATGACATCAGCGTCTGCGCCGTCGCCGCACCTGATGTGGGGTAAGAGAGTTCTCCTGCTTCGACAAACTTCAGGTCAAAGCGGACAATACGCCCTTCACTTTTCGATGTGCTGACCCGAACTTCCCCGTCAACACAGACTTTCAGCTCACCATATGTCGGGTGGACAAGCGTGCCGGGACCGGGTTTATTCAGCGCTTCAATCAGGCGATCGCGCTGGTCAAAGCAGTCATCTCCCACCACATAAGCTGTGATGGACGGGCGGAAAGTGATTTTCCCCAGGTCTTCGGTATAGGGTTTGTCGCGGTTTGGGTATTCATGCGTTTCAACCCGACGTCCTACCGGGGCCCCTTCATCTTCTACCTTGAACGGAACGCCGCGAAACGACGCTTCAACCAGTCTGTCTTTCCACGCCATTGTCTGCACCAATATGATTTGTTATAAGCTACTCTGTTTCAGACGCTTCTTTCGAAGCGCCAGAGAACATTTACCTTTAAGGAGAGGTATAAATGGAAATGTTTTTGCCGTTAATACTGGGTTTGTTGCTAGCCGTTTTCATAGGACGGTGGGCTTATAAAAAAGAAAAGACCAAGCCCAGAAAAATAATGGCTGCTCTTCTCGGTGCTGTTTTTGGATTCTTCGCACCACTGATAATCGCAGCGTTTGTTATGACTCCCCCAGAAAAAGAAAAAACTAAAGAGGAGCTTGTTATGGCAAAGCTCACACGCTCTTTGGATGGTTGTCCACTTGATATGAAAGATCGCGTGAAAGAATCAATGAATGATCCCGATAGTTTTGAATGTATCGAAACTAACGTTATACGTCGTAAAGATGATTACGTCATGATCATGCAGTTCCGTGGCAAAAACCAATTAGGGGGAATGGTTAAAAATGTCGCCAAGGCGGAATATGACTCAGAGGGAAATTTCGCAAGGTTCATCAATTAAAAACAATGGGAGGTTTACCCTCCCATTCCAGTCCTCCCTATCCTTGTGTAACCTACATCATGGTTAACATCTATACCTGTGGAACGGCTATCAGTAACACTCATTCCTTGTGGGGCACCTTTGAACTCAACGGTGATGGATCCTTTCGGTTGAGTCGCCGTTCCCTGTTTGATCTGATAAGGGTTATATCCTGAACTAGCCACTCCTGTACCATACGCGCCGTAACCACCGGCTCCCCACTGCGCGGCGTTTGCGGCAGCGACCGTATCACTGGCACCATCTGTAAACCACTCGATAATAGGCTTGAGCTTGTCCCACATATCCTGAAACCACTGCACAACTGGGCCCCAGTTGTTAATGATCATTCCCATAGGAGTCCAGGCGAAAACAGTTTTGAATAGCTCCCAGCCAGCCTCAAAGTATGGTTTTATGCTTCCCCACATTTCTTTAAAGAATGGCCCAACGACATCCCAATTTGCTATCAGCACCCCGGCAGCCAACGCAATCCCCCTGATAATTAAACCAATAGGTGAAGCACTAGCGACAAAGGACATTATTTTTAATGCCATACTGGCACCAGCAACGGCAACTCGAAGTGCGACAAATCCGGCAGCTGCACCCAGCAATGCTCTAACCATGGCAGGATTACGTGAAACAAAGTCAGTTGCTTTTTGAATCAGGGGCATCAACCCCGCGGCGCTGGCATTAATTTGTGGCAGCAATGCATTCCCAAGCGCCACACCAGCGTGAGTAGCCTGATTTCGTAGAAGCTGTAACTGGTTTGCAGTCGTTGCTGCACGGGCCTCATACTCTTTTTGCATTGAGCCGGTATACTGCGATGCATCACCAACCATATTGAAGTTTTTCTTCAACAGATCGAGGTTGGTTAACAGAGGGGCAATTGCGCCAATGGACTCTTTACCAAAAAGAACATTCAATGCCTTCGGTTGTCTGGCCTTATCAAGTTTTGAGATGCTTTCAAGGACCTTCAACATCGTTCCCTGGGCATCCTTTTGCATATCTGAAGCAAGTTTTTTGGAATTAAACCCGAGGAACTGGAACGCCTCCTGCTGCTGTTTAGAACCTCCCGTAATTGCCAGCATAAAGTTTTTAATGCCAGTTGCGGCAATTTCCTGTTCAACGCCCACACCTGCAAGTGTTGCGCCCAACGCCGCAATCTGACCCGACGCAATACCAGCAACCTCCCCAAGCGGACCTATGCGGGTAACAATGTCAGAAATCTGCTGGGCGCTGGCAGCCCCGTTGTTTGAAAGATAGTTAATCTTATCTGCAAGCGAAACCACCTCCCCCTGAGTCATTTTGAAAGAGGTTCGCCACTTAGCCATCATCTCACCGGACTGATCCGCTGATTGATCAAAGGCGACGCCCATTTTCAGTGCGTCTTCTGCAAATTGCTTCAGGTCTTCCCTTGCAATACCAGCCTGGCCACCTGCGGCTACGAGTTTCGCAATATCATTCGCGGCCATAGGCAGACGATCCGACATTTTTAAGATGTCTTCACTCATCTCGGAAAACTGCTGTGGCGTATCGAAATCGACAACTTTACGAACATCAGCCATCTGCGATTCAAAATCTATTGCCGCTTTGGCCCCAGCAATAAACGGCGCTGCAAATGCCCCGCCGCCGATTAAATCCCCCATAGAAAAATCAGCCAGACCGCTGGATTTGATCCCTTTTTGAAACCCTTTGATTTTCTTCTGCATGGAGGACAGCGCAGGAGAAAGCTTGTCAACCCCGGTAATCAGGGCTTTAAGTTCAAACTCAGCCATTTTTATTGTTCCTGGTTGATGCGGTTGGCCTGCTCAGCAAGTAAACCCAGAACTGAAAACGGTTCGTTGAGCATTTCCAGGGGATTGATGCGCCAGTATTTGGCGCAATCAAAATAATGATTCAGGAGTTGTCCTGCGCTGAGTTCCCGAGGAAAAAACCGACAATATCCCAACTGATAGTGTTCAGATCTGAGGGTTGCATTTCATCAACAGAACTTGGTGGGATGCTCGCCAAACGAGAAATGTATTTCGCAATTACCCCTGCATCCATTTTCACGCCTGCATCGCCGCTGGCCGTGTAAGGGAAACCGAGTTCACGAACATCTTTCCCCGTAGGCTCCCGCAGTTCAAGAACGTGGATATCTTCCCCATGGGCTCGAACAGGTTTGCTTAGTTTAATTTCCTTCATTACTGGTAATCCCCTTCTTCACCGTGGAACTCAAGGTCGACCGTGCCTTCTTCGGCATTATGGTTCGCTTCGCCGTGCAGCCAGGCAGACGACAGTACATAGACCTGACCGTTCGCCAGCTCGGCAGTGATGGTCATCTCATCAGACGAGGTGATTTTGCTCACCGGAAAATTCTTCGGCACCTTGAAGGTCCCTTTGACATAAGGCGCACGGTGAGTTTCCTTGCGGTCCACTGAACCGTCCAGGCCGATGATGTCATCATTGACCGTCCTGTTCATAGGCACCTCAATGCCGCCGGTCAGCGATAGCTGCTGACCGTCAATTTTGAAATAACAGGTTCCCCCGATACGGGCCATTATGCAGACTCCTCTGAATACTGAAGACGGAACTGGTTAACCACGGCAAAGACACGCAACTGGTTAACATAGTCAGGCGGGAACAGCGTGTTCAGGCGGTTCGGATCGCTGGCATCACGCTCCACAACCAGGTACTGCTTAAACAGTTCGTAGTTTTCCACGATCCCCGCACGCTCAAGCTGACGGTAGGTTGCCAGCAGTTCCCCTTTGATCACCGCCGGGGTGACAATCGCCTGACCGGGACCAAAGCGGGTACCGTCGCTGGCAAGCTTGTGACGCCCGTACTTACTGGTAATGACGGATTTCAGTTTGCGCAGTACATACGCACTGGTATGCAGCGTCTCGCTGTCGAGGTAGCTGTTATCCGCAACCCCGTAAGCATTTTTCCTGTACGTGGTGACATCACGCTGAATGCGCAGCACCCCGCTTTCGACATACGCCGTTGCCACGCCATGAGACAGCAGGGTCTGCTGCTCGGTCATCGTGAACCGTTTCCCCTTCGGCGCAGGCAGCATACCCACCAGCTCACCGGTCTGCGTGGGACGTGCCGGATCGTTGCGGATAAACACCGCTGCGCGGGCGGTACGGCTTGCCGCCAGCTCGTCGGCAGGCGTCTGGGTCTCTTTTTCGTACCCCGCCAGGGTGATGTGCTGCTGGTTAAACTGGTCACCTGCGGTCACCAGTTCTGACAGCGTGCCGATCTTTGCCGTATACACATGACCATACAGCTGACGCGCATAGCTCCAGCGACCGCTGGTATCGTTCATCTCGGTCACCAGCGTGTTAACGGAGGCCGTGTCGTTGAACGGCAGGCCGATATAATCAAACGGCTCATCCGCCATTGCAGCCACCGCGCCGGTGAGAACCGGAGCACCCGTTCCGGCGGTACCCGTCGCCACGGCAATCTGTACGCCCGCTGGCAGCACTTCGCCCCCACCAAAGCCGTAGTAATTGAGGCTGACAGGAATTTCATTCCCGCAAAGCCCCTTATGACGCGCGGTCAGTGTGACCACGCCTGCCGAAGATGAAGCCGTAAACGGCATGGCCGGAACGGCATTGATGGCATCCTGAATACTGCTGGCAATCGTCGTGACGTTATCGCCGTTGGTCACCGGTGCCTGCACGCGGGTACGTCCCACATAAACATTCACCGTGCCGGTTTCGGTTGCCGCCCCGGTCACCGTCAGCGTAACCGTTGCCGCCGCGCCTGTGGCTTCCGGAACGGCAATCACATACAGCTCGCCAAACGGGTCGGTCTGGCGATAAGCCTCGACCATACGCGCCAGCTGACTTCCCGCACCACAAATCTGGCGTGCATAGTCTGCCGACGGCATCAGCACCAGACTGTTGGCAACAATCTCTGCACCGTTATTGGCGTGACCAATCAGCAACGACGCTCCGCTGTCCTGTGCAGTATTAGCCGCCTGGTTATCCATTTCCGCATAAAACAGCGGAACCAGCGTATTCGACGGAATGGTGTTAAAGCTTATCGTCATCGGTATTCACCTTTTCATTCACGCGCCGGATATCACCCGCTGCTTCACGGCGCAGCCAGTAGTTGTTCTCGTCAACATTTCGCCCTTCGGTGGGCAAAAGGTCACCGCGGGCAGGGTCAGGCACTGACCGCCCTTTAACAGGTTTGACAAACATGAGGATCCTCAGGAAGGAAGGATTATTTCGGTGTGATGTTCGATATCGCCGTCAGGCCCGTTACCGGGATCGAGATAATCAACATCAATCGCCAGCGTTCGCAGTTCATCCAGACTGTTCAGCTCATCCTGCTGGCGGGTATCGTCTTCGGTCAGCTCGCTGATGACCGAAAAATCGAACTGATAAATCAGCTCATGACGATTCAGATCCAGCAGCGTGCCGCCGTCATAGGTAATCGGGTTACCGCACGCCTCCGGGTTCCAGCCCAGCAGGGCCTTAAAGAGCATCTGCCGGACATCGTCCACCACATCATACGAAGCAAACTGACCGCGCTCATCACGCCCATTACTCAGTATGACAACCACGGAGAAGCCCTCTTTCAGCTCCTGCCAGTAGTCGGTCTGGCTTTTGTTTTCTCCCGGAGAGTCATCACCCGGTACCACATATGCCGCCGGGAGCTTCAGCTTTCCGACCTCCGGCAGATTTTTGAACTGTGCCGCGCCTGCAACCCGGTTTTCAAAATACGGACAGCGGGCACGCAGCGCAGCAATAACAGGCGTCAGTTTCATCTGTGTCGTCGCTCCGGCTTCAGTGATTTACGCAATTCCCGCGCCAGAAAATAGCGTGTCCAGCTGCGGTTCTTTTCAAGAGTTTCCACCATGAAGTTATTACGTGGAGCCAGTCGCCAGCCGCTGCCACCGGATGCACCACGATGATGACTACGACGACGTTTTGCTCCTCCCCGGACACCAAAAAATAGAAACGCCGGATAGAAGTCACCAGAGATCATCCGGTTCCCCTTCCCGTTGCGCTGGTTAGGGGCTATACGTGCCATAAAACCGGGGCGATGTTTACTGGCTCTGGGTACCATATAACCAATCGAACGTGCCAGGCGTCCGGTCTGATAACCGGGGTTTTCACCCGGTGCCGACCGCGCACGGCGCATCACCAGCCGACGGGCATCACGCATATGACGCTGCCCAATCGTGACAAACGCCCGCCGGACACGGGCGCGGTTAAAGCGCATCTCCGTGGGCTGCTGAACATCAACGTGCAAAAAGGGAGTCGCCATTGCTGCCTCCGTGACTCTGCGTAAATTCGCCCAGCTCTGTACACTCCAGCAACAGAAAGCGCCGCGCCCCGTTCAGATCACGCTGACGTTTCACCCGGTACACACTGTCATCACAGACCACCTCATAATCAGCAGTGATCCCCCGGCGGTAACGAATGGTGATGTAATGGGTGATGGCGTCCCCGGTCTGCGCGGTTTCCTGCCAGGTGGTGGCACTGGTCTGGATAACCTTCGCCCATGTCCGGAACGCAACCGGGTATTGAGGCTCCACGCCAAAGTTATCCGCGGGCATATCCACCCGCTGGCGGATCAGGACGCGTTTATTCAGTTCACCGGGGTCCGGCAGAATGTAGGTTGCGCTGGTCTGCGCCTGACGAATTTTCATTGCGGAAAGTACCTGTACGGGCCGACAAGCCAGCCAAAACTCTGCGGCATGTCGAGTTTCTCCACTTCCGTAACCGACGAGCGGTTTTCGTAAAAATGGCTGATAAGCATCAGCATCCCCAGACGAATATCATCCGGCAGGTGCAGCCCGTCCGGATCGCTCTCCGGAATGGTTTCATCCGGTGCATAGAGCTTCCGGTTCAGATACGTTTCCGTCCGCTTTTGCGCCGCACAGGCCAGCAGTTGCAGATGGCGGTCATCAGCATCGAAATCCTCATCCAGCCGGAGTTGGGCTTTAATCTCTTCCATTGTCAGAAGCATACTCAGCCCTCTTTACTGGTCGTGGCTTTTTTCTCTTTTGCCGCTTTACTGCTTTTTGCACTGGTTCCGCGCTCTGCTAACCCGGCCTGAAGTGCAATCTCCTGCACCCGGGCAGGAAGCGCCCCGTCGTCATACTCACCGGCCCGAATGACCTCAACACGCATACCGTCCGGTGACCATTTCAGATCTTGTTTCAGGATCATGATTCTTCACCCGTCAGAACAGGGGGCGCGGTTCCGCGCCCCTGAGTGATTACGCCGCTGCAATCTTCAGCAGTTTGATGGCCTGCGAATCGACCAGCATGCCGCCGGTGCGTTTGGTGGTATAAAAACCGACAAACGGTTTATTGGTGTACGGGTCACGCAGAATGCGGGTGCCGATACGGTCAACGATGGTGTAACCCCGTTTGAAGTTACCAAATGCAATGGCTTTCGCATCAGCGGCGATATCCGGCATCTGTTCGTTTTCAGCGATACCGTAACCCGCCAGAGAGGACGGCTGCCCCAGCTCCAGCCCCGGACGCCACAGATAGTTACCCTCGCTGTCTTTCAGCAGACGGATGGCAAACAGGCTATTGTTGTTCATCATGAACTTCGCGCCGGTGCGGTGTGCCTTACGCAGCGTGTAAATCAGTTTGATAATGGCGTCTGCGGTCACCGCCGTCGCGGCGCCGGATACAATATGCTGAAGTTTGCCGAACGCCCGGACCTTATCGGTTTCATCCGTGGATTCATACGCCAGGAACCCTTTCGGCTTCTTGGTACCATCGCCGGTGGTAAAGGCAATTTCTTCCTGTTCGGCAAATTCGGTTGCCAGCTCGCTGTTGATCCATGCTTCCACGTTGAAAAAGGCATCATCCAGCATTTTCTGGGTGGCCTGCGGGTTACCGTAGATTTCCCCCATGAAAGGTTCAATCAGGCCCAGTTTTGAGGTGGCAGTCTGGGAGCGCGCGTCAGTCTCGCCAACCCATCCAGAAGCCGTGCCGCCCAGATTCACCAGTTTTTTGTAGTCGGAGCCACCAACGGTGATCACCGTGGCTTCCTGGCGCATCACCACTTCATCTTTCAGCAGGGTGAGAATGTTGCGATCCAGTGCTTCCGGCACGGCATAGCCGCCGTCTTCATCGGTGCCCACCTGTAATGCCTTGCGCTCCAGATCGCGCAGACCATCTTCACGGCCTTTACGCAGGAAGCCCACAAACGCTTCTTTATGCTCGGTGGCCAGTTTATTTTGCGCACCACCTGCCGGACGTTTCAGCTCAAGCAGCTCTTTTTCAAGATCGCTTTTGAGGTTTTCCAGCTCGCTGAGTTTCCCGTTCAGGGTTTCCACCTGCCCGGCAAGCTTGCCTTTTTCCTGCTCAATCGCATCCACGCGCTTGTCGTTCTTTGCTTTGAAGTCGTCAAACTTCTGCTGCAGCTCCTGCGCGACCTGTTCTACATCTTTAATATCTACCGCCATCGTATTTCTCCTGATTAGAAGTTCAGATTTTTCAGTGCATTCAGTGCAGAGCTCACATCCTCAGCGTCGCGCAGGGACAGTGCGCCATAGCCCCCGGCCATGAATGCTTTGGCCTGGGTACGGGAGAGTCCGACATCACGCAGGACTCTTTCGATTTTTTTCTGTTCAGGGATTTCCCCGCGGGCCAGTGCGTTCTTGACGTCGCTGATCCGCGCCTCGTCGTTAGACGGAAACGTCACCAGACTGACTTCCCAGAGGTCGATTTCTTTCAGCAAAAAGGCTTCTTTGCTCCGGTCGTATTCCCAGTCTTTCAGGACGTACCCAATAGAAAGGCCGGTTAACGAACCGGCCTTCATGTGTGCATGTGCGCGTTTTGCGAGGGGATCATCATCAATAAGCAACCGTCCCCTGACGTAAAGCCCGACATCGTCTTCCTTCATTTCAGTGTAAACACCGATGGGTTCATCCATGCGGTGCTGCCAGAGCAGCGCAGGTAACGCTTTTCTGTCACTCCACGCCCGCAGGGAAGCAGCAAATGCCCCGGACATCACCACATCATCGTGGCTGTCCTTTACACCAAAGACGGAGCCATACCCTTCAAACTCACCGGAGTCACTGACAGATTTCAGACTCAGCGGTACATCAAGACGTTGTTTCGTCTGCATTGGCGTTATCCTTCTGCTTACCGGCCTTACTGCCATCGGAGGGTTTCGTGGTCATGTTCATCGGTGTGAGATAGACATCACCACCGGGACGCGGATTCATATCTTCCAGGTCGCGGCAGTCATTGGGAGAGTAAATTCCCCAGTTGATCCCGGTGGCGTAGGCTTCAAAACGGGACTTCATATCCCCGCGCAGTAACGCCCCGGCGTTAAATTTGGCGTAATAAACGCCCTGCTTACTTTTTCGTACCAGTCCGGTGTTGATCCGCTGTTCGATGCGGGTCAGATACGGCACCAGTGAATAGTTGATAAATCCCAGCCCCAGCTCTTCGATATTGTTGAAGGTGGCGCGATCGGTGTTCTGCACCATGTGCAATGGCACACGGAACAGACGACAGATTTCTTCAAGCTGAAACTTGCGGGTTTCCAGGAACTGGCTGTCCTCGGCGTTCAGCGCCATCGACTTCCAGTCCAGCCCCATCTCAAGGATCATCGGGCGGTGAGCATTACCAAGCCCGGTGTGACGCTCCTCAAAATCTTTCTTCAGACGCTCATAAGCCTGATCCGACAGCGTCTGCTCTGTACGCAACACACCGGACGTCACCGCACCATTGCTGAACAGTCTGGCCCCGTGCTCTTCGGTCGCAGCTGCCAGCGATATTGCCTCGCGGGCATAGGCGATGGGATTCAGTCCCACCAGACCGTCCAGCGTCAGCGTGCGCACATGCCAGATATCTTCCTGGCTCAGTACATCCGTGGAGCCATCCGGGAATGTGACCTGATAGACCGGCTCCCAGCTACTGTTAAGCTTCGGTACCACACAGCCGGGATCGACGGGCAGCAGTTCAGCCACTTCGCCAAATGCTTTCACTTTGTAGGCGTAAAAGTTTCCCCGCAGGCACAGACAGGTGACCACCAGCTCCCAGAACTCCTGCGGCGTCATATAGCCATTGGGATGCGTGGAGATCAGCTTATGCAGACGCTCGCCGGTGGCTCTCTGTTTCAGGCTGCCGTTCAGGTGATACAGATTGCAGGGCAACATCCCGACCGACTCTGCCAGCACCCTGACGCAGGAAAAAACCGCCGTCAGTCGCATGGCCCGCTGGCTGCTGATCTGCTTTCCGGTATAGGTGTCATATGACAGCCCGATAGCATCCGCCAGCTCTGCTGGCGTGGTCACCGGTGCGTCACTTTTTCGTTGAAATAATCCCGAAAAGAACACTATTTACCTCCGCCGACAGACGACTGTGTACGGTCGAGATATCGCGCCACCAGCCACGACCAGAACAGGCACAGCGCCCCGGCAACAACAAACCCCGCCGGGGGATAAATCAGCCAGGCACCATACGCCAGCAAAAGCGCACCCAGCACGCCCACCAGAGGCGCGAGAATCAGCATGATCATAATTACCTCAGTTAAAGCGAGCGGATCCCGTAGGACTCAATGTGATCAGACAGCGTGTCTTCTTTCTCGTACAGCATGGCTCTGCCAACCGCCATAATCAGCGCAACTGCACCATCAATTTTGTTTTCCGCCTGCTCCTTGACGGGCTTCACCACATCATCGTTACCCGGAATGGTTTTGCCGACCACGTTGCCGATACACCAGGTCATGATGGGATTGCCGTCATGATGAAAACGCCCCGATTCAATTGCCGCTTCCAGCTCTTTCATCGGGTCGGACATGTTGGTGTAGTTCTGAATGATAGTGACGGGATTCAGGTCTTCATCCGCAAGGTCATGCGACAGCCCGGTCGCCCCGAAGGGGTCGATGGGTGACTCACTGACCGGGCTGATTTTGTTCGCCGCTTTGGCCTCCTCGAGGATGTAGCGATAATCCACCTCCGCACCATCGGTAACGGTCAGAACGCCCATTTCCACCCATTTCTGAAAGCGCTCGGCTGTCCGGCGATCTTCATTTTTCTCGACGTTGTACACCGTGTCATACGGTACCCAGAAGCGCGGAGCCACACTGTAGTAATGCGTTTTACCGTCAATCTCGCGGGTATAAAGTCGCGCCATACTGTTCATATCCAGCTTACGCGCCAGGTCAAAGGCCAGAATGCACGGCTGCCCCTCAAACTGCTCAAGGGTCAGTGATTTATCCTC
Source organism: Escherichia sp. E4385 (assembly GCF_963883145.1). Lineage (NCBI taxonomy): Bacteria > Pseudomonadati > Pseudomonadota > Gammaproteobacteria > Enterobacterales > Enterobacteriaceae > Escherichia > Escherichia sp. E4385. Next base: position 627,168 of record NZ_CAWOOJ010000002.1, read on the forward strand.
GCAGCTCTGCCAGCTCACCAGGTTGAAATACGCCGAACGCGCCGACACCCAGATATTGAGGTGTTTTGTTTTAAAGACGTTTGCCAGACGGGCGTTATTTTTCGCACGCTGCTGCTGACTTAACAAAAATTCGCGATAAACCGACACGCCAATATTTGGATTGGCTTTTTCCAGCACCTGCGGGTCGGTCCAGTCGTCACCTTCATCAACGGTATAGATGATCCCGAACAGTTCATCGTTGGGCACCGAGCCGTTGAGCATCTCGATGACTTCCCGCCGCTTGTCGTAGCACGGCCCCTCAATGTTGTACCCGGCAGTAGTAATGGCCCACATCAGTGGCTGACGTCGCGCCCCCATCCCGGTAAGCATCGTGGTGTAAAGCGCATCGGTGGCGTGCTCGTGATATTCATCCACCACCGCACAGTGGGGTGATGATCCATCACCGGGGTTACCGATCAGCGGTTCAAACCGCGCGCCATCCTCCGGACGGTTCATGTTTGAGGCGTTAACCTCAATCCCGAACGCTTCCGTCAGCATGGGTGTGCGTTTACACATCAGTCGCGCCGGGCGAAAGACTTCCCACGCCTGTTTCTCTGTCGTGGCACCGGAATACACTTCCGCGCCAAACTCGTTATCACAGGCAAAACAATACAGGGCAACACCGGCAGAGATTGCTGATTTGCCGTTCTTACGGGGGATTTCGGTGTACACCTCCCGGAAGCGGCGCAACCGGGTGCCTTTATTGACCCAGCCAAACGCACAGCAGATCACAAAGAGCTGCCACGGCTCCAGCGTGATGGGCATCCTCTTGAATGCCCACTCACCCTTGGTGTGCGGCAACAGCTGAATAAATTTGGCGGCCCGTTCAGCCAGGTCCTTGTCGAAGCGGTAACGAAACGACTTACTTTTTTCCGCCATCAGGTCATCAAGATGGCGCTGGCAGGCCTGAATCACAAACTGGCAGGCCACAATCTTTCCGCGAACGACATCCCGGGCATACTGATTGGCAGCATTTACGTTGGGGTAAGATTTCCGGCTCATGATTCGATGATTTTCAGAAACGGGTTAGTGGCTTTCTTCTGCCCCGCCAGGCCAATCAGACGCTGGCGGCTGCTGGGGTCGAGTCCGAGCATTGCCCCCGTGCTGCTCATCTCAGACTCCTGTTCTTTTTTGGCAGTCAGCTCCGGATTTTTGACCATGCCGCCCATTGCACCGGTGATGGTGTTGCCCTGTCTGGCAATATTTTTCACGGCACGTCGCCAGAACTCATAGGCCACGCACCACCGCTCAAGCACCGCGAGGTCAGTCACGCACAGCAGGCCCTGACCGCAGAGTTCTTTGGTTGTCAGTTGCCACATGATCGTGGCGAGAGGGAGATCTTCTTCAGCGAACCACTCCGGTGGCTCAACACCTTTGATGGGCGTAAAAACAGGTTCATCTTTGTTCAGGGCTCGCTTGCCGGGGTTTCCGGCCAGCGCCTTGCGCGCCGTTGGCTTGGGGCGACGCCCGGAACGCCCCGCCGTTCCAGCCATATGCGGCACTCCTGGTTAAATTTCATTTTTCGCGGGTATAAAAAAACGATGGGGCGGGCAGTCCCGGACAGTCAGGGCTGTAGAGATTTGACCCGCCCCTCCCCCCATGCAGTTGAGAATTATTATCACTTCAGCCGTTCACGAGCCGTCTTCGCCTTATGACACGGCCAGCACAGACTCTGCAGATTACTGTCGGCATCAGCGCCGCCATGCGCTTTAGGGATGATGTGGTCAACGGTTTTCGCCTCACGCACCACACCAGCACGCAGACATAACTGACATAAACCTTTGTCACGCTTCAGGACGCGCTCGCGGATACCGTCCCACTTCGAACCATAACCGCGCTGATGACGGGACTGGCCTGGCTTGTATTGCTTCCAGCCTTCGCTTTTGTGGCTTTCGCAGTAGCCTGACGGGTCTGTGGTGGTATGGCGGCAGCCGCGAACACGGCAGGCTTTTGGGATTCGTGGCGGCATATGTACTAATCTCCGATTTATCCAAATTTCACTGCCATAATGCCGACATTCTCTGCCATTATTGGCTCCGTTTATCCGTTAAAAGGGATATCAGTTAAGTTATCCCGTGTAGGGTATAAGCCATTGTCGAGACCACTCATTGAATGGCCTCTGCAATAACCGATGTCTTTCCATCAGTCCGCCACCACAAAGAATCTTTTTTGCCATAAGGCAGGAGGTTCATCTTTCAGTGGCTGCCAGTGTTATTTCCCCACTTACTGGCTTGGGTTGTTTCGCTGTAATGCCGTAACTGGTTGCCCAGAATAAATTCCGGTTTCATTATCAAGCCCACCCGTAGATAGGCTTTGTAATGGCTACTTCGCTTTTGCTTCCGCTCGCTTACGCCGGCGCTATTCTTTCCTCTCGGCTTTTGCCATGTCCATGAATGCCTGCATGATCGAGTTCCGCATCATGTAGCTAACAAAGTGATGATTGACACAGCCGTTGAGACGCAGCTGCTCGCCATGTCTTTCTTCTGGTCAAACTCATGACATTTCATGTTGAGCTGCGCACTTAAGCTGTTGCGATGCTGAAGCTCTCCGGTGAAGTAGTCATCGAGGACTTTATAGGCTGCATATTTAAATCCAGGGTTTAGCCATGCTGCGTAATCATAAGCAACGAACTTTCCGCCATAAGTTCCACCGTGCACACCGCGTTCCGTAAAAACCACAGATTCGTGGTTTTTCTCCAGCTCGGCTAAGAACTCTTTGGTCTGCTTGTTTCTCAGGTAGTGGTACGGCGATTCGGCATCACTTTTTCCACTGGCTTTCCACATATCGGTGAGGCAGATCATGCCATCTTCACCGATACGAATTGGTTGATTGAAGAGGGTTAATGATTTCATAGCGTGTACCAACTCTTTGAAATGAACCTTTGCCGCACAGGAAACCAGCCCACCGAGGCTCGCCAGCACTAACTGGTATCCTCAAAGGCCCATTCCAAAGGGTCAGGTTCGGTGTTTATTGTGCGCTGCGGTGCGCGGTGAAATACCGGTACAAAAATGCCCCGCATCTGCGAGGCATTTTCCTGAAAGTCACTTGTTAAATTTCAGTGAAATTAAAATTATTTTAAGCACTGCGTCCTGATGTACTCCTGCAGGTAGTTAACCTGCGCGGTTATCCTGTCGATTCCACTTCGGAGACGGTAATAATTGAGTTCAGCATCTGCTGTAAGTCCTGGGCTTTCTCCATCGCCCATGCCGCTGGCTCCGGTCGTTGACTTTGCACAGGTGGCGGCGACTTGCAGGCGCTTACGACCAGCAGAAACATCAGCACGGAGACTTTCGATAGTCGCGTTAGCATCAGCAAGCTCCTTTGTATATCTGGCATCGAGTTCTGCTACGTCACGTTGACGCTTCTGCATATCAGAGATCGTCGCCATAGCCGAATCTAATGCCATAGCGTTTTCGTCGCGCTGTTTTTTGTATTCAATGGCTTTATTGTGGTAATGATTAGCTGACCAGACAAGACCACCAGCAATACAAGCAATAAACGTTAAAATGAGCGCCCAATAACTCATCTTCATACCAGCAGCGCCGCCCGCGCCTTGTTGTATCGAACCTTACGATCCTCAATACCGTTCAGACCGCCGTTAATGATGCGCGTAACACGATTAATATCGGCACCGTAGACCATGCAACCTTTAGAGGTGTAGAACCATGCAGCTGAGCGCGCTGCCTGTAGCTCCTGTTCCAGTTGTTCAGGTGAAGTCACCAGATCTAACTTCAGCGCCGCGCCACAGATGCGATAATTATGGAGGCCAGTGATTTGAATTAATCCTCTACCACGATATTTCCAGCCATCACCTGGTGCTTTGTTACCCAGTCGGTTGCTATACACAAGATTGGCAATAGCATCCTGACGAGCTGCATGTCCGGATATTCTGCCAAGGGCATCAGCCTGCTGCTGTGTAATCCTCTTTCCGAACGTCGCCACCAGCGCAGATGGTGTGTAGTTAAAATTTTCAACTACGGCGCTAAACCCCATCGACTCATGGCCTACCTGAGCGATAAACATTGCCTGATCCGCTGGTGCTGTAATGCCGAATTCCTTCATCGCCGCATCAATGTGCGGAAACCAGCGCGCAGCCAGCCCGGCGCTAATACCAGCCGCCTTTTGAAATAATTGTTGGTTCATTAGTGCCTCAGATGATCAACCAGACGTGCAACGTTGCCTCTGACGGCCACCAGCACGGAAAGAAAAATAGTGTTCGCCACGATAATGGGCCATGAGGAATGAGGATAAATCCCACAGAGATAGGCCAACGGAACAGCACTGTATGTAACAGTAATCAGCCAGGCTAAACGTGAAACCCAAGGACGATGCCGCGAATCACCACGACGATAAAACATCAGAGTAATAACAACACAAGCACATAACAGCGCATTTATAGTTGCTGTCGGGTCATTTAGCTCCACCTGAACCTCCCCGGCGCGTTATGAGCGCCACCAGCGAGCCGATATCCTGATTATTCAGGAACGTCAGGATTTTAACGGCTAAAGCAGAGACGATTACGGCACCAATAGCATCCAGAGGTTTATCACTGTATCCGGTCAAGTTCGCCAGCTTGGAGCCAACCAACCCAGAGCAAAGAATCCCGGCAATATATGACACGATAAAATATGCCAGTCGACGCGATGCACTCAGATCTGCTGCTGTTGCTATGTAGAATACAGCCCCTGCAAATGCGCCAAATACAACGCCGTAATCAGTTCCGGTCAGCAGTCCATAAACACTGGCACCCGTCAGGGCACCACCAGCCAGTCCAGTACCGGAAATCGGATCGGACATTTAGCCCCCTCTTAATTGCTGTTGGTCCTCTCAGATATGAGGGGAAGGGATCTTAATGACAGTTTGTCTATTATTTCAGACAGACTAAAACCTGATTACATATCAGAAGAAGCAGCAGAATTTCTCCGCTCACTAAAACTTTCAGTCAAACACTACCCTGTTGATTATTTCTCAGAGGCGGACTTGACTCCCAGGGGAAACTCAACTTTCCGTTAAAACCACCAGCAGACATCCGTTCAATTTCCACAGAAATATCACTGAGCCGTTCTTCAAGCTCTGCTTTTTCTTTTACCAGACGGTTATAGCGGCTTAGATGAAGCTTTTGCTGCTCCAGCCAGTCTTCAAGCTGTTCAACAGTCATACCAGGGTTAAAAAAATATGGCTGCTGCTTTTCGCCCTGCATTATTGACCTCCAGAAAAGCAAAAACCCCGCCGAAGCGAGGTTTGTTATGATTTCGTTAACGGCAGACATACAAAGCCCATCGTTGGGAAAATCTTATCCATATTTTTTGAAAAATGCAAGCATCATGTCGCCATCTTCGGCTAAAATCATTTATCTTGTCACTTTTCTCAATTGTTTCTCTGCATATGCTTCTTCCTGCCAGCACTTTGTAACCAGTTTATCAATGACATCTGCATATCCTTTGTACCACTGATAATCAGTCAGGTCTGGTACCAGCTTCTGGACATGATGCCGCGCCAGTGTGGTTGGTAAACGGCTAAACCGGTTTCCATTGCAACGCCCACAAACCTTATAAACAGGCGTGCCATGAAGCCGGGTTCTTTTTTCATCCAGGACAATACCTTTACCCTTACACCCTCTGCACGCTGTGCTGACTTCTCCCTTACCATGACAATGCTGACATAGTTCCTTCACCCACTCTTCTTTGATAACAGATTCCCCGCTTCTGGAGTGTTTCACCACCTCGCGCAATACATTATGAAATCCAGTACCAGCACAATGCTCACAGCGAGCCTTACTTGCCGCAGACCTGGAATAATCAGCAAAGGCAAAATTCACAAGGTAAGGGATGATCTGTAACCGGGTTTCTTCACTCAATTTGTTCAATGTCGGGTTATCCAGTGCCATCGCGTAATTAAGCAGACCTTCAATCGCAAACTGAGGATCCTGAACACCAACTTTTGCCAGGAATAAGGCAAACCCAAGCGGTGCTTTCGACTGCACCATCCCCTGCGCAGCCATCACATCTGTAATTGTTAAACCACCCGAGCCTGTCGCCGGTGCGTCATCACTCAATTTTGGAGATTTTGGGGAGTAATATTTTGGTAAAGCTTCAAGGTTCATGCTCGTTCTCCACTTACGCCAGTACGCCTATTGCCAGCGCACGATCGATAAAACGAAATATCAGCTCCAGCTGGGAGCCATACTTCTCTTCAAATGCCACGGTATCCGCATGCAGCTCGTCGTGATGCTTTCTGCACAAAGGCAACACAAAGAGGTCATGCGCTTTTGTACCCATTCCACCCTGACCGTGACCTATCAGGTGGTGGGGATCATCAGCAGGCTTTCCACAACATGCACACGGCTGTGTCTTAACCCAGCGCGTGTACTTTTCGTTAACCCAGCGGCGACGTTTGGGGCGTAACATAAAAGACTCCGGCGACTCCGGATCCACTTTCAGTGCCAGCACCTTTTTCGCTTTATCCTGGATGATGCTGGTGGCAGGAACCGAAGGCACAAGGTCACTTTCCCGGGTGACAGACGGCACAACAGGCTTCGGTAATCTCAGTGCCTTACGGGCTGCACTTTCCGGTAAGGCATCCGCCAGGTCATTACGAACCAGCCACCAGCACAGTTCCGGCATTGTCACAACGTGACTGTCATCAAAACCGAGATCCCGACGCACGACAGATAACACCCACCGGGCACAGTTATCCGTTGCCATTGATTCCAGCCGTTCCGTGAACTGATCGCGCAGCTGGTTATCGCAGTGCCAGCACAGACGGATTGCGCCCGGCGCGTGCCGCATTGTGGTCATGTTATCGCTGTGCCAGTCGGAATGAGGCCACTGACAGCCCTTTTCACGAAGTAACCAGCTTTCAAGACATTCCACGCCACCAGCACGACGGATCACTGCCTCATTGCGGAACACGGCCCGAACGGCAGGATCATCCGCCAGCGGTTGTGATGCCGCCGGAACGGCACCACTGGCGAAAGATGAATAACGTTCCGGCTCAGGCTCCAGCAGAACACGCCCCTGCATAAACAGGGGCATCAGCTCTGAACCTGGTCTGAACAATACGATCCCCATACGTGGGGCAATTTCAGGGGTCAGTAGTGCTCTCACGGTCACCTCAATGAACGGTATCGAGCAGCTTTAACAGCTCAGGGAATCGGGATTCGAAGAAGTGCGGCTGCGTCTCGCGCGGATTTGCAGGACTGGTGATGTTCTTGCCGAACATGCAGCCTTTCGCTGTCAGCGACCAGAATTTTTTGATGTTGTTAATCGCGGTACGGCTGTATCGTTCGCGTTGTTCAACGATCCCCAGCTTCACCATCTGGTGATATGCCTGATTAGCCGTCAGGCGGATACCATACTGTTTCAGCAGTGCACTCAGCGACAGCGTGGGGCGACTTGAGCCATCAGGCGCGTCAGCAGGAGCATCAATGGCATAGCGCGGTGCCAGATTCGGTAAGCCAACAGCCTCCTGAAGCTTCTGACAGGCACCAAGCACAGATGAGTTAGACAGGTTTAACTCCCGACGCATAAAGTCCAGCAGAATCACACCAGCCTGCATCTTGTCAGCAGCCTGTCCGGATAATTTTTCCGGTGTGCAGGTTACCATGTCGAAAGTGCGGATCACCTTCAGATGGAATGACGGCCTGATCCACATTGCATAGGCATACACCAGTTCCTTACAGACATATGTTCCGCCATTCCGCCCTTCTATTTTACTGACAGGTTTACTACCCAAATTTTGGGTAGTTTCATTGAATGAACCGACACCCAGATTTTGGGTATCGATCAATTCCTGAACCAGCTCAGTAATCTGTTGGCTGGAAAGAAACTTTCCCGGCTCCTTGGTTCTGGCATTTGCACCAGATGCTACTGCTGCGCGATGCAGATCGTTCAGGCTGTAACGTCCATAAGCATCACGACGAACTTCAATACCATCAATGACCATCAGATTATTCATACTTCGTTTCTCCTCTTAATCAGGCGGCTGCACCCGCCGTTTTCTCGTACTTACTGATAGTGATCTCGACCTTCCCTTCCGGGATAACCGGTCCCCACTCCACCAGCATTCTTTTCACCTGACTGTCGTCTTCCCACACACCCGCGTGGGTCAGGGCGTCAAACAGCGCCTTGTTATAGTTGTCCAGATCGCGGATCCGGTTATCCGGAGGAAACAACACGATCTCCACTGAAGCAGGTGCCGACGTTGGTTTCGGCAGACGACGTAACTGCTCAACTATTGCTGCGCACGCCGCGCTCTGGAATTTTCGCCCCGCCGCGCTTATCAGGCTCTTACCAGCAAACGCCCCTTTGTTGGGGTGTCGCCAGTACGTGTTCACGCTGGGCGGGAAAGGCAGGATCAGCTTCATACTTTCAGGCCCCTCTTATGTAACCAGTGGGTTGCACGCAGCCTGGCGTTTTCCTCACCGGCAAGCAGTGAGCGGATAATCCCGACCGCCTCGCTGTCGTCGTCCTTCATCGCAGTATGAAGCGTTATCCCCCGGGCCACGCCACGCTTTATCGTGATGACGCCTTTTTTCTCCAGTGCGCGAAGATGCTCCACCGCTGCATTCACCGAACGGTATCCCAGCATGGTTGCCACCTCCTGATTGGTTGGCGGGAAGCCACGTTCTTTCTGATAAGAAATCAGCATATCCAGCACCTGCTGCTGGCATTGAGTTAACGTCGTCATGCCGCCATCTCCCTGACCAGTTTTTCCGCCTGCTGGCGAACCTGCACCAGAAAGGCTTCACCACATGCCTCAAGTTCATCGCGCCCGATGTAGCTGATTGCCGGTCCCTTCCAGGTCTTGTCGAAAACAGCAATAGCACCAGCGAAGAAAGCGCCTGTCGGCACCTGCCTCTCATCCTTCGGGATAAACCAGGCAGGCAGTTCAAAACCAATACGCCCGCGAATAAAAGCAATATGGTCCGCATCTTCCGGCCACCACACTTCGCTGGTGGCAGCTTTGATCAGGAAAACATAGCGCCCGCCCTTATCACGCATGGCACTGGCATGCTTCATGATGTAACGCATGCCGGTGATGTATTGCCCCTCATGCTGACTGGCGCGGCTGTATGGGGGATTACCAAAGGCAGCACCTTTAAGCTCCGCAAGACGTTCTGACCAGTCATGCGCCAGCGCGTTGTCTTCCGCCGTGTAATACGCAGCACATTTGGCGTTATCACCGTCAGTGAACAGATCCAGAACAAACGGGCCAAACAGGGTGTTAATTCCCCAGAAAATGTTGTCCGGCGTGCGCCACTGATCGCCCACTTCCTTCAGTTCATGGGCTGGTTTGTTCCGCAGTTCCACCAGCTCCTGGCAATATTTATTACTCATTAAGCCCCCACGTAATTCCCTGACAGATACCACTCATCACCCGATACAGCTCGCTTGCTGCTTTTCCGTAAGCACTGCTCACGACGCGCCAGAAAATTGTTTCGTTCTGGCTGGGAGTGGCTTTCACGGAATGCCGCCATCCACACGGTTGCAGCACGACGGTATAAGCCTCTTGACTCCAGTTCTTCAGCCTGGCGGGTCAGGCACAAAATCACCCGGGGATCGTTAGTGCCGACATAGAAATTGCGCACAGGTCTGGTTTCACGAACTGGTTGTGGTTCCGGCTCCTGCGCTCTCTCAGTCAGGCGCGGGAAATGTCTGCGTGTATCCCCTTCACAACGGTGAGCCACACGCCCACTCTGACGTAACTTGCTTGCTGACTGCAGTACGCGCTGCCGTGAGTAACCTGCAAAAGCATCCGCAATGTCTCCGGAAGTACACCCCGGATGGGCTTCAATGAATTTCTGAACGTCATTCAAAAGACTCATGATCACCCCCTGAATCCTGCCGGGATCTGGCTGTAGTCCACGTTGTCGTAACTGGATTTGAAGTACGGGTCCTCGCGTTTTTCGGTGTACGTGCTGACGGACGGCGATAAGCGCAGGGAAAGCTCATCCCATTTTTCCCGCAACTTCGACGGGCTGAGCACGTTACGGCACCAGAACGGATCGCGGCTGACGCGGCTGTACATCTCGCAGATTTGTTTGTGAGTACGACCATCCTGCACACACATCAGGCGAATTTCGTTTGCCCAGGCTGTCCAGTTCGGCTCTTTGGGACGAACCACCTCGCCGTCACATTCGGCAGCCTGCTCGTACAGGGCGATGATTTTTTTCCAGAGCCACTGTGCGCAGGTCAAATCATCCTGCGTCCCCCACTGGCGCTTTTTAGGGCTGAATACAATCGCATCAGGATGGCGAGTTAAAAAATCCTGTTCAGCCGTCTGCGTGTCCGGTTGCGAAGCGTCCGGACGAGAAGAGGTTTTATTCTCTGTAGTAATCTCTGTTGTATTCTCTGTAAGATCATTGGGCCATTTTGACCCGATGACAGCGTGTCGTTTTGAACCAATGGATCGTGTCATTTTGCGCCCATCCATCAGGTCACTTTGACCCGATGGAGAAGAGCATTTTGACCTGATGGATTCGTTCACTTTGACCTCTTCTAAAAGCTCACTTTCATAGTTGATCGTGTAGAAGTTGGTCATGTCACGCTTCGATTTATTGAGTTGCTCGCGACGCAAAACCCCAAGTGATTTCAGGCTTGCAAATGTGCGTTTCAGAGTGGACTCTGACCAGAACGGAAACTGCTCCAGCCACTGTTCTGTCGTGTTATAAACCCAGCGAATTCCGCCATGCTCAGTGCCTGAATTCGTTTCATTCAGCCAGTAATGAAGCTGCTGCAACACAATTGCCTCATTCAGACCAATACGGCATGCAAGATCACGATTTATCACAATGGGCTGGGATGTCATTAACAGGCTCATGACCGACCTCTATTTCCCTGAATTTACGACGAAACTGTTCGAGCGGGCTGAAGCACTCATGTTCATAGCCTTCACGGAGGTAGATAACCCGTTGTGTTTCCGGCTCCCAACGAATGACTCTGACGGGCACTCCGTAGTGATCTTTGAACCAGCGGTTAACTTGTCGCAAAGGACTGTCTCCTTCTGCCGGTTGAAATCACCCACAGCCCACTCTGCAAAGCCGTGGGTTACAATTTCCCTGTCACCTGGTACATTCACTGCATAGCAATACTCCACCTTCGCTTTTCCACCCGGTACAGGAAGCGCAATCAGTTGCGAGCGACGGTAGTGTGTTGTTAAACTGTTCATGCGTTAGTTTCTCCACAACCAGAAGCAATCGACGCCACGACGCCCGGAGCTGCACACTCGCGGGCGTTACTCTTTTCCGGCGCACAAAAAACACGAAATAACAGTGTTAAATGCTCCTGCCACTTCGCCATTACTTGGTAGCTGTTCTCTTCGATTTGCTCGCGTTCAGCCTGGTCAATAACTCCATCAGCAGTTGCCTTGCGTAAGTACTGAGAATGCTTACCAATCCATTCGATTGACTCCATCAGCCGCTGATTAATGTCACCATTGTCAATGTCATCAATGACCACCAGCGGCACAAACACCCCATTACTACGACGGGCTATTGCATCCGTTACATGCCTGGTACCACTGGCATCCTGTAAAACCATGGCCCACTCAAGTGGAAAAATTTGATCCCCACCGCTACGCAGTCTGTTATGCAATTGATCTTTTGCCGGGGTGATATCATCAGATTTATACAAACCAAGAATTTCCGCTGCTTCCTCATAACCATGAGGTAAATCAGCAATCGTTCTTCGTATTGCTGCCACCAGCCATGCTGGCTGTTTATCAACTTTCCATTCAGGTTCTTTACCCACGGTTAATTCCTCATATCTGTGGTTTCTGTAAATCGATTTATCCATTAGATTTTTCATAAAGCTCAGGTTTAAATGGCAACCGTCCGCAAGTTCTATATGCAGCCTCTGCTGCACGTCCTTTTGGAATTAACTGGCCAGGACGGTTTCGCCACTGATAAACGGCTTCAGTTGTTATGCCGAAAAAAGCAGCAACTTTCTCAATGCTGCCGAAGTAGCTTTCGATATCGTCAGTCGTCATATGCCCTCCAAACTAAGTTTTATTAGATGTTAATTATCAATCTATCTTAGGTCAATAAAAACTAAGATTACTTAGTAATTAAAGAAATGGTGCTCCTATGGAAACGGTTGGTCAGCGTATAAAAGCTCTGAGAAGGGTTACCAGAACGTCCCAGAAAGAATTGGGTAAATTTTGTGGAGTAAGTGACGTTGCTGTGGGGTACTGGGAGAAAGACATCAATGTCCCTGGTGGGGAAGCACTTTCAAAATTAGCGAAGTTCTTCAATACGTCAATAGATTACATTCTTTATGGTGCTGAGTTTGAAGGCAAACTCGTCACAAACATGCGCAGAGTTCCTGTAATCTCGTGGGTTCAGGCTGGGCAGTTTACTGAGTGCAGGACAGCAGAAGTGTTTAGTGAAGTAGACAAGTGGGTAGATACATCATTAAAGATTGGTGATAACTCATTTGCATTGGAGGTTAAAGGCGACTCCATGACTAACCCTAATGGCCTCCCAACAATACCAGAAGGCGCAACAGTGATTGTAGATCCTGATGCAGAACCCCGGCATGGAAAAATAGTCATCGCTAGACTTGATGGAACAAACGAAGCCACAGTAAAAAAATTAGTTATCGATGGCCCTCAAAAGTTTTTAGTGCCATTAAATCCCCGGTACCCCAACATCCCGATCAATGGTAATTGCCTCATCATTGGTGTAGTCAAAGGAGTTCAATACGAACTCTAGCCCCCACCCTTTTCTCTAACCAAAACACCGAACTAAGAAAAGTTTGGTGTTTTCTCTTGCCATTAAAACTAAGTTAAGTTAGATTTTATATCAAAGATAACGAACAGGCAGGACGCCCACGAAGTAGCCGCCTGGGGCATATGAAGTCCAGGATGATTCGTTGAGTCATGTTGTGCCACCAGGCACTCATGTTAAAGCAGGTGTATGAAATGAAAGTCCAGATTTTAAACAATAGTGGTGAAGTCGTTTGGTCATACGACATAGCCGCTCCTGTAGATCAGAGCGGCGATAGCTGGACCAATGGGAAACATCAGATTATGGCTGGAGTTGTATTCTCTTTACGCCGTGCTTTGGAACAGGCTGAAGTATTTCCATCAGACCCTGAATGGAAATGGCCTTTTTCTATTTGTCCAAATTCGGAGAGTACATTTCAGAAAATTGGTCAGAAAGTCGCACTCGAAGAGCATCAGCCAACTGTTTCCTGATTTTTTCAGGTAGCTCGTCGGCATCGCAGAAACAACAACGCTCGATCATGTTGAAAGCCGATTCGTAGAACTGTTTCTGTTGAGTGTCGCTGAGACAGGAAAAGAGCGACGTTACGATGATTTTATTAATTGCATTATCAAGTTCTTTTTCATCAAAAGTCATTTGATTTTCCTTTTATGTATACGGGCTTAAAAGGATACCACCGAGCCTGAAGTGGTGAAAAGACAGGCACATAACAGCTAAGTATTTTCAACCAGAGAGAATCCTTTGCGTTGTGGTGAATGCGGCTCAGCGCACGCGGGTTAAGGTTGAGGCTGACAGTCGACCTTCTGTGGAGACCCACCCGCCTGGTGTGCAACCTTCGCCAGGCACCGGGAGGCACCCGGCACCACAACTTTATGCTGTGTGTAGTCCTGGCGGTACCAGTTTGTATCCTTGCTTCCGGCTGGTACCGCTCTTTTTACAAAACAGAGAAGAGCATCACCGGACGACGGGCTCATAACCCAATCCATCCGGGCGGCTGCCACCGCAGGTGTTCTTCTCTGTTTTGTGGAGAAACTAACCGACCTTGCAGGGTCGATATGATGAGGAGCAGCAAAATGGCTAGCGAACGCAGTACTGATGTGCAGGCATTTATCGGGGAGCTGGACGGCGGCGTATTTGAAACCAAAATCGGCGCAGTTCTCAGTGAAGTCGCTTCCGGTGTGATGAACACGAAAACCAAATGTAAGGTCTCACTCAACCTGGAAATCGAACCGTTTGATGAGAACCGTGTGAAAATCAAACACAAACTCTCATATGTTCGCCCGACTAACCGCGGGAAAATTTCCGAAGAAGACACCACCGAAACGCCGATGTATGTCAATCGCGGTGGTCGCCTGACTATTCTGCAGGAAGACCAAGGACAATTACTGACTCTTGCCGGTGAGCCTGACGGAAAACTCCGCGCAGCAGGTCGTTAATATCGTTCTTAATAAACTGATTATTTATCTCATCACTGAATATCTTTATATAGTGAGGACTTATTATGTCTCAGAACTTAGACGCAACCGCAATTAATCAAATCCATGCCCTCATTTCTGCTCAGGGTGTTAATGAAATTATCAGTAAGATTGGTGCCGATGCTGTGGCATTGCCTGAGAATTTCCGCATTCATGATCTGGAAAAATTTAATTTAAATCGCTTCCGTTTCCGTGGTGCGCTTTCCACTGCCAGCATCGATGACTTTACCCGTTATTCTAAAGATCTTGCAGATGAAGGCACCCGCTGCTTTATCGATGCCGATAATATGCGAGCAGTCAGTGTGCTTAACCTGGGTACTATTGATGAACCAGGTCACGCAGATAACACCGCCACTCTCAAACTGAAAAAGACAGCACCGTTCTCTGCCCTGTTGTCTGTTAACGGCGAGCGTAACTCCCAGAAGTCACTGGCAGAATGGATTGAAGACTGGGCCGACTACCTTGTGGGCTTTGATGCTAATGGTGACGCTATTCAGGCAACAAAAGCGGCTGCGGCGGTCCGTAAAATCACGATTGAAGCAAACCAGACCGCTGATTTTGAAGATAATGACTTCAGCGGCAAACGCTCCCTGATGGAGTCTGTCGAAGCGAAGACCAAAGATATTATGCCAGTGGCATTTGAATTTAAATGCGTTCCGTTTGAAGGTCTGAAAGAACGTCCATTTAAATTACGCCTCAGCATTATCACTGGCGATCGTCCTGTACTGGTTCTGCGCATTATTCAGCTGGAAGCAGTGCAGGAAGAAATGGCTAACGAATTTCGTGATCTGCTTGTTGAGAAATTCAAAGACAGCAAAGTAGAAACCTTTATTGGTACTTTCACCGCCTGATTTCATTACTGCAAATGCCCCTGCGGGGGCATTTATGGAAACGTAATTAACTCAATAATCGCCGGATGGTGAGGGCTTCCTTTTACCCGAATTCAGCGCGGTGCAGCGCATATAACGTGGAGAACAAAATGTCATTTATTAAAACTTTTTCCGGGAAGCATTTTTATTATGACAGGATAAATAAAGACAACATCGATATTAACGATATCGCGGTTTCCCTTTCAAATATCTGTCGCTTTGCCGGTCATCTTTCACACTTCTACAGCGTCGCCCAACATGCGGTGCTTTGCAGCCAGCTGGTGCCGCAGGAATTTGCTTTTGAAGCGTTAATGCATGATGCAACAGAAGCGTATTGCCAGGACATCCCCGCGCCACTGAAACGCCTTCTTCCTGACTATAAACGGATGGAAGAAAAAATAGACGCCGTAATCCGTGAGAAATACGGGTTACCCCCGGTTATGAGTACGCCCGTGAAATATGCCGATCTCATCATGCTGGCAACCGAACGCCGTGATCTCGGGCTTGATGATGGCTCTTTCTGGCCTGTACTGGAAGGCATCCCGGCAACAGAGATGTTCAACGTGATTCCACTGGCACCGGGCCATGCCTACGGGATGTTTATGGAACGCTTCAACGAGTTATCGGAATTACGCAAATGTGCATAACTCATGTAGTTAGTTTTTCTGGCGGGAGAACATCTGCATATCTTGTTCACCTGATGGAAGAACAAAGAAAGGCTGGCAATAACGTCTGCTACATCTTTATGGATACCGGTTGCGAACATCCGCTGACATACCGCTTTATTCGGGAGGTTGTGAAGTTCTGGGGCATACCGCTAACTGTGTTGCAGGTCGATATAAATCCAGAGCTTTGGCAGCCAAATGGTTATACGGAATGGGAACCAAAGGATATTCAGACACGAATGCCGGTGCTTAAACCGTTTATGGACATGGTAAAAAAATATGGCACGCCATACATCGGCGGCGCGTTCTGCACTGACAGATTAAAACTCACCCCCTTCACAAAATACTGCGATGACCATTTCGGACGAGGGAATTACATCACATGGCTGGGTATTCGTGCAGACGAACCTCGTAGGCTGAAACCGAAATCGGGCGTCCGGTATCTTGCCGAGCTATCTGATTTTGATAAGTCGGATGTTATCCGGTGGTGGCATAAACAACCTTTTGATTTGCAAATCCCGGAGCACCTCGGGAACTGTGTTTTCTGCATCAAAAAGTCCACGCAAAAGCTGGGGCTTGCATGTAAAGACGAACCTGGTCTGATGCGAGTTTTTAATGAGCTGGTTACAGGTAAACACGTCCGGGATGGTCACCGAAAGACAAATAAAGACGTTATGTACCGTGGTCATCTGAGCCTTGACGGGATTGCCAGAATGTATGCCGACAGCGACTACAGAAATTTGTATCAGGCGATGGTGCAAGCCAGGCGATTCGATACCGGCTCGTGTTCAGAGTCATGTGAAATCTGGGGTGATCAATTGGAATTGAAATTCGAAGAGGTGGTGGCATGACAATCGTAAAAACCCATACCGGCATTGTGATCACCAAAGACGGCCCGCAGGTAAAAAAACTTCACCAGACAGAGCGGATGTGGGTCGTCGGCAAAAACGAGTTTTACCACAAAGAAACCGGACGCCGCCACTTTGCAGAAAATACGCGCCGCCGACTACTGATCGACACCATCAAGCCTATCGAGGTGAAGCATGTTTAAACAGAACGAAAAATCTATCGCTCAAATTGCTGAGTATATCCCGCGTGCGTGCCGGGGTATGCAGTTGCAGGAAGCCAAAGCGCGCCTGGAGAAAAAAATTGCGCTCTATATCGATGACGGCTGTGATGCTGCCGTTCTTAACGCGGCGTTCGCGCCAGCTCTTAACAGTCATACGCGGGAGTCTTTTTTTTCGCGCATCGCAGCGCAGATCCGTAAAGGAGGCAACCAGTGAGCAATTATCTGTACTGGTCTGGCTTAGTGGCTAACATTGCGCTCATGTTGTTCGTGGCTCTTTGCATCTGGGTTTGGTTTATCTGGCCTTTTGTAGAGGCCATGAGCATAACTCGGTGCTTTATTTGCGCATCAAAGACTTCTGGATGCAAACCAACTGTAAGAGCAATTATCAGAACTTTAAAATACTGGTATCTGGATTTGCTTTTCGGCAGGGGCTGGACGCGAATTAGTAACCGCCAGTTTGAATGGGAAGGCGTCGGTAACTGGCGAATTCACAGCAGCAAAGAAACGCAGGAGGTGAAGTAATGAACAACTTAATGATCGACCTTGAGACGATGGGGAAAAATAAGGATGCACCAATCGTTTCCATTGGCGCGGTGTTCTTCACCCCAGAAACCGGAGACATCGGACAAGAATTCTATACGGTTGTCAGCCTGGAAAGTGCTATGGAACAAGGGGCCACACCTGACGGCGATACCATCCTGTGGTGGTTGAAACAGAGCCCTGAAGCACGAGCTGCAATCTGTATTGATGATACTTTGTCGATCAGCGATGCACTCTCTGAACTGAGCTATTTCATTAATCAGCATGCAGACAATACAAAATATTTAAAAGTCTGGGGTAACGGGGCCACCTTCGACAACGTAATTTTACGTGGAGCTTATGAGCGAGCAGGACAAATCTGCCCGTGGGCATACTGGAATGACCACGATGTACGCACGATCGTTACGCTTGGGCGTTCCATCGGATTCGACCCCAAAATGGACATGCCTTTCGATGGCGAACGGCACAACGCCCTGGCTGATGCCCGTCATCAGGCAAAATATGTCTCCGCTATCTGGCAGAAATTAATTCCTGCCACCAGCACAGAATTATGATCTTCCCGGGTGCAGCCGGTTTTGATGGAGAAAATTATGAACACCTTGTTTTTACTGATGGCTGAATTCAATACCCCAAACATTGAGCTGTCAGCTGTATGCCAAAAGTATTTCGGTATGAGCCCTAACACAGCAGAAGCGAAAGCAAATGCATGCCAGTTGCCGATCCCGACTTATCGTGTTGGTACATCACAGAAAGCAAAGCGCTGCATCAACATTCAGGATCTTGCTGAATATATAGATAAACGGCGTGAAGAAGGCAGGATTGAATGGGAAAAGGTAAGAGCATCAAAATAACAAAGCTGCTGACAAAATATAAAAACCCACCGATAAGGTGGGTTAATTTTAACTGTAACGGAATTCTCGAGCGTAAGAAGCCAACGTTCTCATCCGATCATAGTTTTGGGCACTGAAATGAGCAACTGGATGAAACAAAGCTATGAGTGAATAGCTGTTCTCATCAAGCAGATTTTGAGCATAAACGAGAGCGGTATCAGAAGTCCGATACCACTGAACCGTTTTAGGGTCTCGCAAGTCTGCACCTTCCGGTGGTGCATCAAATTGCTTGCCATCTAAACATAGGTGAATATGCATCAAACCTGAATCCTTAATGTCATCAGGCCTGTCATAAGCAGTATCTCGGCCAAAATAATCTGGAAGAGAACCAGTTGCTTTGTACCTTGCAAAATCATCAAGCAAGCTTTGCTGAAGATCTGGAAAATCCACAAAAACCGGAGAGAAAAAAAAGCCAAAACTCTTTTGGTTATACTCTACGGAAACGTGCAATTTTCACCTCAGTGGAATTGACCAGAAACAAAGGTAGCCGTTCCATGCTTAGCTAAAGCACGTAAACCATCCATATCAATGGAACTCGCAAAAGTCTCAACTGGCTTCAACATTTGACCGATAAGATCATTCAGACGCGAAGCTGCTGAGCGCGCTTGCGCAGTAGTTACTAATACTGGTTTAACAACTCCTTTGAGCTCATCGGGACATTCTTTATAGATGTTCTTAATAGCACCCTCAAGGCCACGAAGATGAAGCTCAATGAGGTCTGACTTTTCTTGATCGAGAGTTTCGATGATTTGGGTACGAGCATCTTCGCTATCAGCATTGGCAAGCATAAAATATGCCTTGCTAAGAGTGCTGGTTAAGTCACTAATAACACCAAGAGCTTCCTTAAGCTTCAATGAACTCTCATACTCATCAGCCACAGACAGGTAGGTACACGGCGCTTGCTTAACATTAGGCACATCTTGGCAATACATCGCCGTGGTGTGCTGCATAAGCAGGCCCACTGCAGCGGCTGTCTTAAAAGTATCCAAAAACGGCATTTTATGTTTCACATCACTATGTCTGCGCATAACGAACTCCTTTAGCTTAAGGAGAACCTCTGACCAATACGGCCTCAGGCCGGGGGGTGAGCAATAGCCTCAGCTATTTGGAGCAAAGTCTATAACCGCGGTTGTTTTTGGTCAATCAGATAAGGCAGCAAATGGTGCTTTATGAATAGAAAGAGCAAAACCTCAGGTTCCCAATAGGCTCCCACAAAGTGTATAACTAGTTGTTTTTCAAAAACGGTACATCCTATCGAGCATAGGAGCAATAGAGAAACGGTATGCGGGATAAGCGGTTTGTGATTCTGCTGACATGGCGATTTTTTAAGCATCTGGTGAATTGGGGGCGCTACTATAGCATAACGAATATGCGATCAGGCAATGTGGCAGCTTCGACGCCCGGTTGTCGGCGTTTAAGTGAGAATTATGGTAAAGTAAGGACATTCTTAACCCCACTTTCGAGGTGCACAATGGAAAAGACCACAACGCAAGAGTTATTGGCGCAGGCTGAAAAACTCTGCGCGCAGCGTAATGTGCGCCTGACTCCGCAACGTCTCGAAGTGCTGCGCCTTATGAGCCTGCAAGAAGGGGCTATCAGCGCCTACGATCTACTTGATTTGCTGCGCGAAGCCGAGCCGCAAGCCAAGCCGCCGACGGTTTATCGCGCGCTCGATTTTCTGCTTGAACAAGGTTTTGTGCATAAGGTTGAATCCACCAACAGCTATGTGCTCTGCCATCTGTTCGATCAGCCTACGCATACTTCAGCCATGTTTATTTGCGATCGCTGCGGCGCAGTGAAAGAAGAGTGTGCAGAAGGCGTGGAAGACATTATGCATACGCTGGCGGCAAAAATGGGGTTTGCCCTGCGGCATAATGTGATTGAAGCACATGGGCTCTGTGCGGCATGCGTGGAAGTAGAAGCGTGTCGTCATCCTGAACAGTGCCAGCATGATCACTCTGTGCAGGTGAAAAAGAAACCGCGTTAAGAGGGCGTACATCCTTGTACACATCGGGCAGGAGGGATCAATTACCAGCGGTAATCATGGCGTTTTTCCCAGCTATCAACCTCTTTTTCTGCCTGATCTTTCTGGTAACCGTAACGTTCCTGGATTTTACCCACTAACTGATCACGCTTACCTTCAATGACCGTCATATCATCATCGGTCAGTTTGCCCCATTGCTCTTTCACTTTACCTTTGAACTGTTTCCAGTTACCGCCGACTTCGTCTTTATTCATATTCAAATCCTCATCGTTAGGTGGTGAATGAGAGTACGCTCACTTTTCTTCTGAACGTGGGATTAAGTGTAGTCAGCAATTTGGCTTAGGATTATTTATTCAGAACTTTTAACCGTCACGTTGCGGCAAACCAGGTTCCATTACGCCAGTGACGACGCCAGATAACCGCTAGTGAAAGCCCGCGCAGCGCCAGAAAGACGGTTAACGCCAGCCACAAAGCATGATTACCCAACCACGGCAACGTCAGTAGCGTCAAAGCAAACCCTGCTGCTGCGACTGCCATACTATTGCGCATTTCGGCAGCGCGCGTTGCGCCAATAAACATACCGTCCAGCAGATAACACCAGACTCCCACCAGCGGTAAAATAACCTGCCAGATTAGGTAGCGATCGGCCAGATTCTGGATCTGCGTTAACGACGTTAGCAACGCGATGATATGTTCTCCCGCCAGCAAATAAACCACCGAAAACAACAATGCCACGATCCCCGACTGGCGGCACGCTGCGCGCCAGACATCCAGTAACTGGCTACCGTCGCGCGCACCATACGCCTGACCGGAGTGAGCTTCAACCGCGTAGGCAAAACCATCCAGCGCATAAGCGGTAAAGGTGAGTAGCGTCATCAGGACCGCGTTGACGGCGATAATATCGCTCCCCAGCCGCGCACCAAGAACCGTTATTGCGCCAAAACAGAGTTGTAGCAGCAGTGAGCGCAGCATAATGTCGCGGTTAAGCGCCAGCAAGCGACGGAAGTTTCCTCGCCAGGCTGTTTTCAGCATTTCGCCGGAGATGCCACGTAGTTTGAGGATTTTACGCACCATTAGCAGACCAATCAGCAATGTTGCATATTCCGCAATAACCGTCGCCAGCGCCGCACCCTGCACGTTCATATGCAGCCCCATCACCAGCCAGACATCCAGCACAATGTTGAGGATATTGCCAACCACTAACAAAATCACTGGCGCGCGGGCATATTGCACGCCGAGCAACCAGCCGAGCAGCACCAGATTCGCCAGCGACGCCGGTGCGCTTAACCAGCGGATTGCAAGAAAGCGCCGAGCCTGTTCCAGAACCGCTTCGCTACCACCAACAATATGCAGCGCCAGCTCGATAATCGGCGTACGCAGTAAGGCAATCAACGCTCCGGCCCCCAGTGCCAGCAGCAACGGCTGCACCAGCGCACGCGCCAATGCCTGAGGATTTTTGGCACCATAAGCCTGTGCAGTAAGCCCGGTAGTGCTCATACGCAAAAACAGCAACAGCATAAAGAGAAAACTTGTCGCCGTTGCGCCAACCGCCACGCCGCCCAGATAAACCGGACTATCAAGATGACCAATGACCGCCGTATCAACCAGTCCCAGCAAGGGAACGGTGATATTGGAGAAAATCATGGGTAAAGCCAGATGCCAGAGTGCCTTATCAGATGAAGTGAGGAATGCCATGCAGACAAGCCTGATGAAGAGAGATTAAAAACAAACCGCGATGCCAGGCGGCATCGCGGTATCAGAGATAGATTACAGCCAGTCGCCGTTGCGAATAACACCAACCGCCAGCCCTTCAATGCTGAAGCTCTGCTGACGAAGGTCAACGACAATGGGTTTAAACTCGCTATTTTCTGGCAGAAGTTCGACTTTATTACCCTGTTTTTTCAGACGCTTAACGGTAACTTCGTCATCTATACGCGCGACAACGACCTGACCATTACGCACATCCTGGGTTTTATGCACTGCCAGCAAGTCGCCGTCCATAATGCCGATATCTTTCATCGACATCCCACTGACGCGCAGCAGGAAATCAGCATTCGGTTTGAACAGGGAAGGATCGACCTGATAATGACCTTCAATATGCTGCTGCGCCAGAAGCGGTTCACCGGCAGCCACACGGCCCACCAGCGGCAACCCTTCTTCCTCTTCCTGCAACAGACGAATCCCGCGCGATGCGCCGGAAACAATTTCAATAACGCCTTTGCGTGCCAGCGCCTTCAGATGTTCTTCTGCCGCATTTGGGGAACGGAACCCCAAACGCTGCGCGATTTCCGCACGCGTCGGCGGCATACCTGTCTGGCTGATGTGATCACGGATGAGATCAAACACCTCTTGTTGCCTGGCCGTTAACGCTTTCATTCCGCCCCCTGGGTGTATATACAGTTATGCTGTGAGTATATACAGCAAAAGGTGATTTTGGAACCATAAACTACACAATAAACCAGAGATTTATCGAATTCTGGAAGGGTTATCCAAAATGCGACCATAACAGAATGCACCAGGTAATCACGGCGACGATAATGGCGATCAGCACCGCGGCAGAGCCCATATCTTTCGCCCGCCCGGAAAGCTCATGGTATTCAGAGCCAATACGGTCAACCACCGCTTCGATGGCACTATTGAGAATTTCCACAATCATCACCAGCATGACAGAACTAATAAGCAATACTCGGGTTATTGCATCCACATCCAGCCAACAGGCAATAACAACTGCCAACAATACCGCGACACCTTCCTGACGGAATGCCGCTTCGTTGATCCATGCGGCACGTAAACCTTTCCAGGAATAGCCAGCAGCTTTGATAATTCGGGTGAATCCAGTGGTATTATTGGCCATCGAAAGAACCTTTTTACATTATGAGCGTCAATATCAGTGTACCGTTGAATCCGAAGATTACGGTTAGCGTAACGTCGCGCGAAACATGAGCGGATACCACAGAATTTCCCATGACTTTCTGCTATCCTTCCCGCGCATTTGCATTATTAACCAGAGGCTTTACATCGTTTATGTCCGGCTGGCCACGAATTTACTACAAATTACTGAATTTACCATTAAGCATCCTGGTAAAAAGCAAGTCTATTCCAGCAGATCCTGCCCCGGAACTGGGACTGGATACCTCTCGTCCAATTATGTACGTTTTACCGTACAACTCAAAAGCGGATTTGCTGACGTTGCGCGCCCAGTGCCTGGCGCACGACCTGCCTGACCCATTAGAGCCGCTGGAAATAGACGGCACGTTACTACCGCGCTATGTGTTTATTCATGGCGGGCCGCGTGTTTTCACCTATTACACACCGAAAGAAGAGTCTATTAAGCTGTTCCACGACTATCTCGATCTGCACCGCAGCAACCCAAATCTGGATGTGCAGATGGTGCCGGTATCGGTGATGTTTGGTCGTGCGCCGGGGCGCGAAAAAGGTGAAGTTAACCCGCCACTGCGCATGCTCAACGGCGTACAGAAATTTTTCGCCGTGCTATGGCTCGGTCGCGACAGTTTTGTGCGCTTCTCTCCGTCAGTTTCGCTGCGCCGTATGGCGGATGAACACGGCACGGATAAAACCATCGCCCAAAAACTGGCACGCGTGGCGCGTATGCACTTTGCCCGCCAGCGTCTGGCTGCCGTAGGGCCGCGCCTGCCAGCTCGTCAGGATCTGTTTAACAAACTGCTCGCCTCCCGCGCCATTGCCAAAGCGGTAGAAGACGAAGCGCGCAGCAAAAAAATCTCCCATGAAAAAGCGCAGCAGAATGCTATTGCACTGATGGAAGAGATTGCTGCGAACTTCTCTTACGAGATGATCCGCCTGACTGACCGTATTCTGGGCTTCACCTGGAACCGACTTTATCAGGGCATCAACGTCCATAACGCCGAGCGCGTTCGCCAGTTGGCCCACGACGGTCATGAGCTGGTGTATGTGCCTTGCCACCGCAGCCACATGGACTACCTGCTGCTTTCTTACGTGCTGTATCACCAGGGGCTGGTGCCGCCGCATATCGCCGCCGGGATCAACCTGAATTTCTGGCCTGCCGGGCCGATTTTCCGCCGTCTGGGTGCGTTCTTTATTCGCCGTACGTTTAAAGGCAATAAGCTCTATTCCACGGTTTTCCGTGAGTATCTCGGCGAACTGTTCAGCCGTGGTTATTCCGTCGAGTACTTTGTGGAAGGCGGTCGTTCGCGTACAGGCCGTTTGCTGGACCCGAAAACCGGTACGCTGTCGATGACCATTCAGGCGATGCTGCGTGGCGGCACACGTCCGATTACGTTAATTCCGATCTACATCGGTTATGAGCACGTCATGGAAGTGGGTACTTACGCCAAAGAACTGCGCGGGGCAACGAAAGAGAAAGAGAGCCTGCTGCAGATGCTGCGCGGTTTAAGCAAGCTGCGTAATCTCGGTCAGGGCTATGTCAACTTCGGTGAACCAATGCCGTTGATGACCTACCTTAACCAGCACGTGCCAGACTGGCGTGAATCTATCGATCCCATCGAAGCGGTGCGTCCGGCCTGGTTAACGCCGACGGTCAATAACATTGCTGCCGATCTGATGGTACGCATTAACAACGCGGGCGCGGCTAACGCCATGAACCTGTGCTGTACTGCACTTCTGGCGTCACGTCAGCGCTCACTCACCCGCGAGCAGTTAACCGAGCAACTCAACTGCTATCTGGATTTGATGCGCAACGTGCCTTACTCCACGGACTCTACCGTTCCTTCAGCCAGTGCCAGCGAGCTTATCGATCACGCGCTGCAGATGAACAAGTTTGAAGTTGAGAAGGATACGATCGGCGACATCATCATTCTGCCGCGCGAGCAAGCAGTGCTGATGACCTACTATCGCAACAACATTGCGCATATGTTGGTGCTGCCTTCGCTGATGGCGGCAATTGTCACCCAGCATCGCCACATCTCCCGCGACGTATTGATGGAGCACGTCAATGTGCTGTATCCGATGCTGAAAGCGGAGCTGTTCCTGCGCTGGGAGCGCGACGAGTTGCCGGGCGTTATTGATGCGCTGGCGAATGAAATGCAACGCCAGGGGCTGATTACGCTGCAAGATGATGAATTGCATATCAACCCAGCGCATTCCCGCACGCTTCAGTTGCTGGCCGCAGGCGCGCGCGAAACGCTGCAACGTTATGCCATCACTTTCTGGCTGCTGAGCGCCAACCCGTCGATCAACCGCGGTACGCTGGAGAAAGAGAGCCGCACCGTGGCGCAACGTCTCTCCGTGCTGCACGGCATCAACGCGCCAGAGTTCTTCGACAAAGCAGTATTCAGTTCTCTGGTACTGACGCTGCGTGATGAAGGGTATATCAGCGACAGCGGCGACGCCGAACCGGCAGAGACGATGAAGGTCTATCAGTTGCTGGCGGAGTTGATTACGTCAGATGTACGTTTGACGATTGAGAGTGCGACGCAAAGCGAAGGGTAATCGGTGAGAGTTGCCGGATGCGGCGCAAACGCCTTATCCGGCCGACCATAATCTGCAAATTCAATAAATTGCGATTTATTGTGTAGGCCTGATAAGCGCAGCGCATCAGGCAGCCCAGAAGAAAGCCGGATGATCATCCGGCTTTTTTACATCATCAGAAATGCCAGTAACTCATTGCCAGCCCTAAAAACAGCACCAGGCCAACATAGTTATTATTCATAAATGCTTTAAAGCAGGCTTCACGCTCGCGGTTGGCAATCAGTTTTTGTTGATAAACAAACAGAGCGCCAGCCACCAGAATTGACCAGTAATATCCCCAGCCTAAGCCATTTAACTCGCCGATAATCGCCATCAGCGCCAGTACGCCAATCTGCAAAATACCGATAATCAACTTATCGTATTGGCCGAACAGAATTGCGGTGGATTTAATGCCAATCTTCACGTCATCGTCACGGTCGACCATCGCATATTGCGTGTCATAAGCCACCGCCCACAGAATATTGGCAAGGAACATCAGCCAGCAGCTTAACGGCACTGATTCACTCACAGCGGCAAAAGCCATTGGAATCGACCAACCAAACGCCGCCCCCAGCACCACTTGCGGTAAATGGGTATACCGCTTCATAAACGGGTAAACCCACGCCAGCGCCAGTCCGGCAATCGACAACAGAATGGTCATCGTGTTCAGTGTCAATACCAGTAAGAACGAAAGCAGCACCAGCACCACAAATAGCGTTCGCGCCTCTTTCTCCGTAACCGCACCGCTGGGAAGTGGTCGGTTTGCCGTGCGCTTAACATGGCCGTCAAACTTACGGTCAGCATAGTCATTCACCACGCAACCGGCGGCGCGCATCAGCCAGACGCCTGCGACAAACACCGCCAGGATCCAGAGTTGGGGAACACCCGGTGTCGCCACCCACAGCGCCCACAACGTTGGCCAGAGCAGCAGTAACGCGCCAATTGGCTTATCCGTACGCATTAAGCGGTGAAACGCCAGCAGCTTATTTTGCGTCAGGCTCCACTCCATATTTTTTTCCTCTTAGTACAACGGTGACGCCGGTAAAAATAGCTCGGTCAGCAGCAGTGGCTTACCGCTTAATCGCAGGCGGGAACGTCGCCCCCACAATCCGGCATCACGGCCTATCTCAATAAAGTCCCGGGTTAATGTCGATGATGTGAACAGATAGCGGCCTAACGGCGTTTTACCTAATTTTTGTAACGCCAGCTCGGGGCCACTTAACGTTGACACAGGAACGACGGTACGTCCGGCGAGCCAGGGTTCACCATCAGCACATAACAATATTTCTCGTAACCAGTAACGGGGCTCTTTCGGCAGCAGCGGTAATTCTTCTGGGATTTCATTCTGCTCGACAAACCCTTCGCGGATCATCGTTACGCTCACCGTTTTTCCCTGCTGTTCAAAACGTTTAGTCATGGAATCTTCCAGCAACAACCAGTCGAGCAGTTGCGGTTCCAGCGCAGGAATCTCTGCAAAATAGCGCAGCGCACGCAGTTGCGTTAACGCGGGGTGTGACATGCCGAACTCTCCGTTACATAACGTAAAGGCATTGTATCGCAGAAAAGCGATAACGGGAGATGTAAAGCATATTAAGTGATCTAATACGCAACAAAAACGCAACAATCACTGGGAGGGAGAAAAAAAGGTGCGCCCGAAGACGCACCAGTTGTTGCAAAATCAGCACTGTGGGGCGTACTTACCCCTTGCCTTTTACACTGCTGATAAAGGTGGAACGGGCAGATGTCGATCCCAGGCGTTCAGCTTCATCAAGCAGTTTTAACGCCTTATCAACATCACCTTTCGCGACAGCGTTTTTGATCGCGGTATTAAAATAACTTTCCGTGTCGTTGAGCATCGGTTCGCTTTTCTTCACCGGTGCCGGAGCGGGTGCAGCCACGGCGGGTGCCGTCGTGTTACCTACCGTAACCGGAGCTGGAGCGGAAGAACCAAATAACGGCCCCACCAACACGCTGGAGCTAGAGTTGGTTTTCACTTTCAGTTTCAGCAGGCCATCAGTGGTATGACGGGCAACCGGATCTGGAATATCTGGCACCGAGTTACCAACACCTTTGGCATAGGCTTTTGCCGGGTCGAGCAGTTGCGTCGTCTGCTGGAGATCTTTTTCCGTGGTAAAGACCAGAACATACAGTTTTTGCTGCCCCAGTGCTGGTGTCAGGCGCATCACTCCTTCCAGACGATCGGCGCTCATGACGCCAGGTTCCTGGTAAGTGAAATAACTGCTGGGGAAGAAGGCAGATGGCGTCATGTTTTGATCAAGAATCAGCACGTTCGGCGCAAATACACTGGTTTGTTTGTTCACTTCGCTGGTCAGCGTAAGGGTCAGTTCGCCAATGTTTGCCGGAACGCTGTATGCCGCAACCGGACCACTGATACCAGGAACGTTCAACCGTTGGCCGCCAGTCGCTAACTGGGTAGTCTGGGTTTTGGATTGATCGACGGGTGTCCAGGTTAATTGTTGTAGCGCGGCAGATGGAATAGCTGGTGCGTCACTGGTGTTTTGCGGTACGTAGTTGACGTCGGCGAGGCTGATTCCAGGCGCGCTCGCCAGCAACCCTGCTGATAAACAGAGGGCGATGAGACTTTTATTCATTTTCATTGTTTTCACCTCAAAATCTGGAGTTCAGCGGTAGCCAGGCAATAGCGCGCTAAACCGATAATCAGAGGGGCTTGCGCCCCTTATAGATAATGACAACGTGTTTTTATGCCGGATGCGGCGTAAACGCCTTATCCGGCCTACATTCGGCAGCTGTTGTAGGCCTGATAAGACGCGGCAGCGTCGCATCAGGCTTTGGTTGCCGGATGCGGCGCAAGCACCTTATCCGGCATACACATTGCTATTACCACCAGATTTCCATCTGGGCGCCGAAGGTCCACTCGTCGCTATCACCGCGACCGAAGCTACCACCTTCGAAGCTCGCCGGAACGGCTTTACCGTAGTTCGGGTTGGAAGAGGAACTACCGTTGTAGTCATAGCCCCATTTCTCATCCCACTTGGCGTAGGTTGCGAAGACACGAATAGCCGGGCGTGACCAGATGCTGTCGCCAGCCTGCCATTGTTGTGCGAGGGTAATTTTGTACTGATTGTTCTTGTCGCCAGTGCGCTGGGATTCGACGTTGTCGTAGCCGATCTCCATCAAGGTACTCATGATTGGCGTCCACTTGTACATCGGGCGAATACCGACGGTCCACCACTTGGTGCCGTTATCGTTATCCCAGTTGATATCCTGATACATACCCACGTACATCATGTCCCAGTTGTCGCCCATCGAGATCGCACCGTGATCAAGAATACGCAGCATGTGACCGTTGTTGTTGATGTTGTAGGCAAAGTGTTCGTTATCAAACGCGACGCCAGAGCCCTGCGACAGACCTTTACCCTGCGAGGTCATCGAGTCAGTTGCGTACTGAACAACAAACTTGTTGAAGCCCTTCAGGATGCTCTGAGTATGTTCAGCAGTGAATAACCAACCGTCTTTCGATGCGCCATCAACCAGACGATAGTTATCACGCAGGTTAGCGCGACCGTAGTCGACACCCAGTTCTAACGTACCGCCTGGGTTGATTTCCATCTGCGCTAAACGCACGTCGAAGACATCGTTCGCAGTTTCGTTGGTGTAGTCATAGATATTGTTGCTGGCGAACGAGGAAGAACCACCTGCTTCAGAAGAGCGGGTTGCAGCCAGAGAGAGCTTACCGAAGCCAACATCGATGTTTTCCAGACCGGCACCAGGACCAGAAATATCCCAGTAGTAGAAGTCGATCATATGAACGTCATGACGTTGATAGAAACGCTTACCCGCCCAGATGGTGGAACCAGGCAGCCATTCAATCAGGTTTTTACCCTGCACGTTCGCTTCACGGAAGGCCGGATCAGTGGCTTCCCAGTCATTCTGTTGCGCGACGGAATAGGCCACGTTAGTGTCGAAATAGAAGCTCTTATCGCCCTCTTTCCACACTTCCTGACCCAATTTTAATTCAGCATAAGTTTCACATTCGTTGCCAAGACGGTATTTACTTTGAGCACCAGTGGTCTGGAAACACTGTTGTTCACCGCCACTCCCTGTCCAGCCGATACCGGAACGAGCGTAACCGTGGAAATCCACAGCCATTGCCTGAGCAGACATTACGCCCGCTGCGACGGCAACCGCCAGAGGAAGTTTGCGCAGAGTAATCATCATTCTATCTCCTGAGTCATTGCTTTTCTTTTTTCACATCACCTGTCACAGGTTTTGTGTCTTTTGTTGGGTGCTTAAACGCCCGGCTCCTGATGCAGTCGACGACATGCAGTGCCATCCTCACGGAACAGATGGCAACGCTCTGGCGGCAGGCCGATAGCGAATGTGGCACCTTCTTCTACCAACACCACGTCAGACTGGCGGTACACCAGGTTTTGACGAATGGAAGGGATCTGGATATGAATTTGGGTTTCGTTGCCGAGTTGCTCGACGACCTGAACTTCACCTTCAAGGATGACGTCGGCGATATCACTTGGCAGTAGATGTTCCGGGCGAATGCCCAGTGACATGTTGGCTCCGACCTGAACGTTGTGGCTTTCAACAGGAAGCCAGACTTGCTGGAGGTTTGGCATCGGCAGCTCAACCTGGACTTGATCGATTGCAACGGCGGTCACTTTTACCGGCAGGAAGTTCATTTTCGGCGAACCAATAAAACCTGCGACAAAGCGGTCTGCCGGATAGTGATACAGTTCGAGGGGTTTCCCGACCTGCGCCACGCGCCCGGCATCCAGCACCACGATTTTATCGGCCAGCGTCATCGCTTCGACCTGATCGTGGGTGACGTAAATCATCGTGCGGCCCAGACGTTTATGCAGGCGGGAGATTTCGATACGCATCTGCACACGCAGCGCAGCGTCAAGGTTGGATAGCGGTTCATCAAGTAAAAACACGCTTGGCTCTGCCACCAGAGTACGACCAATCGCCACTCGCTGACGCTGCCCGCCAGAGAGTGCCTTCGGTTTGCGATCAAGCAAGTGCGCCAGTTGCAGTACTTCCGCCACCTGGTTAACGCGCTGGTTGATCACCTCTTTCTTCGCGCCCGCCAGTTTCAGGCCAAAGGACATGTTTTCTGCCACTGACAGATGGGGATAGAGCGCATAGGACTGGAACACCATGCCGACGCCGCGTTCGGCTGGCGGGGTATCGTTCATTCGTTTCTCACCGATGAACAGGTCGCCGCTGGTGATCGTCTCAAGACCGGCAATCATGCGCAGTAACGTTGATTTACCGCAGCCAGATGGCCCGACAAACACCACGAACTCACCTTCGTGGATCTCGAGGTTGATATCTTTCGATACCACCACATCCCCCCAGGCCTTCGTTACATTTTGCAGCTGTACGCTCGCCATGCCCTTCTCCCTTCGTTACAACCTGTCATCGACAGCAACATTCATGATGCGGTGACTATGCTTGATCGACAGATAGCTTAAATCCTCCACCCCCAGGCTTTTTTATGGGGGAGGAGGCGGGAGGATGAGAAGGTGGTGTCTGCGTACTAATCCGAAGGAAAGTAAGGAAATTCGTGATGTTGCTTGCAAAAAACATGGCGATTTTGTGTGCGCCCTCCCGCAATACTGCCGTTTCTGCGACATGGATCACACAAAACGAAGGTGGGGCGTAGGGGCAAGGAGGATGGAAAGAGGTTGCCGTATAAAGAAACTAGAGTCCGTTTAGGCGTTTTCACAAGCACTTCACCAACAAGGACCAGAGATTATGAAAATAAAAACAGGTGCACGCATCCTCGCATTATCTGTTTTAACGACGATGATGTTTTCCGCCTCGGCTCTCGCCAAAATCGAAGAAGGTAAGCTGGTAATCTGGATCAACGGCGATAAAGGCTACAACGGCCTTGCTGAAGTCGGTAAGAAATTCGAGAAAGATACCGGAATTAAAGTCACCGTTGAGCATCCGGATAAGCTGGAAGAGAAATTCCCCCAGGTTGCGGCAACTGGCGATGGTCCGGACATCATCTTCTGGGCGCACGACCGCTTTGGCGGCTATGCCCAGTCTGGTCTGTTAGCTGAAATCTCTCCGGACAAAGCGCTCCAGGACAAGATTTATCCATTCACCTGGGATGCCGTGCGTTTTAACGGCAAACTCATTGCTTACCCGGTTGCCGTTGAAGCGTTATCGCTGATTTATAACAAAGATCTGCTGCCGAACCCGCCAAAAACCTGGGAAGAGATCCCGGCGCTGGATAAAGAACTGAAAGCGAAAGGTAAGAGCGCGCTGATGTTCAACCTGCAAGAACCGTACTTTACCTGGCCGCTGATTGCTGCCGACGGTGGTTATGCGTTCAAGTATGAAAACGACAAATACAACGTGAAAGACGTTGGCGTGGATAACGCTGGCGCGAAAGCGGGTCTGACCTTCCTGGTTGATCTGATTAAAAACAAACACATGAATGCGGATACTGACTACTCCATTGCAGAGGCAGCCTTTAACAAAGGTGAAACTGCGATGACCATTAATGGTCCGTGGGCATGGTCTAACATCGACACCAGCAAAGTGAACTACGGTGTGACGATGCTGCCAACCTTCAAGGGACAACCGTCCAAACCGTTCGTTGGCGTGCTGAGCGCAGGCATTAACGCGGCCAGTCCGAACAAAGAGCTGGCGAAAGAGTTCCTCGAAAACTACCTGCTGACCGACGAAGGTCTGGAAGCGGTGAATAAAGACAAACCGCTGGGTGCCGTGGCGCTGAAGTCTTACCAGGATCAGCTGGCGAAAGATCAACGCATCGCCGCCACCATGGATAACGCCAAGAACGGTGAAATCATGCCGAACATCCCGCAGATGTCCGCCTTCTGGTATGCCGTGCGTACCGCAGTAATCAACGCAGCCAGTGGTCGTCAGACCGTTGATGCCGCGCTAAAAGATGCACAGGGTCGTATCACTAAGTAATGCCTGAAATGCCGGATGCGGCGTAAACGCCTTATCCGGCCTATGAAGCCGAAACGTATGTAGGCCTGATAAGACGCGTCAGCGACGCATCAGGCAGTTGTTGCCGGATGCGGCGTAAACGCCTTATCCGGCCTACGAAAACGAAACGTATGTAGGCCTGATAAGACGCGTCAGCGTCGCATCAGGCAGTTGTTGCCGGATGCGGCGTAAACGCCTTATCTGTCCTGGAATGAGGAAGAACCCCATGGATGTCATTAAAAAGAAACATTGGTGGCAAAGCGACGCGCTGAAATGGTCAGTGTTAGGTCTGCTCGGCCTGCTGGTGGGTTACCTTGTTGTTTTAATGTACGCACAAGGGGAATACCTGTTCGCCATTACCACGCTAATTTTGAGCTCAGCGGGGCTCTATATTTTCGCCAATCGTAAAGCCTACGCCTGGCGCTATGTCTACCCGGGAATGGCCGGGATGGGGCTATTCGTCCTCTTCCCTCTGGTCTGCACCATCGCCATCGCCTTCACCAACTACAGCAGCACCAACCAGCTTACCTTTGAACGCGCTCAGGAAGTTCTGTTGGACCGCGCCTGGCAGGCAGGGAAAACCTATAACTTTGGTCTTTATCCCGCGGGTGATGAGTGGCAACTGGCGCTCACCGACGGCGAAACCGGCAAAAATTATCTCTCCGACGCCTTTAAATTTGGCGGCGAGCAAAAACTGCAACTGAAAGAAAGCGCCACGCAGCCTGAAGGCGAGCGTGCGAATCTGCGCGTGATTACCCAGAATCGTCAAGCCCTGAGCGACATTACCGCCATTCTGCCGGATGGCAACAAAGTGATGATGAGCTCCCTGCGCCAGTTCTCCGGCACTCAGCCGCTGTACACATTAGGCGATGACGGTACGCTGACCAATAACCAGAGTGGCGTAAAATATCGTCCAAACGACCAGATTGGTTTTTACCAGTCCATCACTGCTGACGGCAACTGGGGTGACGAAAAACTCAGCCCGGGTTATACCGTGACTACTGGCTGGAAAAACTTTACCCGAGTCTTCACCGACGAAGGGATCCAAAAACCGTTCCTTGCAATTTTCGTCTGGACCGTAGTGTTCTCACTTATCACCGTCTTTTTAACGGTGGCGGTCGGCATGGTGCTGGCGTGTCTGGTGCAGTGGGAAGCGTTGCGCGGCAAAGCTGTCTATCGCGTCCTGCTGATTCTGCCCTACGCGGTGCCATCGTTTATTTCAATTTTGATTTTCAAAGGGTTGTTCAACCAGAGCTTTGGTGAAATCAACATGATGTTGAGCGCGCTGTTTGGTGTGAAGCCCGCCTGGTTCAGCGATCCAACCACCGCCAGAACGATGCTGATTATCGTCAACACCTGGCTGGGTTATCCGTACATGATGATCCTCTGCATGGGCTTGCTGAAAGCGATTCCGGACGATCTGTATGAGGCCTCAGCGATGGATGGCGCAGGTCCGTTCCAGAACTTCTTCAAGATTACGCTGCCGCTGCTGATTAAGCCGCTCACACCGCTAATGATCGCCAGCTTCGCCTTTAACTTTAATAACTTCGTGCTGATTCAACTGTTAACCAACGGCGGCCCGGATCGTCTTGGCACGACCACGCCAGCCGGTTATACCGACCTGCTCGTTAACTACACCTACCGTATCGCCTTTGAAGGCGGCGGGGGTCAGGACTTCGGTCTGGCGGCGGCGATTGCCACGCTGATCTTCCTGCTGGTCGGTGCGCTGGCGATTGTGAACCTGAAAGCCACGCGAATGAAGTTTGATTAAGGGAGATAACAAAATGGCAATGGTCCAACCGAAATCGCAAAAAGCACGTTTGTTTATTACTCACCTGCTACTACTACTTTTTATCGCGGCAATTATGTTCCCGCTGCTGATGGTCGTCGCCATCTCGCTGCGCCAGGGGAACTTCGCGACCGGTAGCCTGATCCCGGAGCAAATCTCGTGGGATCACTGGAAACTGGCGTTAGGTTTTAGCGTTGAACAGGCGGATGGCCGCATTACGCCACCGCCATTCCCGGTACTGCTGTGGCTGTGGAACTCGGTAAAGGTCGCCGGTATTTCCGCGATTGGTATTGTGGCGCTCTCCACCACCTGCGCTTATGCCTTCGCCCGTATGCGCTTCCCTGGCAAAGCGACGCTGCTGAAAGGGATGCTGATTTTCCAGATGTTCCCGGCAGTACTCTCACTGGTGGCGTTGTATGCGTTGTTTGATCGTCTGGGTGAGTACATTCCGTTCATCGGCCTGAATACTCACGGCGGCGTGATCTTCGCGTACCTGGGGGGGATTGCGCTGCACGTCTGGACGATTAAAGGCTATTTCGAAACCATCGACAGTTCGCTGGAAGAAGCAGCGGCGCTGGATGGTGCGACGCCGTGGCAGGCCTTCCGCCTCGTCCTGTTGCCATTATCTGTACCGATTCTGGCGGTGGTGTTCATCCTGTCGTTTATCGCTGCCATTACCGAAGTTCCGGTCGCGTCGTTGTTACTGCGTGACGTGAACAGTTACACCCTGGCCGTGGGTATGCAGCAATACCTCAACCCGCAAAACTACCTGTGGGGCGACTTTGCTGCCGCTGCCGTGATGTCTGCATTACCCATCACCATCGTCTTCTTGCTGGCTCAACGCTGGCTGGTTAACGGCCTGACGGCAGGTGGTGTGAAAGGTTAAAGATGTTGTTCTGCCAATGTTATGCCGCTAGACCCTCAACTTACGTTATCCTAACTTGTGACTGTTATTCGGCGCTCTTCGGAGCGCCTCTTTTTTACTCCCGCTTCAGCCGTTTCGAATTACATAACCACAGGGTGATCACCAGCAACAAGATCGCTGCCGAGTAGATCAACACATCCAGTGGCGATTTATGATCGACGATGATCAAGCGCACAATGGCGGTGATCCCGATATAGACAAAGTAACGCAGCGGGAAGTGAAAACCGGACTGAAAGTACTTCACAATCAGCGCGATAAATTCGAAATAGAGAAAGTAAACCACCAGTCCTTCCACCAGCTCATATTTGCTGGTTTGTTCTGGCGCGAACAGCACATCAGCCAGATGCACCGTTTCTTTGCCGAGGAAGACAACCAAAATCAGGCCGAGACACAGCAGGCCCAGATTGAGTACGGTCTGCAAAATGGTGGAGATAAACTCCACGCGCGGACGAGAGAGTGACGTCATAGCAGTACCTCCTTCACAGTGGCGAGCTTCCTGTATAACGTAAAAATGTGACGGAGATCTATATTTTTTGTGTATGTTTTGTTCAACCTGGATTTGGGGGGCGCATCCGGCAAGGCAAACCGCACCAAAGCCGGTAATGCAAAAATCACCCATTCAGGTGATTCTCAGCAACCAGTAATGCGCGAAAAATCGACAATGTTCCTCTGGAACAAATGAAACGTAACCTGATAAAGGTGGTAAAAATGAAGCCTTATTTTGCTGCTTTGTTGTTATCAGTCTCTGTTCTTCCTGCTTATGCCGGTCCGCTCGGTACTGCTGATAAAGCCGACCTACCGCAAAGCAATGTCTCCAGCCCAATGATGGCCCAGTCGCTCAGGCAACCAGACCTGCAACCCATATCGACGGACAGGAAGACAGAATGTTTTCGCCTTTACACACCAGATCGCAAACCGGGGGTGAACTGCGTTCCTGATGGCTCAACAGGCCATTAAGAATGAGGGTGCCAGTGATTGCGAAAACTGGCACCTTTCCCATGACTTAGCGGAAATTCACGCTACGGTCGCTGGTCATATCATACAACTGGAACTTACGCCCAAGTTGCTGACCCCCGTCGCGCGTCAGCGGCGTCCAGCCAATTGCCGCACGGCTACGTGTCGGGCCAGACGAGAAGAGATCCAGCGGTACAGAGACATACACACCTTTGGTGAAGTCCCCTTCGCCGTACTCCTCTTTCGAAACATTAGTGATCGTGGCATAGCCACCCACCACCACGCCGCTATCAAAGCGTTTGGCGATCTCCAGCGTGCCGCCTTTATCCCCTGCCAGATACTGCCCGACACTCGCTTTCACCAACACGTCCTGGGCGAAAGATGGCGTCCAGTACGCGGTCAGATGTCCGGTTTTCACACTGTAATCGGTGAATTTCATCATATCTTTTGCGCTACGCCAGTCGCGCTGTTTAACGTAGTTGGCATCCAGACCAAACGCCCAGTTGCTGTCCAGGGGGCGATACAACACCTCTGCCCCCACACCGCCAAACATGGTTTCGAGATAGCCGCCGTAGACCTGACCGTAGAAGCCGTTGCCCAGATGCTGGAAGTAGTTGGCTTGCAGGTTATTCACATAGACATCGTTCTGCACATACTCGCGCACATGGGTACGAACACGCGGTAAGTGTGAGTCCTGCGGTGGATTGGTGTAGTTAAACTTGTCGTAATTGTTGGCAAGGTTAGCAAACAGGCTACCGGTGGTGAGCAGATGGTCCGTCAGCCACAAATCCGCCGTTCCCATCACGCCCAGCTGATACATGTAAAAGTTTTCCGGGCCACCGACCGACTGGTTCAGCACCGGATCGATATGGAAATCAAAGCGCGATTTGTCGATATACCAGCCCTGCTCGGTGGACTTCGGAACCACTGGCTCGACGCGTTTTTGCGCCAGCTTCGTTTCGTGGCCCAGCGGCTCTCCGGCGAGATGATTTTTCAAGCTGGCGACATCGGTTTCCGTCGTCACCTGCGGCATGTTAAGGCGATTTTCCGTAACGCGGATCGTCTTGATCCCCTCCGGCAGATCGTTCATCACGATCCGATTAGCACGAATGATCCCTTCGCGCGAATCACGATACTTCACCTGCTCGCCAGTAACATACAGTGTATCGCCTTTCGCCTGGATCTGCGGATCGGCCAGTCCGGCGTTGTATTTCAACAGCGTTAACTGATTCGCCACCACCGAATGCTGCAAAATGGCATCCTGCGGCTGCGGTTGATATTGCGGGCGGGCGTTATCGTTGTAAGACGGGCGCAGATCGTTAAAGTTGGTGCGCAACGTAACGCCAAACATAAAGGTGTTGCCACGTTCATAGCTAAGGTTAACGTCGGCCCAATCGGTAACGCGATAAATCGCCCCGACGTTAAACTTACTTTTTTGCTCCAGCTTCCCGGCAAAATCCTGCTGATAATTATTGCCTTCATACTCCAGTTTCAGGCGCAGCGGCTGCCAGGGCGTCTGGTATTCCACGCCGCCAAACAGTGAGGCCGGGCCGTGGAACATCTGGCTGCCGTCGATAGATCCCGCCTGTTTGTAGCTGTTATCGCGATAGCAATATTTATCACTGGCTGAACAGAGCGGATTTTTCACGTTACCGCTGGTACCCAGATATCCCCAGCCCAGACCGAGCGTAAAATCGAACGGCCCCCAAGCTTTGCTGGCGACAAGATATTCTGCATCGAACAGCCCCGTACCGCCGATATCCCGCGCGCCAACCGCCACTTGCGGCATCCAGTAACTCTCTTCCCACAAACGCAGTTTGAGATCGAAGGCTTTATCTTTATACGTTTGATCACCAGAGAACGCTTCGACGCTGCTG
Source organism: Escherichia sp. E4385 (assembly GCF_963883145.1). NCBI lineage: Bacteria > Pseudomonadati > Pseudomonadota > Gammaproteobacteria > Enterobacterales > Enterobacteriaceae > Escherichia > Escherichia sp. E4385. The sequence continues at coordinate 665,394 of NZ_CAWOOJ010000002.1, forward strand.
TACTGCCGGGTGCGCACGTCGGTGTAGCGCAGCGTTGTTTCCAGCCACGGGAAGAGTTGCACGGAAGCTGAGTAATAACGGTACTGATCGTTATCGCGATAGTTCAGGCTCAACTCCCCTTCCCGCGCCATGCGGGCGGTGGGCGTTTGTAATAATCCTACGCCACCGAAATCCGATTGCGACGGACCAATGGGCGCAGGATATGTTTCGCCGTAGCAAGCTGTGCTAATGCCCAGCGCCAGTAAGCTAAGCAGATGTCTTTTTTTCATTATTGGGGTATCCGCTGCGTCAGAGTCTGAAGAATGTCGGCGTTAAGGGCATCAGGTGTCTCACTCCAGACGGAGTCCGCGAGGCCAACATAAATAATGCTGCCGGGCATTGGCTCTACGTGACGCTTGTTCCAGTAAGCCACCGGCGCTTTTTGCGTGCGTCCGTCCGGGTAAACCACCCACGCGTAGCTGCGATCCGCACCGCTAAGCAGACTTTGCCCGGAGAGATAGCTCGCCACGTCGCGACCGGGAGTGAATGGCTGATTGCCAGGACGGCTGATAAGCCCGAACAATGTGACCGTGGACGGCGGTGGTCCGACCCACAGCGTGTAGTTGCCCTGCAACGGCGGGTTACCACGTTCGGCAACGCGGACGATATCGGGATCAAGTTTGATTTTTTGCCTGCCCGTCACTTTCAACGCCTGAATTTGCTGGCGTAAGGCGTTAATGGCGGCGGCATCGTCGGCGCTGGAATCTGCAGCCAGTTCTGCCAGCCGTGTCAGCAACGCCTGCTGCTGACGCAATGCTGCCGCCGTTGCCAGCTCTTCGCTAATCACTGCACCGGGCCACCAGCTGTTTGCCAGTCGAGATTGGCCTACCAGATCGATTAAATGCTCTGCACCCGTCAGCGTTTTGGCCTCACTGCTGCCATTGCTGAATACCTTGACGGTTCCCGCCGCGAAGACCGATGACGCCCCCACACTCAAAAGCAACGCGACAATAGTTTTTTTAATCATTGTTTTGCCGCCTTGATGAGAGTGGTTTTCACCGGGAAATAATCCGCGCCGAGATACTGTTCCGACTGGCGAATTTGCTCTTCGCTATCGATCCAGTAGCGGTTATGCCAGCGCGCCTGGTCGGTGGAGACTTCTTCGTCCAGCACGCGAACCGGGGTTTCATCGCTGCCGACTTTGACGGTATCGGTGCCATCCCATTTGAAGACTGAGCGTGCGGTGGCGTAGCGTACCTGCTGGTACTCGGTCCAGCCCATCGTGCGCGTCCAGGTTGCACCATCAACAATTTGTGCGGGTTTAATCAGCGGGTCGGCGGCAAGGTTATTCACTTCAATCAGGTTGTCGCCGCCAAGCAAAGTCTTCACCAGACGACCATGTTGTGTGACAAGAGTGGCCTGATCCTGAGTAACCCATTTTTGTTGTCCGTCTTCAGCGAAGGCCAAAACGACAAATAATTGTGGACCGCCATTTAGCCGCATGTACTGGCTGGCGTAGGGCATATTTTGAATATCATCGTCCGTCAGCTGTACGCCTGGCGTACCGAACAGACTGTCCCACAGTGAATTGCCCAGCTCTTTAGTCGTGGCTGAACAGGCCTGTAATAACAAGCAGATAAGAATGAGTGCAGGTCGCTTCACGACTCTTCTCCAGAGGGGCAGAATAACCACACCGGAGTGTGGTTATGGTTAATCCCCGTCATACTGAATTATTTTGGGGATACATACGTTATTACTGGGTACTGGTGGTCGTGGTTGTGGTGGTCCCGGTATTAGAACCATCACCGCCACCGCTTGCCGCGAGCGCGACACCCACCGCCGAGCTTACGGTGCTGACGCTGGTCGCGGAGGAACTACCCGCTGAAACCGACGTTGCTGCCGACCCTGCCGCTTCGCCCACCTGTACAGGTGCAGCCCACGCAGAAGTCGCCGCAAGCGCAGATATGGCAAAAATGCCATACAGAACTTTTTTCATAACAATTTCCCTTCATTGAATGAATGGAGATTTACCCAAAAACATTTCGGGCGGGATCGAGTATACACAACTAAAGCATGCGAATTACGGCGCGGGGAATTAGTGAAGGTGTTTTAGGACAATTGGAATGAATATCAAATATAAGCTTTAACTTATATATAAATAAGATTAAAAATCATGAATTTAAAATAAATTAAAAAGTGATTAACCTGCGTATTTTCCGAAATCATTACAGACTAAAAATCTATTTTAGGATTAACCTCACGATATGATTTTCGTTAAATCTCCGACAAGGGGATTTATCTGATAAAACAATGCCGACTTTAAGTCGGCATTGTTATTAAGGTTTTTAAATTAACCACGCCACGCTTTATAGCGGTTAATCAGACCATTGGTCGAGCTATCGTGGCTGCTGATTTCTTTATCATCTTTCAGCTCTGGCAGAATACGGTTCGCCAGCTGTTTACCCAGCTCCACGCCCCACTGGTCGAAGGTGAAGATGTTCAGGATCACGCCCTGAGTAAAGATTTTGTGCTCATACAGCGCAATCAACGCACCCAGGCTGAACGGAGTGATTTCACGCAGCAGGATGGAGTTGGTCGGGCGGTTACCTTCGAACACTTTGAACGGCACCACGTAGTCAAGCGTTGCCGGATCTTTACCCTGATCGCGATATTCCTGCTCAACCACTTCACGGGATTTACCAAACGCCAGAGCCTCGGTCTGAGCGAAGAAGTTAGACAGCAGTTTCTGGTGATGATCAGAGAGTGGGTTATGGGTGATAGCCGGAGCGATGAAATCGCACGGTACCATTTTGGTTCCCTGGTGGATCAGCTGGTAGAACGCATGCTGACCGTTAGTGCCTGGTTCACCCCAGATAATCGGGCCAGTCTGGTAATCCACCACGTTACCGTTACGGTCAACATACTTACCGTTGGATTCCATATTGCCCTGCTGGAAGTACGCCGCGAAACGGTGCATATACTGGTCGTACGGCAGAATCGCTTCAGTTTCCGCGCCAAAGAAATTGTTGTACCAGATGCCAATCAGCGCCAGCAGTACAGGCAGGTTTTTCTCGGCAGGCGTAGTGGAGAAATGCTTGTCCATCGCGTGTGCGCCAGAAAGCAGTTCAACGAAATTATCAAAGCCGATAGAGAGAACAATCGACAGACCAATCGCTGACCACAGGGAGTAACGACCGCCGACCCAGTCCCAGAACTCGAACATGTTGGCGGTATCAATACCAAACTCGCCAACGGCTTTGGCATTGGTGGAGAGCGCCGCAAAGTGTTTCGCAACGTGTTTTTCATCACCTGCCGCTTTCAGGAACCAGTCACGCGCGCTATGGGCGTTGGTCATGGTTTCCTGAGTAGTGAAGGTTTTAGATGCTACCAGGAACAGCGTGGTTTCCGGGTTTACTTTTTTCAGCACTTCCGCGATGTGAGTGCCATCAACGTTAGAAACAAAGTGCATGTTCAGGTGGTTTTTGTAAGGGCGCAGTGCTTCGGTCACCATGTACGGGCCGAGGTCAGAACCGCCGATCCCAATGTTCACCACGTCAGTGATTGCTTTGCCGGTATAGCCTTTCCACTCACCAGAAATAATCGCTTCTGAGAAGGTTTTCATCTTCTCCAGCACCGCGTTGACTTCCGGCATAACATCTTTGCCATCAACCAGAATCGGCGTATTGCTACGGTTACGCAGCGCTACGTGCAGCACGGCACGGTTTTCGGTGCGGTTGATCTTCTCACCAGAGAACATCGACTTAATCGCGCCCGCCAGATCGCACTCTTTCGCCAGATCTTGTAATTTCGCCAGCGTTTCTTCGGTGATGCGGTTTTTGGAGTAATCCACCAGCATCTGATCGTCGAAGGTTGCGGAGAACTTAGAAAAACGATCGCCGTCTTTAGCAAAAAGATCGGCGATCGTAACGTCTTTCATTTCATCGAAGTGTTTCTGTAGTGCCTGCCAGGCCGCGGTCTGCGTTGGATTGATGTTTTTCATTAGCAATACTCTTCTGATATTGAGAATTGTGACTGTGGAAGATTGTAGCGCCAGTCACAGAAAAATGTGATGGTTTTAGTGCCGTTAGCTCAGCTAACCACTGAAGAGGATAAAAAGTGTAGACGTTATAAGCACAATTTCTGACCACGCCCGCTGCATGAATAATCCGCATAATCCCGGCGTTGACACACTCCCCTACACCTTTTATTTATAAATACGGTCTGCGCCTGCACCGGTTTCTGTTTTGCCTTTGTGCCAAGGTCGCTTCTTTCATTCCCTGACACGAGGTTGTTATGCCCGATATTGTTGTCTCCAAATTTGGTGGTACTAGCGTGGCTGATTTCGACGCCATGAACCGCAGCGCCGACATTGTGCTTTCTGATGTGAATGTGCGTTTAGTTGTGCTTTCTGCTTCTGCGGGCATTACCAATCTGTTGGTTGCACTGGCTGAAGGTCTGGAACCGGTTGAGCGTTTCGAAAAACTCGATGCCATTCGCAATATTCAGTTCGCCATTCTGGAGCGCCTGCGTTACCCGAACGTCATCCGTGAAGAGATTGAACGTTTGCTGGAGAACATTACCGTCCTGGCCGAAGCTGCTGCACTGGCAACCTCTCCAGCGCTAACTGATGAACTGGTCAGCCACGGCGAACTGATGTCTACCCTACTGTTTGTGGAGATTCTGCGTGAGCGCAATGTTCAGGCCCAGTGGTTTGATGTGCGTAAAGTGATGCGCACAAACGATCGCTTTGGCCGCGCGGAGCCAGATATTGCTGCGCTGGCGGAACTGTCTGCGCTGCAACTAACCCCACGTCTCAGCGAAGGTTTAGTCATCACCCAGGGCTTTATTGGCAGTGAAAGTAAAGGGCGAACCACAACGCTTGGTCGCGGCGGTAGTGACTACACGGCGGCACTATTGGCAGAAGCGTTAAACGCTGCTCGCGTCGATATCTGGACAGATGTGCCGGGGATTTATACTACCGACCCGCGCGTCGTGCCTGATGCCAAACGAATTGATGAAATCGCCTTTGAAGAAGCAGCTGAAATGGCAACCTTTGGTGCCAAAGTACTTCATCCGGCAACCTTACTGCCTGCAGTTCGCAGCGATATCCCGGTGTTTGTCGGTTCAAGCAAAGATCCGCGTGCTGGCGGTACTTTGGTGTGTAATAAAACCGAGAATCCGCCGTTGTTTCGTGCGCTGGCTCTGCGTCGCAAACAAACGCTATTAACCCTGCATAGCCTGAATATGCTGCATTCTCGCGGCTTCCTCGCGGAGGTTTTCGGCATTCTCGCACGGCATAATATTTCGGTGGATTTAATTACTACGTCAGAAGTGAGTGTGGCGTTAACCCTCGACACTACCGGTTCAACGTCAACTGGCGATACATTGCTGACACAATCGCTGCTGATGGAGCTTTCAGCCCTGTGCCGGGTAGAAGTGGAAGAAGGCCTGGCGCTGGTGGCTCTGATTGGTAACGACCTGTCAAAAGCCTGTGGTGTTGGCAAAGAGGTGTTTGGCGTACTTGAACCGTTCAACATTCGCATGATTTGCTACGGCGCTTCCAGTCATAACCTGTGCTTCCTGGTGCCAGGCGAAGATGCCGAGAAAGTTGTGCAGAAGCTGCATTTTAATTTGTTTGAGTAATATTTCCCTACTGGCGTATAACGCTCACCAATTGTTATACGCCATCCTCACTGGAAACATAGATTAAATAATATCTGAAAAGCAAAATCACGCCTGTAGAACAGTATTATAATCACCGAAAAATATCATTTAACAGGAGTGTTAATGGCTACTTTAATGGAAAAAGATGCACTATTAAACGGCACCAGTCAGTGCATCGCGTTTTTATCAAATATCGTCGACAGTTGTTTTTCCTCGCAAGTTCAGGACTCAGACGATGAGCTATCACAATTAGTCAGTTATCGCGACAATCTTTATTCTACTCCAGCAGAACTTGTTGATTTTACACAGGGAAAGTTACGCCTTCAGCAGGTCAGAAAAAAGTATCAGCGTGAATTTAACAATACTACGCATTCAGAAAATAAAGCATCTTTTGATTCTATTTGGCAGCGTCTGACAAACCATGACGTCACATCCCAGCAGAGTCCCATTGGTTTTGTTTTAGGTGGACAACCAGGAGTCGGAAAATCCGCCCTAATCGAATTAGCAAAAAGGGAAACAAAGAATAATATAATGATTATTAATGGTGATGATTTCAGATTTCTACACCCTAATTTTAATTATATATATCAAACTTATGGCGACGATTTTGTTACCCATACGGCAAAATTTTCCGGCGAAACGGTCGAACGTGCAATAGAGAGGGCCATAGCCAATAAACTCAATATTGTTGTCGAAGGAACATTTCGTAATGCCGCTACGCCGCTACAAACATTAAAAAAACTCAAAGATGCAGGCTACCGAACAGAAGTCATGATAAAAACCACCTCAGCGGCATTAAGCTGGGAAAGCACCAACGAACGGTATAATAAGGACAAAGAGTCGGGAAATATCGCCCGCAAAGTGGATAAAAATCACCATGATATCGTCACCGATTTGCTGGCAGAAAATGCCAGCAAGGTGTTTGCTTCAAACCTGGCAGATAAGTTTGCGGTGTATTCGCGTGAGAAGATGATATTTAGTTCACAAGCGGCAACCAATTGCGATATTGCAACGCTTATACAAAATGAAATCAGCGGAAGTGCACAAGAATAATAAAAGCTGATGACCTGAAATAACGCCGGGCATCACGCCCGGCGCATTACCGTCTGGTACAGTAAGCTATCCAGTTTCTTAACGTCCCCTTCTCTACTATCCGGTAACACAGGCGGAATTTCCCCACGCGCCAGTTCCGCATGGATAAACGCATGTAGCAATGGACGGCGTGGGCCATATTCCGCTTCACCCGCACGCTGTTTACGTTCCAGTAATTCATCTATTTCTGCGCGTAAGGCCGCATCCAACTCACTTCCCGCCAGCAATTCGGAAAAACGCATTGGCGGTACGCCTTTTCCCGCTTCAACCCAACGCACGGCCAGCAACGGACGCAGCACGTAAAAGTATTTTTTCAGTCGAACTTCATCGCCCTGTAAATATCCGCGGAAGTTTTTCTGCGCCATCGAATAGTAATGCCAGCGCGCACGCAACGGAGAAAACCACGTTGGGACCATTGCCTTAAGCGCCGTTATCGTCTCTTCATCTTGCTGATAGACCACCGGTGAATCCAGCCATTCAATTAGCGTGGGATTCGCACCTTTCAGCAATCCCAGCGCTTTGCGCCATTCCCAACCGGAAACATCTAACTCGTCGTCGATGGGCAGTTCGATAACATCGCGTGGTGACTCTACCCGCAGATACCATTCCAGCGGATGGACATACAAAAACCGCACATCGTAATCGCTGTCGAGCGAGGCAAATCCCCAGCCGCGACTCCCCGATTCACAGGCGTACAGCACTTTCACGCCATAGCGACGTTCAATTTCCTTTAACTGCTGTGATACCCGTTCGCGCATCGCAGCACTGACTCCATTTAATGGCATTTGACTCATCCTTTGATATTAACTAACCCGTGCAGCACCTGGTCCAGACCGCCAAATACAGAGATGTTATCGATCCGTTCAGCCACTCTCTCCAGTGTTTCCAGCTCTTTTAAACGCAACGCCACCGGGTTGTTTTCCATGACTTTGGCGGTATTCAGCAACGAACGCGTGGCGGCGGTTTCTTCACGCCGACGAATCACATTGGCCTGCGCGGATTTCTCCACCTCTACCAGTTGCGCAAGAATATTTTTCATATCGCCAGGCAGGACGATATCTTTTACTCCTAACGAAGCGATCTCCATACCGAACGGCTTCATGCGTAGTTTCACCTGCTCGCTAACAACGTCATCAATGACCTGTTTATCTTCCAGCAGTTCATCCAGTGTGCGCGTACCTACCGCTTCACGCAGGGCAAATTGTAATTCCCGATACAAATGATCAATCGGCTTCGTTAACTGACTAAATGCCAGCAACACATCGCTATAGCGCCAGTTAGCGGCGAGATTAATCCGCAGATTGACCTTATCTTTCGTTAAGATTTCTTGCCCGCTGACTTCCAGTACCTGCAAACGGGTGTCGACAACTTCAGCTTCAACCAGATGATTTATTTTCCAGTACGCAGTCAGCCCCGGCGGTAACAGCGCCTGCGTTTCACCATCGATTTTCAGCACGCCTACGTGCCAGGCCGGAACCTGCACCGTCAGTATCGCATCGCGCCCTTTAACAGCCCCTTTACGCCGTGGCTGCAATACCGCATTCATCACGTCCGTTTGTACCTGGACTTGCTGCGTATTCATCCGTACCAGCGTCAAATCATCCTCTACGCGCCAGTACAAACGGCGCGTTGATGGCGGCAGAATTTCCAGCAAAATACCGTCCATATACAACGCCCCGGCTTCAGTCTCCGACAAATCTGCCACCACGCAATATCTTTCCACCCAATCAGGCTGAAAGCGGCGCAAATAATCCGCCAGCACGTCGGGAACTTCGCTACCATCCAGCGTAATCAGCAACACTTCCGGCGTATTTAACCAGGGTAAAATATGCTCGCCTGCATGCAGCACTTTGTAGTAATCGCCGTTTCTGGAGAGTAATGCCAGTTGATCTTTTCTTACGCTTATTTTTTTAATCATTATCTATTCCTTGCTTAATAGCCGTCGCGGAAGCAGACACGAAGCGACAGGGGAATTCCCTTTTGCCTGTTACCCGGCATCTTTATCGGCGACGTTATCGGGGACCGCAGACTGCGCAATCCCTCATTTTTTATTTAATAAGTTACAACCAGTATTCATTTCAGGAATGAATGTGGGAATCGAACCCGTAATTGGCGTCAAAGGCTGACGGAACACGCCCGGAAAACAGCCTGGCCGTTCCTGGTGTGCCGACGGGGTTTAACCCCCTTTGTAATTCAGTATCAACGCAAAAGTGTTATTGCGAGAAGCGTGCCAGAAGTGATAAAAAATTTTAATTACATGAAAAATAAAGATTTAATAAATCATTGTTGTTTGTAGGGGGAGATTTTTTCGCTAAATTTGTATCTGTATTTATCGTCAATTATCAAGAAAGATAAATATTTAAGAAGAGAACAAAGGAATATTATCAGTTCTGCTTGCAAATAAATTCCCGTACACTGAACTATCCGATTAACAGAGGGCACCATCATGGCACTCCCCCGTATTACTCAAAAAGAGATGACTGAGCGTGAACAGCGCGAACTGAAGACGCTGCTGGATCGCGCGCGTATTGCACATGGTCGCGTGCTGACCAACGCCGAAACCAACAGCATTAAGAAAGAGTACATCGATAAATTAATGGTTGAGCGTGAGGCTGAAGCGAAAAAAGCCCGCCAGTTGAAGAAAAAGCAGGCTTATAAACCGGATCCTGAAGCGTCATTCAGTTGGTCGGCAAATACGTCGACGCGCGGCAAACGCTGATTAACGACCTTTTTTCTTCCGCCCCGGCGAGGCGAAACGCTTGCCGTTTGATGCCGGGCGGCCACCTTTCTCCGCCGTTTTTTCTACCTTCACTACCGGGCGTTTGATGCCTGCCGTTTTCGGTTTGGCCTTCGCTTTGGGCTTCGCCTCGGAAGAGGAATTTTCAATGAGCTTAAAGAGATCGATAAGCTCGTCGTCGGTTAAATCGCGCCATTCTCCCAGCGGAATGCCGCTTAAGCTGACGTTCATAATGCGCGTACGTTCCAGCTTTTTCACTTCGTAGCCAAAGTGCTCGCACATGCGACGGATCTGACGGTTCAGCCCCTGCACCAGGGTAATGCGGAAGACAAACGGCGCTTCTTTTTTGACTTTGCACTTTTTAGTCACTGTCCCGAGGATTGGCACCCCCGCACTCATGCCGCGAATAAACTCCTCGGTAATCGGTTTATCGACCGTCACCAGATATTCTTTCTCATGATCGTTACCCGCGCGGAGGATCTTATTCACCAGATCGCCGTGGTTGGTGAGGAAAATCAGCCCCTGGGAATCTTTATCCAGGCGACCAATCGGGAACACGCGTTTGCTGTGGTTAACGAAATCGACAATGTTATCGCGCTCGCCATCTTCGGTGGTGCTGACAATACCGACGGGCTTGTTCAGGGCGATAAGAACCAAATCTTCGGCTTCCCGTGGCTCAATCAACTGACCGTTTACTTTTACAACGTCGCCGGGTTTCACCTGATCGCCAATGGTGGCACGCTTGCCATTAAGGAACACATTGCCTTGCTCGATGTAGCGATCCGCTTCGCGGCGTGAGCAAATTCCGCTTTCGCTGATGTATTTATTTAAACGGACTGATGAGTCGGGCAGCATAAATTCTCCTGTAAAACGCGGAATATACCGTACCTCTTAGCGGGGAAAAACAGGGTTATGCGGCAACGTCGAAATTAAATGTGATCTGCCGCGCCTTTTATCACAAAAGTGTCACCAGAAGCCCGATGCAAATTTGCCTGGCGAAAACCAGGATAATCAACCTATTACGAATCTCTGCACACTTGTGCTGATGACTGCTACGCAGAGAAACAAATGTGCAAGATAAAGCGCCATTTCAGTCCAAACAAAGAGTGAAAAATCGCTTTTAAAGGTCACCATGATGGAGTTATATCAGATCAAGCGGTTAAAAAGCATATTTGCACAAATGTGCAAAATCAGGAGGCGGCGATGGAAAACAGTGACGATATCCGTTTGATTGTGAAGATTGCCCAACTCTATTACGAACAGGACATGACGCAGGCGCAAATCGCCCGCGAACTGGGTATTTATCGGACCACCATCAGCCGCTTACTTAAACGGGGGCGCGAACAGGGAATTGTCACCATCGCCATCAACTATGACTACAACGAAAATCTCTGGCTGGAGCAGCAACTGAAGCAAAAGTTTGGTCTGAAAGAAGCTGTGGTGGTATCAGGGCGCGATGAAGGGGAAGACGCTCAGTTGGCGGTAATGGGGTTACACGGCGCGCAATTGTTAGATCGTTTGCTGGAACCTGGTGATATTGTCGGTTTTTCCTGGGGCCGCGCGGTGAGCGCACTGGTTGAAAACTTGCCGCAGGCGGGGCAATCGCGGCAGTTAATTTGCGTGCCGATTATTGGCGGCCCGTCCGGTAAACTCGAAAGCCGCTATCACGTAAACACATTAACCTACAGCGCAGCGGCAAAGCTGAAAGGGGAATCGCAGCTCGCGGATTTTCCAGCTCTGCTAGATAACCCCTTAATTCGTAATGGGATCATGCAGTCTCAGCACTTTAAAACCATCTCAGCCTACTGGGATAATCTGGATGTCGCCCTCGTGGGGATTGGCTCACCGGCTATTCGCGATGGCGCCAACTGGCATGCATTTTATGGCGGCGAAGAGAGTGACGACCTGAATGCCCGTCAGGTTGCCGGTGATATTTGCTCACGCTTTTTTGATATTCACGGCGCAATGGTCGAAACGAATATGAGCGAGAAAACACTCTCTATCGAAATGAATAAACTAAAGCAGGCACGTTATTCCATTGGCATTGCCATGAGTGAAGAAAAATACAGCGGAATTATTGGTGCACTGCGTGGAAAATATATTAATTGTCTGGTAACGAATAGCAGCACAGCTGAACTATTACTGAAATAAAAATCTTCCCGATGTTTACCGTAATAAAAAATTACGGCGGGCCTCTATTACCTAAAATCAGGAGTCTGTTATGCAAACGTGGTTAAATTTGCAGGATAAAATCATTATTGTCACCGGTGGCGCATCCGGTATTGGTCTGGCGATTGTGGATGAATTATTAGCACAAGGCGCGAATGTACAGATGGTCGATATTCACGGTGGCGATGGTCAATATGAAAGTCATAAAGGTTATCAGTTCTGGCCGACCGATATTTCCAGCGCCAAAGAGGTAAATCATACGGTAGCGGAAATTATTCAGCGTTTTGGTCGCATCGACGGTCTGGTCAATAACGCCGGGGTCAACTTCCCGCGTCTGCTGGTCGATGAGAAAGCGCCTGCCGGACAGTATGAACTCAACGAAGCCGCATTCGAAAAAATGGTCAATATCAACCAGAAAGGCGTTTTTCTGATGTCGCAGGCAGTGGCGAGACAGATGGTCAAACAACATGATGGGGTGATTGTGAATGTCTCCTCGGAAAGTGGGCTGGAAGGCTCAGAAGGCCAAAGCTGCTACGCCGCGACCAAAGCCGCGCTCAATAGCTTCACGCGCTCCTGGTCGAAAGAGCTGGGTAAACACGGTATCCGTGTGGTCGGTATCGCGCCGGGGATTCTGGAAAAAACCGGGCTGCGCACGCCGGAATATGAAGAGGCGCTGGCGTGGACGCGCAATATCACCGTCGAACAGCTGCGTGAAGGCTATACCAAAAACGCCATTCCTATTGGGCGCGCCGGAAGATTAGCGGAAGTGGCTGATTTTGTTTGTTATCTGCTGTCTGAACGCGCCAGCTATATCACCGGAGTAACCACTAACATTGCCGGCGGCAAAACGCGCGGCTAAGGAGGCTTTATGGTCAATGCCATTTTTTGCGCCCACGGCAAATTAGCTTGCGCCATGCTGGAATCGGTTCAGATGGTGTACGGCGACGCCAATGTTGAGGCAGTTGAATTTGTGCCCGGCGAGAACGCCGGAGACATCGTGGCAAAGCTGGAAAAGTTAGTGAGTATTCACAATCATGACGAGTGGTTAATCGCCGTGGACTTACAGTGCGGCAGCCCGTGGAACGCGGCGGCAACGCTTGCGATGCGTAATCCGCGCCTGCGGGTAATCAGCGGCCTTTCCCTGCCGCTGGCGCTCGAACTGGTCGATAACCAGGACAGCATGAACGTTGATGAACTGTGTGAACACCTGACGCAAATCGCAAAGCAAACCTGCGTTGTCTGGAAACAACTGGCAACGGCAGAGGAGGATTTCTGATGAACATTACGCTCGCCCGCATTGATGACCGCCTAATCCACGGCCAGGTCACTACCGTCTGGTCGAAAGTGGCTAACGCCCAGCGCATTATTATCTGCAATGACGAAGTGTATAACGATGAAGTTCGCCGGACATTATTGCGTCAGGCCGCCCCGCCGGGAATGAAAGTTAACGTGGTCAATATTGAAAAAGCTGTCGCGGTGTATCACAACCCACAATATCAGGACGAAACCGTATTTTATCTTTTTACCCGACCTCAGGATGCCTTAGCGATGGTTCGCCAGGGAGTAAAAATCGGCACCCTGAATATTGGCGGCATGGCCTGGCGACCCGGTAAAAAACAGTTAACCAAAGCAGTTTCATTAGATGACGATGATATTAACGCATTTCATGAGTTAAATAATCTTGGCGTCACGCTGGATTTACGCGTTGTAGCGTCAGATCCTTCAATCAATATTATCGACAAAATAAAAGAACAGTTAGTCGCAAATTAAATAATAGCGCCTGTGTACATATGCTTTAACAGGCAGGGATGACGACACTTAAAAGGTGACAAATCATGGAAATAAGTACCCTACAAATCATTGCCATATTTCTTTTTTCCTGTATTGCCGGAATGGGCAGCGTGCTGGATGAATTTCAGACTCATCGCCCGTTAATTGCCTGTACGGTGATTGGTTTAATTCTCGGTGATTTAAAAACCGGAATTATGCTCGGTGGTACGCTGGAATTGATAGCTCTCGGCTGGATGAACGTCGGCGCGGCACAATCTCCGGATTCTGCACTCGCCAGCATAATCTCCGCCATTCTGGTTATCGTTGGTCAGCAAAGCATCGCCACCGGTATCGCCATCGCGTTGCCTGTGGCTGCGGCAGGCCAGGTGCTGACGGTGTTTGCCCGCACCATCACCGTTGTGTTCCAGCACGCGGCGGATAAAGCAGCGGAAGAAGCGCGGTTTCGCACTCTCGATATTCTGCATGTCTCCGCGCTTGGCGTGCAGGCACTGCGCGTTGCGATTCCAGCACTGATTGTCTCGCTGTTCGTCAGCGCCGATATGGTGAGCAATATGCTGAGCGCCATTCCCGAATTTGTGACCCGTGGATTGCAGATTGCTGGCGGTTTTATCGTGGTGGTCGGTTACGCCATGGTGCTTCGCATGATGGGCGTGAAATATTTGATGCCTTTCTTTTTCCTCGGTTTCCTCGCAGGTGGCTACCTCGATCTCAGTCTGCTGGCGTTCGGTGGCGTCGGCGTGATCATGGCCCTGCTCTACATCCAGCTAAATCCACAGTGGCGTAAAGCTGAACCACATCCCCAGACCACCACTATCACCGCCCTTGACCAACTTGATGATTAACGGAGCCATCATGGAACAGAGAAAAATTACACGCAGCGATCTGGTGAGCATGTTTCTGCGCTCCAACCTGCAACAGGCGTCCTTCAACTTTGAACGCATTCATGGGCTGGGCTTTTGTTACGACATGATCCCCGCCATCAAGCGACTCTACCCATTAAAAGAGGATCAGGTTGCGGCGCTCAGGCGACACCTGGTGTTCTTCAATACCACGCCAGCCGTATGTGGTCCGGTCATCGGCGTGACCGCCGCCATGGAAGAAGCGCGGGCCAACGGTGCAGAAATTGATGACGGCACCATTAACGGCATCAAAGTTGGCCTGATGGGACCATTGGCAGGGGTTGGCGATCCACTGGTCTGGGGAACCCTACGCCCGATTACCGCCGCGCTCGGCGCATCTCTGGCTCTTTCTGGCAACATTCTCGGCCCACTGCTGTTCTTCTTTATTTTCAATGCAGTACGTCTGGCAATGAAATGGTATGGGCTGCAACTGGGCTTTCGTAAAGGCGTGAATATCGTCAGCGATATGGGCGGTAATTTGCTGCAAAAACTGACTGAGGGCGCATCTATTCTCGGACTGTTTGTGATGGGCGTGCTGGTCACCAAATGGACGTCGATCAACGTGCCGCTGGTCGTCTCGCAAACGCCTGCCGCCGATGGCTCCACCGTCACCATGACCGTGCAGAACATTCTCGACCAACTTTGCCCTGGTTTGCTGGCGCTCGGTCTGACGCTGCTGATGGTGCGTCTGCTCAACAAAAAAATTAACCCGGTATGGCTGATTTTCGCCCTGTTTGGTTTAGGGATTATCGGCAATGCGCTGGGCTTCCTGTCCTGATTCTTCGCCCCGGCGCAACCGTCGGGGCCATCGTTCAACACGAGGTGGTTTATGAAAACAACAGCTCTGCGTCTTTATGGTAAACGTGATTTACGCCTGGAAACCTTTGATCTTCCTGAAATGCAGGAGGATGAAATCCTCGCGACGGTGGTCACCGACAGCCTGTGCCTCTCTTCCTGGAAAGAGGCCAATCTGGGTGAAAACCATAAAAAAGTACCCGACGATGTGGCGACCAATCCCATCATCATCGGCCATGAATTTTGCGGCGATATTCTGGCCGTGGGTAAAAAGTGGCAGCACAAATTTCAGCCGGGCCAGCGCTATGTGATTCAGGCCAACCTGCAATTGCCGGAAAGCCCGGACTGCCCCGGTTACTCTTTCCCGTGGGTGGGTGGTGAAGCCACACATGTGGTTATCCCAAATGAGGTTATGGAACAGGATTGCCTGCTGGCATACGACGGCGAAACCTACTTTGAAGGCTCGCTGGTTGAACCGCTTTCCTGCGTGATTGGCGCGTTCAACGCCAACTATCATCTTCAGGAAGGTAGTTATAACCACACGATGGGGATTCGCCCGCAAGGGCGCACACTGATCCTCGGCGGCACCGGACCAATGGGACTGTTAGCGATTGATTATGCGCTGCATGGGCCAGTTAACCCGTCGCTACTCGTTATTACCGATACCGACAATAACAAATTAAGTTATGCGCGACAGCACTATCCATCAGAACCGCAAACACTGATTCATTATCTCAATGCCGCCGATGCAGCATTTGATACGTTAATGGCACTGAGTGGCGGTCACGGCTTCGATGATATTTTCGTCTTTGTGCCAAATGAAGGACTGGTGACTCTCGCCTCCTCCTTGCTGGCGACAGATGGTTGTCTGAATTTCTTCGCCGGACCGCAGGATAAACACTTCAGCGCACCAATTAATTTCTACGATGTGCATTATGCCTTTACTCATTACGTTGGCACATCGGGCGGCAATACCGATGACATGCGTGCGGCGGTCAAACTGATCGAAGAGAAAAAAGTGCAGGCCGCAAAAGTGGTAACACATATTCTTGGGCTGAATGCTGCGGGCGAAACCACGCTTGAATTGCCTGCCGTCGGCGGCGGCAAAAAACTGGTGTATACCGGGAAAGACCTGCCGCTGACGTCACTCACGCAGATTCAGGATCAAGCACTGGCGGCGATTCTGGCGCGTCATCAGGGGATCTGGTCCGGTGAGGCGGAGCAATATCTGCTCACTCATGCAGAGGCAATTAGCCATGATTAATCGCGATACTCAACTGTGCATGTCGCTGGCCGGTCGCCGCGGCAACTTCGGCACGCGTTTTCACAATTATCTGTATGAAAAGCTGGGGCTAAATTTCATCTACAAAGCGTTCACCACCCAGGATATTGAGGCGGCGGTGAAAGGTGTTCGCGCATTAGGTATTCGCGGCTGTGCCGTGTCGATGCCGTTTAAAGAAAGCTGTATACCCTTTCTCGATGCGATCGATCCGTCAGCGAAAGTCATTGATTCAGTGAATACCATCGTGAATGACAACGGCAGGCTGACCGGGTTTAACACCGACTACATTGCGGTGAAAAACCTGATTATTCACCACCAGCTCAATAGCGCCGCACGCGTGATGATTCGCGGCAGTGGCGGCATGGGCAAAGCGGTCATTGCCGCCTTTCGCGACGCGGGGTTTACCGATGTCATCATCGCCGCCCGCAACCACGAGAGCGGCCCGGCGCTGGCGAAGCAGTATGGCTTCCAGTGGCAACCGCAGCCAGAAGGAATCGACTGCGACATTCTGGTTAACGTTACCCCTGTCGGCATGAGCGGTGGTAAAGAGAGCCATGAGCTGGCCTTCAGCGAAGCGATGATCTCTACGGCAAGCGTCGTTTTTGACGTCGTGGCATTACCGCCGGAAACGCCGCTCATTTGCCTGGCGCAACGGCTAGATAAGCAGACGATCAGCGGCGCAGAGGTGATTGCTTTACAGGCCGTCGAGCAGTTCGCGATGTATACCGGTGTGCGACCTGATGCGCGGCTGATTACTGAAGCGGCACAATTTGCACGAGAAGGATAAGAAACATCAGCGCCTTAAGGGGCGCTCAGATTGGTGGCAAAGTGCACGTTGTTTATGCCGGATGCGGCGCAAACACCTTATTCGGCCTACAAAATCGCGAAAATTCAAGACATTGCAATTAACTTGTAGGCCTGATAAGCGTAGCGCATCAGGCAATGCTGTGTTTGTCATCAGGCTCAGCGCCTTGTTTGCTAACTATCCTCAGAACGCCTGGTTCAATGCGCGACATCGTGAGCCATGTCAGTAAGCGGTTAAAATCACAGTGGTAGCATGCCTCCCGTGATTTCTTACTAACCGGAGAAGTAATGGAACTGCTTTTATTGAGTAACTCGACGCTGCCGGGTAAAGCCTGGCTGGAACATGCGCTGCCGTTGATTGCTGAACAGTTGCAAGGTCGCCGTTCAGCGGTGTTTATTCCTTTCGCTGGCGTAACGCAAACCTGGGATGATTATACGGCCAAAACGGCTGCGGTCCTTGCCCCACTTGGCGTTTCTGTCACCGGTATTCATAGCGTGGCCGATCCTGTTGCCGCGATTGAAAATGCTGAGATCGTGATTGTCGGCGGCGGCAACACTTTCCAGTTGCTGAAACAGTGCCGCGAGCGCGGGCTTTTGGCACCCATTGCCGACGTAGTAAAACGTGGCGCGCTGTATATCGGCTGGAGTGCAGGCGCTAACCTTGCTTGCCCAACTATCCGCACCACCAACGATATGCCGATTGTCGATCCGCAAGGTTTCGATGCGCTGAATCTGTTCCCGCTGCAAATCAACCCGCACTTCACCAACGCGCTGCCGGAAGGCCATAAAGGGGAAACGCGCGAGCAGCGTATTCGCGAACTGCTGGTCGTCGCGCCAGAACTGACCATTATTGGCCTGCCGGAAGGTAACTGGATCACGGTGAGTAAAGGTCACGCTACGCTGGGCGGCCCGAATACCACTTATGTATTTAAAGCTGGTGAGGAAGCGGTGCCGCTGGAAGCGGGTCACCGTTTTTAAGTGAATTGCCGGGGGCAGCGCCACCCGGCATCCCGTGCACTGTATTAATACTCGTCCCGTCCCTCATCTTCATCCGGCTGTTCCAGCACACTGTAAGCCACCGAACAAAACAGCGAGTTCAGACGCTGCATATCGCCCAGTAAGCCTAAATGCAGCGAACTGGTTTCAATGCTTTGCACGTTTTGCTGATGCAGGCGATCGACGTGAGCATGGGAATAACGGCGATTAAGAATGCGAAAGCGATGCTTACTACGGCGCAAACGACGAGCGCTGGTGACATCGCCAGAGAAGAACACCGACATTGCCAGCTTTAAATTACTGAGCAATTGCTCATAGAGCGCATCCAGTTCCTTCAACCCATCAAGCGAAAATGCTCGCCGTGCTGCCAGTGATTTGTCAGCAATTTCGCTGCCCATGCGCTCGACGATATCGGAAGCCTGCTCCAGGTTGAGAGCCATTTCGATAATCTCCGCCCAGCGGCGCGACTCTTCTTCCGCCAGCTCTTCTTTTGGCATCCGCGCCAAATAAAGTTTAATCGCGGTGTAGAGGACGTTGATATCATCCGCCAGCTTGCGCAACTCCTTCTCTTCACGCGGTTCACCGTGCATCACTTTATTCAGCCCTTCCATCATCTGTTCCATCGCGTCACCGATGCGCAGTGTTTCACGGGCGGCATTCGCCAGAGCAAGAGTCGGAGTATCCAGCGCACTAACGTCCAGATGTTTTGGTTTCAGATGGGCATCCAACTCAGGTTCATCGCGAATAATCGTTTTGCAAAATCGCGCCATTGGATCGACAAACGGCAGCATGACCAGGCAACGAACGAGGTTGTAGAAGACGTGAAAATAGATAACCAGTTCCGCTTTTGGCAAAGGCAGTTTATCCATTGATTCAGCCAGAACATGGACAAATGGCAGGATAATCAAGCTCCCCACCAGCTTAAACAACAAGCTACCCATCGCAACACGGCGAGCGGCGGCATTGGCGGCACTGTTGTTGAGCATCGCCAGCAGGCCGGAACCGAGGTTGGCACCAATCACCAGACAGAGCGCCACCGGGAAGGAGATAATGCCTGCGGCGGTCAAAGTAGCGGTCAGCAATACAGCAGCAAGGCTGGAGTAGCTGATAACGGCGAACATCGCGCCAATCAGCGCATCCAGCAGAATATCGCCAGTCAACGAAGCAAAGATCACCTGAACGCCGTTTGCCTGGGTGATCGGCGTTACGGCCTGCACAATCAACTCCAGCGCCAGCAAAATCAGCCCAAGACCAATACCGACGCGGCCCAGTTGCCCGGCGCGTGACTGTTTGCGTCCGAGGAAAAAAATCACGCCGATAAAAATGAGCAGCGGTGACAACCAGGATAAATCGAAGGTGAGGACCCGCGCCATTAGCGCCGTCCCGACATCAGCCCCCAGCACAATCACCAGCGCGGGCGCGAGAGCAACCAGATCCTGGGCGACAAACGAAGTCACCAGCATGGTGGTGGCATTACTGCTCTGTACCAGTGCGGTAACGCCGATCCCCGCGCAAAAGGCGAGCGGCTTCTTTTCGACGCTCCGGCTAAGAACAGTACGCAGTCGTGCGCCGAAGACGCGCATTACGCCTGTTCGAACAATATGCGTCCCCCAGACCAACAGGGCGACGGCAGAAAGCAGGTGAAGCAGCGTTAACACGAGTTCAGGTTCTCCTTATCGTTATATGTTCCTGAAGCAATTGAATGACCAAAGGACCGGAAACACGCTGACTGGCATCTTTACTGTGCCTTTTGACATTCGTTTTTCCGGCTAAGATTATTCCAGCCTGATTCCAGTATAAGTGTTTCATATTAATAAAGAGACAGGGCACCCATTGAGTGCCCTGTTTGTTGTAAGGAAAAGTGACAGATTTGTGAATCAGTCCGCGTCATACCCCAGATTCGGTGCCAGCCAGCGCTCAACTTCGGTAACGCTCATACCTTTACGACGGGCATAGTCTTCGACCTGATCGCGCTGAATCTGCGCCACGGCATAGTACTTGCTGTCCGGATGGCTGAAGTACCAACCCGAAACCGATGCACCGGGCCACATCGCGAAAGATTCCGTGAGTTTCATGCCAGTGTGTTTTTCCACTTCCAGCAGCTCCCAGATGGTGGCTTTTTCCGTATGTTCCGGGCAGGCCGGATAGCCCGGTGCCGGACGGATGCCCTGGTAGTTTTCGCGGATCAGCTCTTCGTTGCTGAGGTTCTCGTTCGGCGCATAGCCCCAGTAGACTTTACGCACACGCTCATGGAGATACTCCGCAAAGGCTTCGGCTAAACGGTCGGCAAGCGCTTTCACCATGATTTTGTTGTAATCATCGTGCTGCGCTTCAAAGGCATCAGCCAGTGCGTCCTCTTCCAGCCCGCCAGTCACGGCAAATGCGCCAATGTAATCTGCTTTACCAGAAAGCTTCGGCGCAACGAAATCAGCGAGACAGTAGTTAGCGAAGCCCGTTTTTTCGGTCTGTTGACGCAGATGGTGGCTGACGTTGATCACATGTGTACGCGTTTCGTCACGGTAGATTTCAATGTCATCGCCCACACGGTTTGCCGGGAACAGGCCCACCACGCCACGCGGATTCAGCGTTTTCTCGGCGCTTAATTTATCCAACATGTCGTTGGCGTCTTTAAACAGCCGCTTCGCCTCTTCGCCCACCACTTCATCTTCCAGAATGCGCGGATACTTCCCGGCCAGCGACCAGGTCATAAAGAACGGTGTCCAGTCGATGTAATTACGCAGCGTTTCAATGCTGGCTTCGACTTCCTGCACGCCGAGACGGTGTGCCACGGGCGGCGTGTAAGCCTGCCAGTCAAAAGCGAAATCGTTATCGCGCGCCGCTTCCAGCGTAACTGGCGGGGTGCGCGGTTTCTTGCGTCCGTGCTGAATACGCACGGTTTCGTACTCTTTGCGGGTACGAGCGACAAAGTCATCACGCTGAGTGTCGGAAAGCAGCGCCGCCACGACGCCAACGGTGCGCGAGGCGTTCTGCACATACACCGTCGGGCCGCTGTAGTTTTGCTCGATTTTCACCGCCGTGTGCGCTTTTGAGGTGGTCGCACCGCCAATCAGTAGCGGAATGGTGAAGCCCTGACGCTCCATCTCTTTCGCCACGTTGACCATTTCGTCCAGCGATGGCGTGATCAATCCCGAAAGGCCAATCAAATCGGCATTCACTTCTCTGGCGGTACGGAGGATTTTTTCCGCAGGCACCATCACGCCGAGATCGACGATTTCATAGTTGTTGCATTGCAGCACCACGCCAACGATATTTTTACCGATATCGTGCACATCGCCCTTCACGGTGGCGATCACCATCTTGCCGTTGGTTTTGCCCTGCTCTTTGCTGGCTTCGATAAACGGTTCGAGATACGCCACCGCCTGTTTCATGACGCGCGCCGATTTCACCACCTGCGGCAGGAACATTTTCCCTTCGCCAAACAGGTCGCCAACCACGTTCATGCCGTCCATCAGCGGGCCTTCAATCACCTGAATGGGGCGCTCGGCCTGCTGGCGGGCTTCTTCGGTGTCCTGCTCGATAAACTCGGTAATGCCTTTGACCAGCGAGTATTCCAGACGTTTATTCACTTCCCACGAGCGCCACTCCGCCTGCTGGGCGTTAGCGGTATCGTCGGTTTTGCTGCCGCGATATTTCTCGGCAAGTTCCAGTAAACGCTCGGTGCCATCGTCGCGACGGTTAAGGATCACATCTTCCACCGCGTCGCGCAGTTCAGCGGGCAGGTCGTCGTAAATTGCCAGTTGCCCGGCGTTGACGATCCCCATATCCATACCGTTACGAATGGCGTAGTAGAGGAACACCGCGTGAATAGCTTCGCGCACCGGATCGTTACCACGGAACGAGAAGGAAACGTTAGAGACGCCGCCGGAAATCAGCGCGTGCGGCAGTTCGCGTTTGATGTCTTCACACGCGCCGATAAAGTCCTGCGCGTAGTTGTTGTGCTCTTCAATGCCAGTTGCGACCGCGAAGATGTTCGGATCAAAGATGATGTCTTCCGCCGGGAAGCCGACTTCCTCGGTGAGTATTTTGTACGCCCGACGGCAAATTTCGATTTTCCGTGCACGGGTATCGGCCTGGCCCTGTTCGTCAAAGGCCATTACCACCACCGCTGCACCGTAACGACGCAACAGTTTCGCATGATGGATAAAGGCGTCGACGCCCTCTTTCATCGAGATAGAGTTAACAATGCCTTTGCCCTGAATACACTTCAGACCTTTTTCAATGACGTCCCATTTTGAGGAGTCGATCATAATCGGCACGCGGGCGATATCCGGTTCACCGGCAATCAGGCTGAGGAAACGCACCATCGCCGCTTCGGCGTCGAGCATCCCTTCATCCATGTTGATATCGATAATCTGCGCACCGTTTTCCACCTGCTGGCGCGCCACATCCAGCGCCTCGCTGTATTTATCTTCTTTAATCAGGCGCTTGAATTTGGCAGAACCGGTGACGTTAGTCCGCTCCCCGACGTTAACAAACAGGCTGTCTTCGCCAATGTTCAGCGGCTCCAGGCCGGACAAACGACAGGCGACGGGGATCTCCGGCAGTTTGCGCGGCGCTAATCCTTCTACTGCGCGACTCATTGCCGCAATATGTCGTGGCGTGGTGCCGCAGCAACCGCCGACGATATTGAGGAATCCCGCTTCCGCCCATTCACGTATCTGTTTTGCCATCGTGTCGGCATCGAGATCGTATTCACCAAAAGCGTTGGGCAGCCCGGCGTTCGGGTGGGCGGTGACGTAGCATTCTGCAATCCGAGACAGCTCCTGCACGTACTGGCGCAGTTCATCGGGTCCCAGCGCACAGTTCAGGCCAAAGGTCAGCGCTTCGGCGTGGCGCAATGAGTTGTAAAATGCTTCGGTGGTCTGCCCGGAGAGTGTGCGCCCGGAGGCGTCGGTGATGGTGCCGGAGATCATAATCGGCAGTTCAACGCCCAGCGCTTCGAACTCCGTTTTCACCGCAAAAATCGCCGCTTTGGCGTTGAGGGTGTCGAAGACGGTTTCAATCAGAATCAGATCCGCACCACCTTCGACTAATGCTTTGGTGGATTCGCGATAAGCCGCCACCAGCTGGTCAAAAGTGATATTACGAAATGCCGGATCGTTTACGTCCGGCGATATAGACGCCGTGCGGTTGGTTGGGCCGAGAACACCAGCAACGTAGCGCGGTTTCTCCGGCGTGCGCGCGGTCCACTCGTCAGCACAAGCACGCGCCAGTTTCGCCGCCGCAAAGTTGATTTCCGCCGACAGGGATTCCATCTGGTAATCCGCCATCGCAATCGTCGTGGAGTTGAAGGTGTTGGTTTCGATGATATCTGCGCCCGCTTCAAAGTAAGCGTTGTGGATGGCGGAGATCACTTCCGGTTTGCTGAGAACCAGCAGGTCGTTGTTACCTTTAAGATCGCAAGGCCAGTCGGCAAAACGTTCACCGCGAAAATCTGCCTCGTTCAGTCGATAACTCTGGATCATGGTGCCCATACCGCCGTCCAGCACCAGAATACGTTCATTTAACTGCGCACGCAGTTGTTCAACTTTGCTGCTCACACTCGCTCCCGACACGCTCAACCCAGACTGTAAAAAAATTCAACAGACCATACTGGCATAAACGCATCAGTGGTAAAAGCGACCACCACGCAACATGAGATTTGTTCAACATTAACTCATCGGATCAGTGTGGCAACTATTGCATTACACCGTAATAAAAATGAAAATGATTTCCACGATACAGAAAAAGGAGACTGTCATGGTCGCACCCATTCCCGCAAAACGCGGCAGAAAACCCGCCGTTGCCACCGCACCCGCGACTGGACAGGTTCAGTCTTTAACGCGTGGGCTGAAATTACTGGAGTGGATTGCCGAATCCAATGGCAGTGTGGCGCTAACGGAACTGGCTCAGCAAGCCGGATTACCCAATTCCACGACTCACCGCCTGCTAACCACGATGCAACAGCAGGGGTTCGTCCGTCAGGTCGGTGAACTGGGTCACTGGGCGATCGGCGCACATGCCTTTATGGTCGGCAGCAGCTTTCTCCAGAGCCGTAATTTGTTAGCCATTGTCCATCCTATTCTGCGCAATCTGATGGAAGAGTCTGGCGAAACAGTCAATATGGCGGTGCTGGATCAAAGCGATCACGAAGCGATTATTATCGACCAGGTGCAGTGTACGCATCTGATGCGTATGTCAGCCCCTATCGGCGGTAAGTTACCGATGCATGCCTCTGGTGCCGGTAAAGCTTTCTTAGCCCAACTGAGCGAAGAACAGGTGACGAAACTGCTGCATCGCAAAGGCTTACATGCCTATACCCACGCGACGCTGGTGTCTCCTGTGCATCTAAAAGAGGACCTCGCCCAGACGCGTAAACGTGGCTATTCATTTGACGATGAAGAACATGCGTTGGGGCTTCGTTGCCTCGCGGCGTGTATTTTCGATGAGCACCGCGAACCATTTGCCGCAATTTCGATTTCCGGGCCGATTTCACGTATTACCGATGACCGCGTGACCGAGTTTGGCGCGATGGTGATTAAAGCGGCGAAGGAAGTCACGCTGGCATATGGCGGTATGCGGTGATTTTTCGTCTCTGATTTATACGAATCGCACGCTAAACCGCTGCCTGCGCCGATACGCATAAACATCTTCCACATGCCCTTCACGGATGCGTTTTTGTAGCGCGCGCCAGTAATCAGCGCGGAACAGGTCGGCGTGCATCTCTTCAAACAGTGGCCCAATGCGCGGGTCGGCGCATAGCCAGTGACGGAACTCTTCCGGGAAAACATCGCCTGGCGAGACGCTGTACCACGGCTCACTGGCAAGTTCGTCCTCCGGGTAGCGCGGCGGTGGGATGTCGCGGAAATTCACTTCCGTCATGTAGCAAATTTCATCGTAATCATAAAACACCACGCGCCCGTGACGAGTGACACCAAAGTTTTTAAATAGCATGTCGCCAGGGAAAATATTGGCGGCGGCAAGCTGGCGAATAGCGTTGCCGTACTCTTCAATAGCGTCGCGCAGCTGTTGGCCCTCAACCTGTTCCAGCCAGATATTGAGCGGCACCATCCGCCGTTCGATGTAGAGATGGCGAATCACAATCTGTTCGCCGAGATCGGTGATTTTTTCCGGCGCTTCCTGGAGCAGTAATTCCATTAATGCCGGTGCGATTTGCCGCTTCTCCAGCACAAAGTTTTCAAACTCCTGGGTATCCGCCATTCGACCTACGCGATCGTGCTCTTTAACCAACTGATAGCAGGCGCGAACGTGAGCCGCAGACATCTCTTTCTGCGGCGCGAACTTGTCTTTAATCACTTTGAATACCCGATCAAATCCCGGCAGCGTGAACACCAGCATCACCATTCCACGAATGCCCGGCGCTTCAATGAACTGCTCATTACAGCCCTGTAGATAAACGAGATATTCGCGGTAGCTTTCGGTTTTGGCGTGCTTCTGGCAGCCGATAGCCATATACAATTCAGCGGTGGTTTTACCTGGCAGAATTTCCCGTAACCACTCGACCAGTGCGGCAGGTAGCGACGCGTAAACCATAAAATAGGAACGCGCGAAGCCAAAGACAATGCTCGCTTCGGCGGTGGTCGTCAGGCAGGTATCAATAAACAGCTCGCCGTCGTCCGCCTGGTGGATAGGCAGCAAAAAGGGCAACGTGCCGGAAGGCGTGATCAGTTTGCCCACCAGCCAGGCGGCTTTATTGCGGTAAAACAGTTCGTTCGCCACCTGTAAATGGCTTTCCGCGAGGTTTTCTGTCCCCAGCGTTTCCGTCAGATGGCGAATGATGTAATGAATGTCACGGCTTTTATTCTGCCAGCGCAGACGCAGCGGCAGGTCGCTGAGGACACGCATTAGTAGCGATTCCCAGCCGTGATCGGGATAAAAGTCTTTTGCCAGCGGGCGCGGAATGGTACGAAAGCGACGCTCTGGCTGGGAGCTAAAGATAAAAAGCCGCTCGGGAGTCAGCGAGCGGTGGTCAAATAACCGACAGTACACGGAGTTAAAAAAGCTCTCCGCAATCTCGAAGCGCGGGTAATCCGGCAACAGCCGGGTGTAATGCTCTTTGACGCGCAGTAAAAATTCCGCGTCCGTGCTTTGGCCGTTAGTGATACAGCGCAGCTGTTCCACCACCAGACCAACATGATGATCATAAAGATGGATACGGTTTTTCATCGCCTGCTGGACAGCGTGCCAGTCGGCTTGTTCGAAACGCTGCTGCGCCCCGGAGGTCACTTCGAGAAATCGACCATACTGAGCGTCGAAACCTTGCAAAATGGTTTGTGCAATCAGTAATTCCAGGCCACGCGGCATTTGTTGTCCTCGTCGGGAGCAGAGAATTGCCGGATAAGACGCGCAAGCGTCGCACCAGGCGTTGATTGCCGGATGCGGCGTGAACGCCTTATCCGGCCTACGGTTAGCAACGTTTATCGGTTGTTAGAACTGCGATTCTTCGGTGGAGCCGGTCAGCGCGGTAACTGACGACGTGCCGCCCTGAATAATGGTCGTCACTTTATCGAAATAACCTGTCCCCACTTCCTGCTGGTGAGAAACAAAGGTGTAGCCATCTTTCGCGGCGGCGAATTCCGGTTGCTGCACTTTTTCAACATAGTGCTTCATACCCTCGCCCTGCGCATAGGCGTTTGCCAGGTCGAACATGTTGAACCACATGCTGTGGATGCCTGCCAGGGTGATGAACTGGAACTTGTAACCCATATCCGACAGCTGCTGCTGGAAGCTGGCGATAGTTTTGTCGTCGAGGTTTTTCTGCCAGTTGAACGACGGCGAGCAGTTATAAGCCAGCAGTTTGCCCGGATATTTCGCGTGGATGGCTTCCGCAAAGCGGCGCGCCAGTTCCAGGTCTGGCGTGGAGGTTTCACACCATACCAGGTCAGCATACGGCGCATACGCCAGGCCGCGGCTGATCGCTTGTTCAATACCTGCATGAGTACGGAAGAAACCTTCGTTGGTGCGCTCGCCGGTAATAAATTCGCTATCATACGGGTCGCAATCAGAGGTGATCAGATCCGCTGCATCGGCATCGGTACGTGCAACCAGCAGGGTTGGAACGCCCGTCACGTCGGCAGCCAGACGCGCAGCGACCAGTTTCTGAATAGCTTCCTGAGTTGGCACCAAAACTTTGCCGCCCATGTGACCGCATTTCTTCACTGATGCCAGCTGATCTTCGAAGTGAACTGCCGCTGCACCGGCTTCAATCATCGCTTTCATCAGTTCAAAGGCATTCAGGACACCACCAAAACCGGCTTCCGCATCGGCAACGATCGGCAGGAAGTAATCGACATAGCGCGGTTCGCCCGGCTCAATGCCCGCAGACCACTGGATCTGATCCGCACGGCGGAAAGTATTGTTGATCCGCTCAACCACGGCAGGAACTGAGTTCGCCGGATAAAGCGACTGGTCCGGGTACATGCTTGCTGCCAGGTTAGCATCCGCCGCTACCTGCCAGCCAGACAGGTAGACCGCTTCAATGCCCGCTTTCGCCTGCTGCAGCGCCTGACCGCCAGTCAGTGCACCGAGGCTGTTGATGTAGCCTTTTTTCGACTCGCCATGCAGCAGACGCCACATTTTCGCCGCGCCCAGTTGCGCCAGCGTGCATTCAGGATTGACTGAACCGCGTAATTTCACCACATCTTCCGCGCTGTATGGGCGAGTAATGCCTTCCCAACGCGGTTGAGTCCACTCTTTCTGTAATTCTTCAATTTGTTGTGTACGGGTTTTCATGTGCAGATGCTCCATAGTTATGTGGTGGTTTACGCTAACAGGCGGTAGCCTGGCAGGGTCAGGAAATCAATTAACTCATCGGAAGTGGTGATCTGTTCCATCAGGCGTGCGGCATCGTCGAAACGCCCCTGGGAGAAACGTTCTTCGCCCAGTTCGCTGGCAATGACTTTCATCTCTTCGCCCAGCATCTGGCGGAACAAGGCTTTGGTCACCGGTTTGCCATTGCTCAACGTTTTTTGATGATGGATCCACTGCCAGATCGAGGTACGGGAAATTTCAGCCGTCGCCGCATCTTCCATCAGGCCATAAATCGGCACGCAGCCGTTGCCGGAGATCCACGCTTCGATGTACTGCACAGCCACGCGAATGTTGGCGCGCATACCTTCTTCGGTGCGTTCACCATCACAAGGTGCCAGCAGCTGATCGGCAGTAATCGGCGCGTCTTGTTCGCGCATCACCTCAAGCTGGTTTTTGCGGGAGCCGAGAATATCGTTGAATACCGCCATTGCCGTATCCGCAAGGCCTGGGTGAGCGATCCATGTGCCATCGTGACCGTTATTGGCCTCCAGCGATTTATCCGCTTTTACTTTGTTGAGCACCTGGTTATTGCGCTCTTCATCTTTGCTCGGAATAAACGCCGCCATGCCGCCCATCGCAAAAGCACCGCGTTTATGGCAGGTTTTAATCAACAGGCGTGAGTAAGCATTCAGGAATGGTTTATCCATCGTCACTGCCTGTCTGTCTGGTAGGACGCGATCGGGATAGTTTTTCAACGTTTTGATATAGCTGAAGATGTAATCCCAGCGACCGCAGTTCAGACCAACAATATGGTCACGCAGCGCGTGAAGGATTTCGTCCATCTGGAACACGGCAGGCAGCGTTTCAATCAGCAATGTCGCCTTGATAGTGCCGCGCGGCAGATTAAAGCGATCTTCTGCATAGCTGAAGACTTCGCTCCACCAGGCCGCTTCCTGCCAGGACTGGGTTTTCGGCAGATAGAAATAGGGGCCGCTGCCTTTTGCCAACAGTGCCTGGTAGTTGTGAAAGAAATAGAGCGCAAAATCAAACAGGCTGCCAGGAATCGCTTCGCCGCGCCAGGTGACATGTTTTTCCGGCAAATGCAGGCCGCGTACCCGGCAAATCAACACCGCGGGATTTGGCTTGAGCTGATAGATTTTGCCTGCTTCGTTGGTGTAACTGATGGTGCCGTTAACCGCATCGCGCAGGTTAATTTGCCCATCGATCACTTTGTTCCAGTCTGGTGCCAGTGAATCTTCGAAATCGGCCATAAACACTTTCACATTCGCGTTGAGTGCGTTGATCACCATCTTGCGCTCAACCGGGCCAGTTATCTCGACTCGACGATCTTGTAAGTCCGCAGGAATACCACGAATTTTCCAGTCTGTATCGCGAATGGAAGCTGTTTCCGAAATAAAATCAGGCAACGTTACGTTATCGATATCCCGCTGCTGCTGAATGCGCGCTGCCAGAAGTTTATTGCGTTGTGGCGTAAAATGCGTCACCAGCTCAGTCAGAAATTCTACCGCCTCGGCAGTGAGAACTTGCTTCTCCTGCTCGCCATACGGCCTTGTGAAAGCCAGTTCATCGGTTGTTGTTGCCTGTTCAGTCATCGTGCAGCTCCTCGTCATGGATCCGAAAACTTCCCCACTGTGAACGAAGGATCGTTGTGTGCTTTTCGTTCAGCACAACTAAGACTACCCATTTAAAAATCAAAATCAAAAACAATTTCCATTTTAAATAAAAATATATGATAACTTATTGATAACAATATGAATAAAATTTATTCACCTGCTGAGGTGTGTTTCGGAAATAAAAAAGGCACCCGAAGGTGCCTGAGGTAAAGTGCTGAATCGCTTAACGATCGACCGCCACAGAAGATTAATCCAGTGTAGGATTCATACGGCGTAGATCGTATGGCGTGATCTGGTAGACGTAATAGTTGAGCCAGTTGGTAAACAGCAAATTGCCATGACTGCGCCAGCTCGCTCGCGGTTTGTTTTGCGGATCGTTGTGCGGGAAATAATTATACGGTACATCCGGGTCTAGCCCGGCTTCCACATCGCGGAAATATTCCTGCGCCAGCGTTTGCGCATCATATTCGGGATGGCCCGTCACAAAGGCAATGCGCTTATCTTTGCTGGCAAACAGATAGGCATCCCCTTCTTCTGTCTCTGCCAGAATTTCCAGATCGGTATAATCACGAATCAACGCTGCCGGAAAGTCAGCATAGCGCGAATGTGGCGCCAGAAATGAATCATCAAAGCCACGCGTCAGAAGTGCATGAGGATGGAGAATATGATGCTCGTAAACGCCAGAGAGTTTGTCGGTGCGGGTTTGCTTAGGAATGCCGTAGAGGATATTGAGCGCTGCCTGGACCGCCCAACAGACAAACAGCGTTGAGGTGACGTGATCTTTCGACCACTCCAGCACCTGTTTGATCTGCGGCCAGTAAGCGACGTCATTAAATTCCACCAGGCCCAGCGGCGCGCCGGTGACGATCAGGCCATCAAAGTTCTGCTCCTGAATATCTTCAAAGTTGCAATAGAAGTTGTTCAGATGCTCTGCGGGCGTATTGCGCGATTCGCGGGAATCGATGCGCAACAGCTGAATATCGACCTGCAAAGGCGAGTTTGAAAGCAGACGCAGAAACTGATTTTCAGTTTCAATCTTCTTCGGCATCAGGTTAAGGATAAGCACCTTTAGCGGACGAATTTCCTGACCAGACGCGCGAGAAGTTGTCATCACAAAGACGTTTTCTTCACGCAAGAAATTGACGGCGGGTAGCTCGTCCGGCACACGAATCGGCATAACCTGATTACCTCACTACATACGCTTATACGTTTAGACATCCAGATAGCTGAAGATAACCAGAAAATTTACCAATGTCGAGCCTGCATGTTGAAGGTGAGAAAGTTTCAAGGAAAAGGCTACGTTAGAATATAAGAATGACTAAAAGGAGAGAAAATGGTTATTAGTATTCGCCGCTCACGGCATGAGGAAGGGGAGGAACTCGTTGCGATTTGGTGTCGTTCTGTCGATGCCACCCACGATTTTTTATCAGCAGAGTATAGGGCCGAATTGGAAGAGCTGGTGCGTTCCTTTCTGCCGGAAGCACCGTTGTGGGTCGCG
Source organism: Escherichia sp. E4385 (assembly GCF_963883145.1). Taxonomy (NCBI): domain Bacteria; kingdom Pseudomonadati; phylum Pseudomonadota; class Gammaproteobacteria; order Enterobacterales; family Enterobacteriaceae; genus Escherichia; species Escherichia sp. E4385. Next base: position 696,505 of record NZ_CAWOOJ010000002.1, read on the forward strand.
GTTAATGAGCGGGATCAGCCGGTTGGGTTTATGTTATTAAGTGGGCTGCATATGGATGCGCTGTTTATCGATCCTGATGTGCGCGGCTGCGGCGTGGGTCGGATGCTGGTGGAGCATGCGCTCTCGATGGCACCGGAACTGACAACCAACGTTAATGAGCAAAATGAGCAGGCGGTTGGGTTCTATAAGAAGATGGGCTTTAAGGTTACAGGGCGCTCTGAGGTGGACGATTTGGGGAAACCGTATCCGTTGCTGAATCTGGCGTATGTGGGGAAATAAGCTACCCCCCTACCATGCCTGCGTAGACTGGATAAGACGCGCCAGCGCCGCATCCGGCATTTTTTTCTGCATCAACGCAAAAAGGCCATCCTGACGGATGGCCTTTCGCTTTATTTGATGCCTGGCAGTTCCCTACTCTCGCATGGGGAGACCCCACACTACCATCGGCGCTACGGCGTTTCACTTCTGAGTTCGGCATGGGGTCAGGTGGGACCACCGCGCTACGGCCGCCAGGCAAATTCTGTTT